>JAZONS010000019.1:0-19608 GCA_045654585.1 Eubacteriales bacterium
GGAGCAACAGCCTCTGCCATTTCGGCAAGACCTGCGGCTTTGTCTGCAGCCTTGTCATAGTCTGCGAGAATTGCGGCTTCGGCTTGAGCCTCATTGATTTTACGAAGCTCGGCATTTATGGCAGGCTTTTCGTCAATTTTATCCGCGAGCTTGATGAGATCTTCGCTTATTCCTTCTTCTGACTTAACAGGCTTCGAAGCATCGAGTAACTCTTTTGCTTTTTCGCGCTTAGCCAATACAGAGTCATAGAGGTTGAGCGCAGCATCTTCCTCTACGCGCTCAAGATGTTCGCGAACGTCCTTGGCCTCTTCGGCTTTTCTATTTACTGCAAGGGCATAAAGCTCGACGTCATCGCTCTTTTTAGCCTCTTCAACCACGTCTTCCCAAGCTGCTGTTTTGAGTTTGAGCTCGTGATTTTCGTTATCTGCTATTTCAGCGATAGCGAATGCAGGAATATGGACCGAAGGAATAACTATAGTAGAACCGAGTCTTATCTTCTTCGCAAAGTCTGGCTCAATGAACTCAATATGGAGTCCCGTGAGGGAAGAGCAGAGCTCGAGGTTTGCGTTGTATTTGTTGACGGTTTCTGTAATCTTAACAGAATAACGTCTGATGAATTTTTTATCCTCTGCCGCAAGAGCATAACGATAATCGTCAATATACGTTTCGAGAAGCTTTCTTTCGATCTCGATGCAAGAGCCGAGGTGAACGAGCGCCATAGCGCCTCTTGAATCCATAAGAGCGCTATAAGCAGCTCTTGCGGTCTTTTCAAGCTTTCTTGCGCGTTTCTTGGATTTATTCTTTCTCGAATAAAGCTTTTTGCCGTCTATTGCGGAATCGTTAGGCTTATATACGATCAGTGAAACGATCTCGTCGTTTCCGACGGCTTTTGCGGCGGGCTTGAACTGAGTACCGTCATGCTTGATAACAGTTCTGTCGATAATGAGAGTACGCACGGTCTCTTCTTGCTTCGAAGCGAGTTTCTTTTCGTACTCCAGAATATGCTTTTCAAATTCAAGCTTGCGCTTTGTTTCGCTATCTGAGTTCTCAGCCTCATACTCAAGAACATCATAATTCAAGAGCTCGGGCGAGCGCTTTCTCTTTACGTAATCGCCGTAATAAACAAGATTTTCTTCTATTTCGAGGTCTTCTTTTGTAGGCTCTACAGGAACTTGGTCAAGAATAACGTCAAAGAAGAAATCTTTAAGCTTTTCTTTTGCGGTCTTTGGTTTTTCGGGTTCAACAGGCTTCTCGGGAGGGAATTTTTTAGAAACTGTATTATCCTTAAGTTCAACTCCGTCGGGAAGAGTATGTGATGTAGGACCGGGGGTGCCGGGAGCGGCAACCGTAGGCAAAGCTCCGCCAAGCCTGATGTCATTGAGCACCTCGAGCGAAACAGCTTCGCCTTCAGCATCATACAAAGCACACCAGGTTTCAAGCTTCTTATTATATCTCTTTATAGCTGCCTTTGATTTTCTGCGATAGATATCAGAGCATTTGGGATTTTTTGCCACCGAAGAATAGAAGTAGCACTGGAGATAAAGCTCAAGAAGCTTTCTTTCTATTTCAAGCTGATCGCTGAAAAGATCCGCGGTGTTTCTTCCCTTACGAAGCATAAAGTTAGAAAGGGGAAGATCGTGCTTACTGTAAATGATCTTTTCGTCAACCTTCGATCTTTCCTTCTTAAGCTTTCTTTCGGTAACGTAAGAATCATTAAGGAAACGACGAAGCTCAGCCTCTGAAAGCTCAGCAACCTCTTCTGATGGGAAAGCTCTGTCAAAAGCTCTGTCAAATGCGTATTTTTTGTCAAGCTTTTCATCTACCTTATCAAGGTCTGCGAGCTCCTTATCTGCTTTGAGTTCAGCAACTGTTTTTGCGATATCAGATCTTCCGGCGCGCTCAAACTCATGCTGATCGTAATCGGCAGCTTCTTTATCGACAGTTTTATTGTGCTTCTCACTGAGCACTTCGTCCTTGGGTGCGCGGATAGCTTCCTTCGAATAGATAGCTCTGAGCAGACCTACATCAAGCTCGGCAGGATCTGCGAACATTCCTGCAGCGAGGAAGGATAACTCGGGCTTTTTGGGAGCGGTAGTTGTCGCAGGTCTGTCACCTGTTCTTGCAACAACTTTTGCGCGGTTGTCGATACCTTCTCTTACGTGACCTTTACCAAAGAGATAAAGCTCACCGATTTCATCATCGTCACCTGTAGCCGTGTAGGGCGAAGGTTTTGCGGATACTGCAGAACCCGACGCGGGCGATGTGATAGTGGTAGCGGTTGCTTTCTGGGCATTCTTAGCTGCCAAAGCATCTTCGTAGCGTGCGATGAAGCTTTCAACAGTTTCACCGCTTTTAAGTTTTACTTCAGCAGGGACTTCCGACGTATCCGTAGATATTGGCTTTCTTTTCTCGCCGAGAGCGCTTAATGAAGCTCTGGCAAGGATAGCCTCGTAAACTTCTGTGTTTTCGAAAGTTTCCTGTATTGGAGGCTCGCCTCTTCTTCTGCGTCTTGCAATTCTTCTCTTCATAGCCTCTTCCACGTGGGAGGGAAGTGAAACGACGGGAATCAAGAGAGGAATAACTTTGCCGCTTTTTACGTTTTCAGTAAACGAAGCGGGTACGGTTTCGGGCTTAGTGCCGGTAAGTAAGCTCCAACGTGAGAGATCCGCATTGTATTCTCTTGTTGCGTTCTCAATGCTTGAAAGATATTCGGATGCGAGCTTTTTGTCACCGGATCTTACGGCGCATCTGTAGCTCTGAACATAGCTTTCAAGAAGCTGTCTTTCAAGGTCTATACAACCCTTGAGGAAGACAAATTCCATTGTGCCGGTCTGCTGCAACTGCTTTTTACGGAGAGATTGCTCTGTTTCCTTCAGTTCTCTCTCGTAAGCGTATGCGCGTCTGAGATAGTCCTTAAATTTGGTGGTGTCGTTAACACCGTTGGAATTAAGGAGCGACCCGGCCTCGGCGTTTAATGCTTTTGTCTCTTGCAGAAGATTGATTGTGGAGATTCTATCAGCGGATACAAGGGGAGTTTGCTCGCTGATACCATTCGTTGCGGGAGCAACCGAGGATCTTGCCTTATCTGCAGCTGTTAACGTTCTGGATGTCGCATAGGGCAATTTTACGGCAACCTGACGCGGAACATCTACACCGGGAACCTCGGGGACGTTTTTACCGCTTTTTGCGTGAGAGAGATACGTTCCGGGCACTTTTGGAACGTGCTCTCCCGTATAATGATTCCAGAAGCCTATATCTGCGTTGTACTCTCTCAGCATTTCCTCAAGCTTCTCGGAATAGATTTTATGATATTTATCGTTGTCGGAGATAATTGCGCGTCTTATGATATCGGTATAGGAGATGAGCAACTCCTTTTCGATATCCATACATTCTTTGAGAAGAAGTATAGACATATCTCCGCTGAATTTCTGTTGCTTATCACGTGCTAAAGCTTCATCCGCAAGAAGAAGCTCTTCGTAAACCTCAGCTTCGGCAACGTAACGGCGGAACTCGTCCTTGTTAAGCGCGAGCGCAGCTGTAGCTATATCGGCGTTATCAACAGAAACTTTTTTCTTTTGTTCTGCTTCGGCCTTGAGAATTTCCGCATAAGTCTCTTTGGTGGCTTTTTCATCGTCAAGCGCACGAACGGCTTCTTTAGCCTGCTCGTACTTCTCGCGATTCGAGTAGGCATTTGCATCATCGAGAGCTTCCTCGCGTCTTTTTTCAAGATCTCTTGCGGTTTCGTCGAGCTCTTTGCCGGCATCGGAGTGTTCTTCGTATTCGCGAAGCTCGGTTGCTTCTTCATCGGATTCTGCTTTTTCGGCGGAAGAAAGAGCTTCCTCGATCTTTTCATTTTCTTCATCGAGCGCTTCGGTAGCTTTTTTATCGTCTTCGGAGTCGCTCTTTTCTGCAGTAGAGAGGGAATCGTCCGCTTCGTCGCTGGCTTTTTCCAAAGCCTCTGTAGCTTCGCGTTCTTTCTCTTTATCCGAATCGGCGTCAGCTTTGCGGGCAAGAGAAGCAAGCTCATCGCTCTTTGCATCGCTGTCTTCCGCGTCTTTCAGACTGTCCTTGTCGGAATCCTCATCGGATTTTTCGGCGGTGGAGAGGGAATCGTCCGCTTCGTCGCTGGCTTTCTCTAAAGCTTCTGTAGCTTCGCGTTCTTTCTCTTTATCAGAATCGGCGTCAGCTTTGCGGGCAAGAGAAGCAAGCTCGTCGCTCTCTGCATCTTTATTTTCCTTGTCTTTGAGAAGCGCAGCATCAGAATCTTTTTCGGCTTTGTCTGCCGCGTCGGTCAATCCGTTCCTCTCGGCATCGTCAAGAGCATCCTTGCTCTCCTTGTCCTCAAGGTCAGAAATTTTATCGGCATCCGCGGATGATCTGTCTTTTATAGCCGCATCCTCGGCTGCTTTCGCTTCAGCATCTTCTTCGTTTCTCTTGCTTTCATATGCAGCAAGAGCAGCCGCTGAATCCGCATCGTCGGTATGTTTATTTCCATTTTGAGCGTCTGTATCTTTATCGGACGCATTTATATCTCCTGCGAGTGCGCCGGACGCAACGGCAGGAGCTTGTGCAGCGGTGGAATCCTTGTCTGTGGCTGCTCCTGCGATTGCAAGAGCTGCAGTAATGGCACCGGCTGCACCGACAGCACTTACTGCACCAAGAGAAGGATCGAGATTGCTTTCGTCATCACCATCTCCGCCTTTCACTATACTTTTAGCGGACTTTTTCCTTTTTTTCTTGGATTTGCCCGTATCGTAAGACGGCATTTCGGTTGACGATGAATACTTATAATTACCGTCGGTTGAAGCTATTCTCATAGGAGGAATCGGGAAGTTTTCGAATGCCATTTTAGCATTCTTTTTCTTTTCCTCATGTTCCTTTCCGAAATCGGTCTCTTTGGTTGCTAAATCGTATGTACTGCTGCCGAGCAAATATGCCTGGATCGGATCCATGGGTGCCATATGTGCCGCAGGTTTTTCTTTTTTCTTTTTCTTTTTCTTTTTGACTACCGCAACTGCAGGCTGAGGAGCGGGTCTAGCCTTAGTTTTCGGTGCAGGAGCGGGCTCCGGCTTGATTTCCGGCTTAGGCTCGGGCTTGGGTTCCGGCTTGATTTCGGGCTTAGGCTCGGGCTTGGGCTCCGGTTTAATCTCGGGCTTAGGCTCGGGCTTGGGCGCACTTCTTTTCACCGCAGGCTTTGGAGCGGGTGCGGGATTACGAGTCGGCTTTGCCTCGGGTGCAACAGGCGGTGTGGGGGGTACGGGAGGTACAGGAGCAGGTTCTTCTGCCTTCGGCTCATCCTTCTTCTCCTCGTCAAACAGACCGGGGATGTCATTAAGGTCGATAACGATAATATTGTCATCACCTTCCGCAGTTGCGTGATTGCTATCGGAGTCTGCGTTATCCTTATCGCTGATATCGATTATTTTGATCTCGTCGTCATCTGATTCATTTTCGGGTACGCTTTCTTCGTCGGTACCGTTAAAATCATCAAACGTCAAAGTAAGAGTATCGTCGTCCATTGAATCAAATGCATTATCGGCGCTACTGTCACTGTCAGCAGGGCGTGCGACATTCTCCTCCGCTTTAGCTTCGGAGGCTGCCTTTGCCTGTTCGATTTTATCCTGCGCTTGCTTGATTTTTTCGGCCATTTCACGCTCGGCTTCTTCTTTGGCGGTCTTGTACTCTTCAACTGCAGCCTTGTAATCCTCAGCTGCTTTTTCATTTTCCATACGCTTTGTTGAGACTCTCTCGAGGTAAGCGTCCTTTTCCGCATTGCGGCGCTCCGCATCTTCCTGATGCTCTCTTATAGTGTTCTGGCGTGCGAGCTCTTCCTCTTCGCGTGCTCTGCGCTCCGCTTCGGCCTTTGCCTCTTCCTTAAGCTTATTTGACTTACGCTGAGCGGCAATAGCCTGTCTTCTCGCTTTTTCTTCACGGAGTCTTTGCCTATAAAGCTCGGCATGCTCCATCTCGGCCTGCTTTTTCTTGAGGTAGGCCTGATTGCGCGCCTCGTTTTCTTCACGGCGGCGCTCTTCTTCCTCACGGCGTTCGCGTTCTTCTTCCGCTTTTCTTCTTTTTTCTTCTTCGCGGAGCTGCTTTGCATCAGGCGCGTTTTCGCTTGCGTTAGATGCAGAGTCAAGCTGTTCCGCGCTCTGCGTGTTGCCCGACACGTCAGATAAAGCGGATTGATTCTTCTTTTCTTCGCTCATTTTTCCTCCCCTGCAAGGCGGTGTATAGTCCGCTTTGCAAATTGTATATGTTAATTTTAATCAAAATCTTTAATATGCTTCAAGAGATAGTTGAGTATCTCTCGTCTTAAAACTATGCCGATAAAACATCCTCTGTCATCGACGATAGGAACAAAGTTGTGCTCCTTGACACTTTCGATAAGTTCTCTTATCGATGTGTTATGTAAAACGGGCTTTGAATAGGATGCGTCGAGGATCGCGCTTATCGGAATATCCTCTGCAGTGAATTTGTCAAAGCTTCCGCTTTTTAAAAAGTAATTAAAAATGTCATCATTTCTGAGAGTGCCGATATATTTTCCTTCCGAGTCAAGAACGGGAATTGCAGTATATCTGTGAAAATTCATTTTTTCAAGAGCCTGCCTTACCGAGCTGTCGATATTGATATACTCGACAAGACTTTTCGGGATCATAAAACGAAGTATGCTTTTTGTCATAGGATATCTCCTTGCCGTTAACCGCAAAGAGCGGTGCCTATGGCTGTCGCAAAGTTTGAAAGCTCGGGGATAGAGAACTTCAAGCCCTCTTTTTCATAGAGTCCGTCAAACTGAACAAATTTTTTGCGGCAATAGGGAAGCTGCGTCAGATTTCCGGTGAGAATAATATTCTTTACTCCGACCGAGCGCGCTCCGAATACCGATATCATACCGACCATTTCAAAAACCATATTGAGAATTCCCGAAGCGATATCATCCTTACTTGCAATATCGGAAAGATTTCCGAAATTTGATGCGGTGAGATCTTGGTTTAATTCGCTCAAGGAGTTTTCAGCGGTCATATCCGAAATGAGAAGGTCTATGTTCTTCAAATTGCCGTTCGTTGCCATTTTCGTGATGTGAGGTATCTCGTCTGCATTAAGCAGGAGTCTTGAGAGTCCCATAAGCGTCCCGCCTCCGACTCCCGTACCGCCAAGATACGTCATCTTTTTTCCGGCAACCGCGTGTACCAGCGCCGTACCCGTTCCCATGCTTACGCAAAGAGCGTTGTTAAGTCCCGAGAGATAAAGCCCTCCGAGTCCTATACTCTGAAACTCGGGTACGTTTATGCATTCAAGCCCGTAAAGCCCGTTTTTCAAATACGAGGAGCCGACACCTGTCATCATTACCTTATCTATTGAAGAGAGCGAGAGACTGTTTTCATCGGTAAACTTTCCGAAAGCGCCGTAAATAGATGTTATCGGGTCGTTTGCCTGAACAAACTGAGGCTGTATCAGCTCTCTCTTATCTTTGTTGTTGCGGAAGCCGACGATTTTAGTTGTGCTGCCGCCAACGTCTATTCCTATAACTACGCTCATGATGTCTCTCCTTTTCTCGAATTGTTTTTCGCCATGATGCTTTCGAAAGAAAGACCGTATTTATCTGCGATATCTCTTGCGTAGGACTTACCGTCCGGCTTTGCTCTTACTATCTTGAAGGAGCGTTTGCCCTCCTCGATTCCCGCAACCAGAGTATCTATCTGAATACCGCCGAGCTCCGTTGACTTCTGATTTATTTCGGGAACTCTCGCGGCAAGCTCGTGAAGGTGAGTAGAGAAGATTCCTCTCGTTCTCATGACCGCAAAGCTTGCGAGGATCTCCGATGCGATATAAGATGCCTCGTACGCACCTGTTGACGAAAGCGATTCATCGAGGAGAACAAGACTGTCCTCGGTCGCGGCATCGAATATTTCACGGAGTCTTGCGCATTCTTCTCCGAGACGTCCTTTATCTATCGTGTCATCCGCGCCCTCGGGAAAATGAGTATATATACCGTCAACGGGAGAGATAGACGCCTTTTCCGCAGGCACCGGCAGACCGAGCATACAGAATGCTTCCGCAGCACCTACCGCAACCGTAATAACCGATTTACCGCCTCGGTTGGGTCCTGTAAGCACGTATATTCTTGCGTTGTCATCGAATATGAAATCGTTAGTTACTATCTCATCGTCAATAGCGAGAGCAACTCTGGGGTTGAAAAGTCCGAGAGCGGAGAACTCTTTGCATTTCTTTGGCTTGACGTCTGGAACCACCACGGTGCATCCGGGGTGAGCTTCGAGCTTTCTGATAAGCTCGGACGCCTTGGAAACAAACTCGATCTCGGGAAGCAGCTTGAGAAGGAAATCCGTATTGTCAAGCACGTATTCTCCGACGATTGAACGCCAGCCCTTTATAGATGATTTGAAAACGTCTTCGATAGCCGTATGGAAGGCGGCAACGAGAGCTTCCTTTTTGTTATCGCTCTGCCCTTTTCCGAGAGGCGAGAGCTCTGCGATGCAGGTCATAGCATCGTTTTTGAACGAAAGACGCAGGATCTTATCGAGAGTCTTGCCGGATTTGAACTGCTCGGAATTCACCGATATAACACCTGCAGAGCAGGGACGCAGCTCTCTGTCGAGGTTAACGCCTATCGTAACGCTCTTTACCTCGTGAACTCTTGATGCGAGAGCCGAAAGCTTTTTATTAAGCTCTGCATAATATTCGGAGCTCGCAAGCTCTATTATAAAGCTTGACAGGGTTTTGAATGCGGGGCTCTTGATCTTATCCTTTATTGGCTCAAATCCACGTCTCAGCATATCTATGCAACTGACGTAAAGCTCAATTTCCGTAATGCTGTAGAGATAAGAATCTCCCGAATTTGAGCTTTCCATATCGAGTCTGCGTAGTTGCTGTATGTCATCAAGTATCGGGTGAACCTCTGCCAAAGTATCCTTGATCTCCGGAATGTTCAAAATATCTTCGATGGTTGATTGGCGATATTTAATAACGTCGATATCCTCTGTGAAGAAATCCGAAAGCGTGCTGTTTTTCAAATTAAAAAGCTCGGTAAGACCAAGCTCGTCGCAAACGTCCTCGGATATATCGGGAAGGTTATCTCTGAAAGAATGAAAGTTTTGAGAATCTTCATTAGGGTATAGAAGGCTTATGAATTTCTCCTGCATTGCTTTTCTCCGTTTCCAACAATTTATCTACACGCCTATACGCGTATATAAAAATAATATTATCTTATTTTATCATATAAATATGGAAATTTCAAGAGGTTTTTCAAAATAATTTCAAAATACGAAATGCATAGGGCGTTTATTTTCTCTTTTGAAGAAGAAAACAAGGCGTTGTTTCGGGAGTATTTCGGTATTCCACAATATCATAGCAATGAAATATCACCTTTGAAATTATTGCGGGAAAGAATTCATGGAAGAGAAATAATTGACAAATTTGCTTTTTTGTGCTAAACTATAAAATAAACAATGTTCCGACTTTGCCTGACAGTGCGTCACAAAACGCAAAAAACGAACGTTGTAATTGAGGCTCTATGATAGAAAAAAAGCTGAAAACTTGTTGGAGTATCATATGTCAAAAAAGAAAAAAAAGAAAAAATGGATAAAGCTAAGGCATAAAATCGTCCAAAATGTAGCCTATTGTTTACTTTATCCATATTGTAAATGGAAATACGGTATAAAAATTGAAAAATCAAAAGAGCTGAAAAAAAGACAGTACCTTATACTTTATAATCACCAAACCGCCTTTGATCAGTTCTTCGTCGGAATGCCGTTCAAGCTTCCCGTATATTACGTTGCGAGCGAAGATATCTTCTCTATGGGATTTATTTCAAAGTTGCTCAAATATGCAGTTGAGCCTATTCCGATCAAAAAGCAAACTGCAGACGTTTCCGCCGTTCTCAACTGTATGAGAGTGGCAAAGGAGGGTGGAAGTATTGCCATAGCGCCCGAGGGAAACAGAACATTCAGCGGCAAAACGGGGCATATGAACAATGCTATCGTAGGTCTTGTTAAGGCATTGAAGCTACCCGTTGCACTGTTCAGACTTGAGGGGGGATACGGTGTTCACCCGAGATGGAGTGACGTTGTACGTCGCGGCAGCATGCGTGGGTATGTAGCCGACGTGCTTGAACCCGAGGCTTACGCCGCGATGAGTGATGATGAAATATACGAATACATAAAAAATGCACTCTACGTAGACGAGGCTATGCCGACCGGTGAATTCAGATCCGATCATCTTGCCGAATATCTTGAGCGCGCGATGTACGTTTGTCCTGATCATGGGCTTTCGGAGTTCGAGAGCAGCGGCGATATTATCATGTGTAAAAGATGTGGGAAAAAGATAAGGTATCTTGAAACGAAGGAACTTGTTGGAGTCGACTCCGAATTTCCTTTCCGTTTTGTTTCGGATTGGTATGATTATCAAAACGACTTTGTGAATAATTTTGATTCAAAACTTCACACGGATACCCCGTTATATTCTGAAACGGTGCAAATTTCCGAGGTGATCGTATACAAAAAAAAGAACATCATCGACGAGAATGTCAACTTGTCCTTGTACGGAGATAAAATGACCGTATCCGGAAAGAATATCGGGGAAAAGGAGTTCTCCTTTGACACGGTGAAGGCTGTTACGATACTCGGAAAGAACAAGCTTAACGTTTACGAAGGAAAAACAATATATCAGATAAAGGGAGATAAGAGATTTTGCGCTCTGAAGTATCTCAATCTGTTTCATAGGTATAAAAACATAGTTTCGGAGGTTGAAAATGGAAAATTTTTGGGAATATAGAAACTGGGGATTTCTCAGTATCATAGCTATTTTGCTTATGAGTCTTCTTGTTGCTAACGCACTTAAAAGAAGAGTGAAATTTATTAAAGCATCGCTTATACCAACGTCGGTGCTTGGTGGAACTATCTTGCTTATAATCTCCACGATTTATAACCTGATATCGGGTGACGTTATGTTCGATACCGCTTTCTTTGGCGGTGGCGGAATGGCATACCTTGAAATGATAACTTATCATACCTTGGCGCTCGGCTTTATAGCAGCCACTCTGAAGACTACAAAAACGCACCTCAACAAAAAGAGAACTAAGGAAATATTTAACACGGGTGTGACTACGGTAAGCACGTATCTGCTTCAGGGAACGCTCGGACTTGCAGTTACTATACTCGCAGGGTTCTTTATAAAAGATTTCTTTGAGGGCTCCGGAATTCTTCTTGCCTTCGGTTTCGGTCAGGGAACGGGTCAGGCTATGAACTACGGTATGATTTACGAAGAGCAGGGATTTGTCGGCGGTAAGAGCTTCGGTCTTACGGTTGCTGCAATAGGCTTCCTTGTTGCATCCTTTGGCGGCGTTATACATATGAACGTTCTTAAAAGAACAGGAAAGCTTATTAAGCACAGCGATAAGCTTGAAGATATCGATATGAATGAGGTTCAGGCGCCGAATGATATACCTATGACTGAAAGCGTTGATAAAATAACCATTCAGCTTGCGCTTATCATGATGTCGTATTTCATCACTTACGGTGCTATGGCACTTCTTGGCAACTTACTTCCCGGAATGAGGAGCCTCGTATACGGCTTCAACTTCCTTCTTGGCGTGCTTCTTGCAACTGTGGTTAAGCTTTCAATGAATTTTATGCGCAAAAAGGATATTCTTCATCACGATTACGCAAACAATTTTCTTCTTACAAGACTCAGTAATTTCTTTTTCGATATTATGGTAGTTTCGGGAATCGCGGCAATAAGACTCGATCTTGTAAAAGACTATATAGGTGTACTTATCATTATGTGCGTTGTTGGAGCTGTGGCAACCTATATTTATAATAGGTTCATAGCTAAGAAATTCTTCTCGAGATACTCCGAAGAGCAGTTTATGGCAATGTACGGAATGCTTACGGGTACTGCAAGTACGGGTATAATTCTCTTAAGAGAGATAGACAGTGAGTTTAAATCACCTGCCGCTGATAACCTTGTATATCAGAATTTCCCTGCGATAGTATTCGGATTCCCGATGATGTTCCTTGCAAACTGGTGTCCGCAGAATCCCATAGCGGTCTTAGTAGTTCTTTTGGCATTTTTTGTTCTTATGAATATCATACTCTTTAGAGATTTTATATTCAAAAACAAGAGAATTGCTCATATTATCAGCACTCTCAAAAAACAAAAAAAGAGTGATGACGGTAGCGGAGAATAAATCTGACTTAACGACTTAATTTGATAACAAAAAAAGGCTGATCCCAAAAGGCTAGCCAATACCAATTAAAATCGACTGCGTTTTATGTTGCTATTGGATAACGGTTAGGCTTTAGGGATCGGCCTTTATTTTTCGGAGAGTGAAAGCGCTCAATTCCAAAAAAATGTCTTCAATAAATGTAAATAATATCCTTGACAAAAAAATAAAAATAATATATTATAAAGAAAAAAGGAGGAATATTTTATGAAGAAAATAAAGATTTTACTCATGTTGACCCTACTCGTACTTTCTCTCTGCCTTTCGGGATGTGATATTATTTCGTCATTCCTTCCCGAGAGTGATCTCGGAGATGGCACGGATATTCTACCCGGTGGAGATGATTCTGAGGGTGAAGATTCGACCGACGGAGGCGGTAGTAATAATGAAAACAGTAACAACGATAACAACGGAAACAATTCGGGCAGCACCGAGCATAAATGCGATTTCGTTAAGGTAAGCTATACGGAATCCACCTGCTCAAGTGCGGGTAAGGATAGTTATGAATGCTCTTGCGGCAAAACTAAGGAAGAGAAAAGAGATCTTCTTCCTCACAAGGAAGAGATAATTCCCGCAACTGAGGCGACTGAAAACTCTCCCGCTAAGACTGAGGGCAAGGTATGCTCTGTCTGCGGATACGTTTTGGTTCAGCCTGTGGTTATGTTCCCGAGTGATTATTCTACTCCGGCAAAGTATGACGGAACATATGCACTTGATTACTTACAGACCCTTGAAAACGCGGAAAATCTAACTAAACTTTACAATTCTATAGATGCACGCGCCGATCTCTTCCACATAAGCGGTGAGAATGTAGGTGATGACCTTGTTATTGGTGAGATTAACTTCAGCGAATTTGGACTCACGCAGGACGAGGCTATCGCTACATGGAGCGCATATGTTACCGATCACCCGCTTTACTACTGGATGTCAAAGCATATATCGTATACCGCGTCCGCTCTTTCTATAAAGGTTGACGAGGAGTATAAGCTCGGCGAAACAAGAAATTCGTACAATGCAAAAATATACGCTAAGGCTGAAGAGATCATAAGCCGGGTGAAGAGTGACAGTGAGTACGTTATCGCAATGGTGCTTCACGATCTTATAATTTCTTCGGGCGACTACGCATACGAGGCTGACGGCACAACTCCTAAAGACGATAATTACGCTCATAATATTCTCGGCATTCTCGAGATAGGCGAGGGCGTGTGTGAATCTTACGCAAAGTCCTTCCAGATGCTTCTCAACTACTGCGGAGTTGAAAACGTATTCGTATCGGGATATGCGGGAGAGAATCACGCATGGAATCTTGTTAAAATGGATGACGAAAAGTGGTATTGGTTCGATCTTACTTGGGATGATAATCCCAAATTTATGCAGGGTATATCCTATAGATACTTCTGCGTGAGCGACACTGAGGAGCTTATGGGCATGGACGGTCCTTGGGTATCCGAGGAGCTTGAAGCGTTTACGGTGTCACACTTACCTTCGGCAAAATGCGATACGGGTATCGGCTTTATGTATGAGTTGCCCGAGAGCTCGAAGACGGAATTTGTTAGCTCTGACGTGCTTTTGAGAACAACCTTCAAGGTAGGCGACTTTACGTATGCTATTTCGAGCTACGATACCGTTCAGCTCGTTAAAATAGAGAAGGATGGCGAGATAGTTATTCCCGCGAGCGTCGAGTACGCAGGACGTAGCTTTGATGTCGTATCAATAGGTTGTATTGATGACAGCGGACTTTTTAAAACGGGAAGCCTCGTATCAGAGTATTACGATAACTACGGCAATCTTTCTATGCAGATAACTTCTGTCACAATTCCCGCAACCGTTTCTCTTATTTGGGACGATGCGTTCAACATTCACAGCTTAGAGCAGATTGTGGTTGATAAGGATAATAATACATACGCATCTCTTGACGGTGTTCTTTTCACTAAAGATTACAAGACGCTCGTTAAATATCCCTCCGCAAGAAGCGGCGAGCTTTATATAGTGCCCGACGTAACCGAAAATATAGCTGCGTTCGCGTTCAATATGTATTTCAGCAACGTAGAGCTTCCGACCTTGAAAACTATCCGTCTTGGAAGTAATATCAAGGATGCGGGAATAACTCACTACGGTTACGGATATGTTAATACGGAAAACGGCAATTACCGCGAGGGAGAGTGGGAAAAGATCGAGTTCTACCTCAAGGATGACGGAAAGATCTATGCTAAATCCGGACAGGAATTTGTTCCTGCGGCATAAGCGCTTATATAATATAGCGAAAAATAAAAACGGGGCTGTCTCAAAAAGCTTGGGGCAGCCTCTTTGCTCCGCAAAACGTGATTTTTAAAAATACGCAAGCGGAAAATTTCAATGCATTGGAGAAAAAGATGATCTATATAACCGGTGATACCCACGGTGAGGTGGGAAGATTTTTTGAAGGTAACTTTATAGACGGAAAAGGACCTACGGCTGGGGATTACGTTATCGTATGCGGAGATTTCGGCTTTGTTTTTCAGACACGCGGTACTATGGCATATCTCGAGGAGCGAGAGAAGCTTGACGCGCTCTCCGAGCTGCCTTATACGGTGCTTTTCGTCGATGGAAATCACGAGAATTTTGATAGACTTAATAAGGAGTACGAGGTCGAGGAGTGGTGCGGCGGTAAAGTGCACAGAATACGCCGGAACGTCTTACATCTTATGCGCGGTCAGGTGTTCGAGATAGCGGGAAAGAAGATATTTACTATGGGTGGCGGTTACAGCCGCGATAAGTATATGAGAAAGGAAGGCTTTTCGTGGTGGTCCGGCGAGATGCCATCGAACGAGGAGTATCGCGAGGCGGCGGAGAATTTGAAAAGCAACTGCAATTCCGTCGATATTATTATATCGCATACCGCGCCCGCAGAGATAGTTTACGCTATGGGGAGCGCTCCCGACCCTCACGAGGCTGAGCTGAATGGATTTTTTGATTGGATAGCTCACGAGGTAAGCTTTGATAAATGGTATTTTGGTCACTGGCACAGAGATGAAGAAATTTATTTTAAATTCAGAGCAGTGTATTTTGACTTGCTCGGCGTATCATATAAATAGCTTCTGCCAAAGAAAATAAAAAAGCGGCACGGTAGGGGCAGGTAAAATGACGGTATAAAAAAATAAACGGAGGTGACTGTATGGTATACGTAACGAGCGATCTGCACGGATATCCGCTTGAAAAATTTCTTGCGTTTCTCAAGAAAAGCGGTTTTACCGAAAATGATTTTCTGGTTATCATAGGTGACGTTATAGATAGAGGGAGCGATGGCGCGAAAATACTCGAGTGGATAATCGAGCAGGATAACGTCGAGCTAATTATTGGTAATCACGAGCTTATGATGCTGAAGTGCGAGTTCGCTTTTATGGAGATAAATGAGGGAACTGTTCAAAGCATCACTTCCGAAAAAATGAGATCTCTGAAAAACTGGGCGAAAAACGGCGCTGAGCCTACTCTTACGGGTTTAAGTAAGCTCCCTAGAGAGAAGCTTTTGCGTATAGTTGATTATCTTAAAGGGTGCAATTATTATGAGGACGTGAAAATAGGAGACAGACGGTTCGTTCTCGTTCACGGCGGTCTTCCCGATTACATAAAGGGAAAGTCCATTGAGGACTACGATCCTTTTGATCTTGTCTGGCACAGACCATCGCTTGACGAGGTTTATGACGAAGATTTTACGGTTATTTTAGGTCATACTCCGACGTGGTATTACGGCGATAGATACAAAGGGCGTATGATAAAAACAAAAAGCTGGATAAATATTGATACGGGCGTGGCGTTTGGACTTGATCCTATGATTCTTCGACTTGACGATATGCAGGCTTTTTATATAAATTGATCTGAAACTTCAATACTTGTTTGACGTTCAAAAGATGCTTTGATAACTCGCAAAATAAAAAACTCGCTTGGGATGAAATTTCTCAAACGAGTTTTTTTGTGTTTATTTATAAACTAATATGCTCGAAAGTGCGCCTTAATTATCTTGCTTATGGCGTTTTCTTCTTGAAAAAAGTGTGTTTGTATAAGTATCTTTTTGGCTGCAACCGGCTCTTCCGCCGCCCGCGCAAGCGCAGGCACAGGCACAAGCGCATCCGCTGCCGCGGAATCCGCCCTTTCTGCCACCCGTGGATGCGGCGTGAGCATTCGCGGCGGCTCTGTATCTGTAGTTTACTCTTCCGTAGGTGTGGTAGTGATATCCGTAGCCTGTTATAAATCCGCGTCCTCGAACGTATGAAACGTAGGAGTCAACGATGAACACCTGCCCGATTATCAGCAGGACCGCAACGAGTGCGCATATTATAATAAGCGGGAACTTATCGTCGCCAAGATCGTTTGATGCGCCTCTTCCGTCAAACATAGTATACTCGGTGATAGCTTGGCAACCATCGAAAGCGATTTCGTTGTATCTGACGAACATGCTCTCATAACCGCCGGGTAGAAGTGAGCCCGACCATACGAGATTATTGCTGTCCTCTTTGTCGGAGGTAGACGATACTATACCGTCGGACTTTTGCCACGAGAAAGTATATTCTTCGATCGGTATGAGATTAAACCATCCGGGAACGAACTCGTAAAAGTATCCTTGAGCGTCGCGGCAGAGCATCCGCTCCTGTCTTACCTTGAAGGAGAGATCGAATATATCGCCGTCGGAATATTCGTCGTTTAAATAGAGCTTCAGTAAAACGTAGTCGTCATCGTTGTATTTTTCATAACTCTCGATATTCCGAGATAATGAATCCTCATAAACGGAATATTGCTCGTTTGCCATACCGATCTCGACCCAGGTCAGCTCCTGTCCCGAGATAGCCTGCCAGGTGATATTATAGGCTATATCAAGCGTGCCGTCCTCGCGAGGCGCAACGTCGATATCATAGCTTTTAATAATATCGTCGGGCTCGGGCTCGTGATTTGCGATAAATATTATTGCAACGATAAGAGCAATCTGTATCAGAACGGTAATTATAAGTAGTATTGTATTGTTTTTCGGAAAGGTTCGTTTTTTAAGTATGTTTTCTTTTGTAAACGACTCTTTTTCTTTTATTTTTTTGTCTTTCATAGAATATATCACCGTCAGTTAGAATTTTACAATTAGGATCAAAAAGCGCGCTTCAGAGCTTTTTATTTCTGAAAGGGCAGCTCAATGCTTCGCTCTCGTTCATAGAACGGAGCTTTTTGGATAGCTCGGAATTCCATATTTCCATAAAATCGGAAGTCAGAATGTTACCTAAGCTGCCATCGGATGAAAGCCAACTCTGGCAGGGAATTGCCTCGCCGTCGGGCGCTATTGCCATATTTGACAGAGCCGCTCCGCAGGAGGGCGTATTCATACTGATAGAGTCGAGCATCTCGTCACCGATAAGGCCGGGGGAGGTAAAGTCTATCTCCATACCGTTTTCGTCGCAAAATTCCTTTGCCGACTTTATAATTTCAAACAGCTCATCCTCGGAAAGATCGTAGCTTTCGTGCCTGGACTCCGCCATTCCCGTGCAGATAAGACCGCTCGCGGTGACGAAGCGAACACCGAGTGAATTTATAAACTCAAGAGTTCTTAGATAATCGGAATTGTTCTTGCAAAGGGGAGTGTTGATACTCACGTCGAGCCCTGCCGCAACGGCGTTTTTGATACCCGAAACAGTATCGGCAAAGCGCTCCGCGCCAACAAGAGCGTTGTGTATACTCTCGTCGCACGAGTATAAAGTGATCTGCAAGCTGTCGAGTCCCGCTGCTTTGAGCTTTGCTGTGAGCTCTTCGGTAAGATTTATACCGTTAGTATTGAGGCGTGTTACGAATTTGCGCGCGTAAGCCACGAGAACGTCAATATCCTCACGCTGTGTCGGCTCACCGCCCGTAAAGGTGATCATTGGCACGTGCGCATCCCAGAGCTTGTCAATAACCTTCATCCATTCTTCGCTCGTAAGCTCACGTGTGCTTGCGAGTTTTTGACCTGCGGCGTAGCAAAATGCGCACTTTTGATTACATTTCCAAACGCCGTCAGCATCTGTCATAGCCGATACCATTAGATCAACTCTATGCGGAGCTGTCATATTTTTTGCATATGAGCGAATAGATAAGCGTTCTATCTCAATATCCGACTCATCTTGTCTTGCGACGGCAAAGAGAATTCTCAGCATCTCGTCAAGGTCTTCTTCAAGCTCATCCTTTTTTATGCCGAGAAAGACTCGGTGAACAGAATTGACGGTGCGCTCGAAAATATCGTATTCCGCTTCGGTATCGATAGGAAGACCGTCATATTTATTCACCTCGTCTATGAACGCAGATAGTAGAATTGCCCACGAATATCCAATAGGCAAGAGGTAATAGCCGTTCAGTATAACTATATGCGGCGCGCTGCCGAAAAGCTTGAACCTCGGCGGCACGAGATGTATTCTGACAACGCCGGGTCCTTCGGGATTAAACGTGCAGTGCTTCACGCCGTATTTGTAATTTTTGTATTGTGTAATTTTGTTTTTAAGCCACATTGTGTACCTCGGGAATTATAGCTTCATCGAAAGCGGATTTAAAATCCGAATATCTCTTTTCGAACGCCCTTATTTGCGCTTGTGTATAACTCGGAAACAGAAGGATTTTTAAATTTCCGCAATAAGTTTTTTCTATCACGAATTACTAACGTGATTATTTTATCATAAAAAAGAAAAACAGTCAAGGAATAATGATGCCCATGGGAGAATTTCGCCTAAGGCGAATATACGCTCACCAGCCGCTTTAAATAAGCGAGTTTGATATTACAATGGCGCGTTGCGCATTCCGCGAAAGCGGAATCTTGACAAACGAGCAGATGAAAGCTTTAATAGTAACAAAGCGGAACGTTATACTAAAATTTTACCGCGAGTGTCAATACTCCCTCGCGCTCGAACAGATTACAAAAGGGAACAAATTTAAAAATACTAAAATAGCAATAAATAAAACCGAAGTACGCATACGCGAGAAAGTTCGATGATGCCCATGGGAGAATTTCGGCTAAAGCGAATATACGCTCGCTAGCCGCTTACGAGCAAGCTCGACGCGCTCTGCGCGGCGTATGCGAACTCCATCGCGCGAGAAAAAAGTCAAAGTAGAAGAGTAAGGCAAAAATGCGAACTGATAAGAAGAGAGAACTTAAGCTGTATGCGCGGTGGAGCTCGTTCGACCACGAGACACCATAGAACGAAAAAAGCACCCATAAAGGGTGCTTCGTTCTATGGTGACTCGTGGGAGAATCGAACTCCCGTTACCGCCGTGAAAGGGCGGTGTCTTAGCCGCTTGACCAACGGGCCGTTGGTAGCGGGAATTGGACTTGAACCCATGACCTACCGGGTATGAACCGGTTGCTCTAGCCAACTGAGCTATCCCGCCAC
>JAZONS010000020.1:0-42472 GCA_045654585.1 Eubacteriales bacterium
CCCTCGGGGAATACTACGATAGACTCGGTCTGCATCTTCCAGAGCGCTCTTGTGAACTCTCTCTCGTCGGGACCGAGGATAAGGGACATTGCGATTGTGTTGGTCGCGTGAGTGTGCATTACCACTCTGTGCGCGGGGTCAGCCTTAAGTCTTGTCATATGGCTCATAAGGTGAGCGGGGAGCTCGCTCGTGAACTTGCCGCCGTCCTTATAACCCCAAAGAAGGTCGCAGGACTTGCCGTCCTCTGCTATTCTGATAATACCAAGGTTTGTTTCGGGATCGTACTGAACGTTCTTGAAATATTTGCCTGTTCCGGTAACGAGGAAGATCTTTCCTACGATCTCGGATGCGTCGAATGACATAGGGATATTGCGAATAACCTTCGAGGTATCAAGATATCCCTCGATATCCTCATCGTAAAGAAGGTACGAGAGGTTACCGCCGTTACGCTCGTCCCAGCCGAGTCTGTAAAGGTTAGTAAGTGTTCTTACCGTTTCAACCATAAAGGGGGCTTCAAGTATATTTTTCATTTTTTTATTCTCTCTTTCGTTATTGTCGTTTGTTTATTTTACGCCGAGCTCTTTCAAGAAGCCGAGCGCTTTTTCGGGATCGTCACTCGTGAACATTTTGCATCCGAGCTCGAGCGCTTTTTTGTAATGCACGATATCGTCGGGCACGAGTATACAGGTCGGCAGATCGCGGCGAGCGGCAAACTCGTAATCGGCTATAAAGCCCGAAACGTGCTCCGCATCCTTACGCCAGATAGCTATCCAATCAGAGAAGGTATCAAGCGGCTTTTCCGATTTATCTATCTTTATGTAATCAAAATATCCGTGTATCTGATATTTTCCGGGCTGCTTATCAGCAGTATATTCAAGCATTTTCTGAGAAAAAGAATTTATAAGACTGCGCTCTTCCATACCGTACTTTTCTATGAGCTCAAAGAGCTTATCCGCGCAGGTATACGCACGGTCACCGAGCTCGGTGGGATATTCCTTAAGCTCCCAATTCACTATCATACCCGTAGGCGCTATAAGCTCAAGGAATTCTTCTACGGTGGGGATGCGCTCTCCCACGTGCTCGGGTCCCTTCCAGAATCCTGCGTCAAATGAACGAAGCTCTTCAAGAGTCATTTCATCAACGTTACCCTCGCCGTTCGTGGTGCGTGCGATGCTTCTATCGTGTATAAGCACAAGATGACCGTCTTTAGTCATACGCACGTCGGTTTCGATAGCATCAAGACCGAGTTCCAGAGCACCGCGAAAGGCAGACATTGTATTTTCAGGATAGTGCTTGCGGTCACCTCTGTGGCCACCGAGCAATATGCGGCTGCCATCCATATATTTATTGTAAGTTCTCATAAAATCCTCCGTTTAAAAAATTAATGTTCGCACTGAGCGATAACCATATCCTGCCAATGCCTGTCAAGAGTTATAAATCGAGCGTTCCAGCCCGATACTCTTACGGACAGAGTGGCATAATCCTCGGGGTTTTCCTGCGCAGCACGCAAAACCGATGCATCAAGCACGTCCGGCTGCATAAAGAAGCCTCCCAGATCAACAAATCCTTTTATAAGTGAAACGATAGTACCGACTCCCATATCTCCCGATACGCTGGACGGCAGTAGCCTGATATCAAGTGCTGCGCCCGTAGAAAGCCTCGCAAGATCCGCCTTGCAGTACGAGCGGATAACCGCCGTCGCGCCAAGGACGTCCGTTCCCGGTGTTGGTGACAGATTTGCCGCCAATACCGCGCCTGCGTGCTTTCCGCTTGGCGTCGCAAGACGCCCAGGCGCCCACTCCAGCTGCCTGCCGAAAGTGCTGACTCCCGGTGGGAAGCTATATCCGCACCGTCCATCCAAGGACTTACAGCAATCTGCAAAATCAGAAAGTATACGCGCGGCAAGCAGATCTACCTCGTCGTTATCGTTTCCGTAATATTGATAGGAATTCATCACGTATTGGCGCAAGGGTTCTTCCCCTTCCCAATCGTTTCTCAATATTTCAAGAAGCCGCGGTAAGGTCACCCGTTTTTCCTCATACACCAGCTTTCGAATGGCGTAAAGGCTATTTGCCACGTCGGGCAGACCGCCGATATGCGGTGAGCAAACGTTATAGATCGGTCCTCCTTCAAGGTAGGAAAGGCCTTTTTCAATACAGCCCTCCTCAAAGAGCGAAACCGCAGTGCAAGGCGCGCGCTTACGCCATCGGCAAGAGAGCACACCGCCTTCAAAAACCGACGCTTGCTGCTGCAGTATGTGCTCGGTACGCTCGCGCATATCAAGAATATACTGTGCATAAAGATCCTCAAAATCGGAATAATCTGCTTCCGGTTCATAATTTTTAAGTGTTTTTTGTTGAAGCAGCTGCAAAGCGTCAAAAGGAACGTATCGGAAAAACGTTTTTCCGGGAACCTGAACCTCCCAGCATCCGTCGTTAGCAAAGCTTCTCGCCTCTGCCACGTCATAGCCTCGGAGAGTAAACGCCTCGAGCACAATATCCTCATTGTAAACAGCGAGCACACCGCCGCCCAAGCGCAAAACCTCTGCCACACGGCGCAGCATTTTGTCCGAAGAGTTTTTATTCACGCGCACAGTTGTTGGAAAATCTCCGATAGGAAGCTCCTCTAAAACATCCAGCACCAGATACGTTACGGTATTTGTAACCTCGCGACCCTCGCGATCTACACCGCCAATAACGATATTCTGATAGTGCTGAGCATCACCGCTTCCCTTTGAAAAATCGTTATCTCCGCAGATCCACTCGCATCCTTTAATGAAGAAGTGAGCAAGGAGTTCCCTCGCCTCATCAAGAGTCAATACTCCGTCGCGCAGATCTCTTTCCAGATATTCACCAAGTAAAAAGTCGATACGACCGATTCCCGGCCAGTTACCGCAAAGCCTCAAAAACGCAAAAGTAAACCACAGGCTTTGCACCGCTTCCCGAAAGCTTTCGGCAGGAGCGAACGGCACTCGGCAAAGAGTGCTGTAATTAGAAGCAAAATCGGGCATAAGAGAGAGCTCTTTAAGATACCGTCCATGCCAAAGAGCAAACGAATCAAGGGTTGAAATGCAGCTTCTCAAAAACGGCTCCCGTTCCGTCCCCTGATGACGTTTAAGACTTTCCACGACCGTATCATGAATATGATTTATTCCTTTATGTAAAACCGTTTCAAAATCAACCGTCAGATGGCTGATACCTGCAACAATCGGCTTACCTCCGTAGGTTGCGGGCACGCTATGCTCAATTGCAAGCCCGAGGGTTGCCGAGCCGCTTATAAGCTCGCCCTCACATATTCTGATAGGTGCTTCGCGCACAATACGAGCAATTGCAGCATCGTATTTTTGAAGAGCGGTCATCTTATCAAATCCCGGCTCATCATCCAGAGAAACACAGGGATTTTGCTTCGTTTCGCGTCCGTATTTTCTCGTGAGTGACTCATAAGCAAAGCGGCGCGTCTTCTCGCAAAGTCTGATAGCTCTTTGCACTCCGTTTGGCGAAGAGAACGTCACGTTTCGACCGTCTTGTTCAAAAGCAACGTTCATTTTCCGAAGCCAACCTCGGGATTAACGAAGAAGCGTACCTTTCCGCCAGAAAGATAGCGTGCATAATCCTTGACGAGCATTTCGGGACTGTCACTATACGCGTTGAGGGTATCTCCTCCGCGGTGGGTAGTAAGAGTTACGTTATCAAGCTTCAAGAAGGGATAATCCTCGGGAAGGGGCTCTATGGGATGCACCTCAATTGCCGCACCCATTATCTTGCGGTCGCGAAGGAGCTCGTAAAGCGCGTCGTAGTCTACCATATGCGCTCTCGCGGTATTGATAAAGAATGCGTGGGGGCGCATAAGAGAGAGCATTTCACGGTCAAGAATGACCTCTTCGTTTCTCGCGTGCAAGGTTACAACGTCACTCTCGCACATAAGGGTGGGAAGGTCAACTACTCTGATCTCGGGATACTTAGCAAGAAGCTCATCCTCGGGATCAATATAAATATCGTTTACAAGGACTTGGCATCCAAAGGATACGTAAAGTCTTTCAGCCATAAGGTGACCTATATTACCAAAGCCGACAATACCGACGGTCTTGCCCTTAAGCTCCCAGATATTTCCCGTATTGTAAAAATTCTCGCGCCAATTACCCTGCATAAGTCCCATATGAGAGCGCGCAACGTTACGGGTTTCTGTTATCATAAGTCCGATGGCAAGCTCGCACACGCCGTTAGAATTGTGAGCCGGGTTGTTAAGCACGGGAATACCGCGCGCTGTTGCCGCCTCTACCGCGATATTTTCAAGCCCGCCGCGGTTCGTCAATATAGCACGGAGCTTTTTTGCTCTTGCGATAAGTGATTCGGGGACGGGACAGGTATGCACCATAAGCACGTCGGCATCCTCGACTGCCTCGTAAAGTTCATCGGGAATAGGCCACGCCTCAGGTCCGTTACGCTCTATCTTATGGAAGATATCACGCATTTCAACGCGATCCTCTGTGCCGAAGAATAGCGTTTTCAGCTCATACTCGGGATATTTAGCGAAGCATGCTTCATAATGCTCAGTTCTGACAAAATGGTCGCTTACTGCAACAATTTTCATTTTTGTTCTCCTTTTCGGATAATATTTTCTCTTCGCTTATAGCATACAATATTTCAATTTTTTTCGCAATAGTGTTCTTAATATTGAAAAATTCTCAACATTTCTCAAGTTTTTGTTGCATTTTTGAGAAAATAGTGATACAATCAAGATATCAATATGCAAAAAGAGAGGGAGCATCATGACCTCAAAAGAAAGACAGGAGCAAATACTTGAAATTCTCGAGCAAGAAGGATACGTTACCGTCAAATATCTGGTAGGCACTCTTCAGTACAGCTCTGCAACTATCAACCGCGATCTCAACGCCCTTGAGAGCCGCCAGCTCATACTGCGTAGCTACGGCGGAGTTGAGCCCGTACGAACAAAATACGTGCAAATCCCCTTCCGTGCGCACAAGATGCATACGGAAAAGAAGCGCATAGGACGCGCAGCGGCAGCCCTAGTGCAAGACGGCGACACTATCTATATTGACAGCTCCACGACGGCACAGTGCATGGAGCAATATCTTATTGAAAAAAAGGACCTTACGGTTATAACGAATAACATTTTCCTTGCCGCGGATCTTTCATCTCACGACGTGAAGGTCATCTGCCTTGGCGGTACGGTCGTTGAAGCGCCATGTATGCTTTACGGCACGGAAACTGTACAAAACGCGGCAAGATACCGCGTTGATAAAATGTTTTTCTCTACGGGTGCTGTCACGGAGGACGGCTTAATATCGGCAGGACTATACGACCTCCTTTTCAAAACGATAGCGGCTAACGCCTCACAGATATACTATCTCGTAGATCACAAGAAGGTAGATCAGCCTTTTCAGAGCATCTATTGCAATTTTTCCGAGGTTGACTGCGTTATCAGCGATCACGACTTCCCTGACGAAACAAAAAAACGTTATCCCGAAACTGAGTTCGTTGTGGTAAAGAAATAGTAGAGCTTTTCATCTAAACTATATAAGTAAAAGCGGATATCCGTAACCTCTGTTACTTGAGGAAATCGGGTATCCGCTATTAATATAAATTGATTTATGAAAGAACACCGTTATTTGCGCGAAGATCTACTATTTTTGGCGTGGGACGGTACTGATAAACGTATTGATTTTCCATACCGTTATCCGCAACGAGGTTTAAAGTCAGTCGGTCAACGCCGTCAACCTTTGGAAGCTTGAATCGCACAGTCGGACCTCTCTTATTAGTATTCTCTTCCGTATTTGCACTCCACTCCAGCAGATTGACCGTCATATCTCCGATAGTAAGAACTGCCTTCACCGTACCTTCGGCAAAATGAGGCGCATCGTTAAGAAGCCATAACTCCGCTTCAAAGGTTTCCCCCGCAATCCAGACAAATTTTTCAATTTTTGCGCTGAAAGCAGTAGGGCGCAACGCGCTCTTAACAGTATAATAGGATGGCTTAGGATGCGACGGAAATGCTAAGAGGGTGTTATTTCCTACTGTGGTCCAGGGTTCGTTGAAGCACCAGTTTAGCGCCATACTGCACCTTGGCCACTGGCGGCGCATCTCCTCAAATAAGCCTCGGTAGCCCTCGCTCTGAAGCCACTCCGATTGCTCAACCATTTCTTCAAGGGAGGTCGCCTTAGGGAAGTAACGCAGAAGCACGTCACGGCAGAGCCATCTCTGACGCCCCCACGCATCAAAGCCGTGATGCGTTATCCACGATTTAGTATACGGTATCGGGAATATGATCTCATCCTCTGGAATTACACGTCGCAAAAGCTCGGCATTCGTGATAGACGGGATACCGAATTCAGGATACGCGGTGCATTCGGATCTCTGGAATGCTCCAAGCGTTTCTCCGCCCTGCTGCTCGTCGTAAAACGTATATCCTCCATGTGCCATACCGATGAGGGGTGAGGTATATAAGAATGGGCGGTCATAATCAAGCTCATAGCATATCTTATTGAGAAGCCTTAATGCGTGAGATTGCTCGTCCATACCCGACCAATCGTTAAAAAGCTCGTTTCCGCCGCACCAGAATGCAAGACATGGGTGATGACGGAAATCCTTGACAATAGCGGTCGCCTCTGACTCGAGAATCTCCATATAATGCGGAGTTGCTACGTAATTGTTGCACGCAAGAGGAAATTCCTGCCAAAGAAGAATTCCGTAGCGATCGCACATATCATAAAAATATCGCTTCGGTCTGCCTGAACCGGCGTGCATACGAAACATATTCATATTGGCATCGTGAGCAAGCTTTATATGCTCCTCGTAGATCTCTTCGTTAAGGTGTCCCCAGAAAAGGGCGGGAGCCACCCAGTTCGTACCCTTTGCAAAGATGCGTCTGCCGTTTAGCTCCACGGTAATCGGAGCGGCATATCTTCCTTTTGGAAAAGCAGTAAGAGTTTTAGTTTCGTTTCGCACGAGGCGCAGAGTGCGGAAGCCTATATTTCCGCTTTTGCTCTCACGCTCATTCGATATCTCCCAACGATAGAGGTAAGGTATACCCTGACCGTTGCACCACCAAAGATTGGGGTCTTTCAGCGTAACGTTTCTGTCAGTTCCCTCGTAAACGGTATTTCCGTCCATATCGTAAATTGCGGTCTTGCAAGGAATATCGCACGCATAATCAAAGGTTACGGTACCTGTGGAAAGGTCATCGGAGAGCTTTGCTATAACCTCCGTGCTTCCTATGTAAGACGCTCCGCGCGTTTCGATATAAGCCTCCTCCCAAAGTCCGGAATTCAAAAGTCTGGGGTTGAAATCCCATCCGTAAGAAAGCGGAGGCTTACAGCTTTGATCGGCCTCATCGCGTGTGTTTATCCTGCCTCCGATAGATTTCGGATGAGGGTATATATGAACAATGAGAATATCCTCTTTTTCATTCAAATGATCGGTAAGGTCGACTTCAAAGCCGCGAAACATTCCCTCATAAGAATATATCTTTTCTCCATTGATAAGCACATCGTATTTATAATCAATACCGCCGCTGACAAAGAAGACTCGATCGTCTTCATTTTTATTATAAGAAAGGATGGCTTTGTACTCCCAATGGTCATCCTCAAACGGTAAATATTGCTTGTAATTATCAGAATAATTCAAATCCTCAAAGTTATGAAAAACGCCAAAGTCATATTGAATATTTCCGGGAACTGTTACGGGAAACCATTCTTGCTCCGCCTCCCTGCAATTTCTACCGCTCCAGATCTGATCAAATCGCATAATATCAACCTCCTAATAAACTGTTTTATCTACTACCTCTAAAATAGCTTATTTATTTTTTGGCTAAATCATTTTAGATTTATACTACTTGTATAAAGTATAAATGATTCATTTTTTTCTGACAATAACGTTCATGATTTTGAGAAATTCTCAACATTTCTCATTTTGACCAAATATTAATCAAACGGCAGAGACCTTGCTTTTTTCGCACAGAGCCTCTGCCGTTTTCGGTTTATTTAAGCCAAAGCTTTTTATCAAAGCTTCGATTTTATATATTCAATATAGGAGAGCCAATCTTTTCTCGCGAGGTAATGCACGCCCGCTCTTTTATGGTAGTAGGCGCCGCCCTCGGCAAGCCTTGTGGGGCATTCGGGCATACTGTCGGTATGGATGAGTCCCGTGCTGCCGTAGAGCTTATACACCTCGTCCGTCAGAGCGAGCGCGAGATACTCGCTATCGGGGTCTGCCCAAGTATCCTCTTCTGCCGTTCCGACGAGAATATGACGAGGAGCAATAAGCGCGAGCAGATAGTGCTGATCAAACGGAAGCTCCTCTTCCCTACCTGCGTACTTAGAGTAATTCGGACAGAACCAGAATGGGAAATTATGCGTAATATTCTCAATTCTCTCCCCCGCCTTCCCTCTCGTAATTGCATCGCCTGAGCACCCCGAATTGTTTGCGCAGGCAAACTTAACGCGCTCGTCATATGCGGCGGTGAGGAGCGTCGTTTTGCCAAGTCTTGAATGACCGATGACCGCAATAGCATCGGGATCATATATATCGAGTGTTTCGATATAGTCGATAACTCTCATTACCGACCACGCCCAGATAGCTATTTTACCCGGCGCGTGAGGGTGGCTTCTATCCTTGCAGAGAAGCTTTGCGCATCCGTTCTCAAAATCGCCGTTATCACTGCTTACGTCCTCGTAATAGATAGTGAATACCGCGCAGCCGTTATCCGTTATCTCCTCTGTCGGCTGATATTTATGAGGAATTTCGTCACCGAAGTTGATGTTTACAAATATGGGCATTTTGCCGCTGTGTTCCGTAGGTATTGCCGAGTAAAAAACAAAGCTCGTGGACACATCACCAAAATAAGCGGTAAGCTTATGCCTTCCAAGCTTTGCGGCGCCGCCCGCAAAGCGCTCCTCATGATAATCGGTAGGGAGATCCTCTACCTCGATCCTATCGGGACTCTCGGGGATATATCCGTACTCCTCTTCTGCGAGGAGCTTTTTTATTGCGGGCTTTACCGACTCAAACTCTTCTTTGGTTGTTATCTTCTTTCCAAACGGAGAGAGGACGTCGGGAACGTTCCTTTCTGCGAGTGCTTCTGAAATTTTCATATTTTTCTCTTAATGATTTTATTTTTTTAAGATTATTTACGTCTGAGCTTGAATTTTCTTTTAAAAAGCCAGGATCCGCCACCGAAAAGACCTGCCGCGGAAGAAGTACCGCCAAGCGAGATCAGGGCTACCTCCCAAGCCTTCAAAGGCTCTTTCTCTTCCTCGAGCGCCGCTATATCGCGTGTTTCAAGTGTTTCCTTACAAGCGGTACACTCGGTATGCTCACTTCCGACAGCGCCAACCTGCGGCTTGGTATCCACGATCCAGTTACTCGCGCTATGATCCGATATTTCGGTGAAGGAATCGTTATAGCTATAAGAGCATACCGTGCACGTATACATTGTGTAACCGCCTCTTAAGCAAGATGAAGCAACGTTATCCAACTCGAAATTGTGACCTCTCGGCTCACCGACGGTTTCGTTGCAAACGGTGCATATCTGCGCCTTCTCACAGGTCGCTTCACCGCTCGGAGTGTGTCCCTTAGGCGCTACGTAATTAACCGCAAAGCTCGACTCGCATCTGTTGCAGCTATAAGTCGTATATCCCTGCTCCGAGCAGGTCGGGGGCGTGACAGTTTCGGTATAATCGTGACCTAAAGCTCCGCTTAAGATCGCATTACATACCGCGCATATCTGCATTGATTCGCAGGAAACCGAACCAATTGGAGTATGAGCAGGAGGTTCATAGCTATCTATGTAGCTTGATTGGCATCTATCGCATTTATGGGTAGTATATCCCTGTGAGAAGCAACTCGGAAGTGTTACCGTATCGGCATAGATATGCCCGAGAGCTTCGTCCAAAACCGTATTACATACAGTACATTTCTGCGCAAATACGCATGTTGCCTCATCACCCGGAGTATGCGTGGGATCGACGTAATCGTCATCGTAAACCGAGTCGCAACGGCTGCAACTATATGTCGTATAGCCACACTCGAAGCAGGTAGGATCAGTTTTTGACATACTGTAATCATGTCCGAGAGCAATCTCCAGCACCGTACCGCACATAATACACAGTCCATTACTCTCACAAGATGCAGGAGCACCGCGAACGTGCATCGGAGGTACGTAATTATCTGCATAGGATGAGCCGCATTTTTCGCAGCTATGGGTCGTGTATCCTTGCTCGGTACAGGTAGGAGGCGTTACAACATCGCTGAAGCTATGTCCGAGAGCTCCGATCAGCACCGCATCGCACACGGTACAAATCTGCGCTAGCTCGCAGGTGGGACCTATGCCCGAAACGTGTCCGTCAGGAGCTACATAATTATCAATATAGTTGAATTTGCAACGGGTACAGCTATAGGTCGTATAGCCTTGAAGCGTACAGGTAGGCGGTGTTACAGACTCGGTATAGCTATGTCCGAGAGCTCCTTCCAACGTAGCGTTACAAACGATGCATAATCCTGCAAACTCGCAGGTGGCATCTTCTCCGGGCGTGTGTCCGTTTGGAGCTACGTAATCATCAATATAAGTAAATTCGCAATGGGTACAGCTATAGGTCGTATAGCCTTGAAGCGTACAGGTAGGCGGTGTTATAGACTCGGTATAGCTATGTCCGAGAGCTCCAACCAGCACTGCATCGCAAACAGTGCATTTTTCCGCTGTGTCACATGTCGCATCGCCACCAGACACGTGTCCGTAGGCATCCACGTAATTATCATAATAGGTGTTACCGCAGAGGCTGCAGATATGGACAGTATAGCCTCGAGATGTACACGTGGGAGCAACTGCTGACGTTACATAATCGTGAAGCACCGATATGCTGAGAACGGTATTACACACAGTACAGATCTGCGGATCGTTGCATGTTGCGGGAGCACCCGGCGTATGCGGAAGCTTTGGAATGAGCTTGGTTTCCTTATATTCGCAAAGACTGTCAATGCATTTTCTGATATCAAGACCGTCATTCATACAGGATACCGGTACCTCTGTTTCCCATTCACCAAAAATGTGATCGGATAACGGCGGTACAGCATCAGTTTTCTTTTTCGAGCATACGACACAGGAAAACTCAATTTCACCGTTTGTTGCATGTGTAGGATCAACAGTAACCGTTCCCTCATCCCACTCGTGCGCTTCGGTTTTTGTTTCACCGCACTTACACGCCACTGTATGAGCTTCATCGGTGATATCGATCACCTCGGTGTAAGCATGGTCGTTTGTTTTATCTATCTCCAGACTTTCTTCACTGCTGCATATCGAGCAGATAAACTTACCCGAGCCAGCCTCTGTATGCGTCGGCTCTTCGATAACACTGTCAAGAACCCATTCGTGCTCACAAACGACCTCAAATACTACGTCAATATCTATCTGTCGGTTGTCTCCCGTTTTATACGAAAGAGTAACGGTTTGCTCTCCGAGCGTATATGGATCAAACTCGCTCATAGCAGAAACGGGAACGTTACACATCATACCGCTTTCGTATTTCATCAACAGTATTATGCCTGTCAGATCGAGATTGTTTCCGTAGAGCACCTGCATATTGTTAGGCTCTTTTTGGAGAACCAGCTCGCTGTAAACATCTCTGTCTATAGTATAATTGCCGTTTTGATTTAAAACTCTGTAATTAGCAAGCTCATCGGGATTTATATTTGTTACCAAGTTAGGAAAAGCTTCGAAACGTCTTATTCCGTTAACTGAAGATATATGCGTATTACCCGAAAGATTTATAATATGTGTTTTCGGTTGAGAATCAATCCTTCCACCGTAACGCAAAATTTCTGTCACACTCGCATCGCGGTTTCCCGCGGTTAGTCCGTAGGAAAGAGTGAAATCGTAATAAGGATGATTTAAATCCGCATAGTCCTTAAAAATTTTTCTATCTTGAATATACGGTTCTTTAACCAGGTTATTTGCCAATGAGCCGTTGCTTATTCCAACAAATCCACCTATCGCATACACAATGTTTCTTCCGTAAATACCTTGAACTTCAAAGTTATACTCTACGTGAGAAAAATAACTGACCATTGAATTACGAATATTGCCGGAATTGCTTCCTGCCATTCCGCCTATGTAACACTGATAGTAAGACGGACCGCTTATCCTGACGTTATTGGACTCTACTTTTGAATTATCAACCCAGCAATTATAAATTCTGCCATAGTTGATACCCGCAAGAACACCAATATAACGTGATGAAGAGTTATTAGTTCTTTTAACGGTAATAGATCTCAACGACAGGTTTTTTACAATAGCAGAGCCTGTTATTTCAGTAAAGAATCCCGTACTGCCAGCGCCGGCGGTTTCCTGGATGACCGCATTTGAAATCGTATATCCGTTTCCATCAAGAGTGCCGGCAAAAACTTCCCTATTAATAATGGAATTATTATAAGTTGCGCCTTGAAGATTGATATTTGCTATAAGCTTCGTATGCTTTCCGCGCATGTTAAGCGCGTAAATAAGCTCCTCGCCGGTGGATACCAAATACGGCGCCGTGTCAGTTCCGTAACCGCCGGAAACAACTTTTTTCCCAATACTGAAAGTATAGGAAGCAACAGCTTTATCGCAGTATTTTATTTGTAGCGAAAAGGTTCCGGACTCCTGCAAAAGCTTGATTTCTCCGTCTTCCTCTACGGTTGCAATTTCTGCATTTGAGCTTACAAATTCAAGCTCGCCGTTAACAAATAGATAATTGTATTCCTCGGGGAATGCTGAATTGAAGTAGTACTTATCACCTGCATAAAGTATACCATTAATCTGCGAGCTTTTTATAGAATAATACTCCTCCGTTGACGCAGGAATATAAAGCATATCCATCGTATCGTGACCGCATTTTGTAATATATCCTGCAATTCCCGCAACTATGGTATTATATTCATCTTCCATAGAAATCAGATTGGAAATAACCGTTTCGCTAGGAATCGAATCTTCGTCTGACTTGACAACGTAAGATGTTTCGTTCTTATACTCACAATGATCCAGCTGATATAATCCACACAGAACCAGACAGTACTGAGATAAAGCATAAGTAGCGTAAAGCTCCTCGACAAATCCCTTACAACGCTGATTTATCAGATCTTGCGAAACCCCCGATGAAATATCAACGTATTCGTACATTACCTCGTAGATCGGCTTTCCGTCATCTCTGTAGCTTCCCGTCATATACTCATATAGCATATCGTTCATATCAACCGCAGCAATATACAAGTCATCATAATCGATCTTTGAAGCTTCAATATTATCACCGTTATTTTTTAGCGCAACAAGAAGCTCGTTATATTCCTTCACCATTGCTTTGGCGTAATTTATGTATTCTTTTCTGAAATCGTTGATATATTCCTTATTTGCTTCCGCAATTATCGTGTTATTCAAGTCCTGAATAGAATTATTTATCTCATCGAGTCCTTTATCAAGCTCGTTTAGCTTGTTACTCAGAATTTTGATCTCGGACGCAAGCGCCTCGTACTGCTTTTGAGAAGCATTTGATCCACCTTCGGGCTCCGTTACCTTCTCGCCCGTAAACGCATTTATCGCAGCATTGAAAATCGCTTTAACGTTTCCGGTTTCTTTCGACGTTTCTATAACAGCGCCAACCGTTTTTACGACTTTGGGTAGATATTCCAGACATTTCATAATCGTGACGGCTCCGCCAATCACGCCTATCACGCTTCTTGACCCTGCGGCTGCCGCAACTTCCGCTTCTGCACCGTCATCGACAGATAATGCCGAAGCTCCAATGCAAAGCGAGCCTGCAAGAAGACTCACAAGCAGAATAAATGCTATTATCCTAACAATGTTTTTTCCCATTTTTAACCTCATACGATCGCTTATCTTAATTGTTTATCATTGTAACCAATCAATGATTTTTATCCATATCAATGTTTTATTTACTCTCTTGACAAAATAAATTTACTGTGATACACTTTAGTTATTATACAATATTTAAATATAAAATGCAATATTTATTTAAGGAGATTTTAAAGTGAAAAAGTATCCGATAGGTATAATGATAAGTTGCGATAAAGACACGGATCTTGAACGTGAGATCGAAAAGGCTCGCGAGCTTGGACTTGATTCATGCCAGATATGCATATGGGACGTTAGCTGCTTTGTGAGCGATGAATACGCAGAATACGTCGGCGGTGTACTTACGAAGACGGGCTTCCCGGTCACGGGACTTTGGGCAGGCTGGAGCGGACCTTGCGAGTGGAACTTCACTGCGGGACCTGCTACTATCGGTCTTGTTCCCGAGGCTTACCGCGCGCACAGAATACGCGAGCTTATGACCGCATCAGATTTCGCCAAGAAAGTTGGCATACCCGCAGTTATAACCCACGCGGGCTTTATTCCCGAGAATCCCGATCACCCCGACTTCAACGGCACCGTTGCCGCTCTCAGATACCTTGCAAAATATATGCAAAAGAACGGTCAGCTCTTCCTCTTTGAAACAGGTCAGGAGACCCCCGTTACAATGCTCAGAACTATTCAGGCAATCGGTTGCGATAACGTAGGCATCAACTTTGATACAGCAAATCTGATGCTCTACGGAAAGGCTAACTCGGTTGACGCTATCGATACGTTTGGTCAGTACGTAAAGGATACTCATATAAAGGACGGCTTCTATCCTACAGACGGAATGAAGCTCGGAAAGCAAGTTCCCGTCGGAGAGGGACGCGCGAACGTTGCAGAGGTTATAAAAAGGCTCGATGCGATAGGCTATACAGGCTCGTTTACCATTGAACGCGAGATAACGGGTGAGCAGCAGATCAAGGATATTATAAAAGCCCGTGACCTTATACTTAAAGTTTACGAAGAAAACTAATTTTTTAAAAAAAGACAGGATAGCTTAAAACGGTTACAAAAGCTATCCTGTCTTTTTCATAAATTAATTATCCCAGTTGTGGTATACGGCATTTACGTCATCGTCCTCGTTGAACTTATCGAGCATCTTTTCCATATTCTCGATATCGTCCTCGTTGGTAAGCTCAACGTAGGTTGAGGGAACCTTTGCCACGTCGGCAGTGTCGATCTTATAGCCAAGTCCAATGATTGCGTCACGGACGGAATCAAGATCGTCGGGCTCGGTATAGATGGTGAATTCGCCTTCCTCACACTTGATATCCTCTGCGCCGCACTCGAGAGAATCTTCCATGATCTTATCCTCGTCGATCTCGCCATCCTCGTCGATAATGGTGATGACACCTTTAGACTCAAAGAGGAAGGAAACGCTACCACTCTGTCCCATATTTCCGCCGTACTTATTGAACGCCGCGCGAACGTTTCCTGCGGTACGGTTTCTGTTATCGGTCGAGGTCTCAACTATAATAGCTACGCCCGAAGGACCGTAGCCCTCGTATACGATTTCCTCGTAGTTGATATCGCTATTGTCGGTAAACTTTTTGATAGTACGCTGAATGTTATCATTAGGCACGTTGTTTGCCTTCGCCTTTGCGATAAGATCACGAAGCTTATTGTTGTTATTCGGATCGGGGCCGCCCGCCTTGATCGCAACTGCCATTTCCTTACCTATCTTGGTAAAGATCTTCGCCTTTGCAGCATCGGATTTTTCTTTTTTGTGCTTAATGTTGTTCCATTTTGAATGTCCTGACATTTTTCTTCTCCTGAATATATTTCTCGTGTTTTGTAAACAATTGTTATAAAAATTCCGCTTATTACATATTTATAGCAATGCGGAAATCTGCTTTTGCCCGAATTTATTATATCTTCTCGGGAGTCTGCATACAGATAAGTCCGAGCGCGGTTTTAAGAACTCTGCGCGTAGCTGAGGTTAATGCAAGGCGGCTTGATCTGAGCTTCTCGTCCTCGCAAGCCGCGATCTTGCAATCGTGGTAGAAGCGGTTGAATGCCGCCGCAAGGTCCAGAATATATCTCGTTACGGTGCTCGGCTCGTAATCGGCAAGAGCACTCTTAATTTTTTCGGGAAATACCGAAAGAGTTTTTGCAAGCTCAAACTCAACCTCGGTAAGAGGAGCATCGGTCATCTCGCCCTCGCTACCTGCCTTCTCAAGTATAGAGCAGGTTCTCGCATAGGTATACTGAACGTATGGACCTGTATTTCCGTCGAAGGAAAGAGCCTCCTCCATAACGAAGTTTATATCACGGATTCTGTTATTCGAAAGATAGTAGAAGATGACCGCACCAACGCCGACCTTTTCTGCAATCTCGGTACATTCGCGCTCGTCGGGATGCTTCTCCTTTGTTATTTCATAAACGCGCTTGATAGCCTCGTCAAAGAGGTCGCGGAGAAGGATAACGTTACCCGTTCTCGTTGCGAGCTTCGCGCCGTTTATGCTTACCGTTCCGTAAGGAACGTGAACGAGCTTATCATACCAATCGTAACCCATAAGCTCTACTACCTTGAACCACTGCGCAAAGTGAAGTGACTGAGCCGCGCTCGTTACGTAAATAGCCTTATCGAAGTTATACTCACCGTGGCGGTATACTGCCGCGGCAATATCACGCGTGGGATAAAGCGTTGTTCCGTCTCTCTTCAAGATAAGGCAAACGGGCATATTCCACTTATCAAGATTTACGATAGATGCACCGTCGTCAATCTCGAGAAGTCCCATATTGCGAAGCTTCTCTACCTGGGCGGGCATCTTATCGGTGTAGAATGACTCACCAAGATAACTGTCAAAGCTGATTCCGAGTAGCTTATACGTCTTTTCGTACTCCTCAAGGCTTACGGAAACAAAGTTGCGCCAGAGAGCGAGGTTCTCCTCGTCACCGTCTTCAAGCTTTCTGAATTCGGCTCTGGACTCGTCTGCAAGCGCGGACTTCGCCTTACCTGCGCGCTCCGCCTCGGGAATGCCCTGAAGGCTCTCCTCTTCCTCGGCTTTTATCGCGTTATTGATTTTAACGTAGAGCTTAACAAGCTCGTCAACACCGCCTGCCTCAACAGTCGCCTTATCGCCCCACTTCTTATAAGCTACGATAAGCTTACCGAACTGAGTGCCCCAGTCGCCAAGATAGTTAATACCAACGCACTCATAGCCCGCAAACTCGTGAAGGAGCTTCAAAGAGTGACCTATAACTGTAGTTCCGAGGTGACCTATATGGAAGGGCTTTGCTACGTTGGGCGAGGAATAGTCGAGAACTACCCTTTTACCTTCGCCGCACATAGGTGAGCCGTACTTATCCCCTGCAGCTCTGATATCCGATACAACTCTCGATGCAAACGCCGTTGGGCTGATGCGGAAATTGAGGTAGCCACCCATCGCATTTATTTCGGAGAACTCCTCGCAAGAGAGTGACTCTGCAAGCGCCGAAGCTATCATCGGGGGAGCTTTTCTTAAGCTCTTTGAGAGTCTGAAGCAAGGAAGCGCGATATCGCCCATACTTCTGTCGGGCGGATACTCAAGCATCTCAAATATTTCATCTGCCGAAAGAAGTCCTTCGCCAAACGCACTCTTTACCGCTTCTTCAAGAAGAAGCGCCGTTTTTTTCTTTAAAGTTAACATACTATCTCCTAATTATCAGTTATCAGAGTGAATTTTTCATTTTTACGAACTTGCCGGAAGGAACGTCACCCGAAATAAGGTTAGCCTTGATAAACGGCTTCATATCAAAGGATGCGTTAAGCGCCACCTCTAGTCCTTCCTTAAGATAGAACTCTCCGTCGCGCTCGATAAGCGTCGGAAGCTCGGTGAGCTCTCCCGACATAGCCGCAGCCATTTTATCGGCATCGGGCTCATCGTCCGGGAAATTGATCCTCTCGGTGGATATATAAGCCGCGCGGTAGCTCTTATCAGCCTGCCACCTCTCAAATCCGTCGATTATGCACTCGGCAACCTCGGCAGGTGTTGCAACCGTCGTATCAACAACCAGATCGTAGTTCGTTAAGTCCTTGATATTTACTCCGTATTGCTCGAAATAGCGTTTTTTCTCGCTCTCGCGTCTGGCTTTAGTTTCAGCTATTGTTTCTTCAAGAGTTGCGGCGTGCTCACCCTTTCTGTTCGCATTCATTATGCGAAGAGCGCTCGTCTCAACGTCTACGGAAAGATATACCTTGAAGGTGCCGCGAGTAAAGTGCCAAGCCATTCTCGAGTCTATAATAAGCAGCTTGTCCACATCCGAAAGCTTTGCAATACCATCGTCTATCTCGTGGTCAAGCTCCGGATGAGTTTCCATATATTTGTTAAGCTCAACAACCGTCATACCGCGCCTCTCTGCAACCGATCTGACTATTGCACCCGTTGAATAATACTCTGCTCCGAGTCTTTCTATAAGTATCTCGGATACCGTACTTTTTCCGCTTCCGAGATCGCCTGCAAGCGATATCTTATCTTTCATTCTGCGGTCCTCTCTTTTATTAAGTATAAAAAACGGCATTTTTTGCCAAAAATATTTTTAACTTTATTATTATATACTATCCAAGAAAAAAAGTCAATATTTCTTGACAAAAAGTTTTGTGTGCGGTATAATATTAAAAACAGTGCTGATATAAGGAGAACATTCCGCAATGGACAGAGTCAGAATAAGAAAAAAGCTTTATATCGCACTCTTTGCAGCTTTGATGGCGGTTTCATCATGGATAGCCGTGCCGACACCTATCCCCTTCACCCTCCAGACATTTACTTTCTTTCTTGCATTAATGCTGATCGGGGGAGTTTCGGGGGCAATTATGAGCGTAATATATATTGCCATAGGTCTTGTCGGTCTACCCGTTTTTGCAGGATTCGGCTCGGGCGTGGGCTATCTTCTCGGCGCAAGCGGCGGATTTATTCTTTCATTCCCCATCGCGGCTCTTCTCTTCCTTCTCCTTGAGAGCGCATTTGGCAAAGGGCATAAAAGAAAGCTCATTTATGCCGCGCTTTCATTAACCGTGATATACCTTATAGGCTCACTGTGGTTCAGCTTTGTATATTCGGGCGGTGAGGGACTGCTTGCTACGCTTGCCGTATGCGTTTTACCCTACGTTATCCCCGACGCGGTAAAAATATTGATCGCTTATTACGTTTCGGACAGATTAAATATACTTGTAAAGTAAAAGGACTATAAAATGGATAAGAAAAAAATTGACAGAATAAACGAGCTTGGAAGAATAGCGAAGACACGTGAGCTTACTCCCGATGAAGCCATCGAAAGACAGAAGCTTCGCGAGGAGTATATCAAATTCTTCAGAGCGGGAATCCGCGGAGAGCTTAAAGGAGATAAAAATAATGGCTAAAAACTGCTGCATATGCAAAGCCCCTATCGAAAAAGAGGATGCACCCGTTCTCGCAATCGGTGCGTACGGAACGCCCAAGTGCATCTGCGAGGGCTGCGAAGGAAAGATCGACAGAGCAACCACCTCGCGCGATACGGTTGAGATCGAAAACGCAATACGCGAGCTCGGCGAGGCTCTTACGGCGGGTAACACATTTGACGATCAGATCATCGAGAACGTGAACGGTATAATCAAGGGCTCGGCAGAGCGCCTTGAGAAGATAAAAGACGGCACGTACGATTTTGCTGAGGATGAGGTCGAAGAGCCCGAATTTGAGCTTGAAGAGGATATGCTCGAGAGCGAGGAGGACAAGGCTCTCGACGAAAAGGACGCAAAGGTCAACAAGATAATAGATAAGGTGACAAGCTGGGTATGCGGAATAGCTTTTGCCGCCGCTCTTATTTTCTTCATTATGAAATTTATATTCTGACATGAATTTTGCAATCGTAGGAACAAATTTTATAAGCGATAAATTCTGCGAAGCTGCAAGCTGTGTAAAGCTTGCCGAGGTCGTTGCGGTATATTCAAGACGCGCGGAAACAGGCAAAGCCTTTGCGAAAAAACACAATATCGGAAAGGTTTATACCGATTACTCCACTATGCTTAAGGACACGGAGATTGATGCGATATATATTGCTTCGCCAACTATGTGCCACGCGGAACAAGCAATTCTCGCACTCGATGCCGGAATGCACGTTTTATGCGAGAAGATGATAGCGGCAACCTATCCGGAGTTCCTTTTAATGAAGGCGGCAAGAACACGCTCGGGAAAGGTGCTTATCGAAGCTATGCGCCCCGACTTTGATGAAATACTCAGATACGTGTCGGATAATCTTAACAAAATAGGAAGCATACGGCACGCAAGGCTTGAATACTGCCAATACTCGTCACGGTATGACAGATTTAAAGCGGGCGAGGTCATGAATGCTTTCGATCCAAAAATGAAAAACTCAGCTCTTTCGGATATTGGAATATATCCCTTACACTATGCTATCTCGCTTTTCGGCTCACCCCAAAAAATCAGTTCCGCCGGTGATTTTCTGCACAACGGTTTTCTAGGTGGCGGTGCATCCGTGTTAAGTTATGATGGTTTCGAGGTCGAAGTCATTTACTCTAAAACGTATGAGGGCGAAAACGTTTCGACTATTGAAGGTGAGTGCGGTGAGATATCTTTTGACAAGATAAACGAGCCAACCTACCGCACGTTAACACTTGAGAGGGGTAATGCTGAAACTTATCACGCCCCTGCGGATAAGAGCAATATGACGGATGAGATCGCCGAGTTCATAAGAATATGCGAGAGCGATGCTTCTCGAGAGAATGAGCTTTTGGATATAACGGAGAAAACTATGCTGGCGGTCGATATGATATACCGAGAGCTCGGTATCAGCTTTTAACTATAAAACAAAAAAGCCAACAAACGGCTAAAATGCAAACAATAATATACAAAAACAGCGGTTACCAATGCTTTGATGCAAAGGCAGCCGCCGTTTTTCTTTTTCTTTCTATCGGTTATATTAAAAATGTATTACAAAAATTATTCGCTCTCGGAATTATCGGCTGCGCCTATTAAAGCTACATCTTCTTCGGGACTGTCGGCAGTATCATTTGAGCGAGCTTCAAGATCGGCGCTGATTTTTTCATACATACTCTCATCGATCTTGAATTTCTTATTATAGATAATAAAGCCTGCGACAATACATATAAGAGGAACTATCATCATCGCAATTTTCATTATCCAAATAGCGGATGCGGGGGTTGAATTTATAAGTGCGTCGACCTCCGCTTTATTAGTAGTATTTGCGACCTTATTAGAGATATCGTTAATACCCGATATGATAAGTGTGAATCCTAGAACTCCGCTCGCTATCGCGCTTCCGATCTGGTTAACAAAGGGCTGAACGGCAAATGACACCGACTCATTTCTCTTTCCGAGCTTCCACTCTCCGTAATCAACCGCATCGGTAAGAAACAGAAGATTAAGCACCTGAATAAATGCCTGAGCGAAGAAAAGGATGAGTCCTGCGACTACTATCAGGACGATATTCTCAAAGGATAGGAAGAATATCACGTAGGCGATCACTACTGCTATCATTGAGGCAAAGTAGAGCTGCTTTCTCGTGAACTTTTTCGTGAACTGCGGGAAAACTGCAAGCGCTGTGAGCTGAGCTACCGCTAACACTGCCGCGAATACCATATACATTCCCTCATCCTTATAGGCGTACTTGAAATAGTGAACGCCAAACGAGGTGGTTATAGAATAACCTATCATAAATAGTGCCATTGAGAGCCCCGCAAACATAAGCTGATCGTTTTTGAAGAGAACGCCGAACATCTCGCGTAGCGTTGTGCGCTTCTGCTTGCCGAGAGCGCTTCTGTCCTCTCTCACTCCAAACAGCGTTATGCTCTGGAATATCCAGAAAAGCAGAACGAGAATTATCGCAAACACGAAATATGCATTTCTCGCATTTAATCCGAGGGGTGCGAAAAGGTCCGGGACCATAGTATAGATGAGCACAACGGCAAACATACCGACACTCGCACATATTCTCGATACCGAGCCAATACCCTCTCGCTCCTTCTGATCACGCGAGAGCGCGGGGAGAAGCGACCAATATGAAATATCGTTCGCGGTGTATGCCGTGCTCCAAAGGAAATAGGTGAATGCGAAGAGGATAACGTATCCCGTTTCGGAGATGTTGAAATTATGGAACAGGAGCACCGTCAGAATACCCGATACTATCATACCTCCGAATATCCACGGCTTGAATTTTCCCCATTTTGTGTTCGTATTGTCAACAAATGTTCCCACAAACGGGTCATTTACCGAATCTATAATGCGGAATATTAACAAAAGTGTGGTTATTATTCCAAGATATAAATTGCTAAGTCCTACAACCTCGGTAAGATATACCATAAGGTACATACTGACAAGGCTGTATAGCGCATCTCTGCCGACGGTTCCAAGACCGAAGCAGTATTTATTACGTTTATAATTACTTTTCACAGCTATCTCCAATCAGTAAAAATTCATAGGGACGAAGCTTTCCTTCCGCATTTCTCTTTTCGTAGTTTGAGAGAACAACATCACCACCGATATCTACGGGAGCCTTGACCTCTCTTTTTGAGAAATTGCAGACCGCAAGAAGCTTTTTGCCGTCAAGCTCACGCGAGAATGCGTAGACGTTTTTGCCTGCACAGATTTCGCGGAAGTTTCCGTCACGAAGGATATCAGAGCTCTTTTTTAATTTTGTCAAGCTTCTGAAGAACGAAAGAATTCCGTCCTCTGTTCCCTCCTCCATTTCGACATTGACCGTCTTGTAGTTCGGGTTTATCTTGAGCCATGGAGTGCCTTTCGTGAAGCCGGCGCCATCCTCGGCACTCCATTGCATCGGAGTTCTTGCGTTATCGCGCGAGGTCTTTCTTATAAGATGCCATCTGAATGGGTTTATGATGCCGAGCGACTTTGCCATTTTATCGACGTTATGACTTTCGATGTCCATAATCTCCGAGAGTGAGTTGAATGCACCGTTCGTCATTCCTATCTCCTGCCCCTGATAAATATAGGTAGTTCCGCGAAGCGCAAACAGAAGTCCGAGAAGCATCTTTGCGCCTACTTCACGAAGCTCGCCACTGTCAACAAATCTGCCTACCGAGCGAGGCTGATCGTGATTTTCAAAGTAGCAGGTATTCCAATCGAGCCCCGTCTGCCATTTTGTCAAAATTTTCATAAGCTTTTTGGGCTTAAATCTTGTTTTGAACCATTTGACGCCTATCTGATCGCATTCCATATGCTCGAAGGCAAATACCATATCGAGCTCGCCTCTTTCTTTATCCGTAAGATCCTTCGCCATTGGAATATCGACCATAACCGTTTCACCTACGGTGAACGCCTCGTACTTGTCCATAACGTCACGGCGAAGCGACTGCAATATCTTATGGCATCCCTCGGTTGAAAGGTAATGCTCCTTCCCCGTTAAGGCAAGATGCTTTTCTCCGTCGTTAAAGCTCTCCTTGAAGATGACGTTAATAACATCGCAACGGAATCCCGAAACACCTCGTTCAAGCCAAAAACGCATAATATCTGCTATTTCGTTATAAACCTCGGGGTTATACCAATTGAGGTCGGGCTGCTTTTTTGAGAAGAGGTGAAGATAATACTCTTCGTTTGCAGGATCGCCGAAGGGTTCCCACGGGCACTCGGCAAAGAAGTTGCCCCAATTATTCGGGAGCTTTCCGTTTCTACCTTTTCTTATTATATAATAGTTTTTGTATTTTTCTTCCCCCGCAAGGGCTCGGCGGAACCACTCGTGCTCATCGGACGTGTGATTTATAACGAGGTCCATTATTATCTTAATTCCGCGGCTCTTCGCCTCCGTGAGAAGCTCGTCAAAATCTGCCATAGTTCCAAACTCGGGCTGAATATCCTTATAATCGGATATATCGTAACCGTTATCGTCGTTTGGACTCTTATATACAGGCGAGAGCCAGATGACGTCAACACCGAGCGAGCTTATGTAATCGAGCTTCGAAATGATGCCTCTGATATCACCTACTCCGTCACCGTCCGAGTCGCAGAACGAGCGCGGATATATCTGGTAGACTATACTATCTTTATATTTATTTAGCATATACGCCTCCGCTGTTTTTCTTCATTATAGCATATTTGGGATGAAATGTAAAGCGTAGTTTTTCAATACATTTTTTCCAATTCCGGTTGACTTATCAAACTACAGATGTTATAATTGCCTTAACTAACGCGCACGCAGGATGCGCGATTAAAGGAGATAAATTATGCTAAAACAGGCTAAATGGATAACCTCGCCTCGCGACGTCGGTACCGCAAGCTGCGATTTTAAAACCAACGTTGCTCTGACGGCAGAGATAAAGAAGGCTACTCTTACGGTTACCGCTGTCGGTAACTACGCCGCATACATAAACGGAAAGCGCGTCGGTGACGCGGTTCTCGCCCCCGGCTTTACAAGCTATAAAAACAGAGTTCTTTATCAGACCTATGACGTGACCGATATGCTCACGACTGAAAACGAGCTCACTATCGGTGTAGCTCAGGGATGGGCTGTCGGCTGCATCGGATACGGAAAAACAAATCACTTCTTTGCAGATCATACTTACGTTATCGCAAGCCTCGACATTGAATATAAAAACGGAAAGAAAAAGAGCGTTGTTACAGATAAAAAATGGAAGGTATATACCGCAGAGGTAACCTTCTCCGAGATATACCACGGTGAAACTATCGATAAGACGGCATCTATCGAGCTTATCGGCAACGCCAAAGAAGAGGACTACAAGACGAAGCTCGTCAAGCAGGACGGAGAGTGGATACGCGAGAGAGAAAAACTCCGCCCCGTAGAGCTTATCAAGACTCCAAAAGGTGAGACGGTTATTGACTTCGGTCAGAATATGACGGGCTACGTCGAAGTGAAGATCAAGGGCAATCGCGGTGACAGAATAGTTATCAACCACGCAGAGGTTCTCGACCGCGACGGCAACTTCTATACGGCAAACCTTCGTTCGGCAAGAAACGAGGTCACCTACGTTCTCTCGGGCGGTGACGACGTATTCAAGCCAATATACTCCTTCCAGGGCTTCCGTTATATAAGACTTAACGAGTATCCCGGAGAAAACGTTGACCTTACGGCATTTACCGCGGTTGCCGTTTACTCGGATATGAAACGCACAGGTGATTTCAAGTGCGGAAACGAGAAGATAAATCAGCTTTACCATAATATTATCTGGGGACAGCGCTCGAACTTCCTCGATATCCCCACCGACTGTCCTCAGCGCGACGAGCGTCTTGGCTGGACCGGTGACGCAGAGGTTTTCTGCCGCACTGCTTCTATCAACTACGATACTAAGAGATTTTATACTAAATGGCTTGCAGACGTTGCGCTTGAGCAAACAGCTGACGGCGCGGTCTACGGCATAGTTCCGCACTGCCTGGGAAATGGCGGAAAGACCCGTATCTCTGCCGCATGGGGTGACGTTGCATGCATTATGCCATGGGAGCTTTACATGGCTTACGGCGACAAAGCGCTTCTCGGAAAACACTTCCCCATGATGAAAAAGTGGGTGAACTACCTTCACGGCGCGGGACCCGAAGAATATCTCTGGCTCGGCGGCTTCCATTACGGAGATTGGCTCGCTATGGACGCAGGCGAGGACTCATACGTTGGAGCTACCTCGAACGATCTTATCGCATCGGCATTCTTTGCTTACTCGACAAGCCTTGTTATCAAGGCAGGCGAGGTGCTCGGTGAGGACGTTTCCGAATACCGTGAACTCTACAAAAACGTTGTTAGTAAGTTCCGCGAATACTTTATGGATAACGGACTTCCGAAGGAAGAATTTCCTCTCACGGAGACAACACCAAACAAGCACGGCGTTGTTGACAGCGTAAGATGCGGAATTACGCAGACCGCTATCGTGCTTATTCTCCACTTCGGTCTTTACGAGAACGGTGAAGAAGCCGGTCTTATCGCAAAGCTCAAAGAGCTTATCCGTGACTTTGACGGCAGAATGACTACCGGCTTTGTGGGAACGCCATACATTCTTCACGTGCTTTCAAGCTTCGGTGAGATCGAGCTTGCTTACTCGCTTCTTATGCAGGAGAGAAATCCCTCATGGCTCTACTCCGTAACTCACGGAGCTACCACTATGTGGGAGCATTGGAACAGCCTTAAGGAGGACGGCAGTTTCTGGAGCACCGCTATGAACTCCTTCAACCACTACGCATACGGCGCGGTCTACGACTGGATATTCGGCGTTTCTCTCGGTATCAAGCCCACCGAGCCCGGATATAAGGCGGTAAGTATCGCTCCCCACCCCTCAAAAGAGCTGGGCTTTGCCGAGGCTTCTATCGAAACGAAATACGGAAAGATAAGAAGCTATTGGTACTACAAGGGGAACGTAGTTTACTATGAGGTTGACGTTCCAAAAGGCGTTTGCGCGACCGTGACTCTCCCCTCGGGTTATACCGAGACCGTCAGCGGCGGTACGTTCCACTTCGCGGAATAATGCGGAATGATTATAAAAAACATTATATTGAAAAGGAGAAGACAATATGAAAAGATTTTTGAGTTTACTTTTGGTACTGACATTGTTCATTGCCGTTATGACTCTTTCCGGATGCGAAAATCTTGACGAGATTTTGGGCAACTTAGAGGGAACCCTCGGCGAGGGCGGCGGTTTAGGAAATGGCGGTCAAGATGACAACGGTGGTTCAAACGCGCCCGGCAATTCCGACGGAGCGGGTAATCAAAACGGAGATAATCTCCAAGACGGAACGGGACAACCCGATAAAGACGATAACCCAAATGGAGAAAATAACCAAGGCGGTTCCGGTGACAACGGTGGAGAAGGAGCTCATACTCACTCGTATACTGCCGTAGTAACCGAGCCTACCTGCGCCAAACAGGGTTACACTACTTATACTTGCAAATGCGGTGACAGTTATGAGGGTGATTACGTAGATGCTACAGGCGCGCATGAAGGTACCGTATTATACGTTGAGGAGCCTACGTGCACCGAGCGCGGATATACTGTTTACAGTTGCTCTTGCGATTATATTTATAATGATGATTACGTAGACGCTACAGGTATACATCATTATAACGAGGACGTTACCGCTCCTACTTGTACCAAGCAAGGCTGTTCTACCTATACTTGTCTTTATTGCCCTGACAGTTACGTAAAGGATTATACAGAGCCTGATCCCACAAATCACATATTCAATGATGAAGGCGTTTGCGAGTGCGGAAAAACCTGCAGCCTGGGACTTGAGTATACTCTCATAAACGATTCGTACTATTACGTCAGCGGAATCGGAACTTGCACCGATACCGATATCGTTATTCCTCAAGAGTACAACAATCTGCCCATAAGAGGAATAGCTCCCAATGCTTTCGAAGACTGCACGAGCATTACGAGCGTTATTCTTCCAAACAGCATTCGTTTTATTAACGATAATGTATTTTCGGGATGCACTAGCCTTACGAGCGTTACTCTTGGGAGAGGTGTGACAACTATCGGTCAATATATGTTTGAGGGTTGTACCTCTCTTACGGATATAACTATACCCGATAACGTTACTTCTATCGATTGGTACGCATTTTCCGGTTGCACCGCGCTCACAAGCATTACTATTCCCGACAGTGTTGATTATATTGGCTGGTATGCGTTCTCGGGTTGCAACGAGCTTACGAGCATTACTATACCCGACAGCGTTACTTCTTTGGGTCAGCAAGCGTTTGAAAACTGCTCCAAGCTCCAGATTGTAAGCATTGGAAACGGAGTTACGGAGATCTGGTATCGCGTGTTCTACGGTTGCAATAGCCTTACGAACGTAAGTTTAGGAAACAGCATTACTTCTATTGATGGTGGGGCTTTTGATGGTTGCGAGAGCATTACGAACGTATATATTTCCGATATAGCAAAATGGTGCGATATATCGTTCGGTGACTATCTTTCAAATCCGCTATCTTATGCAGATTATCTTTACCTTAACGGAGAGCTTATAACCGAGCTTGTTATTCCCGACGGTGTAACCGCTATTCCGCTTTACGGCTTCTCGTGCAAAAATATAACCAAAGTAACTATTCCCGACAGCACAACGATGATCGATCTCTGCGCATTTGAAGGCTGCGAGAGCCTCACGAGCGTTACATTTGGAAGTGGAGTTCAATCTATTAACTGGTCTGCATTCAAGGACTGCAAGAATCTTACGGATATAATCATTCCCGACAGCACAAAGGAGATCGACTCCTCTGCGTTTGAAGGTTGCGAGAATCTTAAGAGCGTAAGCTTAGGTAACGGTGTTACTTCGATTGATTATAACGCTTTCTTTGGCTGCAAGAATCTTACGGGCATTATAATTCCCGACAGCGTTACTTCTCTTGGCTCTTCCGTATTTGAGGGATGCGACAGACTTGCGAGTGTTACTATAGGAAAAGGTATTACTTCTATCAGTCAGGCTGTGTTCCGTGATTGCACGAGCCTTGAGAGCATTACCATTCCGAGCACTGTTACCGTTATTGGCTGGGGTGCGTTCTACGGTTGCACAGGTCTTACAGCCATCACTATTCCCGATAGCGTTAAAGAAATTTACGGCTATGCGTTCGCGGATTGCACGAGCCTTACCGACGTTACTATCGGAAACGGAATTACTTCTATCAGTCAAGGTACGTTCTGCGGCTGCAGCGGACTTACGAGCATAACTATCCCTGCAGGCATTACTTCTATTGACACCGCTGCGTTCAGAGATTGCTATAAGCTCGTTGAGATATACAATCTTTCGGAGCTTGTAATTACCCCAAATTCAAATGACGGCGGAGAAGCCGGCCGTTACGTACTTAACGTATATACTTCTCTCGATGAAGAAAGCAAGCAGTTCGAAACCGATGACGGTTTTATTTTCTACGTAGACGGTAATGTAAGATATTTGCTCGGATATAAAGGTAAGGATGCCGAAATAACACTTCCCGAAAGCTGCAACGGTAATTCTTACAAGGTTTATAACTACGCGTTTTATTCAAATGATAAGCTTACAAGTATCTCTATCCCCGCCGGCGTTACTTCCGTTGGCAAATATACTTTCTACGCTTGTATGAGTCTTAAGGATATAACGGTAGATGAAAATAACACGGCTTATAAGTCGATTGACGGTAATTTCTATTCGAAAGACGGAAAAACTCTTATTCAGTATGCCGTCGGTAAAACCGACTCCGATTTTGATATCCCCGAAGATGTAACAACTATTAGCGATTCTGCATTCTTCGGTTGCACAAGCCTTACGAACATTGTTATTCCGGATAACGTCACTTATATTGGTTGGTATGCATTTGAGAATTGCACAGGTCTGACGAGCGTTACTATTGGAAAAGGCGTTGTTTCCTTGGGCGGTTCTACGTTCTCCGGTTGCACGAGCCTCACGAGCATCGTAATTTCCGAAAGCGTTTCTTACATCAGCAGCTTGGTATTCGACGGTTGCTCAAATCTTGCGGAAATAAAATACCGCGGAACCGAAGAGCAGTGGAATGCAATAGAAAAATTCGAAAGCTGGAATGAGGGCGCCGGAAATTACACGATATCATATGAATACGACGGCGAATAAAAGCTTAGAACGTATTTCAAAGAACTTTCTCTTTAATCCTTCTCAATGCTCGGTGCACGCAAGTCCCGAGCATTGAGAGATGTGCATTAAATTTGGCTATTACTCATAAAAATGAAAGAGCTGCACCGGATGCTTTGGCGTTCGGGGCAGCTCTTCTGTTACATCAGTAAAACTGTATTATATTGTTCTTTTGAAAACTAAAGGATAAACCTTTTGAAATGCTTTTTGCTTATTTATTTTTCGCATAGGGGCTGATGCTCTGAATTCCGCTTTTCATTTTTTAACTTTTGCATTTCTTTTGATTGACATTCCCCTAAAATTATTGTAAAATAAACTTGCGACATAAAACCAAATACTTTCACACAAGGGTGTACTATGCCATTTTAGTACTTCCTATCTTTTCATATACTTGTGTGAAGGGTTTTGTGTCGCAACAAAGCGAAGTACTTAATGGGGTGCGTTCGCTTTGCGGGCGCACTTTTTTGTTTTGCAAAAGAATGGAGAAAGAAAATGAAAAGACTTTTAATTCTGATTTTGGCACTTGCTTTGTCGTTTGCGCTTACGATAAATCTTATCGGATGTAAGAACGACGGTAACAAAAATGACGACGAGGCATCAAATCAAGGCGGCTCGGATGATCAGGGCGACTCTGGTGACCAAGGCGACTCCGGTGACCAAGGCGGCTCGGGTGATCAGGGCGGCTCGGGTGATCAAGGCGGATCGGGTGACCAGGGCGGCTCGGGTGATCAAGGCGGCTCGGGCGATCAAGGCGGCTCGGGTGACCAGGGCGGCTCGGGCGATCAAGGAAACACTAATGAGTCTGCAAGTGAAGGACTTTTATACTCCTTAAACGGTAGATCTTACTCTGTTGTTGGAATCGGCACTTGCGCCGATACCGATATCGTAATCCCCTCGACTTACAAGGGATTGCCGGTTACATCGATCGGAAAAGAGGCATTCAGTAAATGCGACAGTTTTACAAGCGTTGTTATTCCAAATAGCGTTAATTCAATAGGCGAAGAAGCCTTCTATAGATGCTATAATCTTAAGAGCGTTGTTATTCCCGACGGCGTTACTTCGATTGGTGCGTGGGCATTCAGCGAATGCTACAAGATTACTAGCCTGGTTATCCCGAACAGCGTCACTTCGATTGGTGAATACGCGTTCTCCGCTTGCGCCGGTTTTACAAGCCTAACTATTCCAAACAGCATTACCACTATTAAAGAAGGTGTGTTTAGTGATTGTCGAGATCTCACCAGCGTTGTTATCCCGGATAGCATTACTTCTATTGGTGAGTATGCATTTGATGAATGTAATAAGCTCGTAGAGGTATATAATCTCTCTAAGCTGGCAATTACCAAAGGCTCGACAGATAACGGATATGCAGGTCGATATGCGATAAATGTATATACTTCACTTGAAGAGCAGAGCAAGCAATTCGAAACCAATGACGGATTTATTTTCTATGAGGACGGTAATATATGCTATCTCTTAGGATACACAGGAGATAAAACGGATATTACTCTCCCCGAAAGCTGCAACGGTAGATCTTATGAAATTTACGATTATGCTTTCCGTAGTGATAAGCTGACAAGCGTAATTATCCCTAGCGGCGTTACTTCAATTGGCGAACGTGCGTTCCATTTTTGCGATGAACTTACTAATATTGTTATTCCCGACAGTGTTACTTCGATCAGCAAGCATGCGTTCGGTTATTGTGATAACATTACGAACGTTGTTATCGGAAACGGCGTTACTTCGATCGGTGAGTTTGCGTTCAATTATTGCAAGAACCTTAAGAGTATAACTATCGGTACCGGCATTACTTCAATTGATGAATATGCGTTCAATTATTGCTCGGAACTTCAAAATGTACATATTAAGGATATATCAAAGTGGTGCAAAATATCGTTTGTTGGCTACGAGTCAAATCCGTTATACTATGCAAAAAACCTATATTTGAACGGAGATCTTGTAACAAATCTTGTTATTGAAAACGTAAGCTCTGTTGGAAATTATGCATTCCAAGGCTGTGATAGTATAACAAGCTTAACAATAGGTGATGAAGTCACTTCTATTGGCAATAATGCGTTCGCCGAATGCGACAGCCTTATAAGTATTACTATCGGAAACAATGTTACGGAAATTGGAATTAATGCGTTCTACGGTTGCTCCAATGTTACGAGCATTGCTATTCCCGATAGCGTTAAATCAATTGGCGATTTTGCTTTCTATAACTGGGAAAACCTTGAGAGTATTGTTATCCCAAGCAGTGTTACTTCGATTGGTAAAAATACGTTCCATTGGAACGACGGTTATACGATACTTTACTACAAAGGAACAGTTGAAGATTGGTATGAAATTTCAATTGGTATCCCTAATAACGGTTTAAATCTCACTACCCGTTATTATTATAGCGAGAACAAGCCTACAGAGGAGGGTGACTTCTGGCACTACGATAAGGACGGCATTCCTACAAAGTGGGATACGTTTGTAGCACCCGAAGAAAACGTTTATACCTATGACGGAAGTGCCGTTACAATAAGCTTCTATCATACAATGGGCTCGAAATATCGCCAGATACTTGACGCATATATTACAGAATTCAACAAGCTTTATCCGAATATCACGATTGAGCATGAAACTGTTGGCGGTTATGACGACGTTCGTGATACCATCAAGACAGAGCTTACCGCAGGTAAGCAGCCTAACATTGCATACTGCTATCCCGACCACGTTGCTCTTTACAACGTAACCGGGAAGGTTCTTCCTCTTAACAGCTTTATTGCAGGCACCGCGACGGTTGAAAGAGCTGACGGCACGACCGAGGTATTCGGTCTTACCGAGGAGCAGATCGCCGATTTTATTCCCGCTTTCTTTGCCGGGGGTAAGATTTACGACGATGAGGGAACGATGTATACTCTTCCTATGTCAAAATCTACGGAGGTTTTGTGCTATAATAAAACCGTATTCGAGCAGCACGGACTCAACGTTCCCACAACGTGGGATGAGATGGAAGAGGTTTGCGCTACGCTTAAAGCTCTCTATCCCGACTCTATCCCGCTCTTCTACGATAGCACAGCAAATTGGTTTATCACGCTTTGCATGCAGTATGGCTCGGGTTACACTTCTCTCGACCCCGAGAATCATTATATTTTTGACAATGAAACTAACAGGGCCTTCGCGAAACGACTCGGAGAATGGTATAACAAGGGATACATTACAACACAAGAGCTTTATGGCGGTTACAGCTCCGGCTTATTCGTTAATCAAGGCACGTTTATGAATATTTGTTCATCCGCAGGTGTGAACTACAATAAACCCGACAGCTCCGGAACTCATTTCAACGTTGGAATCGCACCGATACCGCAGGTAGACGTTAACACGCCTGCAGTCATATCTCAAGGTCCTTCTCTATGTATGTTCGAAAACGAGAACAAAATGGAAATGGCAGCATCCTGGCTGTTCCTTGAATTTCTCACTACAAACGCGGACTTCCAGGCTGAATTCTCTATGGCCTCGGGATATTTGCCCGTTATAAATTCTGCTCTTGAAAACGAAGCATATAAGACCTGGCTCGATACCGCAAGCGAAGCAAAGGATACCGACCTCTGCAACGATTATCTTCTGCAGCTTGCAATTCAGGTAGCGTTTGAGCAAGCTGACGGCTACTTCGAACCTCCCGCATTCAACGGCTCTTCTGTTGCCCGTGATCAGGTAGGATACCTTCTTGATGCAGTTATTTCTCGGACTCCGAGCAGCGATGACGTTGATGCGCTCATCAAAAATCTGTTTGAGGCTGCGATAGCCGAGTGCAAAGCAAAAGGATGATGCAATTTTGCACTTGACCGACTCTATCCGATGCAGCGCATTGATTATTGAAACTCGTGTTCGATGCGCTGCTCTATCTCGCTTACAGTTGCAAAGCCGTATGGCTCGAGCATAACGACGATGCTAAGTTAGCCGATTGCTACGACATAGAGCACAAAGCTCGGCTTACAAGTTCGATAAAATAAAAAGCATTTCAAAACCTAATCCACGCAGGGCGGTTTTGAAATGCTTTTTGCTTATTTATTTTTCGCATAGGGGCTGATGCTCTGAATTCCGCTTTTCATTATTATTTTTCTTGTAAACGGGTTGCAAAGAAGCGCGCGTTTTACGGATTTTATGCGAAGCTTTATTCTCAGCGAGCGCGTTTCCTTGCGGTAAAGCTTCTGCACCTTTTCGTGCGACGCGCCTTTAGCAAAGGCATCTGCGAGCAGCTTTCCGCTATACATTGCGGAGCTGAGTCCCTCAAAGGAGCTCGGGCTGATAAAGCCCGCTGCCTCACCGAGAAGGAAAACGCTTCCCTCTCCCGTTTTAAAATCTCGCATTCTGCGGGGACTTGAAACGAGGCAAGCCTCGGTCTTTTTTACTTCTCCAAAGGAATTGCCGAGGAAGGCTTCAAGCCTTGACCTTTGCGCCGAAAACGCCTCGCGGCAGCCCTCGCGCCTGAATGCGCCGCCGAATACTACGTAATTCCCTTTATGTATCGTCCACGAGCAGCTATCGCTCGTTTTTGCATCAAAGATGCAGGAGTAATAAGGCAAGCGCTGACCTCGGTTTTCATACCATTCCTGTATCGCAACATACTGCACCTTCATCGGCTCGAAGAAGGTACGTCGGACAATCGATCCGCCGCCGTCGGCGCCTACTATTGCGGCTGAGCTGAAGGTTATCTCTTCGTCGGCGCTTTTTACACTGATGCCGTAAAGCTCACCGTCTTTTTTTATTTCCTTGCACCTCGCATCAATCAAGTCAACGTTCTTCGGAATAAGTGAGAGTAACCAACTATCGAAGGCGTATCTATCCATATTAAGATAATACCTTTGGTAATAGCGGACAAGCTTTTGGTCGATATCTATGGTTTCAACAGCGAAGATCTGCGGATCCTCAAGCACACTCTTCGGCAGCACGAGATCAAACCTCGCGAGGAGCTTCTGCGCGTCGGGCGCAAGCAGACCGCCGCAGGGCTTTGCGCTATCCCGCGACTGACCGTTGATGACAAGAATTTTCATTTCGGGACGAGCCTTCGCAAGCTCAATTACAAACACCGAGCCCGCAGGACCGGCTCCTATCACGGCGATATCGTAAACGGTATTATTCTTCGTTTCCATTTCTACCTCCCACGAAATTTTTTTCGGTATTTAGGTGTAACGCGTCAACACCTCGGCTTTTTTTCATTATATCACATAATGCGACCGAAATCAATTGCAGATGCCATATTTCGGTTTGTTTTGATTTTACCGTCACAGCTCTCACGTCGGGGAGAAGGATATTGGGTATATCAATTCGTCATTTTTGCCTTATGAAATTTGAGTCGAATTTTTAAATTTGTATATTCTGTATGTTTTAAAGCACTAAATTGTTAACAAACTGTAAACAATAAAAAAATTGGTATTTTTTTGCCCTAAAATATGGAAAAATTGATTGAATTATGGTATAATATCGGTTGCGGCGCGTGTGGTCGACTTTTGTTATGCCTATTTACAAAAGCTCGGCACAGAGATATGCGCCTGCTGACAGCGATTTTAAAAAAATATATTATAAAATTTGGAGGAAACACAAATGAGCAAAAAGTACGTTTACCTTTTCTCTGAAGGTAACAAGGACATGCGTAACCTCCTCGGCGGTAAGGGTGCAAACCTCGCTGAGATGACAGGCATTGGTCTCCCCGTTCCCCAGGGCTTCACTATTTCTACTGAGGCCTGCACACAGTACTATGAGGACGGCAAGCAGATCAACGACGCTATTATGGCAGAGATTATGGAGAACATCGTGAAGATGGAAGCTATCACCGGCAAGAAGTTCGGTGACCTTGAGAATCCTCTTCTCGTTTCCGTTCGTTCGGGTGCAAGAGCATCCATGCCCGGTATGATGGACACCATTCTTAACCTTGGTCTTAACGAAGAAGTTGTTAAGGTTATGGCTGAGAAGTCCGGTAATGAAAGATGGGCTTATGACTGCTACAGAAGATTCATTCAGATGTATTCTGACGTAGTTATGGAAGTTGGTAAGAAGTATTTCGAAGAGCTTATCGACAAGATGAAGGAAGAAAAGGGTGTTACCCTTGACGTTGAGCTTACCGCAGCAGATCTCAAGGAGCTCGCTGAGCAGTTCAAGGCTGAGTACAAGGCTAAGATCGGTTCCGACTTCCCCTCCGATCCTAAGGAGCAGCTCTTCGGCGCTATCAAGGCAGTTTTCCGTTCTTGGGACAACCCCAGAGCAAACGTATACAGACGTGACAACGATATCCCCTATTCTTGGGGTACTGCAGTAAACGTTCAGGCAATGGCATTCGGTAACATGGGTGACGATTGCGGAACGGGTGTTGCTTTCACTCGTGACCCCGCTACCGGTGAGAAGAAGCTCATGGGTGAGTTCCTTACCAACGCACAGGGCGAGGACGTTGTTGCAGGTGTTCGTACTCCTATGCCCATCGCAGAGATGGCAAACAAGTTCCCCGAGGCTTATGAGCAGTTCGTAAAGGTTTGCGCTATCCTTGAGGACCACTACAGAGATATGCAGGATATGGAGTTCACCGTTGAGCACGGTAAGCTTTATATGCTTCAGACCAGAAACGGTAAGAGAACCGCTGCTGCAGCTCTTAAGATCGCATGCGACCTTGTTGACGAGGGCATGATCAATGAGAAGCAGGCTGTTCTTATGATCGATCCCAGAAACCTTGACACTCTTCTCCACCCCCAGTTTGATGCTAAGGCTATTAAGACCGCTCAGGCTGTTGCAAAGGCTCCCGGCGCATCTCCCGGTGCTGCTTGCGGTAAGATCGTATTCACCGCTGAAGAGGCTAAAGAGTGGCATGAAAGAGGCGAGAAGGTAGTTCTCGTTCGTCTTGAGACCTCTCCCGAGGATATCGAGGGTATGAAGGCTTCTCAGGGTATCCTTACCGCTCGTGGCGGTATGACCTCTCACGCTGCAGTTGTTGCTCGTGGTATGGGTACTTGCTGCGTTTCCGGTTGCTCCGCAATCACCAACTTTGATGAAGACAACAAGACCTTCGTTCTCGCAGGTAAGACCTACCGCGAGGGTGACGTTATTTCTCTTGACGGTTCTACAGGTAACATCTACGACGGTGCAGTTCCTACCGTTGATGCTACTATCTCCGGTTACTTCGGCAGAATCATGGCTTGGGCTGACAAGTACCGTAAGCTTGGTGTTCGTACCAACGCTGATACTCCCAAGGATGCTAAGAAGGCTCGTGAGCTTGGTGCTGAGGGTATCGGTCTTTGCCGTACTGAGCACATGTTCTTCGAGGGTAACAGAATCGATGCATTCCGTGAGATGATCTGCTCCGATACCGTTGAAGAAAGAGAAGCTGCTCTTGAGAAGATCCTTCCCATGCAGCAGGGCGACTTCGAGGCTCTTTACGAGGCTCTTGAAGGCAACCCCGTAACTATCAGATTCCTCGATCCTCCTCTCCATGAGTTCGTTCCCACTGAAGAGGCTGACATTGCTAAGCTTGCTGCTGCAAAGGGCAAGACTGTTGCACAGATCAAGGACATCATCAATTCTCTCCACGAAGCTAACCCCATGATGGGTCACCGTGGATGCCGTCTTGCAGTAACTTATCCCGAAATCGCAGCAATGCAGACCAAGGCAGTTATCCGCGCGGCTCTCAACGTTCAGAAGAACCATCCCGATTGGACCGTAGTTCCCGAGATCATGATTCCCCTTGTTGGCGAGATCAAGGAGCTTAAGTTCGTTAAGAAGATAGTTGTTGACACTGCTGATGCAGAGATCGCAGCTGCAGGCGCTAACCTTAAGTATGAGGTTGGTACTATGATCGAGATTCCCAGAGCTTGTCTCACTGCTGATGATATCGCAGGCGAAGCTGAATTCTTCTGCTTCGGTACCAACGACCTTACTCAGATGACTTACGGCTTCAGCCGTGACGACGCAGGTAAGTTCCTTGATGCTTACTACGGGACCAAGATCTTCGAGAACGATCCCTTCGCTAAGCTTGACCAGACCGGTGTCGGTAAGCTTATGAACATGGCTGTTACCCTTGGTAAGCAGGTTCGTCCTGAGCTCCACGTAGGTATCTGCGGTGAGCACGGTGGTGATCCCTCCTCCGTTGAGTTCTGCCATAAGATCGGTCTTACCTACGTTTCCTGCTCGCCCTTCAGAGTTCCGATTGCAAGACTTGCAGCAGCTCAGGCAGCACTTAAGGACTAATTAAGGTTAAACATTTAAATTTAAAAGAGGCTCATTCGTGAGCCTCTTTTTGTTTTGCTTAATTACTATTAATACAGAATTTATAAACAAAAAGGACTGCACTTTTCGTTACAGCCCTTTCTGCTCAGTAAAGGATTATAAAATATAGGCTTATGCGCTACATTTTATACGTTTATCCTTAATTCATATTCTCTTTTGACTATATATGAATCTTACGTATTAATTAGCCGAGATGGTGACTACTCCCGTATCGGGAACGATATTTACGTATACGTATGCGCTACCGTCACTGTTTCTGTGAACTTCAAGAATTTCCGAGCCGAAGATTGCTGAGGTCCAGGTAGCGGGAACGCTTACCTTTACCGTAAGAGCTTCGGTGAAAATCTCATCATCTTCTTTGTCTGTAAGAGTTACCTTAACCGTGCCGTTTTCATATACGGAAGAAACGGTTGCCGTGGACCACTCTGCGTAATACATAGATGCCGCGGTATACGTAGCAACCCATATATTCTTTCCTGCAGCATAAGCGAACAGTGCCTCTGCCTGTTCCTCAGTTATAAAATGACCGTTGGGAGACGAGGTTGCAGAGGAAGGTCTTATATCGTGTATACAGAAGCCTGCCCAGCCCTTCATTGCTATCGCGGCATCAATATAGGCTTTCCAATTGGATATATCGGCATTTTTTATACCCTCGGGATTTGCATTGTAATGCTCAACCATATAGCCGGGCGTGTTAAATCTTTCGTTCTTGGTGTCATATCTTGAGGGAGTAACAACCTTAGTCGAAAGATCTAAATTCGGGTCATACGTTGAGCCAAACGTTGTTCTTACACTTATAAGATCCCCTGTTTCATAAGCGCTATTCCAAAGTGCTACAAAGAACACCTTATAGGTAGGATACGTTACACCGTTTATTACAACATTGCCAGTCTTTACACCTATTCCGGCATCAATAAGAGAGATAGCAGTTCCGTTCTTAGAAACGTAATCGGAGAACAGATCCTCAAGTATTTGCTTCGATGCGTACAGCTCCTTTGTGGAGTTACCCTCCGGCATAAGAGCGGACGTTTTTATATTTCCCTGATTATCAACGTAGGTATAATATCCGCCCTCATCGTCGAGTCCCCAGAAAATATGAGTATGAGTATGAGATACGATTTCGCTCGTTCCCGCGGAAAGAACATCGTTCCAAAAATCTACGTTGCTTTGGTTTACATCGTACTGATATTCACCGTCCACAATAACGTATTCGGGGATTCCGTCACCGTTTGTATCGAGAGTTTTAAGAGTTGCAAGATCCTTTGTTTTAACGGCAAACGAAAGAGCGAGTTCGGAATATTTCTGAAGCATGGATTTGGCAAAGGTTGCCGTCTGCTTTTCTCCGTCGTCTATAACGAAGGTTACCGTTGCATCGGTACCGTTCTTATTAACTATCTCAGCGGTGGTATTACCCGTAAAGGTGAAATTGATCTTATATTCGCTGACAGAGTTCCCGTTAGCGCTCGTCACCTTAATGGTAGCAACGTTTCCGTTTGAAGCGGTGGGTGCGGTGTATTCAACGCTTGCGCCAAATGATGATGCGGTATAGCCGATTTTTATTCCGGACGTAAGCGGAATAGTTACGGAATACTCAAGTTTTGAGGAGGAGAAGTCCGAGAGGTTGGTACCGTTGATCTGGATGCCAAGAAGCTTTGAATCGGTAGCATCATACTCGCGGTAGCTTCCATCCTTATTAGCAACGTAATCGGAGTAGGATTTTCCGTATATGGTTATTGCCTTTCTGATGTCGTTTATGTAAAGAGCGTAATGTCCTATATTGCTGACGTCAGCACTCTCAAACACGACGAGCATATCCTCCGCAGTGTTATAGAATGGTGAGTCATATACGTTCGCATTTGCGGGGATATCTGTCAGGGTTGCGGGGATATAGATGCTTCTAAGTGACGAGCATCCGGAGAATGCAGAGATGCCGATGGTTTTAACAGCACTTCCTATAACGACCTCCTCAATACCCGAGCATCCCCAGAAGGTGTATGCTGGGATTGTAGTACAAGCGCCGTTAAGAACTACCTTTTCAAGAGTATCGGGAAGGTTCGCCTCATTTGCGGAGTAATTCTTAGCTCCAAAGATATAACCGATGAAGTTATTCGATGAGGTGTGGCTTCCACCTATGAAGGGGAGGGTTATCGACTCAAGAAGAGTGTCTGCAAAGGCTCCGCTGCCTATTGTGATAAGCGTTTCGGGAAGTTCTGCATTTTTGATCTTCGTGCCCTTGAACGCGGATGCGCCAATAACCTCGAGCTTATTTCCGAACCTTACGTTCTCAAGAGCAGAAAAAGCAAATGCACTGTTGCCTATATTGGTTATTTCATCGGAAATGTAAATATAGGTTATAATTTCGTTGCTTTTGAAGGCCTCCGTCGCTATAGACGTAACCTTAGTGCCATTTATAGATTTAGGAATAACTATTGCACAATCGTTACCATTATATCCTGTGATCTGGAAAGTTCCGTTGGAACGCTGCGAGTACTCGAATTCCGAAGCAGGAGTTTCGTATGAGCCAAGCTCAACGACTACGATTGCACTGATATCCTCGATATCGTTATATCGTCCATCAGTGGTAAACACCGCAGTTACCGTATACATACCGGGAAGCATAAATCGGTTACCTATATATTCAACGGTTATACCGGCAGGAAGCTCACCCTCAACAAATATTGAGTGCTCCTTTGCATCGAAGCTTACGGTAGCGTTTTTAAATACCGGTACGTACGTTCCCTTGTTGATAGTCATAGTAGCCGTCAAAATCGGGAACTCCCCGTAATTTTCGTTTTCGGTCTCAAAGCTTACAGTAACGGCATAGCTACCAACGTCGGTCTTGCCATTTCCCTCGTATATTACCTTAACATCGGTGGGAACGGTTCCGGTAATGAAGATGGATTTTTCCTCTCCGTCATATTCAAACGACTGATCGTTAAAGCTTATTCCACTAACCGAGAAGGGTTCTATTGTAAGTTTTGCGCTCATATCCGGAATAGGCTCGTAATTTTCACTGTCTCCGGCGAAAGAAGCCACTACCGTGTAAGATCCCACGTCGCTTTTTCCGTTTCCGGCATAGCTTACGCTAACGCCCTCGGGAAGATTCCCGCTGATCTCTATACCGTACTCCTCACGAGAGTAGGTAACGGTTTTATCGGTGAAGGAGACACCCGACATATCGTACGTTGCCTTTTTAACGGTAAGCGTTGCGCTCATATCCGAAATAGGCTCGTAGTTTTGAGCGTTGTACTCAAAGCTGGCGGTAACGTTATAAGTTCCTGCGTTTACTTTACCGTTTCCGTCGTAGCTTACTCTAACACCGACAGGAAGCTTACCGGTAAGTTCTATAGAGTGCTCTGCACCGTCATAGATTACCTCCTTGTCAGCAAGGGAAATGCCCGACATATTGTACGTTGCCTTTTTAATTGTGAGCGTTGCGTTCTTTGTCGCCAAAAGCTCCTCATCGTAATAGAATTTTGCCGTTACGGTGTATTCACCGGCGTTAATTTTTCCGTTACCCTCGTAAATCACTTGGACACCTTCGGGAACGTTGGTTGCGAAAACGTTTTTCTCACTTCCGTCGTAGGTTACAGTCTTATTCTCGAAGACTACGCCTTCAAGATCAGGCGCGGTAACTCCCGTATCATTACCACCTAACAAGCCTCTGATAACGTCACATGACGTGAGCGTAAGGCAGAAGAAGGCTAAAGCGAAGATTATCGTAAATATTTTTTTCATATTGCCACCACTTATTCTCCGTATCCTACAGCAAGCATAAACGTTGGCATAGGATGACCGGATTCATTCGTTAAGTTTCCTACGTATCTGGTTTCTATCACAAGAGAAGGATCTCCCTCAAATACGTACTCGGTGCCGTCAGGACCTTTAATAACCGCCTTGCCGTCAACAACTGCATTATAAAGACTCGGGTTAGAAATCACGGTACCATCTTTGAGAATAAGCTGCATACTTGAATATGCATATCTCACGTATGCGGGAGAATCAACACCGTCAGCTGTGAGCGTTACGGTATTTCCCGATATTTCTCCGACTGCCGTCTTGAATTTCTTATCCGCACCGGCGATCTCAAAGCCAAGGAGCACGTTGCCGTGAGAAAGCGAAAGGTTCGTATCAAAGGTTACTATAAGTTTATTTCCGTTTGCGGTAACACTTACAACGCGAGGCGCTTCAACGACCTCGTCAGCATAAAGTCCGTAAACGTTCTTAAGAACCGAGTCTGCAACTCTATGTCCTATGGGAGATTTTATCGAGGGATGTATAGTTCCATGCGCAAGATCGCTCGCGTTAAGCACAGGGCCCTCTCTCGAAGTGCTGATAACGAATGTATCGTCGGCTTCCCCGAGATTATACTGAGTTACCGTGAAATCTCCCTGATTGGTGGCATAAGGTGCAAGCTGAACTGCAAAGAACTTAAGGTCTTCGTTAGAAAACGCCTTTTTATAGCTTTCTTTGAGAGCATCGAAGAAGATTCCGTATGTATCCTTATGGCTTAAACTGTTCTCCTCGCCCTGATACCAAATGACACATTTTGCCGTATAGCCTTCAATGGGTGCTATCATCGCGTTATAGCAAACACCGGGAGTATTCCTATAAGGCTTTTCATGGTAGGACGAAACCTCACTATCAGAGGTGGGATATCTTCCGTTTTCAAGATAGAAGGAAACGTAATCGTTATATCTTTCTATTCCCTCCTGAACACCGGTATAAGAAGTATTACCAAAGGTTTCTTTGAAATAATTAAACTCTATCCATGAATATATTCCAGAGCC
>JAZONS010000021.1:0-33214 GCA_045654585.1 Eubacteriales bacterium
ACAATTCTACAATAATGAACGAATTCAACTAAAAACAAAACTGACACCACTCGAAATGCGATGCCAGTTCGTTGTTTAACTTCTAATATTTTCTGCCATTAAGGCTGTTTTTGTACTGTCCGCACAATTTGGGGCAGTTCATTACCGAAGGCAATGAGATATTCGGTGTCTTTGTATATTTTTTCGGTGTTGACAAAACGTACCTTGAAATATATGACGGAGAATGGAGAAACGAGTTGCCTTATGGAGTTATCCATAGGATAGCTGTTGCTGAAAACGCACACGGTAAAGGTGTTGCGCGCGCTTGCTTTGATTTTGCTTATTCAAGATGTAAAAACCTTAAGATAGATACTCACAGAGATAACGTTCCGATGCAAAGGGCGCTTTTAAAGTGCGGTTTTGAATATTGCGGTATTATTTATCTTGAGAGCGGCGACGAAAGATTAGCGTTTCAAAAATGTTAAAATAACACATAATGTAAATAATTGTTATCAAACAAAAATAAAAACCCGAAAAGTGCGTTAGATAAAGCGCATTTTTCGGGTTTTCTGTTATACCTCTAAAATTACTTCTATAAGATCGTGATCGGAAAGCAAACGTCCGTCATCTGCCGTATGGTATGAGTTTACCGACAGCGTTTTGAGTTCATTTGATACGAAAATATAATCTATTTTAGATGGTGTGTCAAGTTTTTCGAATGCATGGAACGATCCCGTGACATCCGCCGTAGCGTCGGTAAATCTACCGCTTTCGGAAATCAGTTTGATTTCGGGAGTATCGGGGGTAGCGTTAAAGTCTCCGGTTATAACTGTGGGCATCGGCCGAAGCTCGTTTTGGTCGAGGTAAGACTTATAAAGCTGCCCGACTTCAAGAATTCTTGCTTCTTTGCCAATGTGATCGGTATGTATATTCATAACACGGATTGGGGTATCAGCGTCAATCGGCATAAAATCGCACGATGAAAATATCCTTGGGCATTTGCTTTGATCGCAACCGTAGGTAGAACCGGCAATGTGCGGTGTTTGGGAGAGTATTTCGCTGAAAAGTCGCTCCGGCATAAGTCTGTCCTGCCTGTAGGCTATAGCGCTTGATTCTCCGAGTCTGTTCTTTTCGCGTCCGCCACCAAGAAATGCATATCCCGGCATAAGAGCGATAAGCTCCATTCTCATTTTGTGGCTGACCTCCTGGAACCCTATAACGTCGGGGGATAACGCTGTGAGTTTTTTTGCCAGAGCCTCTTTTCTAAGTTCAAATTCGTTCTCGCCGTCAACGCCAAAAGCGCCTCTTGCGTTGCAGGTAATAATCTTGTACTGTGACATATTATGCCCATCCCATTTTTTCGGGTTTAGGAGCTTTTATCATAGATTCCTTGAGGAATTCCACTGCGTGTGCAAGCCCCTCCTCTGGAGTCATTAGGCTATCTTCGTGCTCGATAGACATAACCTTGTCGTAGCCTACAAGACGGAGATTGGAGATCATATCTCTCCAGTAGTCGAGTCCGTTTCCGTAACCTACGCTGCGGAATATCCATGAGCGGTGAATCTCATCGCTGTAATGCTTTGTATCAAGAACGCCGAATTTAGCGGTGTTGTATTTATCGATCTTGGTGTCCTTTGCGTGGAAGTGGTAGATAGCGCCTTCAAGCTCTCTGATTGCCGCAACGGGGTCAATGCCCTGCCAGATGAGGTGCGAAGGATCGAAGTTTGCTCCAATAACGTCGCCGACGGCTGCTCTGAGTTTAAGGAGAGTTTCGGGATTGTAAACACAGAATCCGGGGTGCATTTCGAATGCAATTTTTGTCACGCCATGGGACTTAGCAAACTCTGCGGTCTTTTTCCAATAGGGGATAAGAACCTCGTTCCACTGATAGTCGAGAATCGCAAGGAAGTCATCGGGCCAAGCGCAGGTTGCCCAGTTGGGAGTTTTATCCTCGGGAGAACCGCCGGGGCAGCCCGAGAAGGTTATGACCGTGTCGATTCCAAGCTTCTCTGCAAGGAGAACGGCATTTGTGAAATCGTTGTGGAAGGAAGCGGCAATTTCTTTGTTGGGATGAACGGGATTTCCGTGAACTGAAAGTGCGCATACCTCCATACCGTGACGAGCCACCGTAGCTTTCCAGTCTTCAAGAGCCTTATCATCTGCAAGAAGAATCTCGGGGTTGCAATGCGCCTTTCCGGGATATCCTCCGCATCCGATTTCAACAGCTTCGATGCCGAGTTTTTCAAATTTTACGAGAGCCTCTTCGAGAGAAATATCTCCAAAGAGATTGGTAAGAACGGAAAGTTTCATTTTTTCATTCCTTTCAAAATCGTTTTAATTGACTAACTGTATTTTAGCATACATTGCACTGCAATTCAAGATATAATTTTGACAAAAAGTATAATTTTTTTGACGTGTTTCCTTTTGCCCGCGCCAAAAAAAGACGTCACTTACGGAAGTTTGTCTTTTAAATTCAAAAAGTGCGCAATTAATATGTTTTGCTATTGACAACCATTAAAAATAATGTTAAAATATATAAAGAATATTTATTGGAGAAAGAAATGTACGAAGAGCTTATAGAGCGCAAGGTGGCGCGAGAAGAAATCTATGACGGCGTGGTTCTTCACGTTGTTTGCGATGACGTGATACTTCCAAACGGAGATAAGGCGATAAGAGAATTCTGCATCCATGTGGGCGCGGTATGCATTATACCGATTCTTCCGGACGGAAGGGTGATAATGGAGCGTCAGTTCAGATATCCGCACGGAAGGGTATTTTACGAGATACCGGCGGGTAAGCTTAATTCTCCCGACGAGGATCCGCTTGCGGCAGCAAAGCGTGAGCTCAGGGAAGAAACGGGCGCCGTTGCCGGAAAGATGACCTTCATCGGTGCGCTTGATACCTCTCCTGCCCTTATCAACGAGAGGATTTATATGTATCTTGCCGAGGATCTCAGTTTTACCGAGAGGGAGCTGGATGATGATGAATTTCTTTCTGTTGAGTATGCGCATTTGTCAGACTTGTACCGTATGGTGCTTGACGGAGAAATAGCGGATGCCAAAACTCAGATTGCCATTTTGAAAGTGGCTGCCAAAAGACCCGAGCTTTTAGATTAACTTTTCATCCGGAATAGCCGATTCGAAAGGAGATAATATGCCATTACCAACCATAATAAATTACGGTCTGTATGCTATCGTAGGCGTATTTGCCCTAGTATGCTTCCTATTAGGCTTTAAAAGAGGATTCAGCTGTCAGACTGTGAAATTCATATTCATAGCGGCCTCATTTGGACTTTCCTTTGCCGCATTTAGCGCGATATATCCCGCTCTCTATTCTATGGTAGAGGGAAAAACTGTGGCTGACGTTGCCGCAAGCCTTAATATCGGCTTAAGCGAAGAGATTTATAAGTTTGCGGTGTGTATAAGGGGTGATACCGCAGTGTATCTTGCCTCTGTACCGCTTGCTATCGTAGTTTTCCCGTTTGGATTCCTTGCGATGTTCTTTGCGGTAAACGGTCTTCTGATATTCCCTTATATTGTAATATGCGGAGCTCTTGGTTTTGGATCGCGGTATAATACTGTGTTAACCAGAATCCTCGGCGGAGCCATCGGTATTGTTCAAGGTGTGCTTATAGCGCTTCTTGTATTAATGCCCGTTGAAGGAATTATAGATATTGCTTCGGAGGCAATAATAGTGTCCGAAGAAAAGCATCCCGATTCTCAGAATGCTATCACTATAGGAAATATATATCACCAGAACGTTGACGGTGTTATAGAAAATCCCGTTCTTAAATACTCTGACGATGCCTTTGGATTTATTTACGATAAATTTTCCACTATCAAGGTTGAAGGCGAGGACGTCAGCATACACGAGATTGCCGATGACCTCTTTGAGTTGTTTGTTTTGTACGGAGATCTCGGAGCGGACTTTAACTTTAAATCTCTTACCGATGGCAATAAAGAAACCATAGATAAAATGATTGGCGTTTTTGGAAATGACCATATAATGACATCTATAGTGTCCGGCGCATTAAGCTCGGTTGGTAAAGCTGCGAGCAGCGGAGCCTTCACGTTTGATGCGGGTGAGCCTATGCAATCATTGTATTTGGCGTTCCTTGACGTTTGCGCGACGAGTGACAGCACAACGGTAGAAGGTGACCTCCATACGCTTTCACAAATCTATTATCTCTTCTCCGATGAGGGAATGCTTCAGGCAGAAACAGTCAGTTCGATGTTTGCTTCTTTCCTTCTTGTTGATGCTGACGGAAATTCAGCATTCAAGCGAATGGTTTCGATACTCGACTCAAACCCGAGATTTACTGTAATGGCGGCAACTTGTAATGAGGTTGCTATGGATTTGTTGCTTAAAAACTCCGGTGTAGATAAAGATACGATGGAAACCGTAACGAACGTTAAAGAAGGTATCAACAGCGTTGTAGGTCTTAACAAAGAAGATTATGCTACCGAAGAAGAGTACAAGGCTGATGTAAACAAAGGAATTTCCGAAACTCTTGCGGAAAATAACATTTCGATGAGTGACGAAAAAATTGATGAGCTCACCGATTACGTAATCGAGAATTACGGTGATAAGGATGAGATATCCGACGCAGAGTTCCTCGACTTCATGTCTAAGTACTACGATACTTATGCTAAGAGCGACGGAGCTGGCAGCGGCACCGAAGGTACGGAAGGAACCGAAGGTACAGAGGGTACGGAAGGAACCGAGGGGTTAGAGCCTTAATAACACAAACAATAAAATCGGGTGGCTGAAAGGCTGCCCGAGAATTTTGAATAATATTTTATGAAAGGTAAAAGACAATGAAAATACTTGTAATAAACGCAGGTAGCTCGTCTCTTAAATTCCAGCTTATCGATATGGAAAACGAGGCTGTTATTGCAAAAGGAATTTGTGAGGAGATTGGCGGAAAATCGGGATTTAAATATAAGGTACCCGGCAGAGAGGATTATAAGATATCTATATCCTTGCCCACTCACGCAGAAGCTTTAAAGCTTGTTCTTGACACTCTTGTAGATAAAAAGCTCGGTGTTATTTCTTCTGCGAAAGAGATCAGTGCTGTGGGACATAGAGTTCTTCACGGCGGTGAAAAGCTTTCGGGCTCTGTTCTTATAACAGAGGACGTTAAGAAGACTATTGAGGAGTGCATAGATCTTGGACCTCTTCATAACCCCGCAAACCTTAAGGGAATTATTGAGTGCGAGAAGATAATGGACGTTCCTCAGGTTGCCGTATTTGATACCGGTTTCCATCAGACAATGCCCGACTATGCATATATGTATGCGCTTCCTTATGAGTATTATGAGAAATACAAGATCCGTCGTTATGGATTCCACGGCACGTCGCACAGATTTGTAAGCGCAAGAGCGGGTGAACTTCTCGGCAACCCCGAGCTTAACGTAGTTACCTGCCATCTTGGCAACGGTGCATCTGTTTCTGCCGTAAAGGACGGAAAGTGCTTCGATACCTCTATGGGTGTTACTCCTCTTGAAGGTATTATGATGGGTACGAGATGCGGTAACATCGACTCTGCTATAATTCCTTACCTTATGAAGAAGGGCGAGGTCAGCACTGCTGATGAGATCGACAAGATGATGAATAAAAAGTCCGGTATGCTTGGAGTTTCCGGCGTTACCTCTGATAACCAGGAGATCTGCAAGATGGCAGCAGAGGGTAATGAAAGATGCATTCTCATCAAGAAGATGTACTGCCATCAGCTTACCAAGCTTGTCGGCGGATATATAGCGGCTATGGGCGGTACAGATGCGCTCGTATTTACAGGCGGAATCGGTGAGAACACTCCCGAATACCGTAGCTACGTTTGCGAAAAGCTTGCATTCCTCGGCGTTAAGATTGATGAGAGCAAGAATGCAACGCGCGGTGAGGAGATCGAAATATCCACGCCCGACTCGACCGTCAAGGTTTATGTTATTCCAACAAACGAAGAGCTCGTTATCGCGAGAGATACTCTCGAAATTGTCAATAGCTTAAAATAAGATGTACGACGAGCTTACAAAGGTTGATATTCAAAAAATGGAAGAGGAGATAAAGTACAGAAGAAGTGTACTTGCTCCGAAGCTTGGCGCAGAGCTTAAGCGTACACGTGAGTTCGGAGATCTGTCCGAAAACGCGGAATACAAGGAGGCAAAGCGCGAAAAACGTAAAAATGAGGGAAGAATCCGTTATCTTGAGGCTATGATAAGAACCGCTACGGTCATTGAGATAGAAGAAACATCTGATTCCGTAGCTCTTTTCGACAGAGTCACGATATTCAATGAAAAAATGAATGCCGAAAAAAAGATACAGATAGTTACTACCTTGCGTCAGAACGCTTTGCTCGGATTTGTCAGCAAGGAGTCGCCTCTCGGCTCGGCTCTTATGGGAAAATCGGTCGGCGACCGAGTTCTTGTAACCGTAAACGAGAGTATGAGCTATTACGTAAAAATAATTGCAATTGAGAAAGGTGAGGATAATTCCGACCTTCCTATCAGCAGTTATTAATAAAATTTTCAAAAAAAATAAAAAAACTAAAATGGATATTGTTGACATTTTATTTTTCTTGTGATATACTTAAAATGTTAAATTCTATGCTAATAAGGAGAGTTTGAGATGGCTCGTTACAGACAAAGTCCAAACTATATAGCGAAAAAGAGCCTTTGGCCTGCATTTGATTGGTGGAATATTTTGTTCTATGTGCTTCTTATTCCCGCTGCGATAATCATTATGCAGATAAAGTTCCCGGATCTTTGCTCGTGGTATATTGCTCTTGCGCTTTATGCTTTGGTTCCTATCACAATCATTTGTATAGAGAAAAAGTTATCCTGGTGGAACGTTTTCTTCATGATAATATTGATCCCCGCTACGGTTGCGGCACTTTACTTCTTAGTTCCCGCCCTCGGTGAAAAGATAGTAAATGAATGGCTTGCAAACTGGTGGATAGTGCTCGGTCTTTGGTGCGTATTCCCGATCATGATCTGCTTAGTTCAGATAATCATTCTCAGACACAAATATATCGAGTTCTACGATAACTGTGTTATTGAGAGATGGGGCGTGTTCAATAAGCATACCAAAAAGACTGTATTCCCTGAAGTAACCGCTGTTACCACTCAGAAGAACATTCTTGGTTACGGTGACGTTTATATCGACGTTGTCGGTCCTTGGGACGTTAAGTTTGACGATATGGCGAAACCCGATGATCTTCGTGATTATCTCGTTTATCATATGCTTAATTCCGCTGCTGTTGAGAATATCAGCAACAACCCCTATATTGCTGCAACAGACGGTATATTCTAATAACCATTTACATATAACGGAGAAGCAAGGAAAGCATTGTTTCTCCGTTTTCATTTTTTAATAATAATTTTTAATGATTTTATTAAATTTTTGTGTAAAAAATATTGCATAAATGATATAAAAATGCTATAATTTTTATATATTTTATATGATAATCAATTAAACTTAAAGAAAGCAGAGGAGAGCGTATGGCTGAGCTTGCTTTAACAGAACTACTTTATGAATTGAAAACTCCCGATGCCTTGGTTGCAGAGGATGAGTTGGAATACTCTAAAAAAATAGAAGACGTTGCAAAGAAGGTTTGCGAATCGGAAAATATACGTGTCGTGCTTCTTGCAGGACCGTCGGGCTCGGGAAAAACAACTACGGCTAACCTTATCTCGGATAAAATAAAGAGCCTTGGTGAAAAATCCATAGTAGTATCGCTTGATAATTTTTATCGCGATGCAGACGATAAGAAATATCCGCGTCTTGAAGACGGTACGCGCGATTTTGAAAGTCCGTATGCGCTTGATCTTGACGATCTTATAAAAACACTTGGATGCATTATAGCAGGTGAAGAATTCGACGTTCCGACCTATGACTTCAAGCTTGGGCGGCGTGTTGAGGTAACGCACTATCCAAGCTATGCTGACGGCTGCGTTATTATTGAAGGCATTCACGGTCTTAATCCTATTCTTTCAGATCCGTTTCCGAAGGAAAACGTGCTAAAGCTGTTCGTCAGTGTTTCAACCAATATAAACGAGGACGGAAAGCGCATACTTTCGGGTAGAAAGCTTCGTTTTGTCAGACGTATGGTAAGAGATAATCTTTACAGAGCTGCCGATGCGTACAGAACTATAGCAATGTGGCAAAACGTTCTTCTCGGTGAGGATAAATATCTGTATCCTTATAAAAAACTTGCCGATCTCAGCTTTGATACATTTCATAATTTTGAGCTTGCCGTGCTCAAGCCTTATGCGGAAATGCTTTTGACCAAAGATGTATGCGAGCATAGCGGATATGCAAATACCGTTGCCGTCGCTCTTGCAAAAATACCTGCGCTAGAGAGCAGTATAGTACCCGAAACCTCTCTTATTCGAGAGTTTATCCCCGGCGGAATTTACGAGGATCTTTATTAAAAATACAATTTTAAATATAAAAGGAACAAATGCTTTGAAGATTTTTTAAGCTTTTGTTCCTTTTTTGTAAACAATTATTATAAAAATGCTGTTAATTTTTAGTTTGTGAGGATATCAGCGTAATGATATCAACGTTTTAAAAAAATATACATCAGAGATTATTTTCGATAAAAGCTGTTGCCGCCGATAAACTCTCTGACTATACTTGTGGGCGGTATCTCGTCATCCACGTCGGCTTCGTCAACATAGTTCAGTATCTTAACGATTGCTCTTACCTGATCATAGCATTCATCCGAGGCTTCTATGACCGTTAGGAGCGGGAATATGTGTTTTTTGAGGACAGCAAGCTCATAAAGTGTTGAGCTGTTGAAGATAACGTCCGCGTTTTCCTGATAGGGGAATATCCATTTTTCCTCACCTCGTCTTACCGAGTCCCACATAGAAAGAGTTCTTTGCACCGAAGCGCCTCTTGTTTCGAAGTCGCGTACCGTTCTGCGCAAAAGTCTTAAGTAGCTCGTCGGGATACGGTTATGATAGTCGAGTGAAAGCGGGAGCAGGGGACTGACGTACATTTTGAAGATGAGATTCGGAGAAAGCTCCTTTGGTAAAAGTACAGGATTCAAGCCGTGTATGCCTTCAACTATAATTACCGAATTATCCTTAAGGCGCAGCTTGTGATCGAGAAATACTCTGCGTCCGAGCTTGAAATCGAAGCTTGGAAGCTCGACCTCATCACCTCTGAGCAATGCTGAGAGCTGCTTACCGAAAAGCTCTGTATCAATAGTGTTTATATGCTCGAGGTCGATTTTACCGTCGGGACCGGGCGCTATCTTATCTCTATCGATATAATAATCGTCAAGGCTTATGAGTATCGGGCTTTTTCCGTGCACTCTGAGCTGAGTTGCAAGTCGGTTTGCGGACGTTGTTTTTCCCGATGAGCTGGGGCCTGCAAGCATAACCGCCTTTGCTCCTCTATCACATATCATATCCGCTATCATAGAGAATTTCTTTTCATGGAGAGCTTCGTTGACTCTGATAAGCTCTCTTATCTTTCCGTTTTTGACGAGGCTGTTGAGGTCTGATACTGTTTCGCATTCCATAAGCTCGCACCAGCGCTTGCTCTCGCTTGACATACTGAAGAAATTAGGGCTGTCACGGTAGGTTGAAACTCTGTCGGGATCCTGTACGTCGGGATAGATAAAAATAAATCCGTCCGGCGCGGGTATCACATTCCACGAGCGAAGAAAGCCTGTTGACGGAGCCATTTCTCCGTAGAAATAGTCAAGAAATCCGTTGTTTTCATATACGTCAATGCGTTCCTTTTTTCTATACGAAAGGAGTTCCGCTTTGTCGGTTTGTCCTACGCTCTTATAGTATTCAATAAGATCCTTCGTTTGCATTCTGCGCCTGTAGAGAGGGAAGTCCTCCTCCGTGATGCGTTTTACCTCTTCTTCAAGTCTTTTCGCGGAGAAATCGGGTGCGCCCGTGACCTTGAAATAAAGCCCTTGACCGATAGTACAGTTCATACTGCCTTGCGCATTGGGCCAGAGTCGCTTCAACGCTAGAAAGATTATAAACTGCGCGGTTCTTGTGTATGCATCGCGTCCTATGGGATCTGTATATTTTATGAGATTGATTATTCCGCCCGATGCCGCCATTGCTGTACGTATCGATTTTCTGTCAGGTGTCTGGTCTTTTTTACGCACGGGTATGTAGTTAAGTGTGAAAACTCTACCTGCTATTTTTGCAACGATAGGATCGGTTGAAAGCCGTCCTTTTATCAGATCGAGTCTTTTCGCAAGATCAAGCAAGGATTCCTCGGCTTCTGCTACTATTTTCTTTCCATCTATATAAAGTTCCATATTATTCTCCTTTTATTGCTCAGTATTTTATTCCGTCCAACCGATTGCGGAATTTTTTATATTCCGGTTGTTCGTTTTTATCTTACCTCGGATAAGATGAAAAAGATTTATAAATGCAAGGCAAACGTTCATTACGACTATCGGCCACGTGCCGTAAACAGCCGCGTAGATCGCGCTGATAGCAGAGCCGCATATATTAAAGAAACGGAGCTTGTTAACGTTCGTCATAGTCATTGAAAGAATAACTAAAAACGTTCCCATATATCCGAATATTTCAAAAGCAATTGCGGGATTCAAAAAAACACCTCCTGAGGTTATTTATTACAGTTTTATTCATTATATTATTTTAATGAGAAATTGTATACCTAAATATACGGTATTGTTAGGCACAAAATAAAAACGACTACTCTTGATAATTATCAAGGTAGTCAACCATTATCGGTGGTCAGTAGAAACGCCTGCCCCTATTGCAGGCTTATACCAAGCATGAAAACACTGTTTTAAAAGCTGCCCTATACATTTATACGAAAAATGTATTTATAGCAACTTTGGACTGTTATTATAGCACATATTGCACCAATTGTCAAGTGATTTTTGGCATTTTTTGTTTAAAATGGCTACATTTTGAAATATTATAATAAAAATGCCCCGAGCAATACTGCTGACTGCTCGAGGTAATTTTATTATTTGCATTCGGTATTCATCATTATATTTAAAATTTCTCGGTCGGTATCCTTCATACCGTCTCTTGCGAGGCGGCAGACGTTTTCAATGGTATTTTCAACGCCTTTTTTAACGATACCGTCTCCGCCGAAGAACTGATTTCCCGAGCGGAAAAGGTTGAAGCCGAGTATACCGTTTTCAACTGCCGTTGCTATCTTGGCGGCGCAGCTCGCTTTCGCTCCGTCGCAAATGAGACCCGAGTCGATAGCAAGGGCATTAACAAGAGTATGAGCAACCTCGCGGAATCCGCCGCCGTGAAGGTATGCGATTCCCGCGCCCGCCGAAGCGCCTGCGGCTACAGCTCCGCAATAAGCGGAAAGCGTTCCTATACCGTGCTTGATATGTAGAGTCAGGAGATTTGATAATGCTAATGCTCTGTATAGCATATCCTCTGGAAGCTGCATATCCTCCCAGTATATATACACCGGAATAGATGCGGTCATACCTTGATTACCGCTGCCGGAGTTGATTATAACGGGAAGCTCACAGCCGTTCATTCTGGCATCGCTACCAGCAGCTGCATAAGCCTTTGCTTTGACGCTTATATCGTTTGCGTATGAAGAGAGATATACCTTACCGATATTAGCACCCCAATTACCCGAAAGTCCCTCTCTCGCAATTGCCATATTGTACTCTATCTGTCTTGCGAGAACGGGTTTTACGTCATCAACGTTGCACACCTCGGCAAATTTGACAATTTCCTCGACGGAAAGACCTTCTTTTTTCTTTTCACGAGGAGGATCTATCTTGCCCTCGAATATAACGTTTCCGTTTTTCTTAATAAGAACTATATTTGTGTGCTTCGAGGCTATTCGAACGAACGAGCTTTCGTCTTTATTGTAAAGCGAGATGCAGATATCGAACGCGAGCTCCGAGTCGGACATTGAAAGCACGACGGGGAGAGTGTTCGCAACTTCCTTCATCTTTTTTATATCATCCTCGGTAACGTTTGAGAGAACCTCAAGCGATGCGTCTGCGTTTCCGCTGACAATACCTGCAACAACTGCCGCTTCAATACCTCTCATTCCGTCTGTATGAGGTACGACTACGCTCTTTGCATTTTTTATGATATTTCCGCTGACCTCTATTTCGCATCTCTCGGGAAATGAGCCGAGAGTTTCCTTTGCCTTCGCCGCGGCATATGCTATCGCGATAGGCTCGGTGCAGCCCATAGCGGGCACGAGCTCCTCCTCGAGAACCTTGCAGAAATAGTCGTATTTTTCCTTTGTAAGACAACACGCCATAGTGTATGTTTCCTTATTTTAACTTCTTGCGGCAGTGGTAACTGCCGTATTTATTATATAATAGATGTTGAGTTTTGTCAATATAACGGTGAATTATGAAAGCTTGCCCTGTTATGTAATATCTGCTGCTTCGGTTTTTGTAACTATAGTTTTCAGCCATGTTTTCCGTTTCAGCAGTATTGATCCGAATATCATTTTAAAGATATCGACTCCTTGCCCGATAGCAAAAAGAACGTATATGCTGATGTTTGTGAGATAAGCAAATATAGCGCAGGTAGGCACTACCACCGTCCACATATAAAAGCTGTCAAAGAGAATGGTTATCATAACCTTTCCGCCCGAACGAAGCGTGAAGTAAGCTGCATTGGCAAAGGCGCAGAAGGGCATGGTCAATGCCGAAACGATCATCATATAGGATGCGAGCGAGCGTACCTCGTCCGTGGTGTTGTAGAAGCTCGGGAAGAAGAGTGAGGAAATGGAAAGCAACGCGCAAACGCCGACACCGCAGATTATCGAGAAGCCGATAAGTTTCTTATCGGTATCCTCAGCCTCATCAAGCTTACCTGCGCCGAGAAGCGCGCCTATGATTATGGCAACGCCGCTTCCGAGCGATATATATACAACGCTGAATAGGTTGAATATTGTCGAAGATATATTTTGCGCAGCAACTACATCGAGTCCTCGGGTCGAGTAGCACTGATTACGCATAGTCATAGCTATTGCCCAGAAGAATTCATTGAGCATAAGGGGAATACCCTTGACGGTTATCGTTGAAAAAAGTTTCCCGGGTATTCTGAATGAACGGTATGCTCCCTTAAGATAGGGGAACTTCTCCTTTTTGACATGGGCGTAGATCACTAATATAATAAGCTCCGTAAATCGCGAGATGACTGTCGCAAGCGCGGCTCCGCGCACTCCCATCGCGGGAGTTCCGAGATAACCGAATATAAGAATGAGATTAAGCACAAAGTTTGTTACGACGGCAACGATTCCCGCAAGCATAGGCATAACGGTCTCTCCCGTTTCTCGCATAGTTGAGGCATATACCTGAGATATAGTATAGGGAATAAGACCGAAAAGCATAACGTTCAGATATTTATGCCCGAACTCACGTGTGAGCTCGAGATTACCGATATTTCCCGAATCGTGCAAAAACAGACTGATAAGCCCGTCGCTGAATATTACAAAAACCGCAACGCCGATGATTCCGGCAAGAAGATTGATGAGGAATTTGAAGCGAAACGTGTGACGCACGCCATCATTATCCTTAAGACCGTAATACTGAGCCGTGAATATTCCCGCTGCGGATATTGCACCAAAGATCAGGAGATTGAAAATAAAAATAAACTGATTGACGATAGAAACGCCGGACATAGCCTCGGTTCCAAGCCTGCCTACCATAACGTTATCGAGTAGATTGACGAGGTTGGTTATACCGTTCTGTATCATTATCGGAACAGTTACCGTTAATACCTTTTTGTAAAAGGCTTTGTCGCCTATGTACTGTTTTATTAAAATCATTTTTATCCTGTTAAAAGGGGCTCACCGTTAAACGTACAGCGAGCCTCTTTATCCTATTATCAGTTAGTGTAGTTATCGAAATATCCTTGAACGAGAACAACGGGCGTGCCTTTATCTCCCGAGCCTGACGTAAGATCGCAGAGCGAGCCTATAAGGTCGGTAAGCTGTCTTGGCGTAGTACCCTGAGATGCCATATTACCAACAAGATTGCTGCCCTTTTCCTTAATGCTCTTCGAGATAGCCGCACGAAGCTCATCTCCCGAAAGATCCTTGTAATCGTTATCGGCAAGATACTTGAGCTTAAGCTCGTTAGGTGTTCCTACAAGACCGTCCGTGAATGCGGGGGATACTACCGGGTCCGCAAGCTCCCAAATCTTACCCTGGGGATCCTTGAAGGCTCCGTCACCGTAAACCATTACCTCAACCTTTTTACCGGTTGCGTCGAAGATTCTTTTCTGAATATCGTAAACGAGATCGGTGCATTCGTGGGGGAAGAGCTTGATTTTATCTTCGGTCGATTTGTTCGAGCCGAGGAGACCATACTTTTCGTTATATCCCGAGCCGTCTATCGATTCCGTCATTATATCGTCGATACCGAGAACGACGTCAGCGCCTGCCGCTTTGAGTATGCGCTTTGTGCGTGCGCGGCTGTGAATATCGCAGGTAAGAACCTTGTCTGTGTAGTTAAGAATAGTCTGCGCTCTGTTAGCGAAGATTATCTCTACCTCAGCGCCTGCCTCGCGGATAATATTGCCGTAATACTCAACGTAGTCAACACCGGTGAACTCATGCTTGTTTTCACCGAAGAGCTCGCGGTATTTTTCGAGAGAAAGAACGTCACTGTAAGGATTTACGCCTGCAGCATCTATCTTATCAAGACTTACGAGCTCGTTACCGACCTCATCAGAGGGGTAGGAAAGCATAAGAACTATTTTTTTAGCTCCCATAGCGATACCCTTAAGGCATATAGCAAAACGGTTACGGGAAAGAATAGGGAAGATAACGCCTATTGTTCCGCCGCCAAACTTGTTTTTAACGTCTGTTGCAATATCGTTTACGGAAGCATAGTTGCCCTGAGCTCTCGCAACTATTGATTCGGTGAGTGAAATAACGTCCTTATCACGCAAGGAAAAGCCTTCGCACTTTGCGGCCTCAAGCACACTTTCGGTTACTATTGTTGCAAGGTTATCACCTTCGCGGATGATGGGACAACGGATACCTCTTGATACCGTTCCGACTCTGCGTTCTTTTGTTTCCATCTGGATTTCCTTTCATATACCGCACAAACTGTACGGGGAAGCTGGTTTGGATTAAGGCGGACTTAGTACCGCCCACTTTTTGACACACTATTATATCACATAAATTGTCCAATTGCAATAGATGATATGCAAAAAATATAAAATAAGACTAAAAAATTAAAGCGCAGAGTAAGTATATTTTAAATGTGAAATATTAATTTTGCCACTCATCGCGGAAGAATCCGCGCGAATTTGCAACGTTGCCTTCCTCATCGTAGACGGAAATGCGGAAATACTTAGCATCCTTATGGAGAGGGAAGTCAAACGAGGTCGCGCACTCGCCCTTAGGTAAGCGTATATGCCTCGGAGCCTTCGAGCCGTAGAACATAAAGAACTTCGATGCGGGAGAGCATTCAACGTGTACTGTGACAGCGCCTTCGGCGTCCTCGGTAAGACTTATCTCGTTAATGCGCGGTCCGCTTGATGCGTAAAAGTTCTTTTCTTCAAGCGCTTGGATAACGGATGAATACTCAAGCTCATCGGCAAGTATCATAGTGTAAAACATAAAGCTGTCGCTGTACGGGCTGTCAAGCGGCTTTGAGTTGTGGTTATCGTCACCGGCGTGGCAGCCGAGTCTTATTCCGTGCTGAAGCATTTTGTCGTAGAGCATCTCTGCGTTTTCAAGATTGTTTGCCAAATATGATCCGGTGTTATAAAGCTCAAGCGTTAAAAGATTCTTGTACGAGAGTATGCGCTCTTCGCTATCCATTGACCAATAGGGATGGTTATAAGATACGAGATATCCGTTTTTGATAGCGGTGTCGATAAACTCGTTGATATATTCAACGGTAAATTCACGCGTGCGCTCGTCACCCGCACGGCAAAGCTCGCCGTGCCTATCCGCCGGAATATACTTTGTATATCCCCTGTTGTAGCAGATAAGCGTTTCGTTTTTTGGATCTTTTGCGAAAAGGTTTAAATGCACTTCGGGTGCAAAAGCGTTATAGTTACCGTTCTTATCCGGACGGATATATGCTTCGTAGCCTGTAAGAAGCAGGAAGTCACGGTCGGAAAGCTCCGTATGATTTTTCGGCACGCAGTGGTCGGTTATCGCAAGGATATTGTAGCCGTTTTCTTTATATATTCTTTTTAATTCCTCGGGAGTAAGTTTTCCGTCCGAATAGGTACTGTGGCAGTGCATATTCGCCTTATACTGATTCTTTGATGCGGATAAAAGGATTTTTTTAGTCATTTATTCCGCTCCTTTCCGTGGTGAATTAATTATTTAACTGTTTTATAGAGAGGACCGTATGCCGCGCAAGCTCTGTAGTCCTGTCCCTCTTTGTCCATACCGAATGCATTCCATGCTGCCGGTCTGAATATCTTCTCCTCGGGAACGTTGTGCATGCAAACGGGAATTCTGAGCATCGAACAGAGAGTAATAAGATCTGCGCCTATGTGACCGTAGCTGATAGCACCGTGATTTGCGCCCCAATTGTTCATAACGTCGTAGGCGCTCTTGAATGCGCCCTCACCGGTGAGTCTTGGAGCAAACCAGGTGCAAGGCCAGGTGTAGTCGGTTCTCTTCCAGAGCGTATCGGAAACATCGTCGGGCAGGTTGACGGTATAACCCTCTGCTATTTGAAGCACGGGGCCGAGTCCCTTAACAAGATTGAGTCTTATCATAGTAACGGGCATTTCGCTTCTGGTAAGAAATCTTGAAGAGTATCCGCCACCTCTGAAGTATCCGAGGTCTGCCATATTCCATGTTGTAGACTTTATAACTGTGTCGCAATCAGCCTCAGTCATCTCGTACCAGGGCTTCATAACTCCGTTTCCGTTCTCATCCTTTACCTCTCCGCAAGCATCAAGACAGCATGCGCCGGAATTTATGAGGTGAATGAATCCGTCGGACTCCTTGGCTTTGCCCTCAAGCTCATAGCCCGTTGCGCGGCGAACTGCGTCGGGACTCCAATAAGTACGAACGTCGGCAAACATCTGCGCACGTCCTGTGAGGAGCTTACCGAAAAGCATTCCAAGACCATTGAGAACGTCATTTTCGGTTGCGAGAATATAAGGCTCTCTTGCGCCGTTCCAGTCGAACGAGGTGTTGAGCATTGCCTCGGGGAAGTCGCAGTTTGGATAGAAGTCTGTCCATTGTCTTTGTCCTTGGAAGCCTGCGGCGATAGCGTTGTGTCCGACCTTTTCCTCCTCGGCATAGTCAGGAAGATTCTGATTTCCGTTCATTAGGTCTTTGATGATGCACATCATCTTAACAACGAATTCAAACTGCTCTTCTTTTTCTTTATCGGATTTCTGAAGCTCCTTCGGGTTTTTATCAAATCCGATCTTGCATTTTTCCTTTGCCCACGCAAGCGCTTTCTGATACTCAGCTTCATCGTAAATACCTTCGGTCATTCGTCTGATTATCTCTACCTCGTCAACCGATTCAACGCGAAGACCGAGATACTCCTCCATAAATGCGGGATCGATGATCGAACCTCCGATACCCATACAAACAGAACCGATCTGCAGATAGGATTTACCTCTCATCGTAGCTGCTGCAACAGATGCTCTTGCAAATCGGAGTATTTTTTCCGCAACGTCATCGGGAATATCTGTAGCGTCAGCATCCTGAACGTCTTTGCCGTAGATGCCGAATGCGGGAAGTCCCTTCTGAGCGTGGCTTGCAAGCACTGCCGCAAGATAAACCGCGCCGGGACGCTCCGTGCCGTTAAAGCCCCATACCGCCTTTATAGTCATGGGATCCATATCCATAGTTTCAGAGCCGTAGCACCAGCAGGGAGTAACCGTAAGGGTTATATCAACTCCTGCCTTTTTGAACTTTTCTGCGCAAGCTGCCGCCTCGGCAACTCTACCTATCGTAGTGTCAGCAATAACTACTTTAACGGGCTCGCCGTTTGAATATTTTACATTGGACGAGATAAGCTCTGCTGCCGCGCGAGCCATATTCATAGTCTGATCTTCGACAGATTCTCTTACCTTAAGTGCACCACGTCTGCCGTCGATTGTAGGTCTGATACCTATAACGGGATATTCGCCGATAAGTCTTGATTTTGCCATAATAATTGTATCCTCTCAATAATTTATTTTTATAATACGATTATATACTTGATTTTTATATCTTACTAGTGATATAATGGTAAAAAGTATAATTATATTCAGTTCTGCATCAAAAGAGGAGCACCCAAAATGAGTTACAGAGAGTTGAAACAGCACGGAACAGAGGACTTTCCTATCGCATTTTATCATATTGATAAGGATGACACACGATTTGAAATGGCATCTCATTGGCATTCGCATATAGAGATAATTCGTATAATAAGTGGAGAATTGAACGTAAAACTTTACAATAACGAGTATATTGCCACAGCAGGTGATGTTGTTTTTGTAAATTCCGAGACGGTACACGGAGCAGCTCCCGCCTACGATTGCGTATACGAATGTGTCGTTCTGCACACGGAAATGCTCGAGATAAAGGATAGCGGATGCAAATTCTTTATCGACGGTATGCTTAACGGCGAATACGTTGTAAAGGAATATCATAAATCGGAGGATAACTCATTTCTTTCTTCGGTAAACGCGATCTTTGATGCGATGATAAAGCTTGAGGAGACCGATGGAGAGTCGAGATTTACTTTGACGGCAAATAAGTTTTCGATAATCAGTGCGCTTTATTCACTTTTTGCCGCAATTATTGATATGAAGCTTTATTCCGCTGCATCGATAGGCGAGCTTCCCGAGGATAAAAACCTAGCGAAGCTTAAGTGCGTGTTAAGTTTTATACGCTCGAACTATGATAAACAGATAACCCTTTCGGATATGGCAAAGGTAGCTTCAATGTCACCAAAATATTTTTGCCACTTCTTCAAAAGTATGACGAGAAAGACTCCCGTTGAATATCTTGTGGCATACCGTGTTGAAAAAGCATCGAGAAAACTGCTTTCGACCGATGTGAGTGTTACTGATATTGCTTTTGCGACAGGATTTAACGATCTCAGTTACTTTATCAAAACGTTTAAGCGCATCAAAGGGGAAACTCCTGCAGGCTTCAGAAAATCCTGATACACGGTTTCCTTGAAAAATTGTAAGTTAAAAATATTTTTTTAGGTTGCTTTTATCTTTTATTTGTGTTATAGTATACTTGAGCGGTAAAAATAATGATCTATTCGCTCTTTGTATTTTGTAGACCATAAAAATTTGGGTAGCTTTGTATAAGAGTACCCACTATTGCCAATAGGCAGTAAAGGAGGACAAAATGTCAGATAAGAAGTATGTAACTTATGAAGAGTTTGGCGCAATTGGCGACGGAGTAGCAGATGATTTCGACGCGATTGAGGCCGCCCATCTTTACGCGAATGAGCACGGTCTTATGGTAAAGACTAAGAGCGATGCCACGTATTACGTCGGCGAAAAGCTCACGCATGAGATTCCGATTGACTATGACGTCGATTGGAATGGGTCGCATTTCATAATTAACGATAACGTAGCAAACGCATATCAGTATAGAGGCGTATATCTTTTTGCATTAAGACGTAAGTCAAGACGTATGCTTGTTGGCGAAGAGCTTATCTCTGCAATCGGTGAAGGAAGAACGATCAAGAGAGGCGATACGAAGCTTGAATGGCTCGCGCCCGTTCTTACCGAGGATGCGTTTATCAGAGTAACTAACGAAAAACACCGTGACTTCGTGCGATTTGGCTCGAATGAGAACCGCGGAATTCCGCGCCACGATATGTTTGAGGTAGCAAAGGACGGTACTATCGCACCCGACTCTGATATTGCTTATGAATTTGACGAGATAACCTCAATAGAAATATTCCCTCAGCACGAAATGCCGATAACCGTCAAAAACGGCAATTTTGCTTCTATTTGCTGCCGCACTGTTAAAGAGACCGGATTTCTTGGCAGATGGCACGGATATACAAGAGGCTTCATTGTTGAGCGTGCAAACGTAACTATCGAGAATATATCTCACAGAATGATAGATGAGCCCGAGCTTGATAAAACTCGCGACGAGCTTGCGAAAAGATACGGTAACAGAGGTGAGAGCTATCCTTACGCAGGTTTCATTGTAGGAAAAAATGCAAATAATATCACGGTAAAAGACTGTCTTCTTACCACTCACACTACGTATTACGAGGATAAGCCCGCAACTGTATCCACGGGTGGAGTAGTTCCCGCACCCGTTCCTCTTGGAAGCTATGATATGTATTTCCACTCCTGCAACCATCTTTCGCTTATAGGCATAAAGCAGCTTCGCCCCGAAACCTTGGGAGATAGACGCTATTGGGGAATTATGGCGAGCAACAACTGTAAGAATATACTTCTCAAGGATTGCTATATGAACCGCTTCGATGCGCATCAGGGATTCTGGAATACGTCTATTATTGACTGCACTTTAGGTCACTCGATTAATATCACGGGTGGCGGTAAGCTTTACTGCGAGAACGTAACCAAGACGGTCACGGGTTATTTCTTGGCGATAAGAGGTGACTATGGCGGAAGCTTCGAGGGCGACGTTGTGTTGAAGAACTGCAGACTTGACGGTGTTTGTGATTACGACTCCGTAAGAGGCGGAACTTACGATGCGGAAAAGAAAGTACCCGAGGCGTTTATCCTTTCTCCCGGTGGAAGCTCCAATCACGAGCTCTTCTATAACTGGGACTTCGGTTATGAATTATATCTTCCTAAGACTATAACGATCGACGGATTTACTCACGGAGCAACAGGTAATCTTTATATCTATCCCGAACTTGGAAACACACGTTTTGTAAACAATTATAAGCATTATCACCACGTTACTGAGAAAATAATATACAAGAATATGGATATTATTCCGATAACTACTAAGGGTGAGGAATCAACCGTTCTAAAGGCAATTCCCGTAGAAGCAGAATAACTTTTGAGGCAATCCCGCAGATTCGATTTCTGCTTTACAAAAAACAGAAAAAAGAGAGAACGTTTCGGTGCATAACCGATCTGTTCTCTCTTTTTTGTATATAACATAATTAACGCTCGATTATTTCCTTCAGCATTTCAGCTTCGGATTCCGTCAGTTTATAGCTTTTTCCGTAAATATAAAATAACCGAATTTTGAAACATAATTTTGCGTGAGATTTTTAGATCCTTTGTCTGTATTCATCCGAATAAGTATAATTCTTTAATTGCATCTTCATCTCGCTCAAAGAAAAGATCTATTATTTTTTCATCCGTCATATTCTCACCACCATGTTTTGAAGGTCCTTCATCCTACTATACAGAAAAAAGATGCGGTCGGTTGCGTTTAACAAAAATATTTTATCATAAAATTTTACCTATGTAAAGCAGTGCTTAAATAAAAAACAATCCCCTTGGAGTTTCCGCAGATGAGTAAAGAAATTCCGGGGGGATCGTTATATAAAACAAAATAAAAGCTATTATTCGACGTTAACGGGTATCTTGAGCAGCTCCGCGCATTCCTCGTCGCGGCAAACCTTAATAGGCTTCATACCCCTGAAGGTGATACTCTTGGTTTTCGCATATGGGTGAGGAATATCCTTCGAGAAGCATACGTCGGCAAGCGGACTGTATACGTAGGTTACGTCGGGGAAGGGAAGCTCGAGGTTTTCCACGTAAAGATTCTCTGGCATATAGCAGGGATATCCAAAGTCCCAATTCAGCGCTGCTTCGTTGTGATGTGGGAAGCCCGAATAAATAAGTACCATATAATTATCGTGCTTCTTTTCCGTATAATTTCCGCGATAGGTCTTATATCCGAGGTATTTGCAGTTCTTTATGATTACGTCCCCCTTGAACGTTGCTCCGTAGTCACCTCTCAAACGGATAAAGTATGAGCCGCCCTCGCGTACGGTATCGGTAATTTCAAGTCTTCCGCCGCCGATAAGGTTGATGCTTTGACCGAACTCGCAGCCAATGAGCTTTGCATTCCAAAATCCGCAGTGAGCATCGAATCGGGAGAGGGAACAGTTTATAAATTCAAGATTTTTTACTCCGTTTGAGGACATGATACCCCAATAGCGTGTATCTCGGATCGGTACTCCGTTTGTCAATCCCTCGCATCTTACGTGGCTTGAATACTCAATAACTAGGTCATAGCTTCCCATGGCGATGGGATTTTCGGCGGTGGATTTATCCTCAAAGTAGGTCGTGTGTCCGTTGAGTCCTACGTTAATAGCCTGCGAGTTGTAGGTGTTGTAGAAAAATAGAAAACCGTAATAGGGGTAGCTTTGTCTGAGCTTGCCGTCCTCGCTTCTTCCGTAGCCCTCGTTCGGAATATCCGGCTCACCTATGACTTTGTGCGTCATATCACGTATCGTCGTATTGGGTCTGCTTATCTTGAACTTCCGTACGTAGCCGCACCATTTGTTCTCATAATCCGTATCAGCTACTACGCTGCAAGCAATCGTTTCAAAATAACCGCCCTTTACCGTGATAGGCTTATCGTCGATGCTGAATATCTCCATTCTCGTGATCTTGTCAAAATCAAAATTAACGGGAGTGGACTCATCTATGCTGCCGTCTGCATTAACTAGAAGGCAGTCAGTTCGTATGCTCGTATTAACGTTTCCGCCGAATCTGATAAAATCGAGCCGCTCGTCATTATAGAAGATAATAAGTTTTTTGCCGTCAAGCCTACCGTCAAGCCAGGGGATGTAAGCTGCCCCCTCGCTGAGACTTGCAGAAGGAAATAGCAAGTCGATTTCTTCTTTGTCATACTTCGTAGGTTCGGTATCTCTTTCTATAAGGAATAAAGGAATATTGTGATGCTCAAAAACCTCAGAGCCTCTGTCATCTAAAATGAACTTTGAGCCTGTAAAGTCGGTGTTGGTTTTGATAAAGACAGGCTTGTCGAAAACGTGAATATAATATGTAGCCCCCTCGTCGGCAAAAACGTCAAGACCGTGCGCGTTTGCAAATTCGTGAGTAGCGAAGATAGCGCCAAAGTCATCCGTTGCGCCATCTCCGATAGCTCCGAAATCCGAGTATTTTACGTAACCTTGTGTAAGTAATTCATTCAAGCTTTTCATTTTCTTGACCTCGCAAACTGCTGATTAAAAACAAACGTATTAATATAAGTATACATTAATAAAAATAAAATCACAAGTATATTTTCTTTATGTTTTTTGTATTATATTCTACTTTTGAAAACATTCGTTTGCTTTGTGATTACTTTCTTCTGCGTTTTCTTCTTTTTCTTTCTAACTTTTTCTGTTCTTTTTTTAGCTTTTTCTCTTTGCGCTCTTTGATAGAATTTTTGATATCATCAAAGAAAAAGCCTTCAATTTTGTCTTTACTGTAACGCTCGAGAAGCTTTCTTGCGCGACGGGATCTTGAGATCTGTCCCGTCATAAAAAAGCGATGCTTATTTTCCGACGTGCCGTGTATTTTAAAGCTATCGAGCAAAATCGGAATTCTTTTTCTTGAGGGATATTCTACCGTCAGAGCGTAAACGTTTTCCCAAAGGTACTTATCTCTCATAAAAATAAGATAATAAAAAGAAATACCGAGTTTGCCGATAATTGCAAAGACGGGGAAGACGAATAAAATACAAAGAGTCAATATTATTCCGAGAATAATAAAGAATACGCCAAAGCCAATGTCACTTCCTGTGGGCTCGATAAATAGATTTATTCCTATATAATAGCAAATAAAATCACCTATCAGAGAAAGTAGCCAATGCCTGTTAATAATGATATGATTCATTTTTTCTTACTCCGAATTAAAGTGACTTGTCATACTGTTCTTTTATAGCCGAATAAAGCTCGCTCGGCTCGCTTACGATTATATCAGCGCCGCCAAGACGGAGCTCTTCTTCACCTCTGAAGCCCCAAAGAACGCCAACCGTGTAAATATTTGCTGCTTTGCCTGTATGCATATCGGTTGCAGTATCACCAACGTAAATGCACTCCTCGCTATTTACTTCAAACTTTTTCATAACGTCATATACGACGGTAGGATTGGGCTTTAGAGGCATACCTTCGCGTTTCCCTGTAACAAAGTCGAAATAATTCTCTCCGTAAAGCTTGTTAACCACCAACCGTGTCGGATAATCGGGCTTATTCGATACTATCGCCAACTTTAGTCCGAGAGCTTTGAGTGAGTCGAGGACTTCTAGCAAGCCATCAAATATCTCGGTCTTATAGCTGACGTCGGCATTGTATGCGCTATCATAATCGTGAAGTACCTTTTCGAAAAGCTCTTCTGTGTAGCACTCACGGAAAGCAAGCATCTTTTTAATAAGATTTATCATACCCGTGCCGACGAGGTACTTATATTCATTTGTTTCAATTGGCTCGACCCCGTGACGTACCAGCGCACTGTTTGCGTAGTAGGCGATAGTATGTATCGTGTCAAGAACGGTGCCGTCGAGATCAAAAATACAAAGCTTGATCATTTCTTTTTTCCTTTTAAAAGTAGTTGGTGTTTGTGGGATATAACGCATTTTGATATGCGTGTCCGCCGTGATGATCGGGAAATAGAGATCAGTTATCAATAAGATCCTCAAGCTTTACAGAGTGGGGAACTCCTGTAACGAACTCAAAATAGTTACCCGCACCGTTGAAGGCTTCTTGATCGTTAAGCAAAGTATCGAACGTGAATAGCTTACGAACGTTTGGATATATATTTTCAACCAATGAATTCAACAATACGCAGTGATCGTAGTCTTCGCATATCAAAACGATTATAGGTTGTTTCTTTAATGTGTTAAGCTGTTGATCGTAACGAATAAGCGATCGGTAAAATGTAGCAAGGATGCAAAGTCTCTGCAACTTATCTACGAGTTCGTCTGTGATCTTCGTATCTCCGATAGCCCTGAATGCCTGGGCAAAAAATGCTTGATTGCCAAGTTGTATGTAAGCATGAACGTTTGCTCTGCCTTCAAAGTGGTTGTCCGTATCAAAAATTGAGTATAGAGAGTAATCACTAATAAACTGCTTGTGTCTGCGGGCTGTGAGCGCAAACCACTGGTTAAGAGCGAGCGTCATTCTTATAGATCTGATTCTATGCTGGTTACTGATACGTACGTAGGTCCTTCTTCTTTCGGTCGATAATTCTGCGATAGGAATTTTATCGCAGGATATAGTAAGAGGATTTCTTTTTCTATGACCGGTAATGTGCTCAAGAAGCTTAGAACCATAAGGGGAGCAAACTGTGTATATTGGAGTATTTTTTCTTACGTTGCCATCGCAAAACTGGGAGCGGAAAATAAGCTTGAAGCTTCGGTGTAGCGGTCCGGCAAGACGCTTTCCTACATCGCTGAAGCGAGTAGGTTTTTCTATGATGCCCGCCTCAACGAGATTTGTTATCATTGGAGCGAGGGCAAACCCAAAACTGTTTATCCATTCAAGAATAGAATAATCTGATTCTTCAAGATCGTTCATTGAAAACGAGCCGCGATGGATAAGCTCCCATGTCTTTTGTACGTAAAGACTGTTTCCGCCTACCGTATCATTGAAAAAGCAATTATCTTCAAGCGTCATATTTTCAAAAGCGGAGTAGGGGGTGTACTTGTCCTCAAGACCTTCCGGCAATGAAAGAGCAGCGCTGGACGGTACGAAGACCTCATTGCTCATTGCTACTGTTGTTTCAGGTATTTCGAGTTCGTCAGTTAAAGCGCCCATATTAAAAAGTATTCTCATGTAGCGAGAATCGTATATATTGCCACGCACGTTTCTGAAATCGCAACCGCAAACGAAAAGCTTATATGGGATTTCTATCTCGGCTTTTTTAATATTATTTTCAAAAGATACGAGCTTTTCGGAGCATAACTTGAATTTCATATTATCAACGCTTGCGAAGGAGTCTTCGGGGGTGAGTGTAAAATCTCCATTGTCGATAAAGTAAAATCTACCTGTATCAAGGTCAAATACTTTGACTTTGGTTTCATTAGAGTCGCTGATCAAAGTCTTTTTTACCGCCAAATAATCCTTACCGTGAGCATCTATGTTGTAAGAGAGGTTAACGGTATTGAATACGTTGTACATGCTTTTTATGCAACGAAGCTCTTTGTTAAATTCATATATAAAATGAGGTGATATTGCGTAAAATGAATCCTTGTTTGGAGGGGAAATGAAATTATATATTGATTTTGGGTTAGCTGTAATATGCACCGTATCATTGCCGTTTTCATCATAGACGGCAAAGTGGTACTTGCTCAAAACGATAATGTCATCGCCGCAATAAGATGCTTGCAAGGGATATTCGCTTATTGAACGTGTTATAAGTCTTGTTTCAAATGTATCTGTGTTTAATTCAAGAATAAGGTTGTCGCAAGCTTTATTTTTGTATAGTTTTCTCGTATCCTTTGCGTATTCCAGCTTTTCTTTGTAGTTGATCACCGAAGAAACAAGGAGAATGTTGCTGTCTTTTTTGAAAGAAAGACCGGTTATTTTTCTTCCTGAAAGTAGCATTAATAAGTTATTATTAAGCAGGTTTTCTTTCAAAATGGTTTCGTATTTTGCAACGATACGGTTTAATTCTTCCGCCTGATACGGGCGTAGCGTTATATTTTTTTCCTTAAATATAAGTGCTGTACATCTGTCCGCCACAAGAGTCGGGATGCGGTTATGATCGTGCGTACAATCCTCGAACTGATGCTGCATATAAGCGAAAAAGCTTTTGCGCTCGTCGTATAGTACGTTGTTGGTAGGGAAAAGGTAATAAAGCTTTATTTTTTTGAAAAACTCCTCGATTTCCGCAAAAAAGCTGTCAAGTATGGCGGAATAACCGAACTTTCGTTCTCTCCAGACTTCGGCATCGGGTATATAATCGTAGATCATCAAGCTTTCGTAACCTGCGATGTATCCAAAAGCGAGACGGTCCTTCGCTTTATTAACGGCCGCTGCGGAGTTTATTCCGTAAAATTTGGATGAATCGGGGGCATCCGGCGCGTTTATGCTCTTATAATTGAACGAATTCAAGTTGGTCGTAAATAGGATGCTTCCGTTTTCGTCAATTTTAATATCCCGAAGTCTTTTTGCCGTTTTAAATATGATTTTAGGCTCAGCCTTGCTCGAAAATTCGCAAGGGATCGGAATATCAATTATCTCATGAGCCGTCATAGCTAAAAGGTTTCTGTTGTCATTGCCGAAGAGAAGTTTTAAAACGGAATATCTTAAGTCGGTTATAACTTTTACAGGGAATGACGAGGATGAAGTCTTGTCCCAAAGCTTGATAACTCCGTCTGAATCGATACAAGCGGCTAGTTTGTCGTTTGTACAACCGGCAAGTATTTCATCAAAATGATTCTCTGAAAATAAATTTTCTCTGTTTATTACCGATCCGGCAAACGTGGTTGAATATTGTTTGCTTTTGTCATACTTAAAGAACATAGCGCCGCTTAGAACGGACTTGGTTAGGTCAAGATCGGAAAAATCAAGTCCTGACAGATCGTCGTGACGTGCATATCTGAGCATACTGACAATGTTCGCTATGACTGTAGTGGATTCAGGATCGGACATTCCTCTGTTGATATCAAGCAGAGGCAAAAGCTTAGAGTTATTATTGCAAGAATAATCCCATACGTCGTTTGCGGAATTGAACGATGGTCCCTCTTCACAGAGCAACTCTGCGACAAATTCGATTATATCTCTGTCCATAAGCTTTTTTGAAAGATAATCGCATTTTTTTGCGTCTTCCGGGTAGCGTTTAATGAATTCGGAAATATAACCGGCGCAGAAGAAATCACGGTATATCTGATGAATAAAATCCAAGCTATCATTGTTTTGACGTAAAAGCTTGCATTTTTTTACAAGATACTCAAAAACGAAATCGGATAAATCCAGCTCATCGTATTGATCAAGCTCTGATATACGTAAAAGCTCTCTGTATTCGCTGCCGTAATATCTCTTATATGATGTATCGCGTATCAATGAGTATGCCTCGGATACGATATTCTCAAGCTCTTCACGTGTCAGCAGAAAGGCTGATCTTTTTGAATTTTCGAGCAACATTTTGTAAGCAATAATAGGAAGAACGTGCTTTAAAATCAGACTGTAAAGGGCCTTTTTTCTGTCAATGGCTTCCGAGCTTGCATCCTTTTCCTCTTGCCATGCTATAAAAGCGCGCAAAAGATCTGTTTTTGTCTTTATCTTTTCGTTAGAAGATGTTTCCGCGTATAATTTCAGATACATAGGGATAGACAGGATTCTTAAAAGAGAATTCTTAAGAGTATTATGTAAAAGTCCCTTGTTTTTCAGGTAAGCGGAAATTGCATTGTTTTCAAGATGGAATATTGTTACGTGCTCGACCGATCCTTCGGGCAAATGATTACCTAAATGCCTGCCAGAAATAACCACTCTGACGTTTGAATATCTTCCCCCTTGTAAAAACGCGTTTAATTCGCGATCAAATAAGTGTATACTGCGTTCGGGAATTTCATTGTACCCGTCGATAATAAGTAAATAGCGAGGAACTTCATTTTTCTTGGAGAATTCATAATCAAGCAAGCCTACATTAGCGCTTGTGCTGATGTTCGTCGTTGCGGTATGCTCATCGAAAAGCGCTTTTGCGAGATAACGGAGAATAAGGTGATTTTCACCGAAAAGGCTTTTTGCATCAACGTAGAGAGGGATCATACTACGGGGATCCTGAACGTTGGCGCGGTCAAGATAATCCAAGAATAGTTTTGTGAGAAGTGTGGTTTTTCCGCATCCGCCCTCACTACCCAAAAGCGCGACGCTGCTATTTTGAGTGAGCTCGGAAAACTGTAGGAAGCTTAAAATTCTCTCGTTGGTATAAATAGAAGGAATCAGTGCATCGTCTATAGCATCTCTGTTAAACATAAAGTCGCTCAGACTCTTTTTTGTTGCATATTCTCTGGTTTTATCAAGTATGAGCGCAGCGGTGTCATCAAAATCATCTCCTGATATCGTTGACAGTACTTTCTCTTTTATCCGCTCTTTTGCAGATGCAATACTAGCTTCTGCTCCGAGAATGAGATGTTCGGGACGCTGTAGCATCTGTCTGTACTCGTTACCGCGTAAGGAATCGTTGAATAGTGTATTTTCAAAATCGCATTCGCAGAGAAATATTCCAAAATAACTTACGTTATATTCGTTTCGGTTAAGCTCTATTCTTTCAATTTTTAAATTGTGGAAATGTGATATCTCTTCATATAGCCAACCGTGACCTTCTTTTACATAATCAACAGAGCTTGTGACAAAAATAAGATGGCGAGAATTAGCAACCTCTTTCAACATCCTTGATCGCCATTCGTCGTGGCTCTCCAGAGGCTTTTTTTCGCAACAGTCAAGAAAGATTTTTCCGTTCCATTCGGGATTGATCTCGAGCAAAAGGTTATATAATTCCAAAGCGTGAACGTTATCTTTACTTCTGTGAGAGATAAAAAATATGTTGCCGTTTTCCAAAACAAATCCTCCATTCGTTGTTCGTATAAAACTTCAAGAGATATACTATTTTAAAGTATAACATAAACCTTAATTCTTTGCAAGCGAAAGATGAGGATTAATACATATTTGTGTCGGATTAAATAAAAAGGCATCCAAAGCGTTTTGCGCAAAAGATGCCTAAGTTTATTATTCGTGGTACTTAATGTGTTTCGGGGAAAAAGTATACTGTTTGAAAAAATCAGCCTAGCGTAATTCTGATATCTCCCGTATCGGTCGTAATCTTGCACTTTCCACCGGAGATGCTTTCGGGAACGTCTATCTTGCCTGTATCGGTTCTGATTATAAACACTTTTTCTGTAAGCAGACTGCTGTGGACCTTACCCGTGTCTGTTTTTACGGTAATTTCTGCCGCATCCGAGCTTTCAAAATTCACCTCACCGGTATCCGTTGTGACGGTGAGCACTCCCGCTATGGTATCTTTGAGTTTAACGTCACCCGTGCTGCGTTCAATCAAGCAATTGTTTGCTATTTGAACCTTTTCAAGAGTAACGTCACCCGTGCTTGCCTCAGACGTGAAGCTTTCGCACGCAACGCTTGTGATGACAGCTTTACCCGTGCTGAGATTTGCAGTTAAAATGCCACAGTTTACGTTTGCTACGTCGATATTTCCCGTGTTAACGGAAATATCGAGCGCTTCCATACTTGCGTTTTCTATAGAAACACTGCCCGTACTCGCAGTGATATTTACAGCTCCCGTGGCAGAAGCAAAGCATTTAACATCGCCTGTACTAAGTTCAATATCAATGCTCTCAAACTTTAAATCTTCCGGTATAGCGATATCTCCGGTGCTCTCGTTTATTTTGAGTGAGCTATAATTTTCTTCTGGTAAATAAAGTGTTATTTTTGTTTCATTGAAGCCAATGCTGATATAATCGTACCACTTCCGCGTGTCAACTTCTGTTATTGTAAGAGTACCGTCACTAACGGAAACCTCGTGCTTTGTTTTTGAACTCTCATGGCAAACCACACGGCAAGAGGAATCATCTGAGGGGAGAAGGTCTATATCTGCGGTATCTGTGTTCATTGATATTTTATCGAAGCTTTTGGAGATTTCGTGAGTGTTCGTTTCATACTTTGCGGTACCGAGATTTTTGGGGTCCCATCCCGCCGAGCAAGCGGTAAATGCTAATATTATACTGCCGAGCAATATAAGCACCGTTCCCGCGAGGAGCATGCGCTTTGATACTTTACTCATAATATTTCTCCTTTTTTATAAAGCAATTTTTGATGGTTGTGCCGATTTTTACCGTAAGGCTCAGAGCTCCTTTTGTTGTCGCTATACAGCCGACCAGCATAAAGGACGCAAGACCTGCGCAAATTAAAGTTACGCCTAATATTACAAAGCCCGTAATTGCGTTTTCTCCTATTATGTGCACAATACAAAGAAAAACTCCGCCGACGGCACTTGCCGCGAGTGATATAAAAACAGCCCATAAGGACACGACGAGCGACCAAAGCACAGCATAAATAGAAATCATTATCGCAAACGCAGCGACCAGAATGGAAAGCCAGAGAGGCGAGCCGAGAACGATGAAAAGAATCTCCCAAAACTTAAGAGAGTTTTTTCTCTCGGGCGCTGCTTTTTGCGTTTTTGCGAGAGCGATACCTTTGATTATTTGCGTTGCTATATTTTCAATTGTACCGATATCGGCAACTGCAACTTCCTCCGGAAGACCATCTTCCATTCTGTCATCGATCATCTCGGAGTAAAAAGTCAGTTGATCTTCAACGTCGCGAGTGGGTAAGCCGCGAAGTCTTTTTTTGAGATTATGCTCAAATTCTTGCTTTGTCATTTGCTCATTTTCTCCTTCCCGATGAAGAAGTCTTTTACCCATAACGCAACTTTCTTAATGAGGAAAATGGAAATCTTAGTTGTCATTTTGCATGCTATGAGCAGATAATGCGAGAGTAGAGAGAAAATAAAGAAGGGAAGCTCTAGTGCCCAAAGTGTGAGATTAACTGTTAATACAACGGCAAAGATAGTTATAACAACGGCTACGCCGACGGCAAGGAATGTGATCCATATCGGTGAGCCGAGAATAAGCAGAACGATCTCGATAGGCTTCAGCTTTCTGCCGTTTTGAATCTTTTCTTTCTTTTTTTGTACTTTTCTTTCACTGATTATTTGCGCAGCGATATCGCGCGGTGCGCCAATCGAAGCTACCGCGGCTTCCTCGGAAACACCGTCCTCAATTCTGTCATCGATCATCTCGCTGTAAAAGGTGAGGCGCTCCGTAGCATCACGTGAGGGAAGCTTCGAGAGCTTTTTTCTAAGCTCGGTAATAAACTCTCTCTTTGTCATTGTGTCTCATCCTCCTTGGTAACAAATTGATAGATCAGCATAACTTCGCGCCATTCATCCTTGAAGTCTTCGATTCGACCGAGTCCGGCTTTCGTTATATGATAATACTTGCGCAGTCTTCCGCCGTGCTCAGACGTATGCACCGTGAGCAGTCCGCCAAGCTCAAGACGCTTCAATATCGTATATAAGGTTGATTCTGACAGTTCAACGTACGGCTTAAGATCCTTTATGATCTTGTATCCGTATGAATCCTGGTTTTTGATAGCGGAAAGCACGCATATATCTAGCAGACCGCGTTTTAACTGAATATCCATACAATACTCCTCCTTACGTAATACATCATATCACGAAGTATTGGTTTTGTCAATAGGAAAAATAAAAAAACCGCAAACTTTTTGGGTTTGCGGTGCCTTTGCTGTACTATATTTTAATGAATAAAGTTTAAAAACGATAGTTTTATCTTCTTTATTTTTACTGCATAGTTTATAAAAACTTTATTAAAAAGGGAATTGAAAAATCAGTTATAGAATTTATCAAATAATTCTTCTGCCTTTTTTTGGGATATTTGATGATAGGTAACTTTGGCAACGCCGTCTTTTACCCGGATATCTATCTGTATACAAAAATCCAAGTAATAAACAGTACGGCTGAAATCCGTAGCTGCAAAAGAATTTACGTATTCAATGAGGGCGTTTGCAGCCTCTTTTGCGAAATCATCCGTTCGCTCTGATCCGATATGAACGGTACCGACACCGTAAACGGTCAGTATAACGCTTTCTCCGCTGTCTGCGGTAGCACGAATGATATACTCGAAAGAGTTTTCGTAATTTTCGCTTGTAAACCGCGGCTGACCGAAAGCGGAAAGAAGCTTTCCTTGCGCTATCGAGGCATCTTCATCCGAATTCATCTCTCCGAAATCCATAAAATAACAGCTTCCAACAATCAAGCTTTCGTCTTGCAAAGATTCAAATGTAAATTTCATTGTGGCTTCTTTCTCACAGGCGGATAGCAGAAAAATGATAGAAAAAATCAAAAAGCAGGAGATTATGCGTCTCATTATGAAGAATACCTCCGATGTGATCGAATTTTATTTTTAGTGTCCTATCCAACATAATAAAATCCTCAGTTTTTAGTTACAAGTTCAGAGCTATGATGTAACTACGTTGCGGTTGTGTGTGTGCGTCTTTAACGTTATGATATTTATTGCTTGTTTTTTAACGTACTAACAGATGAAACGAGCATACGGCGGAGTTCTCCGCAGTCGTGCAAGAGCTTTTTCACTTTTGATTCTTCGACCATCTTGGCTTTTATAAATAACTCGAGCCAATATTCTGTTTAGTAACATTCTTTTAAAGCGATTTTAAGTTTAGAGAGAAAGTCTGCCTTGCTTTGTGCATAGTTGGCTTCTCTAATGTTCGCACCAATGCTGGTAGCAGAACGCTCAAACTGATTTTTAAGAGAGTAGTGACCTTCTATCAAGT
>JAZONS010000022.1:0-3601 GCA_045654585.1 Eubacteriales bacterium
AGATGAGATATCCCATCATTTCAAATGAGTAAGGTCGCTCGTAGACTACGAGATTGATAGGTCGGAGATGTAAGCACAGTAATGTGTTCAGTTGACCGATACTAATTGACCGAGGGCTTGAACTGCTATTTTGCAAACAAAGCAGTTCGGCAACACAGATTTGAGCTTTTCGTTTCCAAAGTAGTTTATTCGGTTTTTAATGAATATTTTATGTTCAATCCATCTTACATTGTAAGGTGTTTAATATACTCATCATTAAGATGAGAGCTTGTAATTTAGTGGGTTTCGCGGATGCGAAGCCTTTTTTGTTTATATAAGATTAATATAATAATTTTATATATCATCTCCGAGCTTAATAGGTCGGAGTGTAAGCAGGAGTAATGTGTTCATCTGACCGATACTTGGCGTCGCGTATTTTCGCATCTTTTTCCATTAGTTCCTGCTCGCTATAGTTATCCTATAGCATCGAGTCGCAAATGGAAAAATCTGCATAAAATCCGCAGCCGCCATCATTGACCAAGGGCATCTACCGCTATTTTGCAAACAAAAGCGGTTCAGCAACACAATCCCACGCTTTTCGTTTCCAAAATGGTTTATTCGGTTTTTAATGAATATTTAGTTCACCTCGAGGGTAAAACCTCGATTATATATACTCACTTCGGTGAGAGTTTTGTTAGTTCGGGTTTCGCTGTAGCGAAGCCTTTTTTGTTTGTATATAGAATAAAGATATTTCGGTGCGAGCACACCTCAAGATGAGATATCCCATCATTTCAAATGAGTAAGGTCGCTCGTAGACTACGAGACCTATAGGTCGGAGATGAAGCGTGGTAATGTGTTCACTTGACCGATACTTATCCGTGTCATATTTCGGAATCTTTTTCCGTTTTCACCACTCGCCCTCCATCTCTGATTTTTGGGGAGTGTATTTTGTTTTATAAGCTAAAATGACGGGAAATGTAAAACTTTGTAGTCAAATATCTTGAAAATTGAAACTTTTTTGTCGGTTTTTATTATATTTGTAACGCGGCTGCTTGTCAATATAAAAAGCAATTTATAAAAAGCAAATTATAAAAAGCAAATTACAAAAAATGTCCGTTGTAAATTAAAGCAAATGCTTATTAGAAAACAAAGTACAATAAAACAGCTTGTCGAGTGATAGATTTTTTGTATTGCCTTTTTGCCCGATTGGTTGTAAAATGTTAGTGTAATAAAAAACAAGGAGTGACTGGTTATGGTACTTGCAGAAGAAAAGCGAATTCTAATTGACACATACCCCGAGGCGAAGCAGGAAGACCTTCCTATGTTTGCTGAGAACAGAGTTCATCAGCGCACTTCGGGAAATCCTTATCCCAACAAGGTCGTTCTCGAGGCTCAAAGAGACGTGAGAGAAAAGAGAGAGTACACTCTTCTCACTCTTGAAAACGAATTTATCGAGATAGGAATACTCCCTGAGCTTGGCGGAAAGATATGGTACGCAAACGATAAGAAGAACGGTTACGGATTCTTCTATAAGAATAACGTTGTAAAGCCTGCGCTCATCGGCGTGCTTGGCTCGTGGACCTCGGGCGGACTTGAGTTTAACTGGCCCTTCCACCACAGAGCTTCGACCTTTATGCCCGTTGATTATTATATCGAGAGAGGCGACGGTTACGCTACCGTATGGCTCTCCGAGCACGATCCCATTAACCGTATGAAGGGCATGGTAGGTATCTCGCTCCGCGACGGCGAATGTATCTTCGAAACGAAGGTCAAGGTAGATAATACCACCGCTCACCGCCATTCGTTCCTCTGGTGGGAAAACGCCGCAGTTCCCGTTGACGAGAGCTACGAAATATTCTTCCCCGAGGACGTAAACTACGTAAGATTCCACTATAAGCGCTCCGTAACTACCTATCCTATCGCAAATAACGATAGATTTGGTGCGTTCAACGGTATTTATTATAACGGTGATACCGATATATCGAAGCATAAGAGCACAAGAGATGCGACCTCTTACTTCAGCGCAGAGTCCGAGTACGATTACTTCGGCGGTTATAACAGAGGTAAGGGTGCCGGCGTCGTTCATATTGCTGACCACCATATCTCGCCCGGTAAAAAGATGTTCACTTGGGCGTATAACCAGCTCTCAAAGACCTGGGAAAAGGCTCTCACCGATACCGATGGTCAGTATGCCGAGCTTATGGCAGGCTGCTATTCGGATAACCAGCCCGACCTCACCTGGCTTCAGCCCTACGAAACAAAGACCTTCTCGCAAAAGTGGTTCCCGATCCACGATAAGGGTATCCCCGCGTTTGCAAACGAGTTTGGTGCGGTATATATCGACGACTGCGGTAATATCTCCCTTCAGGCAACAAAGGCGATCAGCGGAGCTGTCGTTACCGTAATGGACGGGGAGCGTGTAGTGTTTAACAAGACTTTAGATATCCCTTGCTATGAGATAACCGAGCTTTGCAAAACCGATATCCACCCGGGCGTTTCTATAAATATCAAGATTGGCGTTGTAACCTATATTGATTATGAGATAAAGGCGAAGGCTGACCGCGAGATCCCCGAGCCAAGACGCGAGCTTCCTTACTTCAAGAAGGTTGAAACCGCAGAGGAGCTTTACCGTGAGGCGCTCCATATCGAGCAGTACCGCTCGCCAGAGTATTCCGCGGAAATGTGCTACCTCGAAGCATTGAAGCGTGACCCCGAGTTTGCGCCTGCGCTGACCGCGCTCGCAGAGCTTTATCTTAAGAATAACAACGCGACTCTCGCTCTTGAGTATATAAACAGAGCGGAGAAGTCACTTTCTCGCTTCAATATCCGTCACGAGAGCGGTAAGGCGTATTACCTTAAGGGACTTTGCCTGCTTTCTCTCGGAAAGATCGACGAGGGATATAACTACCTCTTCAAAGCGTCCTGGTGCTACGACTATAAGTCTGCGGCAATGCAGCATATCGGTCTTATAGATATAAGACGCGGCGACTATCTAAAAGCTGTCGAGCATCTCGAGGAGTCACTTTGCGGTAACTCTCGTGCCGTCGTTGCGCAGGGCTTCCTCGGCTATGCAAAATATCTCCTCGGAGAAAAGGAGGGTGCCGACCGTGTATGGAAATGTGCAATAGAGTGCGATAAAATTAACCTCTTTGCGCGTGCCTTTGTTGCTATTACCTCTGGTGACTACAAGAGCTTTACCGATTTTGTCCACACTGACATAAGCCAAGTATGCCTCGATATCGTAGAATACCTCTATGAGGCAGGACTCTACGGTGAGATTAAGGCTCTCCTCGGTGGCGTGTCAAATTATCGCGCACTTTCTTCAATGCCGCGCTTTATTCTTGCGCTTATTGACAAGGTGGACGCGCCCGATAGCGAGGTTGGTATCGCATTCCCCTCGAGAATGTTTGAAAAGCACGTGCTTGAAAAGCTGCTTTGTGCCGACCCGTGTAACAATTATGTGCGTTATCTCTACGCTTGCCTTCTTTACGGAAAGGGTATGTATGACGAGGGTATCGCGGAGTTTGAGCGCATTTGCGAGAGCGAGGATGATTACAGAGCGCTCCGTTGTCTCTCTATGGGCTACTATTCGCATAAGAATGATAAAGTAAAGGCTCTTACT
>JAZONS010000023.1:0-15602 GCA_045654585.1 Eubacteriales bacterium
AAAACTAGCTAGATTTTTAAAGGGATATATTCCCGAAACTGTTTTAGGACCGCTATTCAAGCTTCTCGAGGCATCTCTCGAGCTTATAGTTCCCCTCGTTATTGCAGGTCTTATTGACAACGGTATAGGAATGAGCAACAAGCCGTATATCATAAAAATGTGTCTTTTGCTTGTTCTGCTTGGAGCTGTAGGACTTGTGTTTTCGGTTACGGCGCAGTATTTTGCCGCAAAGGCATCGTGCGGATTTGTATCTAAAATGCGATATTCGCTTTTTGGGCATATTCAGACACTCTCTTATACTGAGCTTGATACTATCGGAACATCTACTCTTATTACAAGAATGACCAACGATTCAAACCAGGTTCAGACAGGACTTAACCTCACCTTGAGACTCCTTTTGCGATCCCCGTTCGTTGTTTTCGGTGCGATGATAATGGCATTTACCATAGACGTAAAATCCGCTCTTACCTTCGCAGTTGTAATTCCTCTTTTATGTGTTGTCGTATTTGGAATTATGCTCGTATCAATTCCTCTGTATAAAAAGGTACAGTCAAGCCTTGACGGAGTTCTCGGAAAAACGCGTGAAAATCTTCACGGCGCAAGAGTTATACGAGCCTTCTGCCAGGAGGACGAGCAGATAGAAGAGTTCGAGCGCAGAAACGAAGCTCTTACCGATATACAAAAATTCGTCGGAAAGATCTCTGCTCTCATGAATCCTATTACATATATACTTATTAATGCTGCTACACTCGTTCTTATCTATACGGGAGCGGTTCAGGTTGATCACGGAAATCTTACTCAGGGAGAGGTCGTTGCTCTTTATAACTATATGGCGCAAATCCTCGTTGAGCTTGTTAAAATGGCTAACCTTATAATAAGTATCACGAAGGCGCTTGCCTCGGCAGGCAGAATACAGTCTGTTTTTGAAACGAGCAGCACAATGACTTATGGTGATGCTGAGTTTTCTGATCTGGGCGATGGTATAGTTTTCGACGGTGTATCGCTTAAATACAGCGGAGCGGCGGAAGCTTCCATTCAAAACATAAGCTTTACCGCAAAAAAAGGCGAGACCATCGGTATTATCGGCGGTACCGGCTCGGGAAAAAGCTCGCTTATTAATCTTATTCCTAGATTTTACGACGCTACCGAAGGTAAAATACTTATCGGCGGCAAAAGCATCTCCGAGTACTCAAAGGACGGACTCAGGGAAGCTATCGGTATCGTTCCGCAAAAAGCAGTTCTCTTCTCCGGAACTATCAGAGATAATATGCTCTGGGGTAACGGCCGGGCTACCGATGAGGAGATAATGCGCGCTATCGAGATTGCTCAAGGAACATCTATCGTAACTGACAAGGGCGGTCTTGACGCTCGTATTGAGCAGGGCGGTAAAAATCTCTCCGGCGGTCAAAGACAAAGATTAACAATTGCGCGAGCACTCGTCAAAAAGCCAAAGATACTCATTCTCGATGACTCTGCATCGGCGCTTGACTATGCAACCGATGCTTCACTCAGAGCTGCGATAGCAAAAAACACCGAGGATACTACCGTTTTTATCGTTTCTCAACGAGCATCCTCTATAATGCATGCAGATAAGATAATTCTCCTTGATGACGGCGAAGCTGTTGCTATCGGAACTCACGAGGAGCTGCTTGTCACTTCGGATATATACAGAGAAATATACGAAACGCAGTTTGGCAGAGAGGAGGATGAAAATGAATAATAAAAACTCTTCAACTCTTTCAAAGGTTCTATCTTATATCGGACGTTATAAGCTTCTTATGCTCGTTTCCGCATTGCTTGCGATTGGCATAGTTGCCTTGACGCTTTACGTTCCAATTCTTATCGGTGACTCTATTGATTTAATTATTGGTAAAGATAACGTTGATCTCGCGGCAATTGCAAAGATCCTTATCACCGCGGGCATAATGGTTTGTATCACCGCCGCTATGCAATGGATAATGAGCAGTATCAATAACAAAATAACATATCATATCGTCAGAGATATGAGAAACGAGGCGTTCTCAAAGCTCGAGCGTCTTCCTATATCTTATATTGACTCGAACTCAAAGGGCGATATCGTCAGCAGGATCATCTCAGACGTTGATCAGTTTGCAGACGGCTTGCTCCTTGGATTCACTCAGCTCTTTACCGGTGTTCTCACCATTGTCGGAACGCTTATATTTATGCTGTTTATAAATTGGAAGATTGCCTTAGTTGTTGTTATTTTGACCCCGATATCGCTTATTATCGCAAGATTTATCGGAACGAAAACGCACTCAATGTTCACATTACGCTCAAAGACTAACGGTGAGCAAACGGCAAACATTGATGAAACTCTCGGAAACCAAAAGGTTGTTATAGCGTTTTCACACGAGGACGAGGCGCTTGAGCGTTTCGGTGAGATAAACTCAAGACTCGAAAAGGCTTCACTCAAAGCTATATTCTTCTCTTCTCTCGTTAATCCTACTACAAGGTTTGTAAATAATATCGTTTATGCAGCGGTTGCGCTGACGGGAGCGCTTGCCGCGGTTATGACGGCCGGGGCTTCAGTTCCCTTCACTGTAGGTCAGCTTTCCTGCCTTCTTTCATACACTAACCAATATACAAAGCCGTTCAACGAAATTTCCGGAGTAGTTACCGAATTTCAGAATGCGCTCGCCTGCGCAGGCAGAATATTTGAGCTTATAGAGGAAGAACGCGAGGTACCCGATGCCCCTGATGCTCTCGTTCTTACCGATCCCTCGGGCGAGATAACTATAACAGATGCATCATTCTCATACACTCCCGAAAAGAAGCTCATTGAGCATCTTGATCTTTCTGTTGCCGCAGGAAAGCGCGTTGCTATCGTCGGTCCTACCGGATGCGGAAAAACTACGTTTATTAATCTTCTTATGAGATTTTACGATGTGAAGAACGGCAAAATCACAGTAGACGGCACGGATATACGAAATATTACGCGAGACAGTCTTCGTGGGAATTTCGGTATGGTGCTTCAGGAAACGTGGCTTATCGGCGGAACAGTACGTGATAACATAGCTATGGGGCGTCCGGATGCCACCGATGAAGAGATAAAAAATGCGGCAAAGCTTGCTCATGCGCACAGCTTTATAAAGCGCTTATCAGACGGATATGACACGGTTATAAGCGATAGTGGTGGATCGCTCTCCGCAGGTCAGAGGCAGCTTATCTGCATTGCGCGAGTTATGCTGACACTTCCCCCGATGCTGATACTCGACGAGGCTACGTCATCTATTGATACCCGTACCGAGATCAAGATACAGGAAGCATTCTCAAAGATGATGGTTGGAAGAACGAGCTTCGTTGTTGCTCACAGACTTTCAACTATCAAAAATTCCGACATAATTCTGGTTATGAAGGACGGTAACATAATTGAACAGGGCAGTCATAAGGAGCTTTTACGCCGCGGCGGCTTCTATCGCGAGCTCTATGACAGTCAGTTTGCAAGAACATAATAAATACTTCTTAAAATTATAATTAACGGAGGCAGCATTATTCTACTCGTTGCCTCCGTTTCACTATTTATTTTTAATATAACCCATAATTTATTCAATCGAATACAGTTTGGTCAACGTCATTTATATTGCAAAGCTTATACGTATATTCCTTACTTCTTTTAGAGCTGTCGCAGAGGAAAAATTTTTCGTTTGCGGATGCAAGCATGGCTCGACGTATAGAAACCTCTACCAAAAAGCTATCCGGTATAAAGAGCAATTCGCCGCGCAGGTGAGCTTGGTAAGCTCGATACTAAGAACTTCCCCCTTCTTCTCCATGTTGACGAGATCATATGCGAAAAGAAGCCCGTTGATATTCCTTGGGAAGCTTTTACTTTTACTTATACAAAATAATATCATAAATAAAAGCAATCTCAAAAACCGTAATGGAATTTGAGATTGCTTTTATTTATTATGAAATCTGTACACTATTTCCTCGAGCTACCAAGTATCGAATAGACCTTACTATAAGAGTAATAATAAAGCAAAGCGCGGCAAACGAAGCAAAGCCCGATAAATCAAGCCATATATCTCTAATACTTGCCGTGCGCCCGGAAAGAAGCTGTATACTCTCGTCAATAAACGCAACGAGCATTCCGGTATTCAGGCATATTAAAATCGTAATCGGATTTAGCGGTAAAATCTTTTTTCTTTTACCCAGAAGCTTTTCTATTGCAAAAGCTAAAAAGAATACTTCGAGGCCAAATATACCGTGCTCTGTGAAATGAGCAATCTTTCTTATATTCTGCATAAAATAGGTTGCGAATTTACTCGGTTCTTTTACCTCATTGTCTGTAACGGCATCTTTTTCCTCATTTGCTGAGCCTTCGTCAGTTTCGTTATCCTGACCGGTGTCGGATTCATTTCCGCTTCCCGTATCCGTTCCGGCACCGTTATCGGCGTCTGTATCCGCGCCGCTATCATCTGTTTCGATATCCGTATCGGTATTATCCCCCGGTACTTCGTTATTTCCTTGATCTGTATCAGCATCATTATCTGGAACTTCGTTATTTCCTTGATCCGTATCAGCATCATTATCGGGAACCTGTGTATCCCCCTGTTCCGTATCGGCATTGCCGTCGGATACGCCGGTATCCTCTTCTTCCGTACCGGTATTTCCGTCATCGCCTACGTCGACGGAATCATTCTGAGGAGGCTTAGTTTTTTTAGTAAAGAGATTTTCAAAAAAATTAGAAACCGAGTCGCTTACAATATAAGATTTTTCCGACGGCAAAGCCGATTGCGTAAAAATAAATCCAAGCGTCAAAGCTATAAAGACAAGACAAGTAATTATTTTTTTGTTTTTTAATATGTATAGCATAAATCAATCTTTCTTAGGCTTTTTCCATTCCAGAAGAAGCTTTTCCGTTATTCCGTTTTCGGCAAGATATGCTACCGCATCCTCAGAACCGCTCTTTCCCGCAGTGAGCATGAGCCTGAGTCCTACCTCACGGTTAAAGTCTGTTCCCATACCGTCGATATAGCATTTTGCATATAAATATTTACCTTTTGCCACTAAATCCTCAACGTAAGTCGAGTCCGCGTGAGCTGCATCACTGAAATATTCAAACGCGCGTCGGGCATCTGCTTTAATAACCGTAAATCTCGCTTCCTCGTCTGCTTCATCCAAAACTTCGTTGCTGCCGGGAAGATAGAACATATTGTCACGCATCTCACTTTTGTGATACGGAATCATACAAATAGAGGTTATCTCGGGATAAAGCACATAACCCGTAGTATACGCCATTCCGAGGTACAGCATTGCTTCAACACATCCCATATCCGCCGCATCTGACATATACTGAATCCCACTTCTGTAATTTTTTTCTACACCGTTTCCCTCAAGATACATTACAGCAAGGTTATAGCAGCTTGCCCCACCCTCCATATCTCTTGCAAAGGTAAAGAAGCTCTTTGCCATTTCGGGATCGCTCGGCACGCCGTATCCGTGCAAAAGACAGTATGCATAATCAAACGATGCTATCTCTTCGCCTTCCTTCGCACCCTCCAGATACATTTCCGCGGCGCGCTCATATTCACCTTTCATAAAAAGAACGTCGGCGACGCTTTTTTCAAAAGCCATATTTATCCCTTCTTTTGTATAACAATTGTTTTGATAGTCCTAATAAATTTCGGGCAGGGATATTATTACGTAAGCTCCTGCCCGATTTATTAATTGATGTTTTGCTTTACCGCTGCCTTTATTTATTTATAATAAATTCGGTACCTTCTCTTTTATCAACAAGAGTGATTCCCTTTTCAGTAAGCTCTGCTCTGATAGCATCTGCTTCGGCAAAATTCTTAGCCTTCTTTGCAGCAGCGCGCGCCGCTATTCTCTCTTGGATATAGCTTATAAACTCGGGATCAATATCAGAGCTCTCTTCGCTCTTATCATCTGAACATAACGCCTTAGCATGAGCAATAAGGTCAAGCCCGAGAACGGTATCAAATTCGGATATAAGCTGAAGCTTTGTTTTGTCATTTGTATCAAGCTTAAGAACATCGTAAAGCGCGGTTACGGCAAGAGATGTATTAAGGTCATTGTCAAGAGCATTCTTAAACTTTGCTCTACCCTCTTCAAGCGCCGCAGACGATATTTCCGCTACAGGATCTTCTTTGAGCTGCGCGATCTTTGCGATAAGCTTGTTATATGCTACTTTAGCATTTTCGAGATTTTCCCATGAAAATACAAGATTCTTTCTGTAATGCGAGCCAAGACAGAACATACGGTAAACGACGGGATCGAATCCGCGCTCCTCGAGCAAAGACACTGTGAGGAATTCTCCTTTTGATTTACTCATCTTACCGCCCGCGGTATTAAGATGATGAACGTGGAACCAATACTTACACCACTCGTGACCGAAGGTCGATTCGCTCTGCGCGATCTCGTTCGTATGATGCGGGAAAGCGTTATCTATACCTCCGCAATGGAGGTCGAGATACTCACCGAGATGCTTTTTTGCAATACAAGAGCACTCAATATGCCATCCCGGATAGCCCAGTCCGAAGGGCGAATCCCACTTAAGCTCCTGATCGTCAAACTTGGATTTTGTAAACCAAAGTACGAAATCCGCTTTGTTTCTCTTATTATTATCGGCTTCAACAGTTTCTCTTACGCCGACGTCAAGATCATCCTCTGTAAAGTCATTAAATACGTAATACTTCTCGAGCTTTGAGGTATCAAAATAAATATTTCCGCCCGCCTCGTATGCATATCCCTTTTCAAGAAGAGTTTTGATCATTTCAATAAACTCGGGAATGCACGCAGTTGCAGGCTCAACAACATCCGGAGTTTTTATGTTAAGCTTTTTGCAATCGGCAAAGAACGCTTTCGTATAAAAATCGGCTATTTCCATAACCGTTTTATGCTCGCGCTTTGCTCCTTTTAGCATCTTATCCTCACCCGTATCGGCATCGCTGGTAAGATGTCCCACATCTGTGATATTCATAACTCTTGTTACGTCATATCCAATATAACGTAAATATTTTTCCAGAATATCCTCCATAATATAAGAACGGAGGTTTCCTATATGAGCGAAATGATAAACGGTAGGGCCGCAGGTATACATAGATACCTTTCCCTCAACTCTCGGGACAAATAAATCCTTTTCTCTTGTCAGCGAATTATAAAGACGCATTGCTACTGCCTTTCTAGATAGATTATATATTATTCATTCTAGCAGACTTGCCCGAATTTGTCAAGCGAATTTAACTGTTTTCATTATTTTCTCAAAATATAAATATTTTTTTATTTTTATTTTTTAAATTTCGCGTAAATACTTGTTTTTTATTTAAAAATTTGTTATTATAAAATATATAAGTTAAAATGTGGTATTTTTTGCAATTTCTACGGAGGATAAAGAATTGACTGACAAAAAAGATAAAGTTAAAAAAGACACTTTTATAGATAAATTAAAACGCAAAGCGATAGAAAAAAGAACAAAGAAGAAAGAGCCCGTTGAGATAAAAGGCTTTATTCGTGCGGTTCCCGTTATAATGATAGCGATAGCGCTGTTCCTTACCCTCTGCTTTATAACTGCGGAAACGGGTGCGTTCGGCAGATTTATTTCAAATCTTCTGATGGGACTTTTCTCGTATATGGCTTACACGATTCCCGCGTTTATTGTTTTTCACGCGATATTCTTCTATTCGGATGTCAAGGAACATAAGCTCGGAATAAAAGTAATTTTCTCTCTTATCGCACTCGTTATGCTTTCAATGCTGGCTTACGTTATACCGAATATTTCTTCCGAACTTGTATTCAACGCAAAAGACTACTATAATAACGGTAAAAACGCTGTCGGCGGCGGATTTATCGGAAGTATTTTTGCGTTCGCGCTCGCGAAGATAATCGGAAAAGTAGGACTTCTCATTGTAATAGCTTTGGCTGTTGCACTGTATATCTTATATCTTTCCTCTGGCAGCGGATCGGGTATTTCGAGATTCTTCTTAAGAAAAATTGCGAAAATAGCCAACTTTTTTGCTGATATTGAAGAAAGAAAGCAGGAAAAGAAAAAAACAAAGCGCGAAGAGAAGCTTGTCAGACAGAGAGCTGTTGATGACAAGAAAAACGCAGATTTTTATAATGACGAGTATTTTAATGCCGATAACGGTGTTTCAAGGCTTGAGATTCCCGAGCTCGGTATTCTCGAAACCAAAACAGGTACGGCAGGCTCACCGTTCTTAAGGGAAACGGTAATCAAAGAAGATGACACCGTTGATTCAGATCCTGTTATCGATGATGCAGTCGAGGATAAAAAACACTTTACCGATATTGAAATTAAAGCAGATCCCATCTTCGTTCGGACGGAAACACCCTCCAAAGGATTCCGAAGCGATGATATTGTTTATGAAGAGTTCAAAGCTCCGTCATCGTCGGACGAGCCCGATGACGTTCCTTCTGTTCCTAAAGAAGAAGCAAAGACGGCTGCTGACTTTGGAATTGATGACAGCGCTGATGCAATATTCACGGCGAGCTTCGACCCGTTCGACCTCGCTATGAATGAAAAAAGAGCAAACAAACCCTCAAGCAAGGCAAAAGATATGCCTAAAGAGAGCAAGGGCTTCTCCGAGTTTATTTCGGAGCTGACACCCGAGCAGGCAGAGCAAAAAAGAAGACTCGAAGAATTTGAAAGAAATCGCAGAGCCGCTATCGAAAGACGTGCTGCCAGAGAGGCTGAAGAAGCCGCACTCGTCAGAGCTTCCATTGAAAAGGAAAATGCGCGTATTGTAGCAGAACGTGAAGCAAAAACCGAGTCTGCTATCAAAGAACCCGTAGCACCTCCTACAGCAGAGAGCAAAGCTCCTGCAATTGATTCGGCGAAGCAGGCTGAAGAGGAACGCGCGAGAGAGCAAGCGCGCCTTGCAAGTCTTGTAAGCGGAGCATCCCCTTCTGCGGACACAGCGGAAATGGCTCCTACGGCTCATACTGCATCGGAATCACATTCTCCCGTTTCCGAGGAAAAACGTTACAGTATCACTTCGATAGTAAGTGATTACGAATCTACCTACGGCTCGGTTGTCAGACCTTCCGCGGGTGACAAATATCGTTTTGTCGCTGCTACCGCTCCCGAGCCAAGGCGTGCATATTCCTCGGGAGAAGCAACTCACGAGGTAAGGCCAGTTCCCGAAAGCGGTCGAACTGTGACTTCGGTTGCTACGTCAAACTCTGACACATCTTCATCTCCGTATTCGGCGACTGAAGTAAAAACTGCACCTGTAAGTTCCTCTTACTCTGCACCGACGGCACCTTTTTCGCCCGCTACTTCTGCTGAGCCTGCGCAAACAACTCCGGCTATTCCCTCTTATACTGCTCCCGAGGCACCCACTTATTCAGCGCCCTCGGAGCCTGTATATACTGCACCGGTATCACCTGTTGCCCCCCCTCGCGCAACCGTTACAGATACCGCATACGTTTCACCTGCTCCTGCATATAGCGCATCCGAGATTCACGATGCTACTTCCGCAGAAGCGGCGCGTGAGATTCCGTCGGTACAAAAATACGTCGCTGAAGCTTCGGGAACAGGCAGAGAAACGATTACTGTTTCCCTTCCCGATAAAGAAGTTCCAAAGGCTGATATTAACCCTGTTCAGGAGTCTGCATCCAAAGTCGGCGCAGGAATCGAGTTTGAGGAAACAGATTATATCGATACCGATATTAAACCTACAACTTCAACCGAGTTTAATTTTGATGAAAAATACGAATCCGCTGACGAAGAGGATCTCGTAGATGCTACACCTTCGGATGAAACAACGCTTGAAGTATCGCGTACTATGCTTGATTCTACACTTGACGCATCCTCCGACGTAAGGAGATCCGGATTGGAATTCACATACGACGAAGAGGAAGAGGACGACGAGGAGGAAGAGTTCTCCGAAGACGAGCTTGAACCCGAAGAGATAGTAGATAAAAAAGAGATCCCCGAGGACGAAAGAAATCCCGATATCTATGCGCAAAGGCAGATGTTCGACGTTTTCAGAAATGAAAGCAGCACCGAGGCTGAGGAGGTCGATAGTGAATCTGTTGCGGATGAAGATGAGTTCAAGCCGAGTTCTGACGAGATTCCTTACGATGAAGTAAGCGAAGATACCGAGGATGAAAACGACGATCCTCCATTCGATGATTACACCGAGGAAGAATACGAAGCGCCCGTCACACCTCAACCCAAAAAGGAAGAAAAGAAAAAGCCCGCTCTTCCCGATTATTCCAATTATAAATTCCCTCCTCTCGAGCTTCTCAAAAAAAGCGAGGAAGAAGATTGGGATAGCATAAACAAAGAAATTCAGTACGGCGGCGAGCAGCTTATCAATACTCTTGATTCCTTTAATATCAAGGCTACGATACGCGGTATGGAGCACGGCCCGAGAATTACAAGATATTCTATAGTTCCCGCAAAGGGCGTACGAGTAAATCAGATAGAAAAGCTCGCTGATGATATTGCGCTCGCACTCGCGGCTGAGTCTATCAGAATAGAAGCTCCCATTCCCGGTAAGAGCGCCGTCGGTGTTGAGGTTCCCAATAAGGTTCCTTCTCTTGTATCCTTGCGTGATCTTCTTGAAGCAGACGAGTTCCAGGGCGAAACATCAAAGACCTGCGTTTGCATCGGTAAGAGCGTTGAAGGATCCCTTATATACGGTGATATAGGTTCAATGCCTCACGTTCTCATTGCCGGTGCTACCGGTATGGGTAAATCGGTATGTATAAACTCTCTTATCACCAGCATACTTTACAAAGCGCGTCCCGATGAAGTCAAATTCATCATGATAGACCCTAAAAAGGTTGAATTTGCACCTTATAACGGAATTCCTCATCTTCTCGTTCCCGTCGTAACCGAGCCTAAGCAGGCTGCAGGTGCACTTATGTGGGCGGTTGATGAAATGAACAAGAGATACGAAATCATCGAGAAGCTCTGCGTTAAGAGCATCGACTCCTACAACAAGAAGGTTTCTGAAAATCCCGAGCTTGGCGCTCCCATGTCCAAGATAGTTATATTTATTGACGAGCTTAACGACCTTATGGTACAGGTAAGAGATCCTGTTGAAAACCTTATTATGCTTATTGCTCAGAAGGCAAGAGCTGCGGGTATTCACCTTGTTATCGGTACTCAGCGTCCTTCGGTAGACGTTATCACGGGTGTTATCAAAGCAAACATTCCCTCACGTATAGCCTGCAAGGTTTCCTCGGGTATAGACTCCCGTACGATTCTCGAGCAGACGGGTGCAGAAAAGCTTATCGGTAAGGGTGATATGCTATTTGCTCCGTCCGGCAAAGCTCCTAAACGTGTTCAGGGCGCATTTGTTTCCGAAACCGAGACAGAAAATATCGTTGATTTCATCAAGGCGCAATTCAAGGATGCTCATTATGATGAGCAGGCGCTTGAAGATATGCGACGCGCAGCGCAGAAATGCGACAAGAGCAAGTCGGGCGACAGTATGGATGATGATTATGATGACGATAACGCCGGAATGGGCTTCCTTCAGGATCAGAAATTCCTCAATGCTGTTGAGCTTGCAATAAGAAACGGAAGCGTTGCTACGTCATTCCTTCAGAGAAAACTTAAGATAGGTTACGGCAAAGCCGCTCAGTATATTGATATCATGGAAGAGCAAGGTATCGTTGGTGAGAAAAACGGAGCCAAGGCACGTGAGGTCAAGATAACAATGGAAGAATGGCGTGAAATGCTGAACCGCAGACTTGATGATTAAAAGTTTTACGGCGGGATATACTGATTCGTAGTTATCCCGCCATTTTAAAAAGCATAAAAGAAAGAGATATATTATGAAGGTTGCATTACTCTTAGCAGACGGATTCGAGGAGCTTGAAGCTCTCTCCCCGGTGGATATTCTCAGACGCGCAGGTATTGAAATCGATACTATTGCCATAAAAAACCGCGAGGTCACAGGCGCTCACGGAATTAAAGTTATTGCTGACCGAACGAAAGAAGAGGTTAACCCATCGGATTACAGTGCTGTAATCTTCCCCGGCGGTATGCCCGGAGCTACCAACCTTGATGTGTCTGATTTTTCGGATAAAATGATATCCGCCGTGCTTGAAAACGGCGGCAGACTCGCCGCTATATGCGCAGCCCCTCTGGTGCTCGGACACCGCGGACTTCTTGAAGGCAAAAAAGCGACCTGTTTCCCAGGTTTTGAGGGAGAGCTTAAGGGAGCTATCATCACAAAAACTGACGTCGTTACCGACGGAAATATAACTACCGCGTCGGGAATGCCCGCTGCATACGCATTTGCTCTTGAGCTTGAGCGCTTGTTAAAATAAATCTACATTCGACTTTTAAATTGCAGAAAGGTACACAAGTATGGGATATGCATTTATAAGCTACAGTACAATAAATCAAGCGGCAGCTGATTCTTTGCGTGACCTTTTGAAAAAGAACAGAATAGATTCATGGATGGCTCCGTACGATATTCCCGTTGGAAGCAAATATGCCAATGTCATCAACAAAGCTATAAAGGATTGCTCCTGTTTTATTCTGCTTTTAACAAACGATTCCCAAAACTCGGTTTGGGTAAGCAAAGAAGTTGAAAGAGCTATATGCTACAAAAAAACTCTGTTCCCGATTCAGCTTGAAGATATTGTTCTTAACGACGAATTTGAGATATATTTATGTACGGATCAAGTAGTCGCCGTTCAGAAAATTGATGAAAGCAACGATCAGATGCAAAAGATACTCAAAAGCATTATTTCGCATACCGGTCAATCAAAGCCGCAGAAGGAAAGAAAAGCGCCCACAACCGCTAAAAAAAGCGAAATCCCCGCACCTGTTGACTTTGCTAAGCTTATATCACAAAAAAAGCTTTTAAATGAAAATATTAGGCAGGAAGTTACGGAAAAAGGCGAGCTGTTGCTTAAGACACTTGCTTCCTTTAAAGTAAGAGCTACTATAAACAACATTGATATCGGATCAAATATCGTACGTTATCACGTAGTACCGGACAGCGGAGTTGCTGTCAGTAGAATTACTAACCTTTCAAATGACATAGCCTTGTCATGTAATGTATCCTCGGTCAGAGTAGTAGCTCCGATACCGGGGTTTAGTGCCGTAGGCATCGAGATTCCTCTCTCGACGCGTGAAAAAGTTATGCTCACCGATATACTTAAGGGGGAAGAATTCCTTTCGGCAAAGGATGCCACATCTGCCGTTATTGGCATTGATATTAATAATTCTCCCTTTATTTACAGCATTGAAAGAATGCCGCACTTACTCATAGGCGGTGCTACCGGTACCGGTCGTACCTCGTTGATAAATTCGATAATGATGAGCATTATCTGCAAATCAACACCCGAAGAGGTAAGAATAATACTCATTGACCCAAAGAACACGGATTACTCTCAATTTGAGGGAACTCCGCATCTCCTTGTTCCAAAGATTACCGATACCAAGCTGGCTATTGCTTCTCTAGCTTGGGCGGTCAAGGAGATCGAAAGAAGATTCAATCTTTTAGAAAAATATAATACAATAAAATTAGATGAGTATAACAGAAGAATTCTTAAAGAAAATGACGGAGCAAAACCGCTTCCGAGAATAGTCATCATAATAGATGAACTAATCGATCTTATGCTGGCGGACGGACCTACTACGGAAAGCTTTATTCTTCCAATAGCGCAGAAAGCCAGGGCTGCAGGTATTCATCTAATTATGTCTACTAATCGCTTTTCACCCGATATTATCACGGGAATTATCAAAGCTAACATACCAACCAGAATCGCTTTCAGAACCGCGAACGCAATGGATTCGAGAGCAATTCTTGACGGTAGCTTTGGCGCTGAGAATTTGCTATGGAACGCAGATATGCTATTTTCTTCTCCCGGCAAAGGCGTTCAACGGCTTCAGGGCGCGTATGCTTCGAGTGATGATTTAAAACGAATAGTCAGTTCACTTAACCCCTCGGGCGAAACAAATTATGACAGGCAAATACTTCTTGAGATAGTTAAAGAAAAAGAAAACTTAGATAAAAATGATGAGCCCGAAGACGGCGACTTGGCGTTTTACATAAAGGACAGCAAATTTAAAGAAGCTGTCACTCTCGGAATAGACCGAGGGTACATAACCACGTCTTTCTTGCAACGCAAATTAAACATAGGATACGGTAAGGCATTACTCTTCATTGAGTTTATGGAAAAACTTCGAATCATTGGTAAAAAGAACGGTTCTGCTCCATATGAGATCATTATCGGGTACGAAGAATGGAGAAGGATATTAAAGCGCTACGAGGAAGACGTTTAACAATTACAGACGTATGCTTTTTTCTCATTATGACATTTATTATTAGGCAGTATTGTAAATAAGATGAAAGCTACCAACCGGATTTTATTATTTTTCATAACAAATTAAAAAGGAATTAAAACACAATGGCAACAAAACACGCTCATATAGCATACAGATGCCCCGAATGCGGCACTGTTATTTATGGCTTAGTCAGCGAATTTGCACTTGGTGCCAGTATGCTTCGCCTCAAGTGTGACTGCGGTAAATCCGTACTCGATATAACACCTACACGTGATAAAAAGATCAAGCTATCAGTCCCCTGCGTGCTGTGCCGCGATAATCACAACTTTGTTATATCCCCCGCTCTTTTCTTAGAAAGGGATATTTTCCTTGGTGGATGCCCATATTCAAATCTTGATGTCATCTTTATCGGTAAAAAGGACAAGGTAGACCTTGCTATAGAAAAGAACGAGAATGATCTCAAAAAGCTTATCAAGGATATGGAAGTCGAAACGCTTGAGGAGCTTCAGCCCGAGGATATGGACGAGGACGAGGTGCTCCCTGATGCTCAGGTTTACGATCTTATACGCTTCGTGGTAAAAGACCTTGAGGCGGAAGGACGCGTTGATTGCCCCTGCCATAGCGGTAACTACGATCTTCGCTACGCCCCCGGAGGTATCCAAGTGTTCTGCCCCGAATGCGAAGCTACCTATTTCTTCTCTTGCGCATCTGCTTCTGCCGCAGAAGAGTACGTTACACTTGAAGATATAAAATTAAGCTGAGATTCAGCATCATAAAAAGTTTTCAGATGAATCATCTCAGCAATTTTTTATTTATTAAAACAGACCGTAATATCTCAAAATACCTCTGTATATTCCGCGAGCAAAAAGATTGGGCGAATTAGCCATAAGCTCCGCATCGGACGGATTGGTTATGAATCCCATTTCAACAACAACCGCCGGCATCGCTGTTCTTCTGAGAACGTAAAGTCCGGGGCGTTCTACTATGCCTCGATCTCTGAGACCTGTTATCAGAGTCATTTGCTCGAGTATGTCTTCCGCTACGGCGTAAGCTTCTTCGGCAGTAAAACTGTATATCAAGCATTCCGATCCATTAGCTGAGGGATTTACAGAGGCGTTCGTATGCAATGAAACGAAAAGATCTGCACCCCAGCTGTTTGCATCTCTTACTCTTGCAGAAAGACTGCTCGAATTCGATGTGCCCAGCAAGGTATCGGGCGTAGGTCTTGAAAGTCTGATCTCAAAATTGGGATTCCCCTCAAAATATCCGTTTAGAATCGTTCCTATCCTGTAGGTGATATCCTGCTCGAAATATCCGTTTCCTTCGGCTCCTGTATTATACG
>JAZONS010000024.1:0-14726 GCA_045654585.1 Eubacteriales bacterium
GAATATCCCCGAGGGAATGGTTATCATAGCTCCGATGCTTGCTACCGGAATGAAGCCGAAAAAAACGTTTCTTATCGCCGCTCTGACGGGTGTTGTAGAGGTAGTGGGAACACTGATAGGATATTTTGCCGTAAGTATTGCGACCTTTATTTTGCCATTCGCTTTGAGCTTTGCAGGAGGTACGATGCTCTACGTAATAAGTGATGAAATGATACCGGAAACGCACTCTCACGGAGCCGAAAGCGGAGCTACATTCTCACTTATTATAGGATTTTGCTTGATGCTGATATTTGATTTTTTACTTGGATAAGCTGTATAATAAAAATGAAAATTGACCGATGCGCGCATCTGCTGAAAAAAAGCGTGCATCGGTCAATTTTGCGTTTTTTTGCAGGGTATAATGCCGAATTATGTTACTTCACACAGAAAAAACGGTCTAACCCGTGAAAAAAATCGGTGTTTTCCTTAAAATGTGTAATGCGTAGAAAATAATTCCGGTTTTTTGTGCATGTTAGACAATAGACAGCATAAATTGTTTTTATGTAACGATATAAAGAAAAAATGGCAAAATAGGTAAATTTAATTTAACAAGAGCTCGTTTTATGTGTAAAACCGGCTACCGTGAGCATTAAAAACAGTAAATTTGATTTACCAAGCGCTTTTTTCTTTTTGTTGTGAAAAAAATGATGCAAATTATTGTTTACAAAAAAAATAAAAATGAAAAAATTAATTGAAAGATTGTTAGATTTTCATAATTTTGATAAAAAAAGCATTCTTGACATTTATTATTAAATATGTTATAATTTCAATGCAAAAGCCCGTATTGTGCAAACATGCGGGTAAAAAAACAATTTCTTGGAGGAAATTATCTTATGAAGAAGTCATTGTTTCAGAAGGTGATGTGTTTCATTCTTTCTGTTGCAACCTTGTTCGGTGTGGTTGCGTTAACCGCATCCGCTGCTGTGATTTCGAGCGAAGATGAGCGCGCGGAACGTCTTAAGGATAAAGACGGATATGTCAGCAGTGCGGCAACGCTTGAGGAAATGACCGCTGTTGTAGGAACGTCATCCTATGCAGAGTATATGGCAACGTTTCCCGATACCGATACAGGTGCGTCAAACAAGATTCCTGTTTACGATTACGAGCTTAACGGTAACGGCAATGTTACTATTGAGGATATCGTAAGCGGAGGAAAGGTTGAGAAAGATGGCGCATCTGTTTTCAACAGCGAGGATTGCAAAACATCGTTCGAGGCAAATCAGACTAAGTGGCCTGATTTCGAACTGTTTGATCCTAAAGATTCGACTAAGCCCGGCAGAGACGGTAACTACATTTACCTTTCTGCTACGAGTAGAGCAACTTGGGAATTCCAGGTTCCTGAGGCGGGTCTTTACGTAATCAAAATCGAATATTACAACTGTTATATTGATTCCGGCGACGGTAAGAGCAGTATCAGTAGTATTGAAAGAAAGCTCTATCTCGACGGATCTATCCCGTTTGACGAGGCGGGAAGCCTTAACATTAAAAAGAACTGGGGCTTCAAGTACTCGGATGATAATGACGGTGACGACGTAGCTTTCGTTCAGGTCAGCGACCCCGAATACGTTGGCGGTGAAGATGATTACAAGGTTACGTATGACGTTGTAAAGGACGGCGATAAGCAGATCTCCTACAAGTACGTTACAGAGATCAAGGATGGCTATAAGACCGTTACTACATACAGAATTACATCGGATATCAACGGTAACTCAATGGCACCTCAGATGGATCAGACCTCGAAGTGGTCTACCTATTACTGCCAGGATTCGACGGGTTATTATCACGGTTACTTCAATTTCTACCTTCTTGAGGGTATGACTCATACTCTTACTCTCGAAGCAGAGAGAGAGCCCATGATAGTTAAATCCATCTATCTTGAGCCCGTTAAGGATGAAAAGCTTCCTTCATATGATGAAGAGCTTGACCGTTACAACAAAGAAGGCTATAAGGCTCCTGTTGGCGGTAACATCACGATTCTTGAGGCAGAGTTCCCGGACTACGTTTCCGACTCTTCGGTTTATGCTACGAATGATAATTCTTCCGCAGCAAACAAGCCTATCAAGTCATCCTCTCAGCTTTACAACGTAATCGGTGAGAACAGCTATAATACGGTTGGTCAGTGGGCAGCTTATAAATTCCAGGTAAACAAAACCGGACTCTATAATCTCACTATGAGATACAAGCAGAATGCCCTGCAGGGTATGTATATCTGCCGTACGATAAAGCTTTCGGGCGGTGCATACGGACTTGATGACGGAACTCCTGCAGCACCCTTTGCTGAAGCATATAATGCTCAGTTCAACTATGATAAGGAGTGGCAGTCCACATACATCGGCGACCAGATATACTTCGATGCCAGCGGAAACAGAGTTAATATTTCCGACTATACCGTAAATCAGGACGGCGAGTACGTTGATGCTAACGGTAACGTAGTTGATATTATTACTCAGAAGAGAAACTTCGAGTTCTATTTCGAAGAGGGCGTCGAGTATACTCTTTACCTTGAGTGCTCGCTTGGTTCTCTTAAGGAGCTTATCCAGAGAGTAGAGAATTCGCTTGACAAGATCAACGAGTGCTATCTTAAGATACTTCAGCTTACAGGTAATGATCCCGACCAGTACCGTGACTATAACTTCATCGGTATCATGCCCGAGGTTCTTTACGAGCTTCTTCTTCAGGCTATTGAGCTTGAGGCTGTAAAGCAGCAGTTTGAGGTTCTTTGCGGAACTAACGGTTCGCATATCACAACTCTCCAGACGATAGCTATTCTTCTTGATAAGATGGGCTCACGTGAGGGTGAAGACATCGCAGCTAATATGGCTACCCTTAAGTCCTACCTCGGTACTCTCGGTACTTGGATCAACAATTCCAAGTCCAGCTCGATGGTAGTTGACGTTATAATGGTTACTCCCAAGGACGCAAGTGAGAAGGATTCTCTCAGACGTGCAAAGGCAGGCTTCTTCAGGTCTATCGGCTTTGAGATTGCTTCCTTCTTCTATTCGTTCTTTACAGAGTATGATCAGATGGGACTTACAACAATTCCCGACGAGGATGCAAAGAGCATTGATGTATGGCTCGCTTCCGGTCGTGACCAGTCTCAGATCTGGCGTACTATGATAGATACCGACAATAGCTTTACGGATTCTACCGGTGTTGCGGTAAACCTTAAGCTCGTTACTGGAGGAACACTTCTTCCTTCAATTCTTTCCGGAAAGGGTCCCGACGTTTATATGGGACTTGGCTCTTCGGACGTAATTAACTATGCAATAAGAGATGCCGTACTTCCCGTAGGCTTCTCGGATGAATATAAAGCAAATCTGACTCCCGAGCAAAAGATCTTTTCTTCCAATTATTATACATTTAAGAGTGGCGAGCATTATGTACTTACGTACAAGAATGCAGATGGTAAATATATCGTAGTAGATACTAACGAAGAATATATTCCGAAAAATGGAGAAAAACCTTTTGAAACTTCCACGTTCGAGGAAGTTATCGGATACGATATATTCGATGAAACAGCTTCCGAAATGGATGGAAACTTCAGAAGAGCTGCAATGGACACCGTAACGCTTCTCGGAAAGACCTACGGTATTCCTCAGACGATGGGATTTGCTATGATGTTCTACAGAATGGACGTTCTTGCAGAACTCGGTCAGACTGTTCCCGAGTCGTGGGATGAGCTTCTTGCTATTCTCCCTGTTCTTCAGACAAACAATATGTCTATCGGTGTAAACTACATTTCCGCTATCGACTTCATGATCTATCAGAAGGGCGGCAATATGTGGAAGTATCCCGACGATCACGACTTCCAGGGTGCGAAGGTTGATCTTGATTCCAACGTAGCGCTCGAGGCTTTTGACTTTGTTTGCCGTCTGTACAGCGACTATTCATTCCCCGTATCCTATGATGCTGCAAACCGTTTTAGAACGGGTGAAATGCCTATCATTATCGGTGACTATGCAAGTATATACAACCAGCTTGTAGTTTATGCTACTGAAATTGCAGGTCTTTGGGAGTTCACCTCTCTTCCCGGATCGATTAACAAGACTACCGGTGAATTTGACTATAACTCTCTTGCGGGTGTAGGTGCGACCGTACTTCTTCACGGCTGTGAGGACGTGCTTTCCGCATGGCAGTTTATCCAGTGGCAGACAGGCGCGGAGGCTCAGGCTGAATACGGTAACAAGATGGTTGCCCTTATCGGTCCCTCTGCTAAGTACGAATCTGCTAACGTAAAGGCTCTTAACGACCTTTCTTGGACCGCAAGAGAAAAGAAGGCCATCAAAGAGCAGATGGACAGACTTTATTCCATAGTTAACTATCCCGGATCTTATATCATCAACAGATATACAAAATTTGCGTTCCTTGCAGCGGTAAATGACGGTGAAAAAGCGGTTGACGCACTTACCGGTTACATTGATGCTATTAACGCCGAGATCAAGCGTAAGAGGGAAGAGTTCAATCTTCCTACGATCGATGCCGATCAGACGTTAGAAGAAGCTAAACAAGAGTTGCAGAACCAAAGAGAAAAGAATAAGTAAGGAGAAAAATAAATGTCACAGACTAATGCAGAGACAAAGCGTCCGGTAAAACGTTCCGAAGTGTCGAAGCTTAGATGGACATGGGAAGAGATGAAGAACAATAAGACGGCATACTTTATGCTGGCTCCGTTCTTCCTCCTCTTCATCATATTCACTATTCTTCCCGTTTTCCTTTCAATGCTTCTGAGTCTTACCGACTTTAATATGTTGCAGATGCCTCATTGGGTTGGCATTTCCAACTTCACCCGTCTGTTCCTAGACGACGATATATTTATTCTTGCTTGTCAGAATACGTTGATATTTGCAGCGATAACAGGACCTGTATCCTATCTTCTTTCGCTTCTTATTGCGTGGTTTATTAACGAGCTTCCTCCCAAGATCCGTGCGGTTGTAACACTTATATTCTACGCACCTTCGATCTCAGGTCAGGTATATCTTATTTGGAAAACGCTTTTCTCGTCCGACTCTTACGGATGGGTAAACGCGACACTTATCGACCTTGGAGCTATCTCCGAGCCGATACTTTGGTTTGAAAATGCAGAATACGTAATGCCCCTTTGTATAGTAGTTGCGCTCTGGACATCACTCGGTACTGCGTTCCTGTCGTTCATCGCAGGTTTCCAGACTATCGACCGTTCGATGTACGAGGCAGCTGCGGTTGACGGAATTAAAAACCGTTGGCAGGAGCTTTGGTATATAACGCTTCCCACGATGCGTCCTCAGCTGATGTTCGGTGCGGTGCTTGCTATTACCAACTCCTTCGGCTTTGGAGGTGTTGTTACCGCGCTTTGCGGATTCCCCTCTGTTGACTATGCGGCGCATACGATAATGCATCACTTGGACGACTACGGCGGAGCACGTTATGAAATAGGTTATGCTTCGTCTATTGCAGTTGTGCTCTTCGTAATAATGTTTGCTTCCAATATTATTATAAAGAAAGCACTTTCGAAGGTAGGTGAGTAATATGGCGAAAAAGTTAAGAACAAGAGGACACAGAGTTGTACTCAACCGTTCCGCCGGAGGCGATACGGGTATCACCGTAGTACTCACACTTATGGGACTTTTTATGTTCCTTCCTATGTATTACGTTGTAATTCAGTCGCTTAAGCCTCTCGATGAGCTTTTTATGTTCCCGCCTAAGTTCATCGTTATGAAGCCGACTCTCGAAAACTTTACCGACCTGTTTACTCTTATGGGTGACTCATGGGTGCCTTTCTCGAGATATATATTCAACACCGTATTTATCACGATTTGCGGTACTATAGGTAACCTTATATTTGCATCTATGGCAGCTTACTCGTTGGCAAAGCTTCGTTTCCCCGGAAGAAACGCGATCTTCCAGATCATAGTAATGTCACTTATGTTCCATTCAACCGTTAACCAGGTAACGCACTTCATCATTCTTTCTGCGTTTGGTTGGATAGATACATATCTTTCCATAATCGTGCCCTCTATGGCAACGACCATCGGTCTTTACCTTATGAAGCAGTTTATGGAGACCTCGGTTCCCGATACGGTTCTTGAGTCTGCAAGACTTGACGGCGCAAGCGAATTCAGAACATATTTGATCATCGCTATGCCCATGGTTAAGCCGGCATGGCTGACACTTATTATCGAGTGCTTCAAAAACCTTTGGAACTCGGGATCGTCAATTTATATTCACTCGGAAGAGTTGAAAACATTTAACTACGCTATACAGCAGATCCTCTCGGGCGGTATTGCACGTTCGGGCGCAGGAGCTGCAGCGACCGTTGTAATGATGCTTGTTCCTATTTTAGTATTCGTACTTAACCAGAGCCAGATCATTGAAACAATGGGATCGTCAGGTATGAAGGATTAAGGAGGGAAAAAATGAAAAATAAGCTTTCAAAAATACTCATACTCTCCTTGATTCTCGTAATGGTTTTCGGAACGGTATATGCATCGGCGTTTGAGTCGTACGATACGTATACGTATTCGATAGACGGAGAGCCTCTCAAATCTCCTACGGCGTATACTCCCGTAAGAGAAGTTGATTATAAGGATATGGACCTTGGCAGACTTGGCGTTAAGGGCACTGCTCTTAAGCTTAAGGCTCCCACCGACGTAGTAACCGATAATGAAGGTAACGTTTATATAGTAGACAGAGAAAACAACAGAATAGTTGTTCTTAACAAATACTATACGGCAAAGGCGATAATCGATACTTACGTAGACGATTACGGTAAAACGCAGACGTTTTCTTCTCCCAACGGTATTTTCGTAACGGATCCTACGGTTTCTGCAAATCAGGAGAAATTCATTTACATCTGTGATACAGAAAACGAGAGAATCGTTATCTTTGATGAAAACTTCAATTACTCAAGAACTATCTATAAACCCGAATCCGCACTTGTTAAGGATTTCAAGCTCGATGCTATCGCAGTAGATAAGTACGGAAGAATATTCGCTGTATCCAAGCAGTTCCAGGAAGGTGTTATAGTTCTTTCAAACGAAGGCGACTTTACAGGATTTATCGGAGCTCAGAAGGTTTCTTACAGTGTGCTCGAGATGGTATGGAGAAACTTCCAGACTAAAGAGCAGAGACAGAATCAGGTAAAGAATATTTCGGTTGCATATAATAATATCACGGTTGATACCGACGGCTTTGTATATGTAACGAACGATCAGCTTGAAGCTTCCAAGCAGTTTAAGGCTATCAAATCAAAATCTGCTGAGAACTCGCCTGTTAAAAAGCTTAACTCCGCAGGTAACGAGATCATGAAGCGTAACGGCTTCTTCGATCCCGGTGGAGAAGTAGCTGTTTCTACGATTTCACCCACTAACAACGTATCTAAGATTATAGATATTGCGATCGGTCCCAACGGATCGTGGACGATCCTTGATAATGCGAAGGCTAAAGATGCCCGTATGAGAATGTTCACATATGACCAGAACGGTAACCTCCTCTTCGCGTTTGGAGATAAGGGTGACCTTCTCGGACAGGGACAGAACTTTGTATCCATCACGTATCAGAAAGTAGACGGTGTAACCTATCTTATCGCGCTTGATAATACGGCAAATAAGTTTACCGTATATGCGCCGACCGCTTACTGCGATACTATTATGAAAGCTCTTGAAAACGAGAACCTTCATAATTATTCCGAGTCTATTAAATATTGGCAGGAAGTTCTTACAAAGAACAATAACTTTGACTTAGCGTACATCGGTATCGGTAAAGCGCTTTACAGCCAGGGTAAATTCGATGAATCCATGGAGATGCTCTCCAAGGCGTACGAAACAAGCCAGTATTCGAAGGCATTTGCTGAAACGAGAAAAGATATTCTCGGCAAATGGCTTATACCGTTACTTATTCTTATAATAGCTCTCTGCGTAGGACTCGTTAAGTTCCTCGGATGGGCTAAGAAGAAAAATAAGGCGACCTCACTCAAGGTTGGAAGAAAGACTTATGTTGAAGAGCTTCTCTTCGTATTCCACCTTCTATTCCATCCGTTTGACGGCTTCTGGGATCTTAAGCATGAAAAGCGTGGTTCAGTCAGAGGCGGACTTACTATCATGGGCTTGACGATGCTTGCATTCTTCTATCAGGCGATAGGTAAGGGCTATATCTTCAACCCGAGAGATAACTATTCTACGATCTTCGTTCAGATACTTTCTATTGGCGTTCCCGTAATTCTTTGGTGCGTAGGTAACTGGTGTCTTACAACGCTATTCGAGGGTGAGGGCGGATTTAAGGATATCTTTATCGCTACGTCTTATTCTCTTGCACCCTTGATTCCTCTTGTTATAGTCTCCACGATTCTTACGAACGTGCTTACTGCAACCGAGGGTTCAATGGTAAATCTTCTTGTTACAATAGGCTACGTATGGGTTGCATTCCTTCTGTTCTTCGGTATGCTTGTAACTCATGACTATGCACTTGGAAAGAACGTACTTATAACTATCTGTACGATAGTTGCTATGGCAGTAATTATGTTCGTTGCGATACTCTTCTCGAGCCTTGTAATGAAGATGGTAACGTTCATAATCGCAATTGTTAAAGAAATCGCTAACCGAGCGTAGATTGCAGGAGGTAAACTATAATGAAATTTAATAAAATATTATCGTCTGCGCTGCTCGTAGTTATGCTCTTTATGACTATAGTAACTGCTATTCCCGTAACTGCCGATGCGGCTTATTCCGGAAATAACAGTGCATCTGCCGCAAAGACTGCCGAGGAGATCGCGGCTTTGGTTAAGGATTCGTATTCCGGAGAGATCAAATATGAATCCGCGCAGGACAGACTCGATGCAGAGCTTCCTTATCTTGACAGTGTAGAATACGGTGATTACATTCTGTATGTTAATAAATACACCGGCGGTGTTTACTATAAAAACAAGATCACCGGTCAGATATTGACAAGTAATCCGTATAATTATTTATCCGGAGCGAATGTTGACAAAACAAACCAGGAGATCAGCAGCCAGGTAGTTATTTCTTATTCCGAGATCACTGTTGGTTCGGAGAGATTCCTTTATTCTACTCCCGAGGCAGCTGAGAGAGCTCAGATATCTACCGATTTTATCAAAAACGGTATAAGAGTAAATTATACTCTCGGTGATACCACTTCAAGATATCTTCTTCCCATGGCAATGACTGCTGATAAGTTTGAAGAGCTCGTACTCGTTCCGATGCTTGACAAGCTCGCAAGACTTATGGAAGAGTATTGCGAAGATGAAAACGGAGAGTACAATATCTTTGTCAATCCCAAGTACAACGTTGAAGATGACAAAAACAGCACGGATAAGAAAAACGTATATTATTACGGATATCTTAATCTTTCGGTAGTAAGAAAATATCTTAACGATGCCGAGAGAAAGTATATGAGTATGTATCCGAGTACCGATGATCCGGTTCGTAAAATCCTTGCAGGCGTAAAATCGAACATAATGACGCTTTATGCTGCAGGTACAAACGGATATACGCTTAAGAATCTTGCTGAGTATAAAGAAGGTTCTTCTTCTTACGAAAACACCGTAAGAGACTTTTACTCAAACGAATCCTCTGAAATATACAAGACGAAAGAAGCTATATATGTATTTAAAACAGATGCATCAAATAATGCTAAGTCGATCGCGTCTACTATATTCAGAGCATATGCTCCCACTTATAACTTTATTGATGTAAACGAAGACGAGGTCTATTGCGGACTTGTCGATGAAACAGATCAAAAGCCCGTATTCAGATGCGCTATAGAGTATACGTTCAATAATGACGGAAGCCTTTCGGTTCGTCTCCCCGTAAGCTCTATATCCTTTGATGAAACTGTTTATAACCTTTCGTACGTTTCGGTTCTTCCTTATTTCGGAAGTGCTTCTATTGCGGGTGAAGGATACATATTCTTCCCGGACGGAAGCGGAACTGTTGCTGAATTCAAGGATTTCTTCGATTCAGATGCGAATGATAACGACAATGCGAACGTAATTGTTGACATTTACGGAAAAGATTATTGTTATTCCAACATTACAGGTGCGCACCGCGAGCAGATTACAATGCCCGTTTACGGTGTAGTAAGCGAGGAAAAATCCAACTCCTGTGGCCTTGATTCGGTATCTAACGGATTCTTTGCTATAGTAGAAGAGGGTATGGCTTTATCGAGCCTTGCGTTCGATATGGACGTTACCTCGATGCTCGCCCGTGCTTATATGATGTGTAAGCCTTATCCTTCGGACGTTTATGACCTTTCCGAAACTCTTTCTGTTGGTGGTGCAGGTCAGTATACGATAGTTGCGGAAGATAAGTTCAACGGCTCTTACGTAACAAGATATACAATGCTTACCGATAAGAATGTCTATGCTATAAAGGGCAATGACATCGGAGAGTTCTATGATGCGTCTTACGTAGGTATGGCAAATTACTATCGTAATTATCTTTACGAAAACGGAGTTCTTACAGAGCTTGACAGCGTAAGATCTAATCTTCCTCTTTACTTAGAGGTTCTCGGTTCGATGGAGATAATCACAAAGGTTCTTTCATTCCCTGTAACAAAGAAGATTGCTCTTACAGAGTTTGATGACGTTACTGAGATGTATAAGGAGCTTCGTGACTCCGTGACACTTCTTGAAGAGCTTGCAGCAGAGAATAAAGCTCTTGCAGCAGCGCTTGGCGAAGAGATCGCAGCACTCGAAAAGGCTCTTCAGGAGCCCGAAGCAGATGCTGAAAAGATCACCTCGCAGATAGAAAGCAAAAAGGTACTCAAGGCTGAGTACGAGAATATTGCTGCAACTTACGAAACCTGGAGCAAGGATTTCAAGATAGATAATATCAATTTCAAGCTTACAGGATTTGGTAACGGCGGTCTTTATAACACCTATCCCACCAAGCTCAAGTGGAACAGAGCTTGCGGAGGAAAGAGAGACTTCAAGGATCTTCTCAAAGAGGTGAAGGCTGCAAAGGATAATGGCGAAAACTTCGGCGTATATCCCGATTATGACTTTATGTATATCAGCTATACCGAGATGTTCGACGGTGTTTCCAAGCGAGTTAACGCATCTAAGATGATAGATAACCGCTATGCCTCGAAGCAGCTTTACAATTCGGTATCCCGTGAATACGTCAGTTACTTTACTCTTGTAGTAAATACCGAAACTCTTGACAAGCTTTACAGCAAGTTTGCTAAGAAGTATTCAAAGTATGATATTTCTACTATCTCGGTATCCACTTTAGGATCCGATCTTAACTCCAACTTTGATAAAGACGCACCGGTTATAAGAGATGAATCTCAGAACTATGTTGAAAGTCTTCTTGACAGAATATCCAATAAAGACGAATACGACGTAATGTTTGATAAAGGTAATTCGTATGCGCTTAAATATGCATCTCATATTCTTAATATGAATATCGATTCAAGCCACTTCAGATATTCCTCTTATCCCGTGCCCTTCGCAGGAATGGTTCTTCACGGAGCTGTGAATTATGCAGGTTCTCCCATAAACTATTCCGGTAATCCCGAGTACGAGCTTCTTCGTGCGATTGAGTCCGGAGCATCGCTTTACTACATACTTTGCTACCAGAATTCAAATTACATGAAGGAAGATAGTCTTCTCAACCAGTATTACGGTATTGACTATGAGAACTGGTATCAGGATATCGTTAAGAAATACGCAGAGCTTAACCTTGCTATCGGTGGTCTTCAGCGTTACAGAATCGTTGATCACAGAATAGTGACCGGCGAGCGTGTAATTGAGCCTAACGAGGCTAAAGCAAATATCGTAACTCTTATGAAAGAGCTTGTTGATATGCTTGAAACAAAGATACTCGAGGCTAAGAATAATGAGCTTCACGATATGAGAGATCCCTCAAACGAGTATTACGGAGATCGTCTTTACGTAAACGTAGATATTGCTTCTCTTATGGAAGCGTTTGCTGAGATTCTTAACCTTAGCGATGACGAGATAGAGAATTATGAGGTAGAGAACGGAGTTACCTTCGCCCAGCTCATAACCGCTATCAAAACAAAGTATGAAAAGCTCAATCCCGATGCAGCGCGTGAGTCGACTGACAATCTCTTGACGATTGACAAGACTTACTTCAGCGATATCGGCGGTAAGGATAATGTTGACGATTCGTATGATTCTACAAAGAATGATTACATTTCCAAGCATTCCTTCATTACAGATTCGTTTGCAACTGACGAAGATTACGTATATACCGACTTCACAAGTGATAAGGATATAGTTCTCGTAACCTATCAGAATGCAGATGGTGAAACCGTTAAGTTCTTGCTTAACTACAACATTTACACCGTTGAGGTTGACCTTGACGATGGACTTGATGCATATACGTTGCCTAAGTACGGCTACGTAAAAATAACAGGATAAGGAGGTAGAAACAATGAGTGATAATATTAATCAGGTCTCGGTTGAAGAAGGCGTTACTCCCGCAACGATATCAGCTTCGGAGCTTGGCTCTAACGGTCTTCTGAATAAGAGAAAAAAGGTATCCCTCGATGCGAGAAAGGCTCGTGCGGGTTACATATTTGTTCTACCCTTCATCCTTGGAGTTGTTCTTATTTATCTTCCCATACTTCTTGACTCTGTTTGGTTCAGCTTGACTGAAAGAAATACGAGCGACCCCTTCAACATCGTTTATAAATTTGTATGGTTTGATTATTACGTTAAGGCATTTACCGACAATGCTAACTTCGTTTCAAACCTCATAGCAGGTATTCAGCAGCTTATTTTTGAAGTTCCCGCGGTTATTATCTTCTCGCTCTTTATAGCGGTTGTTCTTAACCAGAAGATGCTTGGTAGAGCAGCATTCCGTGCGATATTCTTCCTTCCCGTTATAGTATCTACGGGTATTATGGAAACTATCAATGCCGCAGACTTTATGTCGAGCCAGACCCAGTCGGGTATTAATGACGGCTCCGGTGGCGGAGGTGCTAATGAAATTATTTCAGTTCTTGACGTTGAAAGACTGTTCTCGAGCATGAAAGTCGGCGGAGAGCTTGTTACTTACGTTGTAAACATAGTAAACGACGTTTATAACATTATTAACTACTCCGGTGTTCAGATGCTTATATTCCTTGCCGGATTGCAGTCGATATCCCCCTCGATTTACGAGGCGTGCCGTATTGACGGTGCTACGGGATGGGAAACCTTCTGGAAGGTTACTTTCCCGATGATCTCTCCCATGATCCTTGTTAATGCCGTATATACTATTATCGACGCGTTTACCAGAACGCAGAACCCGGTAATAAGGTATATCAACACAATAACCGATCAGTCGAGCTCAACGGCGATGTCGTGGTCTTACTTCGTTATCATTATTCTTATAATAGCTGCGGTCGCTGCGATTGCATCCACGTTTATATTCTATCAGAGAAGAGATTAAGGAGGTAGCAGCATGGCAACAGTAACAAAAGAAACTAAAAATTCCATTCATGTTGACTACGAAGGTAAGCTTACGTTCAAGGAAAGAATGATGAGCAAGCTGAAAACTGCTAACACCTGGATAAAAGTTGTTATCAATATCTTCAGATTTATCCTTATGCTCGGTGTATCCTACGTTATTCTTTATCCTTTCTTCTCGAGAATAGCAGGTTCCTTCATGTCAAAGGAAGACGTAGTTGACTCGACAGTAGCGCTTATTCCCAAAAACTTTACTCTTGATATTTATAAGTATATCATTGTAGAGAATCATTACTTTGAAGCGCTTTGGAACACATTGCTTATATCCTTGATGTGCGCAATTGTTCAGACTCTTATCTCCTGCCTTATCGGTTACGGTCTTGCAAAGTTCAAGTTCAAGGGCAATAAAATCGTAATGGCGATAGTTGTTATAACGATGGTTATTCCTCATAATACACTCAGTATCGCTATGAGACAGCATTTCTCCGGATTTGATTTATTTGCAGTAAAGGCTTGGGGATTGCCCGGTCCGATTGAGCTCTTGTTCGGTTCGCCGATCGAGCTTACACATACAGCAATTCCGTTGCTCCTTCTTTCACTTTCGGGTCTTGCCTTCAAGAATGGTCTTTATATTTACCTTATGAGACAGTTCTTTAAGGGTGTTCCCGACGAGCTTGAGGAATCCGCTTACGTTGACGGTTCGGGAGTATTCCGCACATTCTTCCAGATTATTCTTCCTCTTTCTGTTCCTATGATGATTACAGTATTCCTGTTCTCGTTCTCATGGCAGTGGACAGATGAATTCTACACCACAATGATTTGGGGAACAGGCTCCGAATTCTATCTGATGCCCGACATTTACGCAAATCCGCCGACATCTCTCTATAAGTTCAAGGATTATGCCGGTTGGTCGCTCTATAAGATAGTAATTCAGAACACAGCAGGTATGCTTATTATCGCACCCCTTATCATTCTTTACCTCTTCTGCCAGAAGTATCTGGTACAGGGTATTGAGCGTTCGGGACTTGTAGGCTAATACCAAAGCAAAAATTAACGGTTCTGTTGTATTTTTGCAGAATCGAACAAAAAACGAGTGAGGATGCCAAGCTGGGCATCCTCACTTTTGTTATATAAAAACGAGATAGATTTGGCACTAACCGCTACAATTCTATCTCGTTTTATTTTTATAGTAAATAATACTAAAAATTTCTTTTCCGTTTTAAAGATAATAAATCCGAAAAGCTTCGCATTTTACAATATTTCCGCGAGGTCGTAT
>JAZONS010000025.1:0-7638 GCA_045654585.1 Eubacteriales bacterium
TTTTTCATAGATAAATCCTCCAATATGTTTTTTTATTTTGACTGGCAGGTCACTTTATTATAACATATTGGAGGATTTCTTTTCACCGGTTAACCTTTATTGAACCACGCGACTATCGCGTGGTTTTCGTTATACAAAAAAAGATCCTTACCTTGAAACCAAAGTAAGGATCTGAAAAATCATTTATTAAATTTATTCTCAAGTATATCGGCGCATCTTTCCATATAGTCACCTTCAAAAAGCTCTATAACGCCGTTGTCACACTGATTTGCAAGGTCTTTATCGATTGGAAGCTTCGCAAGTACCGAGGTACTGTAATTCCTTGCCAGCTCCTCAATTTTGCTCTCACCATAAGGTCTTATCACCTTTCCGCAATCGGGGCAAACGATATAACTGTAATTCTCTACAAGACCGAGAACCGGAATATCCATAAGTGAAGCCATATTTACTGCCTTCTCAACGATCATCGAAACAAGCTCCTGAGGGCTTGAAACAATGATAATTCCATCAAGCGGCAAGCTCTGAAAAACAGTGAGAGGAACATCTCCTGTTCCTGGAGGCATATCTACGAACATATAGTCTACTTCGTTCCAAACTACCTCACTCCAAAACTGCTTAACAGTTCCTGCAATAACAGGACCTCTCCAAACAACAGGTTTGGTTTCCTCATCAACAAGAAGATTCAAGCTCATGACTTCAATTCCGGTTTTAGTTACCGCCGGGAACATACCAAGCTCCGAGCCCTGAATCTCTCCTCCCTTAAGACCAAAAGCTTTTGGTATTGAAGGACCTGTTATATCAGCATCGAGAATTGCGCATTTATATCCTCTGCGTCTCATCGTAACAGCCATCAAAGAAGTAACGAGCGATTTTCCAACGCCGCCCTTTCCGCTGACAATTCCGATTACTCTTTTTACATTACTTGCCTTATTCTGAGGCGCAAGCAGTGATTCTTTAGAACATTTACTTGAGCATTCAGAACAATTGTGATTACATTCTGCCATGTTTTATCTCCTGAATATGTTTTTATCAAATAGTTTTGATTGTGATTATGTCATTATTCACATCAAGATGCGCACCAATTATCTTATCGGGATATGCATCTATAATAGTGTTAGCTATCAGATCCTCAACGTTTCTTTCTATATAGCGTCTCATATTTCTCGCACCGTATTTATCCGAGAATGATTCTTTTGCTATGAAAGCAAGAAGCTCGTCCGAGTAGGTTATTCTTATTCCCTTTTCTTCCATTCCAAGAGAAAGCTTCTTAAGCATAATACCGGCAATTCCGACAAAGTTCTCGCGTGTTAAGCTATTGAACGTGATAATTTCATCGATTCGGTTAATAAACTCCGGACGAAGAAAAGCGGACAATGCTTTTTCGGTCTTATCGGATACTCTCGATACCTTGTTTTCTGCAAATCCGGGAATGGATGATGAATTATCACTTCCCGCATTGGTAGTCATAATAATTATTGTGTTTTCAAAATTGACTACTCTGCCTTGAGCGTCGGTTATTTTACCGTCATCAAGTATCTGCAAAAGAATATTGAGAACATCGGGGTGTGCCTTTTCGATCTCATCAAAAAGAACGACCGAATAAGGACGTCTTCTTATTTTCTCGGTAAGCTGACCTGCCTCGTCATACCCTACGTAACCGGGAGGCGCACCTATAATTCTTGATACCGAATGCTTTTCCATAAATTCGGACATATCAAGGCGTATAAGCGATTCGGGTTGCTTGAAGAGCTCGCTTGCAAGCACTTTTACAAGCTCTGTTTTTCCAACACCGGTAGGTCCTGCAAATATCATAGAAACGGGATTTCTTCTGTAAGAAACGCCTGCTCTTTTGCGTTTAACCGCGCGAACAACAGCACTTACAGCCTCGTCCTGGCCGATTATCTTATCGGATATCTTTTCCTTAAGAGAAACAAGCTCACTGATTTCACCTTCTTTTATATCCGATGCGGGAATACCCGTCCAGATCTCAATGACGTTTGCAATATCGTTTACGGAGAGCGAAAGTCCGGAAACAATAGCATCAAGCTCTCTGTTGCGTTCCTCAAGGCGAAGAAGTTGAACTTTAACGTCAGCTAAATCCTTATAGTTTGCTTCGGTTTGACCTTCGGGCTTCTCTATCTGCGCTTCAAGAGCTGCTTTTTTATCTGAATACATTGCAAGGAGCTTCGTATTCTTTTTCTTCTCGTTAAGCTCCGGTGACGAAAGTGCGGCTCTGGATGCAGCTTCATCGATAAGGTCTATTGCCTTATCAGGTAAAAATCTATCGGTAATATATCTTTCCGAAAGCATAACGGCAGACCTTGCGATCTCGTCCGAGATTCTTATCGAATGGAAATCTTCGTAATATTTTTTTATACCCGAGATTACATCAACAGTTTCATCAATAGAAGGCTCGTTGACCATAACAGGCTGGAAACGTCGCTCAAGAGCGCTATCCTTTTCGATATGCTTTCTATACTCCTTAAGCGTCGTTGCACCAATAACCTGAATCTCTCCTCTCGAGAGTGCGGGCTTGAGCATATTCGCAGCACTCATACTGCCCTCGGAGTCACCTGCGCCGACGATATTATGAACCTCGTCGATAACAAGTATAATATTCCCCGCCGTTTTTATTTCCTTTATAAGGCCAAGTATTCTTGATTCGAACTGTCCTCTGAACTGCGTACCTGCAACGAGCGCGGTAAGATCAAGCAACCATACCTCGCAGTCTATAAGACGCTCGGGAACAGCTCTATCCACTATCCTCTGTGCTAAAGCCTCGGCAATAGCCGTTTTACCGACACCCGGCTCGCCTATAAGACATGGATTGTTTTTTTGTCTTCTGCAAAGTATCTGTATAACTCTGTTAAGCTCTCTATCTCTTCCGATAATCCTGTCAACCTTACCTGTCTTTGCCTTAAGAGTCAAGTCTGTACAGTACATATTGAGGAATTTTCTTGCATCCTCTTTAGGCACAGCACCTTTTTTACTCTTATCGTTTGACTTCGGATTTTCACCCGAATGTTTGGGAGGCTGACCAAAACCGAGTCCTGCAAAAAACTTTTGAAAATCAATTGCGGGAGAGCCACCGTCGGTTCCGTCATCAACATCAGGAAGAGATTCCGTGGCTTCGGCAATGGCATTTTCTATCTCCCCGGACATTGATTCTATTGCTTCGTCATTCAACCCCATATTTTTGAGCATATGGTCAAAGGGTTTTATGCCCATTTGCTGAGCACATATAATGCAAAGTCCCTCTTGCACTGTTTTACCGTTTTCATTTCTGGTGACAAAAACGGTTGCGGGACGTGATTTGCATTTAATACAAATTGGTAAATTCATATTCAGTACACCTGTTTCTTTGCAATTAAAGCTTCATAACAATTGCAAAGGGATTAATATTTTTGAAAAATTGAGTAATTGCACCGCTTACGGCATCTGCAGAAAATACTCCTACTATATTGGCAACGATACAAGCGATTACCATTGAGATTACAGCACCGAGGAGCAATCCTAAGAATTTATTGATCTTACCGAGTATTCCTGTCGTAAAGACAGCATCAAGGAGCTTTATTAGCAGCGATAGAACAAGCATAAATATGATGAACAGTGCTAAGTAAGTTACAACGACTGCTATCAGATTTCCGATAGGGGTAGCCATTTCTTTGGAAATTACGGATAAAACCTCTTCCGTAGTAGCTTCACTGCTGACAGAGCTCATATCAAGCTTGAATATCTCAGCAAGGAATTTCAGAACAGAAGGTACAGCTTCTTCGGAAACCTCTCCCGTTGCCTCAGGACAAGCTTCAACGAGCGATTTGTATATCCACGCATCAATTTTTCCTACAAAGAAAGGTCTGGTCCAAGCTTTGATTATTGGTGAAGAAATTACAATCGTCAAGCATGCTGATGCAACAAGCTTTAATGGCTTTGTTATACTTCCGAAAAAGCCTCTTTTGAAACCAAGAAGAAGCCCGATCAGCATAATGACAAGCAAAACAATGTCTAAAATTGTCATAAATTAATCCTTTCGTTTTCAGAATTTCTAAAACATTATACCTCTATTTTCAGTGAGTGTCAATACAGGTAATAAAATATTTTACGTTTGTTTATAATTATTTAATGACAACGTTCGACTCTCCGTATATGGATCTGAGTCTTGAAATAACCTTTTGGTCCGCCGAAAGTGTTATATTTTTTATAGCAATATATTTTTTCTCCGATGCATCAAATATAGCTATGGGGACACGTCCGGGATTAAGGTTTGCTATCCTGTAAATCGGAGTTAAAAGGCCCTCGTCGAATTTATCAACCTTGACATATATTCGCTCGGACTTATTACCAGGTTTCTCACAGTTAGATAAAGTCTTATCAGCTTGCTTTTTGAAGGATGAATTACTAATGAGAGGCTGAATCCGTGATGCTAATATTTTAGGAGCATCCCCTTCCTCTTCACTTATCTTTCCTTCTATTATAACAGCGTTTTCCTCGGTTATCTCTCCCGAAAATCTTTCATACTGCTTTGCGAAAACAATTACTTCTATTTCTGCAAGCCTGTCCTCTACGTTAATAAATGCCATCACATCTCCATTTTTGAGAGTTTTTGTCTTTTTAGCTGTAATTATACCAGCGATCTTAACTTGACTGTTATCAACGTATTTCTTATCAACTGCCTCCTCTTCTGACGTTGAGTCCGCGATAATATCGGATATACCGTCAAGCGAAAGCTCTTCAATATGAGATGTATAGTCGTCGATCATATGACCCGAGAAATACATTCCGGAGCTTTCCTTTTCGAGAACAAGCAATTCCTTCAATGAATATTCCTCAAGCTCGGGATAAGAATAGTTTGACTTTTCTTGTGAAATCCCCCCCATAACCATGGAGAACATATCCATTTGACCCGAAATATTATTTCTTTTTCTTCCCTGCTCAGATTCGAGAATATGCTCATACGAAGCGAGCAGTGCGCTTCTTGGAACACCGAGAGAATCGAATACACCGCATTTTATAAATGATTCGAGTGTTCTTTTGTTAATATCACTCTCTCCAAGCCTTGAAACGAATTCGTCAAAGCTTTTGAATTTTCCTTTGTTTCTTTCTCTGACAACAGCTTCAGTGAAGTTTCTGCCAACGTTCTTTATTGCCAGCAAACCGAACCGTATAGCACCGTCGGTTACAGCAAAATCAGACTGACTGAGATTAATATCGGGCGGTAAAACCTTAACTCCGAGCTTACCGGCATCGAGGATGTATTCTTTAAGCTTTGTTGCGTTATCGAGCACGCTTGTCATAAGGGCTGCAAAATATTCCGCAGGATAATGAGCTTTAAAATAAGCAGTTCTGTAAGAGATTATACCGTAAGCCGTTGCATGGCTTTTATTGAAGGCATATTTAGCAAAGCCAACCATATCATCGAATAATGCGTTGGAGCAGGATTCATCAATACCGTTTGCTTTACATCCGTCAACAAAGCTTGTTCTCTCCGCTGTCATCGCATCCGTTTTTTTCTTCGACATCGCACGTCTAACAATATCTGCGCGCGCATAAGAATATCCTGCGAGTTTTCGGCAGATCTGCATAACCTGCTCCTGATATACTATACATCCATAAGTGACGTCAAGTATGTCCTCAAGCTCCGGAGTTCTGTATTTTATTTCTTCCTTTCTGTGCTTTCTCGCTATAAACGAATCTATCGAATCCATAGGTCCAGGTCTGTAAAGCGCGATTACAGCTATAACATCTTCAAGTGTTGACGGCATGAGCTTTGATAGAACTTGCTTCATTCCTCCGGATTCAAGCTGAAAAACGCCGTCTGTTTTTGCGTTACACAGTAGCTCAAACGTTTTTTTATCTTCGTGTGATATTTTGGAAATATCAAAGCTCGGATCTTTCTTCCGTACTGCGAGCTCCGCATCGTGAATAACACTTATATAACGCAAGCCGAGAAAGTCGAATTTCACGAGTCCAAGTCTTGCATCGGTATTCATATCAAACTGAGTTACAATACCTGTTCCGCTGTAGGAGAGAGGTACGTACTTGTAAGTAGGCTCCTCGGTAATTACAACGCCGGCTGCGTGGGTCGAGGCATGCCGCGGCATACCTTCAAGACTTTTGCTTATATTTATAAGTCTGCGAACGTCAGGATCGGTATCATAAATCTCTTTTAACTCTTTTGAAGCTAAAGCTTTTTCGATAGTAATATTCAATTCGCGCGGAATGAGCTTTGCAACTGCGTCAACACGAGAATAAGGCATACCGAGAGCTCGTCCGACATCTCTGACAGCGGCCCTGGCAGCAAGAGTTCCGAAGGTTGCAATTTGAGCGACCTTATCGTCACCGTATTTTTGTTTAACGTAATCTATTACCTCCTCGCGCCTGTTATAACAGAAGTCGATATCAAAATCGGGCATCGATACTCTCTCGGGATTCAAAAACCTTTCGAAAAGCAAATCAAATGCTATCGGATCAACGTCTGTGATTCCAACGCAGAAGGCAACAAGACTTCCTGCTCCCGATCCTCTTCCGGGTCCGACGGGAATATCCTTGCGCTTTGCATAAGCAACGAAATCGCTCACTATAAGATAATAGGCGTTGAAGCCCATTTTGTTAATTACAGAGAGCTCATATTCCATTCGAGCTATATACTCTTCCTTGGGATGCAACGCATAATCGAATCTGCCGTTTGCCTCATGCTTTTTAAAACCGCTCCATGCAAACCCATTCAAAGTATCTTTATGCGTTCTTCCGCTTTCCGAGCGAAAATCCGGTAAATGCAGCTTATCAAATTCAAAATCAAAATTACATTTATCTGCAATGACCGAAGTGTTATCTATCGCTCCGCTATAATTTTTAAACAGTTCGGTCATCTCTTTTTCTGTTTTAAAGTAATATTCGTTCCCCTCAAAGCCAAAAGGTCTGCCATCGGTTATAACGTTGTTTGTCTGAATACAAAGCAGAGTTGCCTGAGTATCGGCATCATTTCTTTCGAGATAGTGCACGTCGTTAGTTGCAACCATGGGAATACCGCACTTTTCGCTAATAATTTTAATGCCGAAAGCTACCTTAAGCTCGTCCTCTATTCCGTGATTCTGTATCTCAAGATAAAAATCCTCACCAAAGATCTCTTTCATTTCAAGAGCATACTTTTCTGCCTCCGCCATGCTTCCCGCAAGTATCAATTGAGGTATTTTACCGGCAAGACAAGCAGAGAGAGCTATAAGACCCTCGTGATACTCCCTGATAAGGTCCATATCTATTCGTGGCTTCATATAAAAACCGTTGACGTAGCTTTCGGAAACCATATAACAGAGGTTTTTATAACCGATTTCGTTCTTACAAAGCAAAATCAAATGGTTTCCTGATGAATCGCCCTTTCCGTCTTTTTGATGGCGGCTTCTCGGCGCGACGTAGACCTCGGAACCGATTATAGGCTTGATTCCTTCGCTCTTCATCGCATCGTAAAATTCTACCGCGCCGTACATAACGCCGTGATCGGTTATAGCCACGGCAGTCTGACCGTCGGATTTTGCTTTTGCCGCTATTTGGCTTATTCTTGTAGCTCCGTCAAGCAGACTGTATTCGGTATGCAAATGTAAATGCACAAATCTTCCCATCGGTAAACCTCCTTTCGTTATT
>JAZONS010000026.1:0-109480 GCA_045654585.1 Eubacteriales bacterium
TTGCGTTTTGGGGGATAATATATTGATTTTCAATAATATACCTTAGATCATCTCTCGTAATATATCCAACGTAATTATACGTCCACTGACGGCTCATAACCAGCTCTTTCAAATAAGAATAATCCGTTCTGTCCTGGTTAAGCAATCGGGCATCGCGCAAAATATCTTCGCAGCTAGGATCTAATCGGACAAAGATAATGATATCATATATTCCGTTACCAAGATCTTTGTTCGGAATGTATACAGCATTCTCATCCCAGTCATTTGCTTCTAAAAGCAAAAGCTGCCCGAATCGTTTCGTAGATTTGATAGAAATTTCATAACCGTTTACGGAAAGATCTGCTGAATCCCATTTTCCTAAATCATATGTGGCAAAATCTGGGGATACATCATATCCGAGGCTGTGAAACAGATTGCTTACTGCACACTCCGCCAGTTTCCCTTGAAATGTATTTGCAAAGATTTCTCCGTTTCTGCGTGAATGTGTTCCTCCGCTTCGGTGGTCTCTGTGAGCACCCGCTCTTCCGAAGGTCATTTTATAAGCAAATTCAAAAACAGTTTCAACCGTTTCTGTTTTAAATGATCTGTCTGCACAGTACGGCACTTTGCGCGTAGTGTAATAGCTGTTTCCCTCGCGCCGCAAATATTCAAAATTGACATCGCATGCACCGTACGGGGCAACAGGGTAATTTCTCTCTTTACGCTCTGTGCCAGTTACTGTCCGACGCGTTGTATCTTTATTTATAAATGCATCAATGGCATCAATTATTTTCTTCCAAAAGCTCATAGCGCTCCCTGTTTTGCAATAGCGTCTAGTATTGTCTGTATGCAGCCACCCGTATTTTTACGTATTTCTTTTTCCCAAAAGCGTAAAACCGTCCAACCGTTTTTAGTTAGTTGTTCGGTTACCTCTTGATCCCGTTCTATGTTCCTCAGAATTTTCTGTTTCCAGTAAGCAGCATTTGTACCTATCCTGTCAGTACTTTCATGATAGTTTTTTCCGTGCCAAAACTCACTGTCACAGAAAACGGCAATTTTATATTTGGTCAAAGCTATATCGGGTTTTCCGATTAGTTTTTTATAATTTTTTCTATATCGGTATCCGCGAGACCATAATTCTTTGCGAAGGATAATTTCTATTTCAGTATCCTTGCTTTTGATGGCCTGCATGTTCTTTTTTCTCTGTTCAGGTGTATGATTGTCCATAAAAAGTCAATTTTTAGTGTCAGGAACAATTTCCATTATATCATTAACCGTACAGTCCAAAGCGGTGCAGATTTTCACCAATACATCACTGGAAATAGTTGCACCGTCTCTCTTCATCTTAGCAAGCGTTGCCGGACTGATCCCCGCTTTTTCAGCAAGATCTTTGCTTTTCATTTCACGGTCTATCAGCATTTTGAATAGCTTCTTATAGCTTGCAGCCATTTTCCACCTCATAAAAATAAATATTTTTATACATTTAACATTGTACCACTTTTATTAATAAAAATCAAGTAGGGGGTCTAAAAGAAATTACAAGAGCGTTGATTTTTTTACAAAATCATACATTTATCGCTTATAAAAACAAGGGGATGTTTTTCCCCTTGCTTTTACCCTATAGTTATTTTTCTGCAATTCAACTTGTGATTCAATGCAAACCGCATCTCATTCTCATCGCAAAACAGTATTTTAGTTCCATCCTCACAAAAAACCGAATTAAATTGCTGAAACACAAATTTCGGCAAGACATTAATTTTTACTGTTGCTTTACTAACGGTATTTCTAGTTAGATACGTCTCTTTGACATGGACGCAAGATCTCACTCGGTAGTATGAGCAAAACAATGCATCCTCTGCATCGTATATTTTAGAGCTTCCCATAATAACTGAAAGATATTGATCGGGAATTCCTGAGCCGTATTTCTCACCGAAACGTACTTTTGTCCTATCAAAAGTTTCTTGATCCATATAATATTTGCTTTTGACCAAGAATAGCGCAGTTTTTGGCGAGATAGGAACATATGAATACAAAAAGTCGGAATCCATAGTGTTTTCTATAATGCAAAATCTATCTGAAATACAAAGCATGGGAGAGTCGGCTCTTCCTATAGCAATATGCAATCCCACGGTATATGTCGAATATACGTATTGAGGATCAATCATCCAGTGCGAAATTTGCGATTCTATATTTTCATCTAGAGAAACGATCTTCTCAAAATCCCGTATTATTTGTTGTGTTATGCCGATAGCCTGTTCCTGACTTTCCGCACGGTGCAATCCCCACAAATAATTATTGCTTTGATAAATGCCCGACTCGTCTTCTTTTATGACCTCGCTTGTAAAACTATGCCTGCTTCCGCACAGGACACAATATAACTTTAGCAATTCCAGCTCTTTGCCTGTAAGAACAACCTCCGACTCAGCTTCATCTATCTTCAATATAATCGGTGCAATATATGTTTCGAATCTCGAAATCCTATCTTCCAATTCGCTGTTTTCTTCGCCCAAAGAGTAATAGTATTTCAATGTGTAATCTTTAGAACTATTCCATTTCCTTATATTTTCGATTTCCTTGTCGTATATCTTTCCTCCAGAGTCGATCCATTTCTTGATATGAAACCTCGGATATAAGTGATTGTTCTTTTTAGGCCTATGTTTTGTCATATGATAAAATCCTTTTATTAGCACGGTTTGATTTATTATATCATAAATTTTTAGTGCTTTCAATTATTTCGAATTAGTTTTATCCTTTTATTTGCTTACTGCGTATCAAATTTTGCACCTTAAGGCAGAAGCACTTTTTATATTTTCAGCACCGATATGCTTTTTGTACCGTTTGGATATTATGAAAAGGAAAAGCCGATGGGGATTTGAGTGATTCCTCATCGGCTGTTTTCTTTGTATATAGCGGTGTAAATTTTGAAAAATATTATTGGGAAAAGACTTGATTTTTTATGGATTCAGAGCTACAATATAGCAAACTCGAGTGAATATTATGTTTTCTTTTGTTTACATTTTAATGTTCGTTCGTTTGGTGTATTAGCGCAAAATTCTCCGCCATTATTCGTTATATTTGGGTTTGGAAAACGACCACAATAAATGACCACAGTTATGCTTGGATTACTTGGATTTAAGAGCATACCGTGCGAAATTCAGCAGAGTTTTCCTACACAAAAGCACCGAAAAGCACTAAATTATAATGTAAGCAATTGTTTACATTAGTTGGGGTGGTAGAGGCCGCAAGTTCAAGTTTTGACCGGTTGAGTCGCACCTATTCTTTTTTTAAAAATAGACTGTTTCATTTACCTTATTGGTACGCAGTTTGAAATTGTTTGCTACAAATTGAGGTTTATAAGGTGTTTTAGGTCTCAAAGTCCCTATAAGAGATTCGTGAAAAGTAGGTCAATTTGTAAATTCAATTTATCTTGAGGTTTGAAACTTCCCATATTTCGGGAAGATTATATTTATTATAGTGCCAGTAAGTACTATTATCTTTCGGAGGCGTTTCGCTATAGTAATAGCGGTTGGCTGCAGTAAGGTAATCATTGTACTGCCCAAATTTGATATTATCCCAATCGTATTCGGTTCCATAGTAATATACTTTCTCAATGAGAGGACAAAAAGCGAACGCCATCTGTTCTATGCCGGCAAGCCCACGCGGAAGTGTCACCCTAGTAAGCCTTGTGCACCCCGAAAAGGTTTCCATACCGATGCTCTTGATACTTTCCGGTATATCTATGCTTAACAGTCGTGTGCAATCATAGAATGCATATGAGCCGAGATACCGAACACTTTCGGGGATTTTGATTTCTTCAAGACTTGCGCAATCAGAGAACGCTGAGTCACCTATTTTGATTATCTTATTATGTAACTTAACACTTGTTACGGAAAGGCAGGAATAGAACGCAGACTCACCTATCTCCGTTACTTCATCGGGAATTACGATATTCCTCGCATTACCCGCGTACTTGATCAGAATACCTTTTTCAATAATGAAATCATCCATATGCTTTTCCTTTAGCGCAAAAGAGAGGTGAGAATATCGCCTCTGCCCACGATCATAAATCTCGCATCCTGGGTAACATCTTGTTTTGCTTTGTAGTAGCCGAGGATCTGAAATTTCTCGTTACGAAGCGTTTTGTCACCGTTGGGTGCGATATCAACGTAGCCGATTATGCGAAAATGACTGTCTTTTAATGTGATTCGTTGCATGGTATCCTCCTGTTACAAAAACGGTGTTTTTTACATATAAAATTCTTTTATCACAGGGGCATGGGTTCCGCCGGAGGGAATAGCCGTACCACTCCAAATATAGTATTCGAGACCAATCCAAGGATTGACACCTTTTACAGAAACAAGTGTCGTTCGATAATCGTCAAGGAGCGTTATATAATCACTTTTGCTCATCTGCGACCAAGGTGTATGGTTATATTTTCCGCTATATTGACCTTTATAAATATGCCCTTGCGTATTCGGGACATGATAAATAAGATCAAATTTGCCAAGAATTATGCTATCTATTGGAATATGACAATAACTGAATAAATCGGCAAAGTCATTATAATCATTAAAACAGGACAGATACTTAAACATCATATTTACCATTTTCTGGGCATTTCCATAGGTGTGAGTATATCTGCGGTCAGCAATAAATATATCTAAAAATTCGTCACAAAGCGCCTCGTGAAAGGCATCGAAGTTTGCTTGAGTATTGGTAGTGTTAGGTTCTTGGTTGAAGTATTTCCAAATCTTATCTGCAAATGGCCTGAGAATTACTTCGAGATGAGGAATATCATCCGGTCCATAAAAAGGTTGTCTAAACCTATCAAAAGGCGTACCATATGCATACAAATGTGTTGCAGCATACAAGATGTCATCAAAATTACGTATGGATCTAGCGGGAAACGTTGAAGTATAAGCTCTAAATTTGGGAGCAATACCCGCTAAAAAAACCGTTCTCAATGTTAATGGAATGATATACATATTTCTTTCTCCTTGTAATTAATTTTTTTATATTATACAGCTTTTTTCACTTTTTTTCAACCATTTTAATTTAAAATAGAGATGTTGATCAATCCACATCCGGAATTATGATAACGAGACCTTTGGATTTAATTTTATTTTCCTTAAAGTCCTCATATGCAGCATAGAGGAATGCTTCGAAAAGCTCGGGGAAAACCTCATTTGCCGCTTCACTCATAACGTGAATGTCGTCGCGGTGAAGCGTATAATCGTTTTTTCTCACCATTTCCTCAAGAAAAAAGTAGCATCTTGTGCTCAGAGAATTATCTCGATAGTATTCGATTGCCGCACGATTAAGTCTGGCAGGAAATGAGCAGTTGTAGTAGGCTGAAACAAATTCATTAAGTTTCATAATAACCTCCAAAAATTTATTTTTTATTACGCCCTTATTATATCATACCGGATTGTTGTAAATTCGAACACAAACTGACGATTGAGTAATGAAGTGATTTAAATTTCAATTTGTCAGGATATAAAAACGATTCAATATGCGAGCATCGGGCGTTTCTCCATACAGTGCAAAAATTGCGTCCTCTGCTTTTTGCCAAAGCTCTTTTTTTAGTTTTTCTTTTTCACGAATCATTCTTATATATCCTCATTTAATTTGTGAACACCTATTCCTCTTCAGCATTGGAATGCGCTAAATCCAGATAATAATCCGTTTGTATTTCATCCTCTTCTACAAGGAGTCCTTCCTCATAGGCGAAGGCAAGCGCCTTTGCAGATTTAACAGAGCCAAAGTGGGCATAATCATCGAGAAAGTTGATAATCCGAACGTGCATTTTCCTTTTTTCCTCTTCATCATAATCATCGAGGTAGCAATCCCAATCAATTTCCGTATAGTGTGTTTCCGGCTTCATATAGCTGCCGTCGAATTTCCTCACTCTCGTATTAAACGCAAAAAGTGCAGCTAACAAGCATTCTTCTTCGTCCTCAAAATAATCCTTCCACACAAAGTCGGGATCCAAGTAGATATCTGCCATTGGTGGTACTACCCTCTCGCCATACCCACGCGCACCGATCTCGAGATATTCAAGAGCTGAATCGAGATTCTTCTCCGCACCGATTCCTTTCATCAAGCATACAGCCGCTTCAAAGGCACAATCAGCCGCCTTGGCTCTTGGCCACAGCAAATATCTGTCCTCATAATCAAGCTTTGCACCCGTAGAGAAAAAGTAAAAGGCTTTACTTTGGTCTTGCTTAATCTTTTTAGTTCCTCTTTGATAAGCCCAACCTATATTGCAGAGAAGCTGCGCATAGATTCCGTCATCGTCTGCATAAGCAAACTCCGGAACCAAATCAAGCATCATGTAAAATTGGGGGTACTTATCCAAAACGCCGTCAATCTCATTAACGTACATAGCTACGCCCTTCATACATAGCTGAACAAAAAGATGCTTGAGCTCGTCGCTAAGCTGATTAGCTGGTGTAATTTTGCCCCCTAAAAGATACATTCCGTAAGCATAAATGGCATCTACATCGGTAGAGATTTCATAAAAGCTTTTTTTCATTGCTTCCTTCACTGCGTTATAATAGAGTACAAGAAATTTTATAGCAAGCTCTTCCTCGCCTGATGCTTTAATATCCTCACTTATCTCAAAGAAACCTGACGCCTCTGCATATTCAGGTGAAATCGTTTTGCCGGGATTTTCTTTCAAATATGTGATGATTTCCTCAATTTCCATTTCGGAAAATCGGCTCAGATCCAAATAAACATCCTTTTTATTATCAGCTTCGTTACACATCATCAAATACCCCTTTTTTTATTATTATCACACAAAAACCGTTGTCAAGAGGGGGAAAATCCCCCTCTTCATAAAATTCAATTCAACATACCAACATGATCAATCACCTTACCGTCAACCACCTCAATATCCCCCTGAAGAAGCGCCTTTACCACGAACGCGTGCCCAACGGGAGTATGCGCGAAGTTCACAGCGGATTTCATATCCTTAATATCCGTGAAATCCTTTTCGGTACAAACTATCGGGCGCTTTTCCTTTCTACACTTATTTACGTACGCCCGATAACGTATCTTCATCGCATCTTTATTATAATACGAGAAGCCATCGAAGTCTAATAGAGCGATCTTTTTTCCCTCATCAAGCAGAGATTTCATCCATTTCAAAGCCTCGCTATCCGCAACCAATTTCGCGTATTCAGGGATATAAACCTTTTTTCTACCTTCGAGGTATGAAAGACGTTCATACTCACACCGCTCGGCGTTCCAATACGCCCAGTAGAGTACATCGTCGGCCTCGTAACCGAACTCGCGATAGGGGTGGCGCATCACGGGTTTGGGAACCTCGCCGGGCTCGGCGGAGTACATCTTATCTCTATAATCAAAATACTTGGCGTTGGGCTGGCCGCCCTCATCGTGATGCGGAAAGACCTTTCCGACCTGCCAGAAGACCTCCAAGTTCGGGGCGGTAGCGCCATCAGGGCCGGTCACGGGGCCTACAAAGAAGGGCGATACCTGCTCAGCGAAGCTACGGTCAGGGTTGCGGGAGGTCAGGTTGATGACTACTCGCTCCGCGATGTCGGGACACTGATTCGTATAAAACGAATTCGAGAGAGTGATAGGGCGAGGGTGGTGCTTCACGATTACTACATTTTTGTTTTCCATAACAATTTCTCCTTCAATTTTTATTACACGAACATTATATCAAATAGCTTTCCGCTAAATTCGAACACAAAATACAGAGTCAAATTATTAGAATCAGCAAACGAACGGCGCGCATTTATAATAGAGTACCATATCTGCATCCATAGTGTCCTCGGTTTCAAGGCAATAAAACTCTACGGTGATCGTGCGCTCCTCGGCATTCCATACAATTGAAGGCTCTGCAAGTCCGTCATATAGGGTGCGTGCTTTGTCGGAGTCCAGAGTGAAAATTAACTCTTCTACTTCTTCGGGCATCGTTTGAGAGAGAATAACACTCATATGTTCTTTGGAAATCGATTCAACTTTGGCGTCATCCTTGAATTTCAACACCGTGCGTCCTCTAAAAACTCGAGAGTATTTTCCTTGCATCAACTCATAATGATCGGTATAGTACCCATCGAGAAATGCGCGAATCTCTCCATCGTTCATATTTTTCAAAGCTTCAAGCCCCTCTTCGACGGTTTCGAACTCATCTACTACATTTCTGTTTTCATCAAAAATAGCGTACTGTATCATGTTTTTCTCCTTTCGATTTTGTGTTTTTATTATATCAAAAACCAGTTTTGAGAATTCGAACATTTTTAGGGTTGATAAGAATGTAAGCATATGATATAATTAGCTTGATACCTTTACCAAAGGAGAAAAAAAGAATGGTTACAAATTACTATTTGCACGGAAAATGCTTTGACGGAGATATATTCGAAGGAATGGAAACAACCGATCGAAAAGAAATATCTCAAAAATTCAAAGAAAAAATCAAAGAAAATGTGGATATTAAGCCCGAGTTGAAAAGAATCTCCCAAGATGGTTTGCCCTCCCCTAAATACAGGGCTTCAGTATATAAATATCTTTCTATTTTCTTTAAGACAGGCAAATGGCCGTCTGCGGATATGATAGATTATTCTGACTTTCAAGGAAAGAAAAGACCATTCCCTCCAAGAGAACCTGACGAGGAAATGGACACCGAATATGAAATTTTTTTGGGGTTTCACGAAACCTACCGAAACGATTATCGCGAGATAACTGAATATGACTACAACCTAGGATTTGTTTTTGCTGTAAACAAGCTCGGATTTCACCTCGAAATGCTTGGCGAATCTATGGATACAGTGGCTTTTTATTTCAGAGGAAAAAGGGGCTTTAACGCCTTTGCCTTTAATCCAATTCGTCGTGAATACGATCCCAATCCTCGAGGGTCTTGGCATATGCGGATTCAGTCAAGCGACGTTAAGCAATTAACTATGCTTACCGGATCGTATCCCGTTGTTATGCTGCTTTCTCTTTTGCTCAAAGCGACGAAAAAGAAACCGATAAACTTTGACGCAGACGAAATGGACAAGCTTGAAATTGACACATCAGATCTTTGCCTTGCGTGGGAATTGAGAGAAGAACTGTATGATAAAATAAACAATGAACGGTTTGTTCTGCCTAAGAAAACAAGGTTCGACGATACCACGTTAGAAGGATATATAGAGCGATTGATCTATTTCGGGTATGATGTAAAGACGGTCAGAAGTGAAATTAAGGATTATAATTATAATGGGAAGCCTAGAGAAATAAAAGAATATTACATACCGCCATTTATATGCAAAAGAGATTCTAACCTTATCATTCAGTGCATTAAGGATTCAACGCTTTCTAAAAAACAGAAGCAAGATCTCGTTCAAAAATTCAGATCCGAGTCAGGTTGTCATCGCTATTCCAAGGATGATTTGGAAGAATCAGATAATCCGACACCTTCTAAAAAAGATTGGAAGGATAATGATTATGCGCTGATCATATATACAACCTTGCGCTTATGTGCCCGTCCATTGGTTCTTACGTCTAATACGAAAGATATTACAAAAAAGAAAGAAAACCTAAAGGATATCATTGCTAAATATTACGGTGCTCCGAACAGGAGACAGACGATAAGTGATAATATAAATTCTATGATTGCGGTTGGTCTTTCTATTAAAGAAGAAGGAAACAAAATCGTCTTCGATATAAGTGAAATATTAACTGTTGAAGACTTAGTATTGATCGAAAATTGCATAATGCAGAATATTACAGTTGATACTGATACAAAAATTTCTCTGATAAATAAATTGAAAACAAAATTTAAGAATCCTTTGGTATGATGCTTTAAAACAAAAGCATGCCAACTGAATAAAAAAGTGTAGAAATCGACCGATTTCTACACTTTTTTTGCTTTTTACGTCGTTTTTTGCACTTCGCTAGTATAAACAAATATCGCGCGAAAAAATCCGTTAATTAGCTCATTATTTTACTTCTCAACACTTATCCATGTTAAGCTTGGTAAAATATTTGCAAAATTCCGCGATTTCGCGGGTAAAGTCGCCCTCGATTTCAACGAAATGGTGGATATACGGTCCGTCAAGAATCTTGTCTTCAACTGCCTGAAGATCGTCAAACTCGCCCCAGATATAAGTTCCGTGAGTCTGAGGTCCCTCGGTAGTGTTACATACAAGAGGCAAAATAACGTATTTTCCGCCCTCTTCTCTATCAATTCGCGCCACGGTATATTTGCCGTCGCGTCCTCTGAACCACTCTCTCTGATTTACAAGTCTTGCTTCGCTGCCGGGTGCTTTACATGAAAGCGGGAACTGGCCGCAATGCCAGAGCAGCTCCGCGTTCTTGTTCTCGGGATGTCGCACGGTAAATTCGCCAAACAAAGGCTTACCCTCACCAAGCGTTGCGCACTTGAGCAGCGCCATCGTCATAGCGCAGTGTATATCACTCTCACACGACACCATGTATCCGAGATCGTTCAAAAGTCCATATGCCGCGCAAGGAGCAAGTCCGTTGAACATTATGGGCGTTGCGGTCCAGCATTCTGCCGACATAATGTCGAGATTAAACTCATCAAAAAGATGCTTATATACAGCCGCGAGCGTTGCCATAGGTTTAATGTATCCGGGCGTAAGCTCGTCAAGCTTATAATTGCCGGTAAAATACTTTTCGTATTCGGCAATCTCGTCGGCATAAAGCTCGGGAGCCGCCTTCATTCTCTGCTCAACAATAGCAAAGTTTATAGTCACTATACGAATACCGAACTGTTCCATAAGCTCGCCCTCGTTCCAGATAACCGAGAAAAACGGAGCGGGACGGGTGCCTATCTGACCTATGCGAAGACCCGTAAAATTCTTCACCATGCAAGCAACGCGTACAAATCTCTCAAAGCCTTCCTTGAACTCGTCGGATTCCACGCGGCAGCAAGGCAGGTGCGAGAAAGGAACGTGGTATCTCTGCATCTGACGGGATATTCCGAAAAGTCCGCATTGAGAATCGGTTGGACGCATTCCGTCAACGTAGTATTCGTCGTCAAGAGGTGCCCACAAAAGCACGGGCTTGCCAATCGATTTTGCAATATCCGTCGCCGCTTCCTCGTTACCGAAGTTACAGTTTATTATCATCACCGCATCGACGTTTTCGTTTCTGAAGCGTTCGATCACCTGTGCGGCGCTATTATCGTCAAAAACGAGGTCTTCAATACCTATTCCCTTGTTGTCAACAAAGCTCACCTTATCGGTAGTAAAATTTTCTTCAATATATTTTACGAATTTCTTGCCTCTCTGCTCTGCGGAATACCAAGTGAGGAACGTTCCGCGAGGACGGTCGTTGGTGTTTCTCCTCATTGCTACCAAACCGATCTTAACTTTGTAATCAAACATGATATATACTCTCCTTTAAGATTTTAAAATTAAATTCTCCGACTATGCCGTAGTCTGCATAGTCGAATATCGGGGCATTTTTGTCAGGATTAATGGCTATGACCGTACCCGAGCGCTGCATCCCGACTATATGATGAACGGCTCCCGAAATACCGACAGCAATATATACCGGCGAGCTGACGTTTTTTCCCGTAAGACCAACCTGCATTTCATACCGTGCGTATCCGTTATCAACAAGCTTTCTTGACGCACAAAGCTCTGCGCCTATATCGAAAGCAAATTGCTTTACCTCGTCGATTTTATCCTTGACTCCAAATCCCGCCGCGACAACAATGTCGCGCACAGTTTCACTGTCGGTCCGTACCGTCGCCATCGCGGGACGGGTCAGGCTTTTTATTTTTGCTATAATGCTTCCCGATAGCGCAGGACGGTACATCATAAGCTCCTCGCCCTCGCATTCAAGCAATGTGCAGTCAGCGCACAGACCGACACGGAGCATTGCCGCAACCATTGCCGAAAGTCTTTTTGATTTAGCGTCACTTCCCCATAAAACCGCGGGGGGATCCATTTTTTTTATTTTCTCAGCAATATCTTGCGCGTCGCTGAGCGGAATTACTCTTATATCTTCACTCACCGTCTCGGCAAAAGCTCGCGGCATTTCTCCGACGATACAAACAAAAGGAAGCATCTCCGCAGCCTTAGCCGTCTTATCTACTGTTTTCTGTCTTTTTTTCAGTCCCTCTTCAATAGCACATCCAAGTTTATCCTGAGAGATAAACTGACATTTTCTTCTACCCGACTCGTTTTCAAACGTCTTCACAACTCTTGTAGGAGAGCCGACAAGACCGATTTTACCTATATCAGCGTCAATATCCTCGGCGTTCCAGACCTCGACCTCAACAGTCTTTGATCTAAGTCTCGGTAAACGCAAGGTATTGATGCGCTCAATCGTAAGCAACGCAGGTAAGGTAGCCTTCGCAGCTCCCTCGCTACGCGTAATACAGCTGACCCCGTCATGCGTTACCGAGTCTATCCTCATAACGTTGGTGATAAGTGAAAGCCCTGCCATAACCGAAAGCATCGCTCCCGTTTGGGCGGTATCGCCCACTAGCGTTTGTCTTCCACAGAAAACAATATCGGGAGACAGCTTTTTTATTGCAAGAGAGAGAGTATACGCGGTCGCGAGCGTATCCGCTCCCGCAAAGCGCTTATCACTGAGCAATATTGCCCTTTTAGCGCCAAGTCTTGTGAGGCTGCACAAGAGATCTTTGGTGCTCATCGCCCCCATTGAAAGCAAGGTAACATCACAATCCTCAATGGATAACGCAGCCTCATACGCGCAAGCATCAAAGGGATTTATCTCCCCTTGGGTTCCTTGCCTTATACACACTACCGCTCTCATACGTCGTATTCCTCGCTGTATAAAGGCGCCAGAGCGTCGTGTATTCTCTTATATTTCTCAAATATTTTGCGGTACGCGCGTGTGTTTCCCTCATTGGGATAAATTATATCCTTTGATTTGATACAAAGCGCCGCCGCACTTTTTGCATCCTTGAAAATGCCGACGGATACCCCAGCAAGCATTGCTGAGCCGAGAGAGGAATCCGAGCTCTCGGTGATTCTTAGCGATATCCCGAGGATGTCCGCGGTGATCTGCGCCCAAAGCTTACCCTTTGCACCGCCGCCTATAAGCGTCGCGGTCTGCTTATATGGAATATTAAGCGTATCAAGATAAAGCTTATTGTCAAGCAAAGAAAATGAAACGCCTTCAAGCACTGCGCGTGTAAAATGCGCTCTCGTATGAGTTGCTCTCATACCCGTAAAGCTTCCGCAAAGACGGGAATCACCATAAGGAGTAAGCTCTCCGTTAAGATAAGGATGGAAGATAAGTCCGTCGCTTCCTACAGGTATTTCAGCTGCGCCCGCGTCAAGCTCCCGATAATCGCCTCCAAAGGTATCTCTGTACCATCTATACGATGCCGCGGCGGATTTTGTCGCTGTGCCCGGATACCACAATCCATCTATTATATGAGAATAATTTATCATGTGTCTGTCGGGATATGCCTTGTCGGTTATAACGCATATCCTACCCGCGGTAGCAAGCTTGACAGTAATATCCCCCTCTTCTACCGAACCGGATGCAAAGATCTCCATAACCGTATCGGTCGTTCCGCATATAACGGGGGTTCCTTCATAAAGTCCTGTTTCTTTTGCAGCTCTCGCCGTAACTTTTCCGATAATATCTGTAGGCTTCTTTATGGGGGGAAGGATGCGCACGTCGATTCCCGCAAGAGAGCAAAGCTCCTCGTCCCAGCGCATATTATCGCAATCAAAAAGCATACTTCCCTGCGCCTCAATATAATCGGTGCAAAAAACATCCGTAAGGAAATATCTTATATAATCCTTTTCAAAGAAAATATACTTCATCTTTGAAAATATCTCAAAGCGGTGCTCTCTGAGCCACACAAGCTGTGGAAGTGTCCAGATAGTATCAGGCTTATGATAAGTCTTTGCAAATATCCTATCGCCATATTCTTCTCTGAGTAAATCTGCCTCCTTGCGACTTCTGCTGTCCGTCCAATGGATAGCGTTGCACAATGGCGTATAGTTTTCGTCGCACGGAAGATAGGTATGTGTTGCGGAATCTATAGCAATTGCCGCGATATCCTTGTTGTCTACTCCCGAGCTCGCGAGTAATACGCTCACATTTTCACACAATGCGTGTATCCAATCCTCAGACGACTGCTCGCAAGCGCCCGCTTCGGGATAAAGTGTAGGATATTCAACTGTGTTTTCACAAACGATCTCCCCGCTCTCCCCGAGCAAAGTAGCTTTTGTGGATCCGCCACCGAAATCTATTCCCAAGAGATATCTCATAATCTACCTGCCTTTTTATTTTCTGAACGTCAATGACTGATAGAGAGAGCGTTTCAAGCTCTTCTTTAAACTTAAATCAGTAACTGATCTTGTAGTTTTCGCCACAGATCCCTGCCACGGCGCCTTTAGCGATCAGTGCCTCATTCTGCTCGTGAGCAAGCAACCACTTGTTCTTTCTGAACAAAAGCTTATCCTCGACAGGAGCATCCAAGGGAGTATTAGTAGCCGTCGGAAGACCTACGACACAACCAAATCCGCCATCACTTACCTGACATGGACAGAAGTGAAGCGTGGTAGCATATACCTCAATCACTGCCCCTTCGGGAATGTAAAAGGCTTTCATTTTACCCGAATCGATGCGCCCGTCCTTAATGTCGCTCCTCTTTCCGAGAATAAGCACAAGGGGAGTCAGCGCAACGTTGAGCTCCGAGGAAGAATGCCACTCGGTTGCATTTAATATATCGTTGTGTCCGTAGCAATAGCCTATCTGTGTATCAAGAGTACCGAAAACCGCTTCTTTTATCTTTTTTGCAGCATCAGTTTTTTCAAATCTCTCAACCGACGGCAGATATGCGGAACCGCTTTTGGGATAAGGTATATCCTTTGCCTCTGCTATTATTTCCAACACGTCAATGTCATCTATAACTCTGCCGTACTCCGAAAACTCTTCGGAGTACATATCGTAAAATGCGATATTTTTATTAAGTTCCTTCAAGTGATTAAGCATTTTTATTTTCCTTCAATATTATTTTACCCAATCGTGCTCGGGGTCGTTTGAACGGTTAAATCCCTGATAGTCGCCTGCCATAAGCCAAAGAAAATATGACTTATAACCGGGAGTAGTTACTGTGCTGTGGAATCCACGGGGAAACTCAACAAGCTCATCGTTCTTTACACGATATGCCTCGTCGATCTCGCCGTCTGCCGTATAAAGACACTGTACTGCAAAGCCCTGCTTAGGATCAAAGAGGAAGTAATAAATTTCCTCAGCAATGCACTCGGTGGGCATATTGTCCTCGTCGTGCTTATGGGGTGGGAAGCCTGCCCAGTTACCCTCGGCGCAGTAAGCCTCGCCGATCGTAAGCACCTTAGCGTTACTGTTTCCGTCTATAATAAAGCTCGTTTCTCTCTGGAAAGGCACTCTTCCGAGAAGCTTAAGTACCACGTGGTCCTCACGGAGCACCTGCGGCTCCGTCTTCTCTTCAACAGGAGTTGCGCAGACCGCAATCTTTATCTTATCAATGGCGGCAATCTCGCAGCTTTCCTCTCTGGGCATATAAAAGCTCTCTGCGCGTCTGTTTTCAAAGACGCTCATTCTGTTACCGATATTTTCCCATTTGGTGTCTCGAACTGTAACGTCGCAATGTCCTTCGAGCATAATGAATGCGGTTTCCTTGTCGCCTGTGTCAAAAGTGAGCTTTTCGCCCGCATCAAGCTCAATAATACCGAATTCAAGCTTTTTTAACGAACATTCACCGATCTTACAGATAGGTGTGTATCCCTTTGCGGGAATATACGTCTTTTTATAATTCATATTGATTCTCCTTCATATATTCCTTTACCGTATTAAAATCAGGAACGCTTTCTCTTGCTCCGATTCCCATACATTTCATAGCAGAAACGGCACTTGAAAAATGACAGCATTTTTCATAGTCAAAGCCCTTGATAACGCCTGCGGCAAACGAGCCGTGGAATACGTCACCCGAGCCGTTGGAGTCAACAACAACAGTGGGATAAATCGGGTATTGAATCACATCTTTACCATCAAACAATATACCTCCGCGCTTACCTTGAGTTACAACAACCGCCTCGGGAGAATAAAGCTCATATAGCTTTTTTGCAGCATTGGAAGCATTGTCGCATCCCGTGTGTCCCAGCGCAAACTCCTCTGACGGTATCATAATATCGGTAAGAGCGAGAAGTCTTTCAACTCCTGCGTAAAGACCGCCGCAATCGTAAAGTACCTTGGTACCGTTCTCTCTCGCAATTTTTGCCGCTTCAATTGCCGCATCAAGTTCGTTGCCGTCTACCATAAGTATATCTGCCTCGGCAATCGCCTTTTTTTGCGCATCATTCAGCACAAGCGCGGGAAGGTCTCCCTTGTCAAATACGCAGGTTCTCGTCGCCGTATCGGCGCAGAGCCAAAGCACCGATGCAAAAGAGCGATATCCGTCTTTTACGTCAATAAGGCTCGTATCTACGGCGTACTTTTCAAAATCCTTTTTTAAAAACACGCCGCCGCTATCATTTGACAGCACGCCGATGTATGCTGTACTCTCCCCAAGCTTTGACGCGGCGACAAGTCCTGTTGCAACGGGACCGCCGCCTGCGCATTTAGAACTTAGCGCTCGGAGCTTAGTATCCTCGGTGGGATATGTTGGAATATTATAAAGCGTGTCAAAGACACAAGCGCCTACTCCTACGATTTTTGCCATATCAGTCTGCCTTTCCGCAAGAACCCGTAAGTCTTATCTTGTTTATTGCAAGCTCTTTTACGTATTGGATAGGCTTTTTCATAAAGACGTCAATAGCAAGACTTCTTTTTGGATCGTCGAGCGATGCCTTGGTTCCGTCGGCAAATGCGCAGCAAACGTCTGTGCCAATATTCATTTTGCGAATTCCGGCACCGATTGCCGCCTTAACCTCTTCATCGGGGATACCGGATCCGCCGTGAAGGACGAGGGGAATTCCACCCGTTGCCTCTCTTATAGCCTTTACGCGCTCAATGTCAAGCTTTGGCGGCTTCTTGTAATGACCGTGTGCGTTTCCGATAAGAACGGCAAGACAGCATACACCCGTTCTCTTTACGAATTCCTTAGCTTCCTCAGGTGAGGTGAATTCTTCCATAGCATCATCGTTTACGCTTCCAACGTGTCCAAGCTCTCCCTCGACACCTATTCCGACAGCTGCGCACGTATCGACGATATGTTTTGTAATCTCTACGTTCTTTTCAAAATTGTGAATTGAGCCATCAAGCATTATGCCCGTGAATCCCCAACGAAGTGCGCGGGTAACCTCCATTTCGGTAGGACCGTGGTCAAGGTGAAAACAGATAGGAACACTCGCCCTCTGTGCTGCCGCAACGACTGAGGGGCAGATGTAAAACCCTACCTCTTCGTTAAGAAGTCTTGGATAAATCTGAATGATTACAGGCGCTCTTTCCTCCTCTGCGGCATCAATAACACCCATAATGGTTTCGGTGTTGTAGACGTTAAATGCGGGAATACAGAAGTTTCCCTTTTCCGCCATACCGATAATCGTTTGCAGGTTAACTAACATAAATTCTCTCCTTATCCAAGTATAAGGTCCTCAAGCGACAGTATCTCAACGTCGCTGCTCTCGGCACTCTTAAGCGACACGTATTCGGATACGCTCGCGGTAACTATAACGTTCTCCCCGACGCTCTTTGCATTGAATATTCTTCTCTCGGCAACAAGCTTCATAACCCCGGGAATGTACTGCGCCATAAGAATATTACCCGCCCAAACGGTTTCAGCTCTATTGAGGTGCATCTCGTGAAGCGTTGCAAATGCCTTTATTACTTCTCTTGCCTCCTCGGTCTCACCGAGATCGCGGGAAAGCTGGAAGGGATCCTGGAAAACAACGGTCTTGTTTGTATTCTCTGCCTTAAGCGCCCCGCTCTTGACGAGCTCTGCAAGGAAGGCTGTATATGTCACTGCCTTGAATTCAAGATCAATTCCGTATTCACCGTAGGTCTGCTTTACGGCCTTTGCATCTGCGGGATCGTAGAACACAACGGTCTTATAGCCGTTCATGATCTTTGCCGCCTTCTGCATCTGCTCCTTTGTTTCTTCAGCCGCACCGATAAGGAAATCAAGCTGTGCGCCCGACGCAGGCTCGTCTGCAAGAGCAGTGAAATCAACGCCTGCTTTTTCGAGCACCTTTATTGCCTTATATCCCTGCTTGCAAGCCGCATATCTCGTATCAGCACCGAGGAAGAAAAGGGTGTCGGTAGTTGCAGAATGCTCTGCGATAGCAGATACGAGAGTTTCGCAAAGAGTTGTTTTTCCATATGCGTTGCCACTCTCAAGGCAATTGTCAACCATAGTGTTTATGTACGCAGGAAGCTTATCTTCAAGTGCTGCCTGAAGCCTTACCTCCTTGGTGAACATAACGGGATCCCAACCTGTAACGCAATCCCGTACACAAGCTCCGCAGCCTGCGCACTCATAAATATTATCTATAATCTCATTAAGCTCCATTGCTCCTCTGTTGACAAGAGAAATTCCGAGCGCACGTGCTCTTGGGGTGCTTCTCTCGTGTCCGGTTGCATTTCCTATAGGACAGATGTGATGGCACATCCAACAAAAACGGCAAGAATCAACGTGCTGTTTTGACTTTTCAGACATTATCATAATCTTTTCATCCTCCTAAATTAAAGACCAAGCTTAAAGGGGTTCATAATGCCATTGGGGTCAAGCTGCTTCTTGATCCCCTCAAATACCTGCATCGCAGGTCCGTACTGTTCTTTCATAAGTCTGCCGAGCTTGATTCCTACGCCGTGATGATCGTTTACTACACCACCGTGGGCAAGTGCGGCACGCACTCCGCAGGTCCAAATAGCCTGATGAAGTCTGAGCGCCTCAACGGGATCCTGAGGTACGTCCTTCCCCTCAACGATAAATCGGTCATAAACCATTGCGCCCCACTCATACCAATGCGAGAAATGAGCGATAAACTTCGCCTGAGGGAAGTTTGTTTCTATCGCTTCCTTCATTGCCCAATAAATCTCCTCGATTTTTCCGTAAGGAGCGATGGTATCCATAGTACCGAACATCTGAGGAATATCCATCATGTGACCGGGATAGAAGAAGGTGATCTTTTCCTTCCACCACTTCTCTCCGTATTCGCTGCCAAGATCTTCCGCGCCGTACCTCTTGAAGGTGTCAAGAAGAATCTTCTCCTCTACATCTACAAGCTCCTTGCAGCCCTCGATGGCTACGTTCATAAATGCACCCTTGCGTTCAACTCCTACTATCTTCTTGATAAGAGAAGCGGTCTCTGCCTCGTCGTAAAGACGCATAACCGAGGGCTTGAACTTCTGCAGAAGCTCACGGGAAGCCTCGAACGCGCCGTGCATATCCTGGAAAAGGAATCCGCGGAATCTGCGATCCTCGGGTTGATCGAAAATTCTTATTTGAGCCTTTGTGATAATACCGAGAGTACCCTCAGAGCCGATGAATATCTGATTAAGATCAGGACCTGCCGCATGCTTGGGAGCAGGAGAGGTGTATATTATATCTCCGTTAGGAAGTACAACCTCCATCTGAAGCACCATATCATCAATTTTGCCGTATTTTGTGGAGCATACGCCGATACCTCTGTGAGCGAGGAATCCGCCTACGGTAGAGCTGGTGAGGGATGACGGGTAGTGCATAGTCGCCTTTCCAACCTCATTTGCCGCCCATTCAATGTGCTTATAAATGGCACCTGTACCGCATTCTATGTACATTCCGTCAGTGTTTACTTCATATATCTTATTCATTCTCTTGGTGTCAAGAAGAATACCGCCACACACAGGAATGGCTCCGCCCTGTGTTCCGCCGCCCGCGCCCCAGGTGGTTACGGGAAGCTTATAATAATTGGCTATCTTCACTACCTTTGATACCTCTGTCGCATCCTTGGGGCAAACTACAAAGTCAGCCTCGGGCATACGGCATCCTCTGTCTGCCCACATACGGGAGAGCCAGTAGTAGTCAACGCTGTGCGTTACCTTGTCAATCTGTCTTACTGAGCAGTTTTCGACGCCTACTGCGTCTTCGAGCTCTGTAAGAATCATTGAAAACAAAAATTCGTTCATTTTGATTTGCATACTTAAAACTCCTAAACAATATTTTTTTCAAGGAAATTATATCATGCGGGTTTTGTATATTCAACGACAAAGCAAAAAAAATTTCTGTTATTATTGACTTTTTTTCTCATTTGTGATAAAATAACGGAAATAATTTCCGTCTAGGAGAGATAAATGGAAACAATAGTACATAAAATGCGTTTTTTGCTTCAATCAATGGGTCCCGCCGAAAAAAGAATAGCCGATTATCTTCTCACACACACGGGAGAGATAATCGACCTTTCCATATCTGAGCTTGCAAAAATGTGCGACTGCGGATATGCAACGATAGTTCGTTTTTCACGCAGACTCGGTCTTTGCGGATACCAAGAGCTGAAGCTACGAATAGCGGCGGAGCTTAACGCCTCCTCCTCTATAAGCTCTGAAATAGAAAAAGGCGACAGCTGCTTTGATATCTTCAAAAAGAGAATAATAGACGTATCAGAGTCGCTCCATAATACCGAAACCGTGCTTGATGCCGAAACTCTTGAGAAGGCGGCTGCTGTGATAAGCAAGGCGGAGCGCATAGTTATTTTCGGACTTGGCAACTCTGCCGCAATAGCCCAGGATGCCGCTCACAAATTTTTACGTCTCGGCCTCTCGGCTCAAGCCTGCTGCGACAATCATATGCAGGCAATAATAGCATCCCATATGAAGCGTGGAAGCGTGGCTATAGCCATCTCGCATTCCGGCTCGTCAAAGGATATAGTGGAGGCTGTTGAGCTTTGCAAGGCGTGCGGCGCAACCACGATAGCAATTACTAATTACAGCGCATCTCCCCTGGCGGACTCATCCGACATCACTCTTTTCACAAAGGCAGAGGAAACGAAGCATTCAATATTTGCAATGAGTTCGCGTATAGCACAGCTCACCTTAATCGACAGTATATATACTTATATGGTACTGAATTCCGACAAAAACTCAAAACAAGCTATTTTTAATACCGAAATAGCGCTTCAAAATAAGAAGTATTAACGGAAGCAGGCTTGGGGTTTTATAAGCGACAGCCATTTTGCACCCAAAACATTTCAGTACCGCGCAGTAAGGACATAGCGCGTCTAAAAAATACAAATCCGGGTTTGGCGCAGTTGGTAGCGCGATACCTTTTGTTACAGATACTCCAAGTTCGAATAAAGTTATTTAAATCAGTAAACGCCTCGGCTAATGAGCTGAGGCGTTTGAAATCTTTAAGTGCTTTATTATCCCGATCGTAAATGTATATTGTATGCCCGGCATTGTAATTATATAATTTTACTTCAGCGCTTTCAGAAAAATATCATTTAGCTCGGTCCATGAGCGCATTCGATCTTTCGGTAATGCAGCAAGAGTATCCGTGAGAGCAGCAATCGTTTTTTCAAAATATGCGTTGATGCGGTCAAAAGGCTTGCCGTCCGTTATTTCGGGAGTGTTCATTTTTATATCCAGAAGCTTCTCAACATCAGCGCGGATCGACTCGTCGAGATATTTTTCCATCAAAATACGGAACTCAACGGGAGGCGGTGTTCCCTCTGCCAGAATCCATTTGCACGCGAGCAGAGGTCTCAAAACATAGAAATATCTCTTCAACCGTACCGTATCGCACGTGATGTGTTTATGGTAGTTGCTCTTTGCGGTACTAAGATAATGATAAAACCCGGATTTAGGTGAAAAATAACGGTTTATCACGGTGGAAATCTTCTGCCACTCATCGGTGGTTTTATACACTATCGGTGAAGAATTCCATTCAAAAAGCGTCGGATTTGACTTATACAGCAAAATCAAGGCTTTCCGAATATCCCAGCCGCTGATGTCAAGCGTATCATCAAGCTGCCATTCAATAACGTCACGTGTTTTATCAAGACGCAGATAGTATTCTTTTGGGCGAACGTAAATAAAGCGCACGTCATAATCACTATCCGACGAGGCAAAGCCCCACGCGCGGCTCCCCGATTCAATACAATGCAAAATCTTAATATTTTCTCTTTGTTCGATCTCGTTTAGTTTCTCAAGTATTATTTCCCTTATCATATATTTCTCCCGACAGAATACAGACGTTTTTCTCGCTCCAGAAGAATTATTTTGTTTTCTTCCACGTTTCCTTTGTCATAAGCATCACGTGACCCGTGCGTATTTCATTCATCTGCTTCAGTTCAATTCCTTCGGTAGTGTGGTGATAAACGAAGCCTAGCTTTTCCTGAACTCGGCGACTTTTCACGTTTCCGTCATAATATCCGCACCAGATGCGATTCATCCCGAGGTTCTCAAACGCATAGCGAAGCATCTCCCGCGATGCCTCGGGGATTAGGCCCCGTCCCCAAAAAGGCTTGCCTATCCAATAACCGAGCTCGTACTCATCATCCTCTGTTGCAAGATCGTTACGGTGTAATCCAATGCTTCCCACCGGCTTTCCGTCGTCCTTCAGACAAACGGCATAGGTCTCCGGAGCCGACAGTACCGTTCGTATGATCTCACGGCTGTTTTCCACGCTCGTGTGAGGCTGCCATCCGGCAGGTGGACCAACCTCGGGATCACTTGCATATTTATATAACTCTTCAGCGTCACTTTCGCTCCAAGGACGCAAAATGAGATGTTTTGTTTGCAAAATCATAGATTTTCTTCAAAAATTTTAATCAAAGTATATGTTTTTAAACTCAAGCCCTTTGGCGTTATTCATCTCAAACTTATGCTTGCTTAAATCATCGTAGCTCTTAATATGAAGATTCTCAAAGGTGAAATTTTTAAAATAACTGTTTTCGTCGTCCGGTCCCGTTATGAGCAAAGCTTCTGTCTTTTTGCCGGTACCGTTCACCGAAACCGAAACGCCCGTAAGCATAACGTTGCTAAATAGGAAGTCTTCAACGATCGGAGCTGTCGGCGCACTCTCTCCGTCATCATTGAAGGTAACGGTACGTGCGCGGATTGAACTGAATGCACTATCTGCAACTCTTACGTTCTTTATATATCCACCGCGCTTTTTGGTGACTTTGATACTAAGACCTGCTCCCGATTTTGAAAAATCGCAATCCCAGATATAAACGTCGCGCACACCGCCCGACATCTCACTGCCGAGTGCCATGCACTCTCTGCCGCGGCAATCAAAGATGCGTACATTACGTGTAGGGCGTGCTATAATATTCCCCTCGGGATTCTTCCCCGACTTTACTGCTATGGAATTATCGTGAGTTGCAAATTCGCAGTTAAATATCGTGCAATCCTCGGAGGAATCGGGGTCCCATCCGTCGCCGTTCCACACGCCGATCGAATCTATTTTGCATCCGTAGGTCACGATGTTTTTCGAATATATAAAATGCACGTTCCAGGATGCGGCAAAGCCGAGGCGAAGCCCCGAAATTATAATATTCTCGCAGTTTGCGATATGTATAAGCCTTCCGCGAACACGGCCCGGAATAGTATCGTCGTTTTCGCAAGTTTTGACGTAATCATCGTTTTTTGCAAGATAATCTGCAAGCAGAGCTCGCTCTGTTTCTATTGAGGATTTTGCAAGAGCCGCTCCGCCGCCTAAAATTGAGCCCTTGCCTCTTATCACTACATTTTTACAAGTAGGCTCAGATGTATGATCAAGCTTTCCGATATTTAATAACGATCTGTGGCACATCATCTCTATACCCTCAAAGCGGCTGAGCACCTTCGGCAGGTAATCCGACACCTCGGCAGTTCCCTGAATAACAGCGCCCTCATCGAGATATATCTCCATATCGCTATGCAGATCCAGCGCTCCCGTTAAGAACACGCCGCGCGGAAAATATACACACGCCCCCGCGGTACAATCATTTATCGCGCGCTGAAGCGCCTCGGTATTCAAGGTAATGCCGTCACCTTTTGCAAAATATGGAGCAGACATAACGTCAATGCGTATTTTAGCTTTTGCGGTGCGGAGCCGGAGCTCTGAAACAGACACGCCCTCGCGCTCGACACTGAGTGTATATAAGGTGTCGGGAGTAAGTCCCGATAGAGTCACATATGTTTTGGTGGATTCTGTTATTTTCTTACCGTCGAGGATGACGGAATAAATCGGCGTATAATCAAGCTCCCATTCCTTATCCCACCATATTGTGATTTCATCCTCGTGAATTATAGAATTAACGGTCATATAATTGTCCAATGCATCAATGTTATTTCTTTTTTTGTATCCTAAGCTAAAGATTTATTTGTAACTTATCAACTAATATCGTTGCCCTCATTCTTGTCTTTATTTTCTTGTTTTCTCAAAAGATACATATAGAAAGCGGTGCATAGCAAGATCTGCAAAAGCGTTGATGACGGAGTTGCAAGTCCTATGCGAAAAAGCGACACGGGTTCTACCCTACTGAATATCCACGAGAGCGGAAGGCGAATTCCGATGCCGCCGATAATTCCCTGCGCCATAACGAAGGTCGTTTTACCGCAACCGTTGAAGTATCCCATAAACGAGAAGAGGAAGGATACAAAAATGCAGTCGATCGCATACGCCTTGAGATAGTCAGCGGCGAGTGCGATGATCGGCGCATCCTTGGCGAATATGCCAGCTAAGAGATTTCCGTGGAAGAAGGTGAAGTAGGACATCAAAACACCAACCGCGAGCGACGACAGTATACCGTACAACAAGGTTTTTCGCGCTCGGTCAAGACGTCCTGCTCCGTAATTTTGCGCAACGAATGCAGACATTGACTGCATAAAGGCAGACGGAACGAGCATAATAAACGCCGCAACCTTCTCCGCAATTCCGATTCCCGCAGATTCGGTAAGCCCGATATCGTTTACAAGCGCGATAATAACAAGGAAGGATATGCTGACAAGAAGATCCTGAAGCGCTATCGGCACACCGAGTCTGCATATCTTTTTTATATGAGCTGAGTTCGGGCGTATATTCTTTGGGGAAAGCTTAAACGGCAGTTCTCTTTTCCTAAGGATGAGAAGAGAAAAAACAACGCTTGCCGCCTGGGCAAAAACGGTCGCAATTGCCGCGCCTGCCGCACCCATATCAAATACCGCAACGAGCAATAGGTCAGAGAGAATATTCATAACGCAAGCTATAGCTACGGTGAGCAGCGGAATTTTCGAATCTCCGATACCTCTGAAAATACTGCCTACCAGATTATAAGCAACAATAAACACCATTCCCGACGAGCATATCATAATGTATGATACAGTTTCATCAAACGCCTCTTCGGGCGCTTGCATAAGCTTCGATAGGAGCGGAGCCGCCATAAGCATAACGGCAGTAAGAGCTAAAGCTAAAACTCCAAGGAAGAATATTCCGCTACCGACGATTCTTCCCGCCTCTTCCCTCTCTTTTGCGCCAATCTTTTCGCCGACGTAGACAGTGAGTCCCATTGCGAGTCCGGTTACGACGAACGTCAGCGTGCTCATAATCAAACTTCCGGTGGATACCGCGGAAACGTAAACGTCTGCAAAGTCCCCTCCGAACTGACCCACTATCAAAAGATCAACCGCTCCGTACATTGCCTGCAAAAACAGCGCGAGGAGCACGGGCAACGCAAAACGTATCAAGGGTGAAAATATTTTTCCTTCTGTGAAATTATCATACTGTTTCATTTTATCACCATGTAACGATCAAATATCAATAAATGCCGTAAGGCATTATTTTATCTTTTTACCATCAGAGAACGCCTGACCTACACGCTCACCAAAAGTCCAATAAGCGTGAGTCACGCTATCATATATAATTGGATCAAGCTTCTTCGCATCAACCTTACCGTTTTCATCAAGAATGCTCTCATCAGCCGAAACGTTGACTATCTCACCGACACAAATCCCGTCCTCGTTGAACTTGATAAGCTTACATTCAACAGTCATTGGAAGCTCATCGATAAGCGGAGCATTAACGTATTCGCTCTTCGTTGTATGGAATCCCGCTCTTTGCATCTTATCGGGCACGTCGTTCGCAGAAACGATGCCGACGTAATCGGATGGTATCACCGTACTTGCGGTTGCGAAGCTAACGGTGAAAGCTCCATGCTTTTTTATGTTTTCGGTTGTCTTATGATCATCCGCGAGGCATACCATAACCTGATTTGTATCGTAAATACCGCCCCAAGCGGCATTCATTGCATTTGGTATTCCGTTCTCATCATACGTGCCTATGATCAGCACGGGCATGGGGTAAAGCCAGGTTTTTGCCCCAAAATTCTTACGCATATTTTTCTCCTGTTTTTGAATAATAAAATTTGATTATATTATAACATAAATTAAAATATTTTTCAATCATTATTATACGGTTATTATTGAAGTTTATATGATTATGTGTTATACTATGTGTAACAGACAAAGGAGTTTTTATGAAATATACTGCAAACGATAAAAGATATGAATCTGCGATATACAGAAGCTGCGGGGATAGCGGTCTTAAGCTACCTGCGGTATCACTCGGATTATGGCATAATTTCGGCGGCAGCGCTGATTATGAGAATATGTGCAAGATGTGCTTCACCGCCTTTGACAACGGTATAACGCACTTTGATCTTGCCAACAATTACGGTCCTCCGGCAGGAAGTGCTGAAGAAAACTTCGGTAAAATTTTGCGCGAGCATCTTATCTCTTACCGCGATGAGCTGGTTATAAGCACTAAAGCCGGATACTATATGTGGCAGGGGCCTTACGGAGATAAGGGCAGCAGAAAATATCTGATCGCGAGCCTTGACCAAAGCTTAAAAAGACTCGGACTTGATTACGTGGATATTTTCTATCATCACAGAATGGACCCCGAAACTCCGCTTTATGAAACGATGTGGGCGCTTGACTCTATCGTAAAAAGCGGAAAGGCGCTTTACGTCGGGCTCTCTAACTATGACGGTGAAACTATGCTGCGCGCGGCAGAGATACTCGAAGAATTACACTGCCCGTTTATCATCAATCAGAATAAATATTCGATTTTTGACAGATACGTAGAAAAGAACGGTATTCTCGACAGCGCAATCAAAGCAAAAAAGGGTATGATAACTTTCAGCCCTCTTGCGCAAGGCTTGCTTACCGACAGATATCTTAACGGTATTCCAAGCGATAGCCGCGTTATGACAGACGGAAGATTTTTAAAAGAGTCCTCCATCTCTCCCGAGATGCTAAAAAAGATCGGGGAACTCAATAAAATCGCGAAAAGCAGAGGCCAAACTCTTGCGCAGATGGCTCTATCCTGGATATACAGTCACAAAGGTATAACAAGTGTTCTGATAGGCGCTTCGAAGCCCGATCAGATAACAGAAAACCTTAAAATGACAACTAACATTTACTTTACCGAGGATGAACTTCGTGAAATTGATAGAATAGCACTATAAAAAAAGCCGCTGGGGGAATTTACTCCTCAGCGGCTTTTGGTGTTTTTATAATTGAATTGGATGAAGCCCGAAATGATAAAAACGCAGCTTTTCAATTCTAAAAAGCTTTAAAACAAAAAACAAAGGTAGGGGTACTGAAATTTCGGTACCTCTACCTTGTTTTGCGGTTATGCAGTAATACTACAACCCGCTTTATATTAAGTGTATTTATATAATATATTCTCAAATCGCATTTTATTTGCATCAAAATTTCTTATTGTGGCATATCCGTGTTAGGTTTTGTCTTAAAGAAACGGATTATTGCAATCATAAGTACGGTTCCTAAAATCGGAAAAACTGAGCTGACGAGCATTCCGGTATGCAAGCCGTAATTATCTGCAATAACTCCCATAAGCTGCGGCGCAACCGATGCGCCAAGGTCGCCGCCCGCCGCCATCAAAGCGAATGCCGTAACGCCAACGCCGTGGATCTTCTCTTCCATCATAATAAGCGTTCCGGGCCAGAGCATAGACGTGAATACACCCGTCAGAATACATGCGATAAACGCAGGAATAACGTGAGTTGAAAGTCCTGCAACAAGATAACACGCTGAGGCACCAATCATACCTATAAGCAGAAACTTAGTGATATTTTTTCCCCATTTCGCATAGCTGATACGCGTAATTCCGAGAAGGATCGCAAACATTGCCATGCCGAGAATATCACCGAGTGCTTTATCTATCTTGAGCTCAACCTCCATAAAGCTTGATATCCAGTTAGACATTACGTTTTCAGCGCAGCTTCCAAGGAATATGCACGCAACGCAAAGAGCAATTCCGATAACTTTTTGCTTATCTTTCGTATGCCCTGACGAGACTTCGCTCGCGCTCATTTCGGGAATGGGGGATACCATAAACAGTATTGATGCAACAATAGGTAACGCGGCAAAGAACATCGTGAGATACATCCAATTTTCAGCACCTGCAAGCTTTATGAAAAGCGTACCGATCACAACAACGCTGAACACGCCAAACGCATATAGCGAGTGAAGCAGACTCATATCTCTTTGCGGATTTTCAGACGGAATTGCCGCTATAGTAGGGCTGAGCAAAACCTCGGACAGTCCCGCAGAAATAGAAAAGATCACCGTACCTATCAAAAGACCGACGTAGGCAATATCCGGAAAGATCATCGGGAATACTGCATAAACCAATAGTCCAAGTGAAGTTATAAGTGGCATAACCTTGACGATCTTTGCAATGTTGAACTTGTTTGAAAATATCGTAAAGATCAGATCGACGGCAAGCTGAGTGCAGAAATTAGTCAGCACAAGCGTACCGAGCAAGGTCCACGAAACTCCGTACATTTCATGAAAAGTGACGAATAGCAACGGAGGTAAACAAAATATTGACGACATCGTAAAATATGCAGAATAACAAGCAAATTTCGTTCTCTTAAAATTTATTCCGGTCATGATTATTCCCTTCTGCAAATTAATTGAAATATTCGTGTTTTTATCAAAGACACGAATATGATTATAAGCCATTCGCGCTGACTTGTCAATAGGATATCGAAAATATGAGAGGCTGTCTCGGATTCGAGACAGCCTCTTTGAAGAGTTAGCCAGATTTACGCAAAAACGGCAAACGTGGCAATCCCTTTACGGTATGACCGTTTATAGCTTTTATCTATTAACGGTAGATCAAGGATTCAGCGTATCTTGTAGCAATTACGCCCTCGGGTTCGCCCGTAGTCTTGGACTCGCTGAGGATGTGCTCAATGGAATTGTAGATATTATCTACCTTTGCGAGAACCGCATCCTTGTTGTAAGGACCGTCAACCTCTGCTGCCGCGTTGATAACTCCGCCGCCGTTGATTACGAAGTCGGGAGCATAGAAGATTCCGCGAGCCTTAAGAGCAAGACCCGATTCATCGTCGAGGATCTGGTTGTTTGCACCGCCCGCAACTGCCTTACAGTTGAGAGTGGGAATAGTAGTAGGAGTGATGATAGCGCCCATAGCGTTGGGAGAGAAGATATCGCACTTCTGACTTATGATCTCGGTAGTGGGAACTACAATAGCGCCGAACTCCTCAGCCGCGCGAGCAGCGATCTCCTTATTGCTGCGGTTAGCAACGATAAGCTTTGCTCCGCTTTCATGAAGAAGACGGCAAAGGTCGTAACCAACCTTACCAAGACCTTGAACTGCGATAGTAAGTCCGTCGAGAGAGTCTGCGCCGAGAGCTACCTTTGCGGTTGCCTTGATACCCTGCCAAACGCCTCTTGCGGTGAAGGGCGAGGGATCGCCGCTGTTCTGGGGAAGTCCGCAGATGTGATTGGTCTTACGAAGCATTACGAGTGCATCGGCGCAGGTGGTGTTTACGTCCTCAGCGGTGATGTAATCTCCGCCAAGATTGTTAACAGCCTCACCGAACGCCTCAAACATAGCCTCTGTCTTCTGCGAAGGATCAGCGATAATAACACCCTTTCCGCCGCCGTGAGGCAAGCCTGCAACAGCATTCTTATGTGACATTCCACGAGAGAGACGAAGTACATCAAAAAGCGCGTCATCATACGATGCGTAAGGGAAAAGACGGCATCCTCCGATCGCAGGTCCGAGGTTGGTATTATGCACTGCGATAATAGCCTTAAGTCCTGCCTTTTCATTGTTTATGAACAATACCTTTTCATGACGGTATTTGCTCATTTCGGTCATTGCGTTCATAAATATATTCTCCTTTCGGTTACTCTGCATATTATGCAGGAAATCGTTTACTTATTATAATTTTTTCCTAATGAAAGAGCCTTCATATTAAGCTCTTTGAGATCTGCCTTCTTAGGCGGAACGAGATTTTCAACTACCTCAAACACACCGTCAAACGATAATTCGGGGTGGTTTTCAAGAAGATGTCCGACAATTATCATATTTGCAAGACTTCCGATACCCTCGTCCTTTGCCATCTGCGTTGCGGGGATATAGAATACTTCAACGTCATCTCTTTCAACCTTGATATCGATAAGAGAAGAGTCAATATAGATCTGACCGCCGCATTTAACGGTATTAACGTACTTCTGAAGAGAAGGTAAGTTCATAGCAATAAGAACGTCGGGAGTTGTGATGATAGGCGAGCCTACGGGCATATCCGAGAGGATTACGTTACAGTTAGCCGTACCGCCGCGCATCTCGGGTCCGTAGGAAGGAAGCCAGGACACCTGAAGCTCCTCCATAAGACCTTTATATGCAAGGAATTTACCCGAGAAGAGTATTCCCTGCCCGCCGAAGCCCGCAATGAGGATCTCTGTTGTTTTCATATTATTTATCCTCCCCTGAGCTTCTGTCCTTGTATACACCGATTGGATAGTAAGGAAGCATATCGCTCTCCACCCATTCGAGTGCCGCCTTAGGCGTCATTCCCCAGTTCGTGGGGCAAGCGGAAACTACCTCTACAAGAGAGAAGCCCTTGCCTGCGATCTGGTTTTCGAACGCCTTCTTGATCGCCTTCTTTGCGTTCTTTACGTTTTTAACGTTATTAACGGCAACGCGGGCTACGTACTCGGGACCTTCAAGCGTTGCAAGCATCTCACTGACACGGATAGGCCAACCGCAGTGGTTTACGTCACGTCCGTAAGGTGAGGTCTGAGTAACCTGCCCCGGTAAGCTCGTAGGAGCCATCTGACCGCCTGTCATACCGTAGATAGCGTTATTTACAAAGATAATGGTTATATTTTCGTTTCTCGCCGCCGCGTGAACGGTCTCAGCCATACCTATGGATGCAAGGTCACCGTCTCCCTGATAGGTGAAAACAACGTTTTCAGGACGGCAACGCTTGATACCCGTAGCAACCGCGGGCGCTCTTCCGTGGGGAGCCTCTATCATATCGCAGGTGAAATAATCATACGCCATAACAGCGCAACCAACGGGAGCAACTCCGATAGCAGTTCCCTCTATTCCAAGCTCGTCGATAACCTCGGCTACAAGACGGTGAATAATACCGTGAGGACAGCCGGGGCAATAATGGAACGGCGCATCAGTTAAAGATTTAGGTTTTTCAAATACTACAGCCATTATGCAAGCTCTCCTTTCTCAGCGTTACGGATAGCATCGAGGATCTCATCGGGCGAAAGTATCATTCCGCCGCAGCGGTTACAAAGAGTAACGGGCTTTTTGCACTTTGTCGCAAGCTTTATATCCTCAATCATCTGACCCATACTGAGCTCTGCGGAAATAAAGGCGCGCACTTTTTCCGCCGCAACCTCAAACGGTGCGTTCGGGAATGGCCAGAGTGTGATAGGACGGATAAGTCCTGCCTTGATTCCCTCTTTTCTCGCCGTAAGGACGGCATTCTTTGCTACACGGGACGTAATACCGAAGGCTACAACGCAAATCTCTGCGTCGTCCATCATATATTCCTCCCACATAGCCTCATTCTTCTCTATCTCTTTATACTTCTCGTATCTCTCGAAATTCTTTCTTTCAAGCTCATCGGGCTTAAGATAAAGAGAGTTTATGATATTGTGCTTACGAGCACAGCCCGTACCTGTAAGAGCCCAAGGCTTCTCGTAAGTCTTAATCTCTGTATCCTCAAAGGTGATAGGCTCCATCATCTGACCGATGGTTCCATCTGCGAGTATCATAGAGGTGATGCAGTATTTGTCTGCAAGGTCAAAGCCCTTTATGGTAAGGCTTGCCATCTCCTGAACCGATGCGGGCGCGAGAACGATCATACGGTAGTCACCGTGACCTCCGCCCTTCGTTGCCTGGAAGTAGTCCGACTGAGAGGGCTGAATACCACCGAGTCCGGGGCCTCCTCTCTGAACGTTTACAACGAGCGCGGGAACGTCCGAACCCGCTATGTAGCTGAGTCCCTCCGCCTTAAGAGATACTCCGGGGCTCGATGACGAGGTCATAACTCGCATACCTGCGGCAGCAGCGCCGTAAACCATATTTATGGATGCGATCTCACTTTCTGCCTGAAGGAACACTCCGCCGATCTTGGGCATCTTCTTTGCCATATAAGCGGCGATCTCGGTCTGAGGTGTGATGGGATAACCAAAGTAGTGTCGGCAACCTGCGCGGATCGCTGCCTCCGCAATAGCCTCGTTGCCCTTCATTAAAATTCTATCTGCCATTATAGTCGCCTCACTTTTCAACAGTAATTATGCAATCGGGACACATCGTTGCGCAAAAAGCGCATCCTATACATTTCTCCTGATCCTGCATATAGGCGGGAGAATATCCCTTTTGATTAAGCTTATTATCTGCAATTGCAAGACATTTTTTGGGACACGCATCAACGCAAAGACCGCAGCCCTTGCACATATCCGTGTTAAAAGTAACCTTTGCCATTTTTATCCTCCTTATAACAAGGCTTGCCTTGATAAGCAATAACAAAATATTGCGATTTTTACCGAACTCAGTCCGGTATATCAAAAATCTTCTTCTGAAGCTTCATAGGTAATACGTTAAAATCGGAAAGCTTTTCAGCTATGCTCTCTTCCGCAGTAGTCAACCACACGGGAAGTCCCACGACCTCACTTAACTTATTTACAAAATCAATCGAGTCCAGAACGGTTTCCACAGTTGTTTCGGGACCGAGATTTGAGTTATTGACGATGCAAGTAAATCCGAGTCCGCACGCCGCCTCTATCTCCTTCATAATCTCAAAGGTGTCCTCAACGGTAGAGGTGAGCGGTCGATAGCAATTAACCACAAATGCCATGCGGTAATTTCCCTCACTCTTGATAGCATCGGCATATCTTCCGAGTGCGTAAGCTCCTCTGTCATCCCCTCCGATATCCATAATACCGTACGTAGATCTGTCCTGCACGAGTCTGTAGCTCTCAGCCGGAAGCGCGGGAAGGTCCACGTTACTGTTGGCATACTGCGGAGAAACAAGACGGATACCTGCCGCCGCAAGCTCCTTTTCACTGTCCTTAGTTCTGAAATACGGATTGACGATATCCAGGTCCGCTATGCAAACCTTTTTCCCTTTCTCGGCAAGGTACAACGCATAATTTACAGCAATGTTTGTCTTGCCGCTACCGTAGTGCCCTGCGAAAAGCGTTAATCTTTTATGATCCATATCTGTATTTTTTCTATCCGCGCCAAAGCTCGGCGCAAAATCTTTTATAACTGCTTTCTTATTATCTTTCCGCTCGTAGTTTTAGGAAGACTCTCGCGGAATTCCACTATTCTCGGATACTTATAAGGAGCGGTCTTGGACTTGACGTAGTTCTGAATCTCCTTTTTAAGTTCATCCGAGGCAACCGTTCCCGGAACGAGAACGATGCTTGCCTTTACGACCTGTCCTCTTATTTCATCGGGTGCGGCGGATACTCCGCACTCAAGAACGTAAGGAAGCTCCATAATAACGTTTTCTATCTCGAACGGACCTATTCTGTAGCCCGAGGACTTGATAACGTCATCAGCGCGTCCGACGTACCATAAGAAGCCGTCCTCATCCATCCAGGCGATATCACCCGTATGATAGAAGCCATCGCGCCAGGTCTCTGCCGTTACCTGCTCGTTCGAGTCGTACGCATAAGCCAGACCGCACGGCAAGCCATCCGAGATATTAATGCATATCTCACCGCTCTCACCGCGATCGACCTCCTCGCCGTCTATGCTGAGAAGATGAACGTCATAAAGCGGCACGGGTTTACCCATAGAGCCCATTTTATGACTGCCGCCCGAAAGGTTACCGATGATAAGAGTGCTCTCGGACTGACCGAAGCCCTCCATTATCTTAAGACCGGTATGCTTCTCAAATTGACGGAACACCTCGGGGTTGAGAGCTTCTCCCGCAGTAGAGGCGTGCTCTATCGATGAAAGGTCAAATCTCGAGAGATCCTGCTTGATAAGCATTCTATACATTGTAGGGGGCGCGCAGAACGTCGTTATCTTATACTTTGCAAAGAGCGGAAGTATCTTTTCGGGGTCAAATCTATCAAAATCGTAAACAAATGTTGACGCCTCGCATAACCATTGACCGTAAAGCTTACCCCACATTGCCTTCGCCCATCCCGTATCGGAGATAGTAAGATGCAAGCCCTCGGGGTTAACCTGATGCCAGTATTTTGCGGTAATAAAGTGACCGAGCGGATATTTATAGTTATGCGCAGCGATCTTGGGATATCCCGACGTACCGGAGGTGAAGAACATAAGCATAGGATCGCTGCCGCACGGAGCATCCTCCACACGTGCGAAGTGACTACTGTATATGCTATATTCTTCATCAAAGTTATGCCACCCATCTCTCACTCCTCCGACAAGTATCTTATGAGCAAGATTCGGGCAGGACTCCGCCGCGCGCTCAGCATAGCTTGCAACGTCACCGTCTGCGGTACAGAGTATAGCCTTTATATTACCAGCTTCAAAACGGTATTTGAAATCTTTTTCAAGAAGCTGGTTGGGAGCAGGTATCGCAACCGCTCCAAGCTTATGTAATCCCAATATTGAGAACCAGAACTGATAGTGGCGCTTAAGCACCAGCATAACTCTGTCCCCACGCTTGATACCGAGCGATTTGAAGTAGTTTGCCGCTCTCGCGGACTCTTTTTTCATATCACAGAAGGTAAATCTTCTCTCGGTTCCGTCCTCGCCGACGTGAAGCATAGCAAGCTTCTCGGGCTTGCGTCTACCAAGCTTATCAACAACGTCGAACGCAAAGTTGAATCTCTCCGCATTCTTGAACGCGATGCTTTTGAGAACACCGTTCTCCTCGGTGGGAATAATGAAGTCGTTATAGATTCTGCGCTCTGAGTCTTCTCCGTGACGCCTTGTAGCGGCGGAAAGAACAGCCTCCTGCTCGCCCTCTCTTGCCGCCTGATTGCGCAAGACGATAGCGTAGAACGCGCAATCCTCACCTCCGACGGCTATCATACCGTGAGGCGTGCCCGAATCGTAATAAATCGTATCTCCGGGGCCAAGCACCTCGGTGTGGTCACCGATCTGTATCTTCATGCGACCGCGTATCACGATATCGCATTCCTGTCCCTCGTGGGTTACAAGGTTAATAGGCTGATTTTCGTCACCCTCGTGGTAATTCAGCTCCATATAAAGCGGAAGCGCTATACGGTTGCGGAATTCCGCGGCAAGGTTGAAGCCTATCATATTGTGGGCCTCTTCTATTCTCTGTCCCTCTCCCCGTCTTGTCAGGGCGTAGGAGCGGAGCTTAGGGCTCTTACCCTCAAGAAGATCTCCCATATCAACACCGAAGCTTAAGGTACAGTGATAAAGGAATGCAACGCTCAGATTTCTGTTACCCGCCTCGCACTCTTCGTATTCACTTACGGTGGTACCTGTACGAGCAGCCATCTCTTCTACAGAAAGACCTGTTATAAGACGCAGCTCTTTTATACGCCCGGCAATCTCTTTGATTTTATTTTCCATTCCATTTAAACCCGGTCCCACATCGTACCTCCTTGTCGGTTTACTTGCATAAAATGCATTTTATTTAATAATAAAATATATTTTAACGAAAAATGGTGACTTTTGTCAATATATTTTTCAATAAATTGTGTTAATTTTTTTTAAAAAATAGCAAATCAAAGCTTGTTTCTTATTATTTTACCGCTTATCGTCTTTGGCAATTCCTTGCGGAATTCAACGATTCTCGGATATTTATAGGGAGCCGTGTGAAGTTTTACATAGTTTTGTATGTCTTTTTTCAACTCCTCGGTTGCCTCTGTCCCCGCAACGAGAACGATGCAAGCCTTAACGACCTGACCTCTTACATCATCGGGGGCGGCGCATACTCCGCATTCAAGAACGTAAGGAAGCTCCATTATGGTTGACTCTATCTCAAACGGACCTATTCTGTAGCCCGAGGACTTGATAACGTCATCGGTACGGCCGACATACCAATAATAGCCGTCCTCATCAGGCCAAGCAAGGTCGCCGGTATGATACATTCCGTCGTACCATACGTTATTTGTTGCCTCCTCGTTACGGTAATAACCGAGGAATACTCCGGGGGAGGTCTCCGGATGCGTACGGATAACGATCTCACCGTTAACACCGTCGGCAACGGGATTTCCGTCCATATCAACGATATCGATGCCATATCCCGGAACGGGCTTACCCATAGCACCGGGCTTAAGCTGAGTTCCGAGAAGGTTTGCTATGCCGAGTGTCATCTCCGTCTGTCCGAATCCCTCTGCTATACGAAGTCCCGTAGCCTTCTCAAACTGATAGAATACCTCCGGGTTAAGAGCCTCACCTGCCGTCGTAGCGTGGTGTATCGACGAGAGATCGTACTGACTGAGATCCTGCTTTATGAGCATTCTGTACATAGTAGGCGGTGCGCAGAAGGTAGTAATCTTATACTTTGCGAACATAGGAAGTATCTTCGCGGAATCAAATCTGTCGAAATCGTATGTAAATACTGCGCCCTCACAAAGCCACTGACCGTAAAGCTTACCCCAGAGCGCCTTACCCCAACCGGTCTCGGATATAGTAAAGTGAAGTCCGTCGGTCTCGCAAAGATGCCAATATTTAGCGGTTACGTAATGACCGAGAGCGTATTTATATGAGTGCATTGCCATTTTGGGATAACCCGTCGTTCCCGAGGTGAAGAGCATAAGCATAGGATCGTTGCCGCACGGAGCATCCTCCTCGCGAACGTATCTGCGGCTGAACAGACCGTACTCGCTGTCGTAGTTATGCCATCCTGCCTTCTCTCCTCCGACCATTATTTTGGTAAGCGAGAGACCGCAGTTATTTTCCGCAAGCTCCACCTGATTTGCGGTATCTCCATCAGCGGTGCAAAGAATAGCGCTGACTCCGGCAGCAGTAAATCTGTAGCTGAAATCGTGCTCAACGAGCTGATTTGTCGCAGGGATAGCTATTGCGCCGAGCTTATGAAGTCCGAGTATCGCAAACCAGAACTGATAATGGCGTTTAAGCACGAGCATAACTCTGTCACCGCGCTTGATGCCAAGTGATTTGAAGTAGTTTGCGCTCTGACTCGACGCATCCTTTATATCCTTGAAGGTGAATCTGCGCTCGGTCATATCGTTTGCGATATGTATCATCGCAAGCTTCTCGGGATTTTTTCTGGCTATCTCATCCACCGTATCAAAGGCAAAGTTGTATTTGTCTTCATTATTATAATTAATACCGAGTAGAACTCCGTTCTCATCCTCCTCAGCCTTGATGAACTTCTCACAAAGAAGAGGTCTGCGCTCCGCCGCATGCTCCGCACCGCGAATAATCATAGGCTGGTCGGTGCGGTCACTCGCCATAACCATTGCAAGGAATACACAATCCTTGCCGTCTATCGCAATCATACCATGAGGAGTTGAGGATTTGAAGAATATACTGTCACCCTCGCGTAAGATCTCCTCGCGGTCTCCTATGCGAATACGCATAGAACCTTTGAGCACAATGTCAAACTCCTGACCTGCGTGTGTTACCGTATTAATAGGAAGCTTCTGAAGCTCCTCGGAATATTCATAGGTTACCCAGTATGGGGTTGCAAGCTTATGACGGAAAAGAGGAGCCATGTCCTGAATCGTAATACCGTCCTCGCTTGCGGTAATAAGTCCATTTCCCTTACGGGTAATGGTATATCCGCTCAGCTTTGCGCTGTGACCTTCGAGAATATCGGTAATCTCAATACCATACACCTGCGCGCACTTATGCATAAAGGTAAACGGCAGATCGACCGTTCCCGATTCATAAGAAAGATAAGTCTCTTCATCAAGATCTGTAAGCTCCGCCATGCGTGACGTAGTATATCCGAGAATTTCACGCATATCGCGAATTCGAAGAGCTATCCTCTTTAAATGATTTGTGTCGGACTGATTAGTCATGTTTTTCCTCCTTTTATATGCTGTATAAAAACAAAAAACGCCTCAAGAAAACAATTCTTCTTGAGACGAGTAAAATATACCCGCGGTACCACTCAATTTGCGAAAAAAATCGCCGCTTCGAACTCCAACAAGTCCTATCCCTTAACGCGGGAAACGAAAGGCCCTGGCACTTGCTCGAACCTTCAACTCGGAAGTGATGGGTAACAGGCTATAAGCTATCGGCTCGCACCAACCGCCGACTCTCTGTACGCTCATTTCACCGTACCGTCTTCGTCATAGTTTTTATATGGATATTCTACCACAACTTTTTTTAAATGTCAAACGTTTTTTTGTTGTTAAAATGTAAAAAAAATAAGTCAAAAAATGGAGTTTTTTATATGCGTATCGAACAAATATCATCATTTTTTCATATTTTCTCTTGACAAATACTAACTTTAGTGATTTAATATTATCATTATGACTTACCATTTTAAAGGCAATGACGGAAACTATTCACTTTTCGAATGTCACAGAGAGTCGGCGTTTGCTGCGAGCCGATACGGACGAATTCTGAATTCTTCTTCCCGAGTCGGTCTTGTCAAAGCTTTTTGCGAGTAATGAGACACGGATGCCACCGTTATAGGGCAAGACCTTGTTTGAGGTTGAATGAGTGATTTCCCTTTTTGGGGGTAATCAGGGTGGTACCGCGAATTAAATTCGTCCCTGAAGCTGCATAGGCAGCCTCAGGTTTTTTTATTTATTAAGGAGAGAAAATATGAAACAGGTTAAGATCAGCGATGCAACAATGACGCAGATATCCGAGGACTTTCGACTATCCTTCAAGGAAAAGATAGAGTTTTCAAAGCTGCTTGATAAGCTCGGAGCAGACGTTATCGAGCTTGAGGGCATATCAAACGTTCGCATCGATTCGCTCCGAATAAAATCGGTTGCCGCCGCTATACAGGATAGCATTATAGCGGTACCCGTTGAATTGAATAATGAAAGCATTGAGAATACGTGGTGCGCACTTAAAGAGGCAAAGCACCCGCGACTTCAGGTATCCGCTCCAACGAGTGCCGTCCAGGTGGAATATCTTTATCGCAAGAAGCCCGACGCTATGATAGATGCTATCCGCTCTGCCGTAGCAAAATGCGCCTCTCTTTGCTCCGACGTTGAATTCATAGCGGGTGATGCTACGAGAAGCGAGCAATCTTATCTTACTTTAGCTCTCAAGACCGCTATTGATGCGGGCGCGACTACGGTTACTGTCTGCGACACCGCGAGCTCGATGCTTCCCGCAGAGTTTGCCGACTTTATAAGTCTGCAGTATGAGAAGCTCCCCGAGCTTAAAAACGTTACTCTCGGTATCTGCACGTCGAACGCTATATCTATGGCAGATGCCTGCGCTATCGCAGCAGTTGCAAGCGGAGCCGGTCAGATCCGCGCGGCATCATATCCCATAGAGTACGCATCGCTTGCTAATATAGCGCGCATTCTCTCCGCTAAATCCGATGCACTTGATGCTTACTGCAATATAAGAACAACTCAGCTCTCAAGAATTATAGACCAGGTCAACTGGGTCTGCCAGCCGGGCAAGAAGAATGCGATATCAGGCTCATCCGAGCACGATGACTCGGATATTTATCTAACCGAGCACGATGACATAAACGCAGTTACTCTTGCCGTTAAGAAGCTCGGCTACGATCTTTCCGAGGATGACGGCATAAAGGTATATAATGCATTTTGCCAGATAGCCGAGAAGAAGGAAAAGGTAGGACTCAAGGAGCTCGATGCCATAGTCGCATCGTCCGCTATGCAAGTCCCCCCGACGTATAAGCTCGATACCTACGTTATCACCTCGGGAAATACCATTTCCGCAACCGCGCACATAAAGCTTACTAAAAACGGTCAGCCTACCGAAGGCGTGTATATCGGCGACGGCTCGATAGATGCCGCGTTCCAGGCTATAGAAAAGATCACGGGCTGCCACTATGAGCTCGACGACTTCCAGCTCCAGGCAGTTACCGAGGGCAGAGAGGCTATGGGTCAAACCGTAGTTAAGCTCCGCTCGGGCGCAAAGGTGTACTCGGGCAGAGGTATCTCTACCGATATTGTCGGCGCGGGAATACAAGCATATCTTTCGGCACTTAACAAGATAATCTATGAGGAGGAAGTAGAATGAAGCTCTCCTTTTCCACAAGAGGATGGCCGGGCCTTTCCTGGGATGAGATGCTCGAAACCGCAACGGAAATGGGATTTTCGGGAATAGAGGTCTATAACCTTCCCAACTTTGCAGACCTTACAGACCGCGGCGGTCCCTTCCATAAATATAATACCGCGGCAACGGTACGTAAGCTTCGCGAAAAGCAGCTTACCGTGCCATGTTTTGACACGTCCTGCGATATATCGGTAGATGAATCGGTAACCGATACTGTTATTTCCCTTTTAGAGATCGCTCACAATTCGCGCGTACCTTACGTTGTCGTTTGCGCGCTGAATGACAATGAGGATACCGTATATTCGGTACTAAGTACACTTTTACCTGTCGCTGTTGAACTTGACGTTACAATACTTGTAAAAACCAGCGGAATTTATTCGGATACCGCAAGACTGCGCAATATTCTTGACAGATTCGCAAGCGATAACCTTGCGGTCCTCTGGGATATCCATCACCCATACCGTGATAACGGAGAATCAAGCGACGACACGATTAAAAATCTCGGCTGCTACGTACGCCACGTTCATATGCGAGATTCCGACGACAGCGGAACCTATCAGCTCATCGGCGAGGGCACGATGCCTATCGCTGACGTTATGCGTGCGCTCTCTTCGGTCAATTATGACGAATATATATCTCTTGAGTGGAAGCCAGAATGGCTAGATGATCTTCAGGACCCCGAGATCATTTTCCCCTATTTTGTAAACTATATGTCACGTTTCAGCTCCACAAGAGATATGAAAAAGCAGCTTTACTACAATCACGACGGTACGGGACAATACATCTGGAAGAAGGATGAGCTTATCGATCTTACCTTCTCGCAGGTGCTCGACCGCGTCGCCGACGAGTTTCCCGATCAGCATTGCTTCAAATATACAACTCTTGATTATACACGTACCTATGCCGAGTTCAGAGAGGACGTTGACCGCTTTGCGAGAGCTCTCGTATCTCTCGGTGTTAAGGCGGGCTCAAAGGTTGCGGTTTGGGCAACCAACCTCCCCGCTTGGTACATTACCTTCTGGGCAACCACAAAGCTCGGTGCCGTTCTCGTTACGGTAAATACCGCGTATAAAATTCACGAGGCAGAGTATCTTCTCCGTCAGTCGGACACTCATACACTCGTTATGATCGATAGCTGTCTTGACTCGAATTACCGTGAAATAATTAACACGCTATGCCCTGAAATCAAAAATACCGTTCCGGGCGAGCCTCTTCACTCGAAGAAGCTTCCCTTCTTACGAAACGTTATAACAGTCGGCTTCAAGCAACCGGGAAGCCTCACCTTTGACGAGGCTATGTCAAGATACAAACTTGTAAGCTCCGAGGAGGTAGCCAAGATGGCGGCGGCAGTTCGCCCTTCCGACGTATGCAATATGCAATACACCTCGGGAACAACAGGCTTCCCAAAGGGAGTTATGCTCACTCACTACAACGTTATCAATAACGGAAAATGCATCGGCGACCGTATGGGACTTTCCACGGCTGACCGTATGATGATACACGTACCTATGTTTCACTGCTTCGGTATGACGCTTTCCATGACGTCGTCTATGACTCACGGAACAACGATGTGCCCGATGCCCTACTTCTCCGCAAAATCCTCTCTCGCCTGCATCAACCAGGAAAAGATAACCTGCTTCAACGGCGTTCCGACGATGTTCATAGCAATGTTTAACCACCCGAACTACCGCAGCACAGATTTCTCGCACATGAGAACGGGTATTATGGCAGGCGCGGGATGCCCTCCCGAGCTTATGCGTCGCGCAGCGCGTCCCGACGAGATGAATATGACGGGAATCGTAAGCGTTTACGGTCAGACCGAATGCGCTCCCGGTAACACAATGAGCTCGTGGACAGATTCACTAGAGGTACGTACCGAAACCGTCGGATATGCGTTTCCCCACGTTCGTTGCAAGATCGTTGATCCCGAAACGGGTGAGGAGGTCGGTCCCGGCGTGAACGGTGAGTTCTGCGCCAAGGGATACAACACCATGAAGGGCTACTACAAAATGCCCATGGCAACGAAGGGTACGATAGACGAGGACGGATGGCTTCATTCGGGCGATCTCGCATCCCGTGATGAGTTTGGCAACTATAAGATAACCGGACGTCTTAAGGATATGATAATCCGTGGCGGCGAAAATATTTACCCTAAGGAGATCGAGGAATTTATTTATACTCACCCCGAAACGAAAGACGTTCAGGTAATCGGCGTTCCTGACCCGAAATACGGAGAGGAAATTATGGCTTGCATCATTCTTAAGCATCCGGGTAGCGTTACCGTTGATGAAATGACAAACTACATTAAGGCAAGCATGGCCCGCCATAAGGTGCCAAAATATATCGAATTCGTTACCTCGTTCCCGATGAATGCCGCAGGAAAGGTCCTCAAGTATAAAATGCGCGAGGATGCCGCAAAGCGCCTCGGTCTTATGGGTGACGGCTCGGATACCTCCGGCGCTCCCAAATCATAACCACGATTTTCTATGATCATATAATAACAACTATAGCAAAAATAAAATTATCGCCCCCGCATTAAAGTGCGGGTGCGATTTTGTGCTTTTGTGTTATATTAAAAGTTATACTTGGTCTTTTACTTTATAAAGCCATCCGTAAAGTAAGCATCAATAAAAGCAAAAAGAAATACGTTCGTCTGCAAAATAAAGCGTGATATTTGCTCAATTCAGCATAGAAATCACGTTATCGGCTAAGGTCATCATGCCCTTCCTGTTCGGGTGAAAACCATCCACCGTGTCGTGTTTTTCCTCAGAGCGATAGAGATCAATTACTCGGCAACCGAAGCTTTTTGCCGTATCTCTTATTATTTCGCAGTACTCATTTATATGCGTGCCCGCATAGCAATATCTGAAGCTATAGAATTCGTTTGCGGACCACTTACCAACAGGGAGTGTCATACACCATATCTCGGCATCGGGATAGTTCGCAGTAAGCTTTTTAAGCATTGTTTTATAAGCAACCGAGAACACTGAAAGATCGTTTTCCTGCGTCGGTCCGTTCGGAACAACTCTTGCGCCGCATCCCCAATCGTTCGTGCCTATTAATATCATAATAACATCGGGAGAGAGTCCATTCTTTTCAAAAGCCGAGGTACGTTCGTCGCTGCAACCGTACGTTGGCAGCTCGCACTTCTGATGCTTTATTACCATACTACCCGAGATGGAATTGTTGACAAGGAGCTCCCCTCCAAGTCTTTCGATTACAGATCCCCACCACGTATCCTCGGGGAAAAAGACGTCGGCTTTGAATTTTGCCGTACCTTCATAGTACGCCATACCGTCGGGCTCTGTGTATCCGTCAAGCGTGCTTATCGAATCCCCAAGCACGGAGAAAAGCTTATCCTTATATCTATCAAGCATATTATAAAACTCCTATCCAAAGAGTTGTAATGCAAAAATTCACTCAATTTGACAACCATAACTTACATAAACTGCACATATGATTGTTTTTTTGGTGCATTTGAGCTAATTATCATTCAACGTAGCTTACTAACTTATCTAGGCTCTTTCGCTTTTTTTCACGTATGTTTTCTTCCGCTGAATAACCGAGAGTGATAACAAGACGAACCTTTCCGTCGATATTGCAGATCTCTCTTATAGTTTCATCATCAAACCAGCCGAGAATGCAGCTTCCAAGTCCCTGCGCCTCAGCCTCAGCCGTAATATATGCGGAAAGAATTCCTATATCTATCGATCTGTAATCGTTTTTCTTGACCTTCGCGCCGAGCGCAGCTGAAGCGATATAAGGCATTTCCGAAATAACGAGCAGCACGGGAGCATCGACCGCAAATTTATTCATTCCCATACCACGGCAAGCATTTGCAACCCGTTTTGCGGCATCACCGCGGCATACGGCAATATGATATGGCTGACCGTTGCACGCAGATGGCGAAAGCCTCGCAGACTCCAAAATACTGATAAGCTTTTCTTCTTCAACTTCTTTTGCGCATAAGTAACTGCGGCAAGACTGTCTGTTTTTTGCTATTTCGGTAAAATTCATTATTATCTCCTTTTCGGTATTTCAAATGTTTTTGCCATAATAAGCTATACTGTACTATCATTATATCATAAACCGGTATCTATTTCAATTCATTATGAATATTTTGCCTATAAAAATACATTAACTATTCCATAACTTTAATAATTCAGAATTACATAAACAATAAAAAACACGCAGTGTGTAACTTTTACCGTCCCATCACTACGTGTTTTTTTAGTTTTCAGTTAAACTTAAAAATTAATCCTGGTTTTCCTGCTGAATGAACTGCTGGATAGAAAGCATTCCCTTTGAGATCATAAAGAACTTATCATTGTATCTGTCAACAGTTGAAGCAGCAACCATAATAAGGTACTTGAAGAGCTCCTCACCGAGAACACTCTCGCGGTAGCTTGAGGTCATACGGAAAATAATTCTTCCGTCTGTTACGTTGTAATCGAAAGAACCGTCGCAAAGGCCCCAGTTAGCAACGTTTACAGCGATAGAGAGATCGATTCTCTTATCCTCGGGAGCGTTGAAGGGAAGCTGAGAAATGAACTGAACTACCTCATTCTTGGGGTTTACAACAACGAGGAACTCTACGGGGAGATCGTCGCCGTTAACTCCACTTCTTATAATGAGCTTTTCTTCTTCCTTTTCATAGCTCCAATTGATGTTGTCAAGCATACTGATAAGAGAAGCGTATACTTCTCTTGCCTTTCTCATGTCTAAATCTGCCATACCTAAAATCCTCCGTTAATATAATTTTATTTAATATCTTTTTACGTATTTTTTGAAGATCTCATCGATCTCGTCACCCTTAAGGTGATTCTTATCCATAAGAACTCTGACAATATTGTCCATAGCCTCACTCTGCGAAAGAATAACCTCACGAGCATTCGCAAGCTCAGCCTCAAGAACGGCATTTATTCTTGCTCGGATATCCTTTGCAAGGTCGGTAGCAGTGTAATTTTCATTAATGTAAGAAAGTCCGAATTCATCATCCATACCGTAGCTGCAAATCATTCGCTCACAGGTTTTGGTGGCGGTATAGAGGTCTCCCGATGCCCCTGTCGAAACACCGTCATCCTCACCGTAATATACAAGTTCTGCGGCTCTTCCGCCAAGAGCGGTCCTTATCTTCGAGAGAAGCTCGGACTTCATATAGATAGCTTTATCCTCACCATCGCTGTGCTGCATATAACCGCCGTGGTTACCTCTGGCAACTATAGTAAGATATGAGGGCTTATCGCCGTACATCCATGAAAGAAGCGCGTGACCTGCCTCGTGGCGCGCGGTACGAAGGAGCGTTTCGGGAGCCCATTCCTTCTTTTCGCCGCTGTTGAAGGTCTCAAATGCCTCCTCAAACGACTCGTCGTTAACCGTTCCGCCCGAACGTATAGCATTTCTGAGTGCCATCTCAAAAACGTTTTCAAGCTCTGCAAGGCTCATACCCGTCGAGCGGAGAGCGATATTATCTATCTGCTCGTCGCTGAGAGCAACGTTGCCGTTCTTCGATATCTTCATCTTCAGATAACGCTTACGCTCATCCTTGTTGGGAAGGTCTACGTATATTCTTCTGTCAAATCTTCTGAGAAGCGCGGGATCAAGGCTCTTTCCGCGTCCGGGCTCAACCTCATAGTTAGTAGCCGCGAGAACGAAAACAGGCTTTGATGTATCCGACTTGAAGCCATCCATCTCGGTAAGGAATGCCGTAAGCACGTCACCCGTATTATCTACCTGAGATGAGCTTCTATCCTTACCTATCGCATCTATCTCGTCGATGAAGAGAATAGAAGGAGCATACTTTCTTGCGGCGTTGAATAGCTTATGTACCTCATCAGCTCCCTGACCTATAAGGCTCTTTAAGAACTGATTACCTTCAGCCGTAAGGAATGTTACGTCAGACTCACCCGCCATAGCCTTGGCAAGAAGAGTTTTACCCGTGCCGGGAGGGCCGTAAAGCAGCACACCCTTCGGGGATCTTACACCGCGTCTCATAAAGTCTGCGGGATTCTTAAGGTATTCAACGAAATACTTGAGCTCACCCTTAGCATCCTCCGCGCCTATAACGTCATCAAACAAAACGTTGGGCTTGGATATATTATCAAGCACGCTGCCCGAATCCGATGTGTCCGTAGCCATCTCAAGACGAAGATCAAAGAGCTTGATTTCTGCAGTCTTTTGATCGGCAGACACCGTCTGAGCGGTCTTATATGTGAGAACCTTATTTGCTTTCGCAAGCTTTATCATATTTCCCTGCTGGTAAGAAACGTCGCAGATGAACTTAATGCGGTTCTCAAATGAAGCCGAATGCTTGCTGTTTATAGTAACGATATCCTTTGCGCCAAGCTTCATAAACGAGAGGCGCTCTTCCTTGCTTATATCGCCCGTATTTTCTTCGAGAATATAGACCGGAAGCGGATATCTTTCAATAACGTAAGAGATAAAATCTCTACCAACAGACTGAACGTCCTCGGCATTGAGAAGACCCTCGGTATTAGTCTTTGCTCCGCAGCTTATGTCACAAAGGATCGCTGATACGTCGTGCTGGAACAACAGCTCCTTCGCTTCTGCAATAGTGTCCGCATAGTAACATCTGACATCCTTGAGCTTTCTTTCGCATTCACGTCTCATATCCGCATCAGCAAATATAAGTATCTCGCGCTCGCCGTTATTTACAAAGAGCTTAGATACCTCAACGTCCTTATCGTCAAACTGCACATTAACGTTTATGCTCTTGAGCTTTTCAACGTCACCGCCGTGCTTTTCCGAAGCGAAGAGTCTGAAGAACTCATAGAGCTCCTCGTGGAAGAACGTTCCCGTCTTTCCCTTAACTGTTCTCGCATCGGCATTGCCGCCTTCGGAGAAGATAAGCGCCGTAGATACCTTTTCGTCCACGTTTATCTTTATACCCATAGCATCCTCGAAGCCCTTTGCGCTCTTCTGAAGCTCACGGTTTACGATAGTATAAAGGTTGCCTGCACCGAGGCGGTTAAACATAACGACGTGACCGGACGCAAGACGCGAGCAGATCGCCGCAGGGAAAAGCTTTTCTCCGGTTGTGGGATTCTTATCCTCGGCAATAGCCTTAATGACCTTCTTTCTCGAAATAGCGGAAAGGTTGGATATCTCGGTATCCTCGTAAAGGCTTCTTCCGACGTTGGTCGTGAAAATTATAATAGCATCGGTAAAGGATACCTCTGTATCGGTATAGTTATCTCTGAGTCTTCCCGCATCAAGCATCTGAAGGAAGAGATGAATTACGTTGATATGCGATTTTTCGATCTCGTCAAAGAGAAGTACGCAACGAGGATTTTCCTCAACGAAGCTGGTAACGTTACCCGCTTTACCGTTCTTATATACCTTATCCGATCCGCAGAACTCGATATTCGACTCATTTTCGGAATATTCACTCATATCGAATCTTCTGAACGGAAGCTTAAGAGCCTCTGCAGCGGTCTCGGCAAGGAAAGTCTTACCTACACCGGGAGGGCCTGCGAAGAGGAACATTGCGGCAGGCTTTCTCGTATCCTTGCGCATAGCTCTCTGGATCTCCGACTGGAAGTATCCCGAAGCAAATGCGTTTACCGCCTGATCCTGACCGAAGACGCGGTCAAGCAAGAATTCCTGTATCTTCTTTGTGGTCTCAACGGTTTTGCAAAGTTGGTCCGTAGCGCTCAGATCATCCTCAGGCTCAGACTCTTCCTTTTCATCGGAGTCGTGCGAAAAATCAAAGTCGAAGAGAGTGCTGAAATCAACAGGTGTCGGCTCAGGCTCCGGAGTGGGCTCTTCGGGCTTTTTAACCTCTGCAGCAGATGTTTCTGCCACGGACGCGGCGGAAATAATATGCTTACGTATCGCATCCGTAGGTTCTTTAATAATAAGCTCGAGGTAAGCAACCGTATCTACCTCTTCACGCGTCTTGATTATTGCCTCCGCCTCAGCGGTGTACTTTATCTTTCTGAAAACGAACTCGTCCATTGATGAGTTGTATTCTTCCGATCTCAGCTCATCGGATATTCTTTCGATCACGGTGTCAAACGTGATATCATAATGGTGAAGCAAGGTATTGATTTTCAAAAATTCAAAACTAACCTCAGGCGAACGAATATCCGCGGGCAGCTTGCCGTCACGGTCATCGCACATCGTCTTGAGTACCGCGATCATAAAGTGATCCGCTGTGATCGCACTTTTTCCAAAGCTCTCGCAAACACTCTTGGCGTAGTCACAAAGAAAATTCAGTAGCGTAGATTTTTTCATAGAGTTCCCTTCTTCAAATTAAAATATTACAAATATATATTACTATATTTTAAAAAGTTTGTCAAGAATTCAAGATATCTTAACTGTGTACATTTTTTCTTTGTTTTTTTGTACAGTTTGTATCAACCTAACAAAAGTCGTTTCTTCCACACGCACCCCCCAAAAAAACATTACGCGATTCGCAAAAAACATCACTTATTACCGGTTTACATATCATCGATTTTATGCCGCAAAAACTGATAATTATACGCGTTTTGATAATGATTGTTTACATATATAACAAAAAACTATATATAACAAAAAAGTAAAGAACAGGTTCACTCATAAGAGCTTGCCTGTTCTTTGCTTTTTTATATTGATTTTATATCAAACTAAAATCAGTCAACGTTTCCGATAAGGTCAGAGGTATTTTCAAGAAGAGAAACGCTCTCTCCGTCGGGACCGAAGGAAACAACCTCTGTCTCGAGATTCTCATCCTTCTTTTCAACGTCGCATATTTCCACTGCGCGGTAGCGGGAAAGACCCGTACCTGCGGGAATGAGCTTACCGATGATAACGTTTTCCTTAAGTCCGAGAAGCTTATCCTGCTTTCCTCTGATAGCACGCTCCGTCAGGACCTTTGTGGTCTCCTGGAAGGATGCTGCGGAAAGGAAGGACTCGGTCATAAGAGAAGCCTTGGTGATACCGAGAAGCATGGGAGCAGCTTCTGCATGGCGGAGAGCTATCTCGCCGTTTGCGATTCTCGCATCGATTTTCTCGTTTTCATCGCGGAGCTCCAGAATATCAACCGTGGTACCGGAAAGAAGATCGGTATCTCCCGCATCCTCTATTCTTACCTTTCTGGTCATCTGACGAGTGATACACTCAACGTGCTTATCGTTAATTTCAACATCCTCACCGCGGTACACCTTCTGTACCTCACGGATAATGTAGTCATAAACAGCATCAATACCGCTCATATGAAGCACGTCTGCAGGGTTAAGGAAGCCTTCAGTAAGCTGCTGACCTCTTACAACCTCCTGACCGTCCTCTATGCAAAGACGCATACCGAAGGGTATATCATAAACAACGTCACTCGAGGTAGGCTCAACGGGATTCTGAATAATAACCTTAGAGAGCTTCTTATCGGACTGAATACGAGCAGTACCCGTATAAGCGGTAACGATAGCGGGCTTCTTAGGCTTTCTTGCCTCGAAGAGCTCTTCAACTCTGGGAAGACCCTGAGTAATATCCGAACCTGCGACACCACCTGTATGGAACGTTCTCATCGTAAGCTGAGTACCGGGCTCACCGATAGACTGAGCAGCGATAACACCAACTGCCTCACCGATAGCAACGGGATTGCCGTGTGCCAGGTCTGCGCCGTAGCAATGTACGCAAACGCCGCGCTTAGCAAGACATCTGAGGATAGTTCTAACCTCAACCTGAGTAACACCTGCATCAACGATAGCGTGTGCCATCTCCTCGTCGATCATAGTGTTTGCGGGAACTATAAGCTCACCGGTCTCATCGTTAACAACGTCATTAACGGTGTATCTGCCAACAAGTCTGTCAAAGAGCTTTTCAACAACGTTATCGCCTGTTCTGATATCGGAAACTATGATACCCGAGGTAGCTCCGCAGTCTTCCTCACGAATGATAACGTCCTGCGATACGTCAACATGACGACGTGTAAGGTAACCGGAGTCCGCGGTACGGAGAGCCGTATCCGAAAGCGACTTACGTGAACCCTTTGCACCCATGAAGTACTCAAGCATTGTAAGACCTTCACGGAAGTTTGATTTAATGGGAATTTCGATAGTCTTACCGTTGGTCGCAAACATAAGTCCACGCATACCGGCAAGCTGTCTCATCTGCTTCGTGGAACCACGGGCTCCCGAAGTAGCAATCATGTTAAGTGAGTTATATTTATCAAGGTTTGCGGTAAGAGCGTCGGTAACGTCGTTAGTTGCCTTTTCCCAAACCGAGATGACCTGCTTATATCTTTCATCGTCTGAAAGTTCACCCCAATTGAAGAGCTCTGTGATCTCTTCAACCTTCTTTGCAGCATCGTCGAGGATCTGCTTTTTCTGGGGAGGAATGGTCATATCGTAAACCGAGATGGAAAGCGAAGATCTGGTAGAGTACTTATAACCCATAGCCTTGATATTATCAAGAACGGCAGCAGCCACAGCAAAGCCGTGATACTTAATGGTAAGGTCTACTATCTCCTTAAGCTTTTTACTTGTAGTAGCAAAATTAATCTCAAGTGCGAAAGGATCCTTGGAGCGGTCAACGTATCCGAGATCCTGAGGAATCTTCGAGTTGAAGATAAGTCTACCGTAGGTAGCGTCTATAACTGCGCTCTTCTCTACACCGTCGATAACCTTGGTTACGCGAACCTTAATAGCTGCGTGCATTCCGAGAAGCTTATTCTCATAAGCCATCTCAACCTCGTCGAAGTTACGGAACACCTTGCCTTCACCGATCTCACCGGGATGGTCGATCGTGAGGTAGTAAGAACCGAGGACCATATCCTGAGAAGGAACGGTAACAGCCTTACCGGAAACAGGCTTAAGAAGGTTGTTCGCAGAAAGCATAAGGAATCTTGCCTCTGCCTGAGCTTCGCTCGAAAGCGGAACGTGAACGGGCATCTGGTCACCGTCGAAGTCTGCGTTGAACGCGGGACATACGAGCGGATGAAGCTTTATTGCTCTACCCTCAACGAGAACAGGCTCAAACGCCTGGATCGAAAGACGGTGAAGTGTAGGAGCACGGTTAAGAAGCACAGGGTGCTCCTTGATTACGTATTCGAGAGCGTCCCAAACCTCGGGAGCAACTCTGTCTACCTTCTTCTTTGCGTCCTTGATGGAGTTAGCCTTCTGAGTCTCGATAAGTCTCTTCATAACGAAGGGACGGAAGAGCTCGAGAGCCATTTCCTTAGGAAGACCGCACTGGAAGATCTTAAGGTCGGGACCTACAACGATAACCGAACGTCCCGAATAGTCAACACGCTTACCGAGAAGGTTCTGACGGAAACGTCCCTGCTTACCTCTGAGAGCCTCGGAAAGAGACTTGAGAGGACGGTTGGAAGCGCCTGTTACAGCCTTTCCTCTTCTACCGTTATCGATAAGGGCGTCAACGAACTCCTGAAGCATTCTCTTCTCATTACGGATAATGATGTCGGGAGCATGCATCTCGATGAAGTGCTTAAGACGGTTATTTCTGTTAATTACTCTGCGGTAAAGCTCATTGATATCCGAGGTAGCGAATCTTCCGCCGTCGAGCTGAGTCATAGGACGGATATCGGGGGGAAGAACGGGAAGAGTCTCGAGAATCATCCACTCGGGACGGTTACCCGACTTTCTGAACGCCTCGATAACCTCGAGTCTTTTAATGATCTTAACCTTTTTCTGACCGGAGCTCTCCGCGAGCTGAGTCTTGAGCTCTGCGGCAAGCTTTTCAACGTCGATCTCTGCAAGAAGCTCGCGAATAGCTTCAGCGCCCATTCCTGCTCTGAAATCGTCTTCATATCTCTCACGTGCCGCTCTGTACTCATCGTCGGTGAGAAGCTGCTTCTTCTCAAGAGGAGTGCTGCCCGGATCGATAACTATATATCTTGCGAAATAAATTACTCTTTCAAGAAGTCTCGGAGACATATCAAGCACAAGACCCATTCTTGAAGGAACTGCCTTGAAGTACCAGATATGAGATACGGGAGCAGCAAGCTCGATAGAGCCCATACGCTCACGTCTTACCTTCTTAGTGGTAACCTCAACGCCGCACTTTTCACAGACCTTGCCCTTGAAGCGGACTCTCTTATACTTACCGCAAAGGCACTCCCAATCCTTGGTCGGGCCAAAGATCTTTTCGCAGAACAAGCCGTCGCGCTCTGCTTTAAGTGTACGGTAATTGATCGTCTCCGCCTTGGTAACCTCACCGTAAGACCATGAACGAATGGTTTCGGGAGATGCAAGACCTATTTTGATCGAATCAAACGCATTTCTTTCCATAGATTTTTATATTGAGGCATCCCTTTTTATCGGGATGCCAATCCCTTCTCTAAATTATTCTTCGTCGCCTGCGTCGTCGTAGGAGTCATCCTCTGCCGCGAAGTCGTAATCCTCATCATCGGCAAACTCACCGAGAATGTCATCAAGTATATCGTCATCCTCGTAATCTGCATCGGAATCATCATCGGCATCAGCCTCTTCATCTTCCTTTTCAAGATCTGCAGAACGGTTTACCTCGTCAATGCTTGCATATGCGGGAGCGTCGTCACCGTAGAACTCGGAGAGCTCTATCTCAGCGCCGTCCTCGTCAAGAACGTGAATATCAAGACAGAGAGACTGAAGCTCCTTAACCAGCACCTTGAAGGACTCGGGGATACCCGGCGTAGGAATATTCTGACCCTTAACGATCGCCTCGTAGGTCTTGGTTCTACCTGTAATATCGTCAGACTTAACGGTAAGGATCTCCTGGAGCGTGTAAGCTGCGCCGTATGCTTCGAGCGCCCAAACCTCCATTTCTCCGAAACGCTGTCCTCCGAACTGCGCTTTTCCTCCGAGAGGCTGCTGGGTTACAAGCGAGTAAGGACCTATTGAACGGGCGTGGATCTTATCGTCTACAAGATGGTGGAGCTTGAGGTAGTACATGATACCAACGGTTACGGGGTTGTCGAAGGGCTCACCCGTACGTCCGTCGTAAAGCGTTACCTTACCGTCAATAACCTTAAGAGTTTCACTCTTCATAAGGTTATGAAGCTTTTCATCATTGTCAACTATTTCCTGATCGACTCTCTGAAGGTCGGGCTTGCCGTCCTCACGGATAACCTCCATGAATACAGCCTTACCGCGAACACTTTCACCGGGTCTTATATCTCTTGTGTATTTAGCCTGGCGAAGAAGCTCGAGGATATCGGTTTCCTTCGCACCGTCAAATACGGGAGTCATTATCTTAATGCCGAGCTTGCGGCATGCGATACCGAGATGCACCTCAAGCACCTGACCGATATTCATTCGGGAAGGAACGCCGAGGGGGTTAAGCACGATATCGAGAGGAGTTCCGTCTGCTAAGAACGGCATATCCTCGGGAGGAAGAATTCTGGAAACGACACCCTTGTTACCGTGACGGCCCGCCATTTTATCTCCGACAGAGATCTTTCTCTTCTGAGCTACGTATACGCGGACAACTTTGTTAACACCGGGAGCAAGATCATCAGAATTCGTTCTGTCGTAAATCTTAACGTCAACTACTATACCGGACATACCGTGAGGCATTCTGAGCGAGGAATCCTTAACTTCTCTTGCCTTCTCACCGAAGATAGCTCTGAGAAGTCTTTCCTCGGGAGTAAGCTCGGTCTCACCCTTAGGTGTTACCTTACCGACGAGGATATCGTTAGCGCGTACCTCGGTACCGATTCTAACGATACCGTCAGCATCGAGATCCTTAAGAGCATCGTCGCCGACGTTGGGTATCTCGCGAGTGATCTCCTGAGTACCAAGCTTGGTATCTCTTGCTTCGATCTGGAACTCTTCTATATGAATTGATGTATAAACGTCGTTACGGACAAGATTCTCGTTAAGAAGAACCGCGTCCTCGTAGTTATAACCTTCCCAAGTCATAAATCCGATAAGAGCGTTCTTACCGAGTGAGATCTCACCGTTCGAGGTAGCAGGTCCGTCTGCGATAACCTGTCCCGCTTCAACACGGTCGCCCTCGTTTACGATGGGACGCTGGTTTACACACGTACCCTGGTTAGATCTCTTGAACTTGATCAAGTGATAGGTATCTTTTCTGCCCGAGTCGGTGTAGATCACGATCTCGGAGCCTGCGGCACGCTCAACGGTACCGCCCTCTTTTGCAACGATTACCGTACCCGAGTCAACCGCTGCTTTATATTCCATACCTGTTGCAACAATGGGAGAATCGGTCATCATAAGCGGCACTGCCTGCTTCTGCATGTTCGATCCCATGAGCGCACGGGTATTGTCGTCATTTTCAAGGAAGGGTATGCAGCCCGCCGCAACCGATACTGCCATCTGAGGGCATGCGTCCATGAGGTCAACCTCGGTGGGAGCAACCTCGATGAACTCGGTCTTGTATCTCGAGATAACTCTCTTGTTTACAAAGTAACCGTTCTCATCAAGAGTTTCGTTTGCCTGAGCAACTATGTTTCCGTCTTCCTCATCAGCCGTAAGATATACAACCTCGTCGGTTACTCTTCCCGTAGTCTTGTCAACCTTGCGGAAGGGAGCCTTAAGGAATCCGTAATCGCTGATTTTCGCATAGGAAGCAAGATAAGAGATAAGACCGATGTTAGGACCTTCGGGAGTTTCTACAGGACAGATTCTTCCGTAGTGAGTATAGTGAACGTCTCGAACCTCGAAGGACGCTCTGTCTCTCGAAAGACCGCCGGGACCAAGAGCCGAAAGACGGCGCTTGTGAGTAAGCTCTGCGAGCGGGTTGTTCTGGTCCATAAACTGAGAAAGAGGAGATGATCCGAAGAACTCACGGATAGCCGTCGCAACAGGGCGCGTATTGATAAGAGTCTCGGGACGAAGATCCTCGGTATCGTTTACCGACATTCTCTCGGTGATGTTCTTATACATCTTGGACATACCGATTCTCATCTGGTTCTGAAGAAGCTCCCCTACGCAACGAAGACGTCTGTTACCAAGATGGTCGATATCGTCGGTGCTTCCGATGCCGTGGCAAAGACAGAACAGATAGTTGATAGAAGCGAATATATCTTCTTTGGTTATATGCTTTGGAGCGAGCTCGGTAATTCTTGCGCGAACCTCACCCTTGATATAGCTTACTCTGGAATCTCCAACGAGTCCGTCAGCATCTGCTGCCGCAATTATCTCATTGAGAACGGAGCTTCTTACCTTCTCACCACTCTTTACGCCGCAATCGGAAAGGTCGTATCCGAGAATAAGCTCGGGGCGAACGGTAAAGTTGGAGAACACCTTAACTTCTCTGCCGAGATCTGTCTTAAGGTAAACCTCGTTAACAAGGCTGTCCTCAATAGCCTCAGCAAGCTCGCGGGTGATAACAACACCCTCCTCGGGCTCAGCAACGATCTCACCCGTAAGCTGATTGATTACGGGACGCGCAAGCTCAAAGCCTGCGATTCTCGAAGCGAGAGAGAGCTTTTTATTATATTTGTATCTACCAACGGGAGCAAGGTCATATCTCTTGGGATCGAAGAGAATACCGTTAAGAAGGTTCTCTGCGCTCTCAACAACGGGAGGCTCACCGGGACGGAGCTTCTTAAATATCTCCTTAAGCGCTTCATCTCTGAAGGAGGAATTATTTTCCTCGGCAAGCTTGATGCACTCATCCTTTGCGAGAGTAGCAATAAGGCCCTCTTCATCTCCGAACATTGATATAATAGCGTCGTCATTGTCCTGACCTGCAGGGCAAAGAGCGCGGATAAGTACGGATATGGGAAGCTTCCTTGTCTTATCTATCTTAACGTAGAAAATACCCGAAGCATCTGTTTCGTACTCGAGCCAAGCTCCTCTGTAAGGAATAACGGTTGCGGTATAATTATGCTTACCCTGCTTATCCATCTCATCCTTGTAGCAGATGCCGGGAGAACGCACGAGCTGAGAAATAATTACTCGCTCCGCACCGTTGATAACAAAGGTACCGTTCTCGGTCATAAGCGGGAAATCACCCATATAGATCTGAGCTGTCTTAAGCTCACCCGTAGCCTTATTAACGAGTCTGACACCCACCTTAATGTGAGTATCGTAAGTAACAGCTCTGTCCTTACACTCCTCTACCGAATATCTGGGGTTCGGGTCGATCGTAAAATCGGTGAACTCGATAGAAAGATTTCCGGTGTAATCTACAACGGGAGATACATCGCGGAGCACCTCGTTAAAGCCCTCTTCAAGGAACCATTTGTACGAATCCTTCTGAACTTCGATGAGGTTCGGCATTTCCGTCGCTGCTTCAATCTTAGAAAAGCTATGTCTGACATTAGTGCCAAGCTTCCTGGGTTTAAGCATCATAAAAAGAATCACTCCATTCTTCAAAAATTACAAGTTCGATCGCAGAATTTTTCAACTATAATATATTAAGGAACAAAAAATTCACTAATTTGCGAATTTTGCGGCATTTTTTCAGGGGTCCGACCTAAAAAAAGGCATAATTCACCCATAGTATGCGATTATAATGCATTTTAATATTATACCATTTTAATTGCATTTGTCAATAGTTTTTTAAAAAAAATTTCTTTTTTTTGAAAATTAATACAATTCATAGCTATTTTGTGGCAGAAATTATCGCTATACAAAAAAGCAGTTTGTCTTTTGTTTAAAGTTGACAAAAATAAAAAAGTCCGTTTTTGCGGCTCAAAAACAGACTTTTTTATGGGGTATTTATATTGATTTTTGAATTCTGAAACGCAGCTTTTACGAGAAAAGCTCAAAAATCGGAACAAGTATCAAAGGAATGAAGACCGCGGGCGTCATATTTGCGGTTTTTACATTCGTTGCACCGATAGAATTAGTACCGATAAGAATGATTATCAAGGAACCCGTTGCGGCAAGATAATATATTGATACCGCAGGGATAACAGAGGTCGCAAGAAGCGCGAGCGAAGTTATGGCGCCCTGATATAGAAGAACCGGGAACGCGGAAAATGCGCATCCTATGCCAAGCGACGTAGCCATAACAAAGCATGAAATAGCGTCTATTATCGCCTTTGCTATAAGAATATCGGGCTCACCCGTCGCATCAAGAATCGCTCCGTTCACTGCCATAGCGCCAACGCAGGTCATAATCGTACAGCTCACGAATCCTCTGGCAAAAGCTCCATCCGTCGCATCGCTATTTTTAGTAAGCTTTTTTTCAAGCCGTGCACCCAGCTTATTTACCCATTTATCAATATCAATAAGCTCGCCGATAGCCGTTCCGAAAACCATCGAGATAATTACTATAACAAATTTCGTAAGTGATGCACTGCCGAATAACGTAGAAAGGCAATTCTCACCGGAAGGCGAAAGCACCCCCTCTATACCAACGAAGATTACGCATACGCCAATAGCATGGAATACGCTTCTGTTCATTCTTTCCGGAAGTCTCTCACCAACAAGAGCACCGAGAAACGAAAATACTATTATACACGCAAAATCAATTAAAGTACCAATAAAAGGCATCTGAATATCCTTCCTTTTTAAATCAAGCAAATTTTAACACGCACCACAGGTATTGTCAGCGCTTTCGTTTTTTACCTCTATTTACCGAAACGTTTAAATAATCGTCTTCACCGGCAATAGTTTCAAAGGTATCGTTAAGGCAATCGTCGATATCGAAGCCCGCTACTATATAGTGGTGCAAAAACTCTACGTTGGCATCAGCAAGAACGTTTTCGGCAATAGTCGTCGCTATAATGTCGTTTCTTGACGGAACCGTCCTTCCGCAGGGGTGATTATGAGCAATAATGACACTCTTTGCCCCTTTTCTGAGCACAGCCTCAAGAAGCTTTCTCGGTAAGAATCCGGATGCGTTAACCGTTCCGTCGCCAAGATGCTCCGCAGATATAAGCTTGCCGTTTTCATCAAACATTATGATATATACCGTTTCCACCGCCAGACCGTAAAACAGACCTATGATGTACTCTTTTATCTCATTTTGCGAATATTTCTTTCCATTTTTGAACTTATCTGTAATTCTTCTCGAGCATAAAGCAGAAACAAGTCTGATGTACGATGCAGTGCTTTCATCAAATTTCGGCATCTGAGCCAAAGTAAACTCATCGACGTGTAACAGATAATTCAAGTCGCCGAATTTTTCCGTCAAAGCATCCGCGCCCTCTTCTGCGATGCGCGCATTTCCAAAGGAAAGAAGCCTTGCAAGATAATCTCTGTCTTCTTTATTAAACACAGCTCATACCGCCCTTTCCTTCAAAAAATTTACTAAGGCAAGGCTTTTGAGCAAAAGCGGTCTTCATGTGCGACATAAAGCCGAGATAATCGTTTCCGCATATCACGTAGTGCTCAACAAGAAGCACGCCTATGTGATCAAACGCCCCATCTACGAGATAGTTGGTCTCTCTGTCCCCTTCCGTAGGACAGATCGGACCGAACGGATGATTATGCGCTATTACAACAAGTGAAGCGGATCTGTAGATAGAAGCATCAATAAACGGCTTAGCCGTCACGCCACCCGATTCGAAATCTATATTGCTGTATACCTCATCCATTCCTATAAGCTTCATATTGTTATCGAAGCTGAGAAGAAGGATGCTGCGTTGCTTAGTACCACTATAATAGTTTACGAGGTACTCGCCGAGCTCCGCGTAATTAGAAAACGTTCTGCTGTCAACCTCGCTATCGAAAGCGCTCCTGCACACACCCAACGCTTCGCCTACCGTAACTATCATATCGGCTGTCTTTTTCCCCACGCCCTCGACCTTCATAAGGCTTTCGGCATCGGCGGAAAGAACTCCGTCAAGCGATCCGAACTGTGCAAGAAGTCTTTTAGAGATAGGATTAGTATCCTTCACCGGAACAGTATTATATAACAACATTTCGAGAAGCTCATACGTATCGAAAACCCGAGCGCCGAAATCTGAAAATTTTCTTCTCATACGGCTTCTGTGGCCGCGGTGAACAAGCTCGTCCATATTTACCTCCCATAAAATCTAAAACAAAGTAATAGCGCCCGGCGAAAAAAAGCTAGGCGCAAAAAAACAAGAAAAACAAGAAAAAAATTGCGTTCAAAAACGATTAAAAGATCAATCCTCGTAGCTATGCCTTACGTAATCTCGTGAAAGATTCTCGGGTATCTCTGGCTTGAAGCCTGAGGGCTTGGTCACCTTCAGCATATTTATCTTAACACCCTGCGAAGAAAAGTTAGCCTCATATTCGGTAACCACATTATCTTTAGCATACTCGGATGCGTGAAGGTCGCGTGTTACCACGTCACACTTAAGCCCCATAGCCTCGATCTCCTCAAGTGAGAAATCAAAGAGCCCTACGTTATCCGTCTTAAAAGTAAGCACGCCCCCATCTTTAAGCAGATTAAAATACACCGAAAGATAGCGTCTGTGTGTTAAGCGGCGTTTTGCGTACCCCTTTTTCGACCAAGGGTCTGAAAAGTTTAGGAACATAGCATCAATGCTCTCCTCGGGGAAAAGCTTAGTAAGATTATCTGCGGTATCGATTATAAATCTGAGGTTTCCGCATTTTCCTGTTTCGTCACGCATACGCTTAGCCTGCTCTGCCGCGAGCACTACACAATCAGTAACGCGTTCCATCGCAAAATACGACACGTCAGGGTACTTAGCCGTCATTCCGCAAGCGAATCCGCCCTTACCCGCGCCTATCTCAAGCCAAACGGGCGATTTTGGGCAAATAGCCGAAAAATCCGGCGAATCTATTACAAATTCACTGCACGCAAGAAGCCTTTCTTCTCCGTGCTTTTTCTTTCTCATTCTCATATAAAAATCCTTTTTTGACCTCAAAAGCACCGCATTGTGCAAACAATTGTAGTCAAATATGAAAATTATTCATTATCACCTTGCGAGCCCTTGTTAAATTCAAGAAGCTCGAGACCGGGGTTATCCTCAAGCACCCAACGTATACTCCACTCGCTCGTGAAGATGAGGAGGTTATTACCTCTGAAGTCCTGCACCCATTTGGTATCGTGAGAGAGCTTAAGAGTTTTTGGATCAAGCCCCTCGTTAGCAATCCATCTTATTTGCTGATAAGGAAGAGTGCTTCTGCGAAGATCGCAGCCATATTCGTTCTTTAGTCTGTATTCAAGCACCTCGAACTGAAGCACGCCGACAACGCCGACAATAACTCGCTCAAGACCCGAGTTAGGCTCGAAGAATATCTGTATAGCACCCTCTTGCGCTATCTGGTTCATACCCTTTGAGAACTGCTTTCTCTTCATCGAATCAACCTGCTCTACCATAGCAAAATGCTCGGGAGCGAAGGTAGGGATTCCCTCGAAGCAGATCTTCTTTCCCTTCTCGCAGATCGTATCGCCTATTGAGAAGATACCGGGATCGAACACGCCGATAATATCGCCTGCATAAGCCTCGTTGATAACTTCTCTTTCGGAAGCCATCATCTGCTGAGGCTGAGAGAGCCTGAAGCTCTTTTTTCCCTGAACGTGATAATACTCACGATCGCGCACGAACTTACCCGAGCATATACGCATAAAGGCAATTCTGTCGCGATGCGCTTTATTCATATTAGCCTGTATCTTAAAGACGAAAGCACTGAATCCGGGATCGAATGGATCTATAAAATCCTCTCCCGCAAGTCTTGGCAAGGGAGAAGTCGTCATCTTAAGGAAATGCTCAAGGAAAGGCTCAATACCGAAGTTGTTAAGAGCAGAGCCGAAGAACACCGGCGAGAGCTTACCGTGACGGACCTTTTCAAGATCAAAATCGAAGCATGCGCCATCGAGCAGCTCTATTTGCTCGCAAAGCTCGGTGCGCAATCTCTCGCCGATAAGCTCGTCAAGCTTATCTGTATCGTTAATATCGCAGTCTATACCGTGTATCTTTTCCCTACCGCGGTGAGAGTCACCGAAAGAGAGAATGGAATGCTTATCTCTGTCATAAACACCCTTAAAGTTCTGACCGCAACCAATAGGCCAATTCATAGGATAAGTGCCTATACCGAACTCGCGCTCAAGTTCATCAAGAAGATCAAAAGGATCGCGAGCTTCGCGGTCAAGCTTATTTATAAACGTGAAGATCGGAATGTCACGCATAGCGCAAACCTTGAAGAGCTTTCGAGTCTGCGGCTCAATACCCTTTGCTGCATCGATAACCATTACCGCGCTATCCGCTGCCATAAGTGTACGGTAAGTATCCTCGGAGAAGTCCTGGTGACCGGGCGTGTCAAGAATATTGATGCAATATCCGTCATATTCAAACTGAAGAACAGACGAGGTTATCGAAATACCTCTCTGTTTTTCCAGATCCATCCAGTCGGAAACCGCGTGCTTATCCGACTGCTTGCCCTTAACAGAGCCCGCAGACTGAATAGCGCCTCCGTAAAGAAGAAATTTCTCAGTTAAAGTTGTCTTACCCGCGTCGGGATGCGATATAATCGCAAATGTTCTTCTTCTATTAATCTCACTTACAGAATCTAGCATATTTCCTGCCTTCCAAAATCCAATCTAATAACCAATCTAATAAAACCGACAAATATTTTACCATAATATTTACATTTTGTCAATATTAAATATTTAAACAAAAGCTATCAAAAAAAAGACAGCAAAACATTCTCCCTACCTTGTTAAAAAATAATTACCATAATAATCACTTTTTTTCAAAATACATTTGACAAACAGAATTTGTTATGTTATAATACATAGCGTGGTGCGTTATCGAGGCTCTAATGCTTTCGTTTTTAGCATCTTACGATGCAGTTTTAAAAATCAGCTTTTCAAGCATAGCCTATCACAGCAAAATTAACGTTCAATTTCCCATTTTTAACTTTCAACTTGCAAATTCGAGGCGTAGCGAAGGTAGCGAGTCAAAAACAATTAATTGTTGTTTTCGACGAAGCGAAACCGCCCAAAGCAACGAGCTGTAGGAGAGGTTTATCCTCGACGCTCAGCGACTATGCGACGGTGGAGGAGGGCGAGCGCCGGTTTCGGGTACCGAAACTGATATTTTTGCACAATTTAATATTTTCGAGGCGTAGCGAAGGTGGTATCGCGCCAGTTTCGGGTACTTGTGGTCTCTTGTTCAACCAAGCAACTACGAAAATGCTGAAACCCCTTGAAATTCCTAGACTTTTCGCACTTTCAACCCGACGCAAATTCCCCTAAAAAGTGGCTTTGACCACATAACTGACCACAACAAAATTCAATAGTTTTTTTACGTTTCGAGGCGTAGCGAAGGTGGTATCGCGCCAGTTTCGGGTACTGGAGACCGTGGGTTCGAGTCCCGCCGCTTCGACCAAAAAGAGTGTCTATCTCGGACACTCTTTTAATTTACTTCTTATTTCTTTATTGGGGCTGAATATAGAAAAACTGGACTTTGCTGAAATGCTCGCTCTCAGTTTCAGTTCGCTGGAGCTGTTGATTTCGTTCTACGAGATTGTTGGAGGTATGGGTATGGAAAGTATAAGTATTGTGGTGGGAATCGGTTGTTATGGAGGGAGACCGGCAATAGAGTTCAGTGAAGTACATTGAAAGCGCAACCCAAGAAAAGAGTTTGAAGATAAACCGAGCGGGTTCAACTCCCGCCCCTACCACCATTGCGGATTTCCGCAAGTGACCGCAAGGTAGCAATACTTTGCGGTCTTTTATTTAGTAATTATGGAGATGTCAAACGTGGACTCAACTATTATGCTTTTAAGATGCCTTGAAAGAAAATATGCCGAGCTATTTATAAGCAATGGTGTAATCAAATTTGGAATACCTCAAAGATGGATTCAATTATATGGAGGAGGAAATACCCGTGTAGGAGATCAACTTGAAGGAGTTTATGCCGCCACTCAATCTTACGATAGTAAACTGCTAGAAGATAGGACCGATGCTTGCTATTTTGAAGAAAACAACTTGCACTACTATCGTTCCAATTCGGTTTTGGAATTGCCAACTTTATGTATGTATGGCATCCATCTTAGTTCTATGACTAGAAGAGTTGAACGAAATGGACATGTTCAAACAGTGGGAGAAATACCATTAACATACTTTTCGGATTTTTCCACAACGATGGATCGAGACAAATACAATGAACAACCACCTAATGAGCAAATGGTTGTTGTTTTTATAAATAACCCTCGTAAATTCTTAGAAAAACTTCAAACTGCTTTAGTTGATATTGGCTTTACAAGAAATGATATTTATATAAATTACGTACAGTATATGGACAAAAAAACACCTTTTAAATGTTTGTTAGAAAAACCTTACGAGTTGTTTTTAAAAGACAAAAGCGAATACGGCAATCAAAGCGAGTTTAGAATCGTTATTAAATCAGAAAACGAAAAAGTTATGCAAAAGTTCTTAGAGAATGGTTGTGTTTTAACTTTAGGCGAACTCAATGATATTTGTTCAATGCAAAATATGTACTACAACAAAATGACTTATGCGATACAAGATGGTAATCAATTAAGATACACTTTATCCGAACCGATTACAACAGATTTGCATGATATGTCTTTTGAAGAACTTACTACGCTCCTACTTGTTGAAATTTGCTTTAATCTACCCAAGCAAAAAAGAGCGCCTATGGAAGATTATTATAAAGCTATTCGTTGCTTTGATGAAATATTTATGAAAAAATTTTCCGTTTCCGTCTCTCTAGAAAAGAATTACGAAAATGGGAGGGAAACCGGAACTTATAAAGTTTGTTTTTATGGCGCTTCCGATGAACAAAACCTAATATTGAAAACCGTTGTTTCTGATCTTGTAAATCGAATTGATGATGTAATATGTGCAATTGGATAAGCGCAATTGCTTTTTACAACAATGTTTTTTCATAACTGATTAGACCGTCGTGCTTGTTTTTCACGACGGTCTTTTCTTTGTTTAAGGCGGTATAATTTTTAACCACTTTGCTTGAGTTTTTCTATCTCAATTTTCATCTCTTTTATCAGCTCTGCAAGTTTCACCTCGCACTCTTCTTCAGTGTGAGCGTAGATGTTTCTCGCCACGCGTTTGCCGTTGACCGTTGGTGAGTATCGACCTTCCCATAGGTTATCGTTTATCTTACTCACACAGCCGGTGCCTGACTTTCTGTGTTTACTCTTTGTCGGCTCAAATTTCTGCTTTGGTTGGCTTTTCGCACCATCCGTGTTAAGTTCTTCGGTTGTTTTCTCTTCTCTCGACACACCGCGAATTCCTCTGTCTATGCTCCTCGCAGCTTCCTTTTGCATCTTGTCGGTGCTATGCAGGTATATGTCCAAGGTGGTCGAAGATGAAACGTGACCGATTATGGAGGAAAGAGTCTTTATGTCCATACCATTGGCAAGTGCTGTTGTTGCGAAGGTATGCCGTAGGTCGTGGAAACGTATGCGTTTGCAATCGGCTCTCTCAAGCACCTTGCGTATCTTCTTTTGCAGGGTGTTCGGATTTCTCGGTACATCATCAACTATGGGTGATGGGAACATCCAACGCGAGTCGGTTTTCTCTTTGAGTTTCTTTAGTACGTTCAGCACTGCATCGGGGAGCTTTATCGTTCTTACCGAGGTTTTTGTTTTTGGCTCACTCGTTTGCATCTTACCGTTTAAGTAGTAGGCTTGTCTTCTTATTTCAAGCATACCCGTTTTGAAGTCAAGGTCTTGCCACTGTAACCCCATTATCTCACCTCTGCGCATACCCGTGGTGAGTGCAAGGAGGCATATTTCGAAGTAGCCGTCATACTTTGCTTGGATTAGGAATCTCTGCATTTCGTCTTCGGTAAGGACTTTCATTTCCTTTGCTTTTTTAGGTGGAATCTTGCATCCTACCGCTACGTTGGTATGTACGAGTCCGTCCTCTACCGCCTTTTCAAGTGCAGATCTGCAATGTGCGTGGCATGCTCGTACCATTCTATCTGATACTCCGTCACCGAGCGTGTCCTTGTATTGCAGTCTTCCGTTCTTTTTCATTCTTGCATAGAACTGCTCAAGGTCATTTGCGTTAAGTCTTTCGAGGACTATCTTACCGATTTCGGGTATGATGTGCTTATAGATCACGTTCTCGTAAGCTGCTTGTGTAGATGGGCGGAGCGAGAGCTTTTTGTAGTTTTGATACCAGAAGTCTATCCACTCTCCGAAGAGCATATTCGGCTTAACCTTATCTCGTCTTACTATGCCTATTTCGCTTTTGAGCTTTTCAAGCTTTGCTTCGCAATCCATCTTTGTTTTTGCGAGTACGTTCTTGGTCTTGGGAAGTCCTTTTTCATCGTAACCAACAAGGACTCGTCCTTCCCATCTTCCGTCACTTCTTTTGCGAACAGTGCCTTCTCCCGATTTTCTTCTTCCCATATTAACCTCCTATGATATCACCGAACAAACTTTCGGTGAAGTTGCCCACTATGTTGGCAGCTCTCTCTTGCATATCGCTCGTCACGTGAGTGTAAGTATCGAGCGTGAAGCTTGCGTTAGTGTGACCGAGGATTTTCGAGAGTGTTTTAGCATCTACTCCGCTTGTTAGAGCGTGAGTTGCGAAGGTGTGCCTTAGGTCGTGAAATCTTATGCTCGGCAGACCTGCTGATTTTAATATCTTCTTCAGCTTCTGATATGCACTGTTCGGCAGTAGCGGATCTTCGGGGCGATATGGGTTTGGGAATATCCATTCGGTGAGATCTTGTTTCTTCCTTTTCTTTAGCATCTTAATAGTGCTTTCGGGAAGGTATATAAGTCTGTTACCCGTATCCGTTTTCGTTTCTCCGATCATAACACCACCACCCTTTTTAGCGGTTGCGTTTCTGCATATATTCAGCGTTCCTCGCTTCTCATCGAAGTCGCACCACTTTAGTCCGCATATTTCACCTCTGCGAAGTCCGGTCGTAAGCTCGGTATAGAAGAAGTCTTTCCATATCTCGTCCTTATCTACCTCGGCAAGAAATCTGTCTAACTGTTCCTTGTTTAATACTTGAAGCTCACCTCGGCTCTTTTTAGGTATTGTTGTACCTTTCGTAGGGTTCTTTGATATTAGTCTTTCCTTAACCGCATCCTCGAATGCTTGGTGGAGCATCATATGTATCGATCTCACTACCGAATCAGAGAGCGTTGCTCCTTTTCCTTCTCGGTTTTTAATTCTTCCGTTTTCTTTTATATCTACGTACATCTTTTGTATATCGTTTGTTGTTATGAAGGATATTTTCTTGTATCCGAGGCGAGGGATAACGTGGTTCGTAAGATCCGTTCTGTATCTTTCGAGTGTTGATTCTCTTATAGTATTTACCTTGTATTCAGTTAGCCATTTTTCAAGCCAATCGGCAAGTGTCATTGAGCTTTCTTCCGACAGCTCAACTCCTCTGAATTCAAGTATCTTTGCGTGAAGCTTTTTCGTCAATTCTCTTTGGGTTTTACAGAACACGTATCTGAATATGGGTGTGCCGTCTTCCTTATGTCCAACTACTATTCTTCCTTCCCATCGTCCGTCATCTCGCTTTCTAACGAGTCCGTCTCCGTCTGGTCTTTTGTTTCCCATAAACTTCTCCCTTCTGCTTTGTGTTTGTGTTTAGCTAACAACACAATATCACAAAGCTTTTTTAATATCCAGACTAATTTCCAATCTTTTTGAAAAGAAATATTTGCATTTTAAAGTATTAATCCATGTCCGTGGCCCTCGTCCTCATCATCGGTTGGATTATCTACAACAACTCTTCTATCAAGCTCTGACATTTCTTCAAGAAGCTTTTTGTCTACCGTCTTATGCTTTGCAGAATACCAATCGCGAACCTTATCAGATATGATTCTCGACATTGAAGACAGAAGCGACAAAACCGCATTTCCTATTCGGATATTATATTGCGGAGAAGTTTTGGGAGTTGGATTGTTATTTAACTTTTTCGCTTCGTTTATGATATCATTCTTGATGCTTTTAAACGTTTCGTTTTCTTCTATCGGCTTTTTCTTTTTAGGCTTGTCCGTATATACCTGGCTCTTCATATTGTCGAGTTCGCACCACTCGTCGTATAGACCTTTTATGCCTTCGTTCTCTGCGAGGTCGTGAAGAATTTCATCAACCAATTTCTTTATTGATTTAGGAAGATAACCGTATGAGGTTTTACCTTTTTGCTCGGATAATAATTTAGCAAGTAATTCTATCTTTTGCATAAGCTCATCGCTCGGCATTTCTATTTTACGAGCTCTTGCAATGAATTCTCGAAGCACGTTTTTAGATTCTGTTTTTAGCTTTTGACGGAGCTCACTTTGCATTTTATAAATATGATATTGCTCGTTACGGAATATATCTTTTGCGAATGCGCTTCGCATATTTTCTATTCCTTTGTTAGTTAGATATCCTTGCTTTCCGTCCTTAGAATAAACCATTATATGTACATGCGGATGATGCGAGGTATTATGGAAGGCTGCATACCATTGTAAGTTATCCACGTCTATCCGATGTGCTTCTGCAATCTCATTCAAGTGTCTTCTGATTAAAGATTTCCAAGCATCAGCATTATTATATTCAAGCCTTTCAGCATCCTCTCTCGTTAAACTAATTACGTGCGTCCATATAATACCTTTGTAGTTATTTACTTCTTCCGCGCATTTTTTAAGATCTATATCTTCATCGAATTGTGAAAACAAACCGTGCGTACCTATTTTCTCTACACCGGGTCGGTTTGCCATATAAGAAAGTAATCTTTTGAAGTCGGTTAGTTTATCTGCGTTTCTTTCAATGAATTCTGAAATGAATTCAGATGCTGATGCACGTGACGGACTATTTATATACGCTTCGTATTCTGCATACTCTTTTGCCTCGGGAGATTTCTTAATTAAAGATTTAATTAACGCATCCTGTTCCTTTGTCGGAGGTTTATCCTTTGACGGAACGTTTTGTATTTTCTCAACACCTTCTCGCGTCCCCATATATGAAAGAAGATTACCTCTTTTTGAAACTATGTTTTTATGATATCTACTTGTAAATATAATTTTAGCCATTGTTAATAGTATTTCTTCCTCGCTTCTTCAAAAGAAATATTGCCGTGATTGGTAGCAACCTTATATTTGCACAGCTCGCGTATTTCATCAATGTTATCCGGAGCAACGTTTGCGTACCAAGCAAGCACTTCCGTAAGTAACGATTCTTCAACCGCTAACTTAAAGAGCATAGAAGATATATTCCTTACCGCACCGTCTATTTCATTTTTAATTACCGAACTTATAACGGGAGATATGAAGTTAATGTTTTTATTGTTGTTAAGATAACCTATATAAAACTTAATTGCATCTCTTACGAATTCACTTCTATTAGGACAACCGTTTTCTTCCTGAGCTTTTTCTATTTTTTCAATCTCTTCCGGTGTTACCCAAATGCGAAGCTGTTCTGATCTTTTATCATTATTTTCTGTATTTCTCTTTGCCATCTCTTAAAAACCTTTCTTTTTGCAAAATCTCGAAAAGCGTCATTTTGACCTATGCTACGACGCCTATTGACATACGCCAAACCCCTTGAAAACATTGACTTTTCACTACTTACCGACGTACACTAAAGCGTTATTTTCTCCATACAGACTACAATCGCAAAGTCTGAAACTCTCGGTCGGCACTGCCGTCCGATGTGATTGTCGGGCGAGACAGACGACCGACTTTAACCTGCTTAAATATAATCCGAGAATATAAGGGTTAAAATACTTGATATATCGGGGTTAATTGCGTATAGCTGCGGTATTAATCTCGCTTATCGTTGCGCTCGATTATATTTTGTTTTTATTACGAAGCTTATTCATTTGCTCCCTAGCTTTCTCACGCTTTTCATTTGACGTTGGTTTCATAACTCTGAAAGTGAAGTTGTCTTTGTTAATTTCAAATGTTAAGCAACCGAATTCATCTTCTGCAACGAATTTACACAGCTCCGGGTATTCTTTTGCGAATTCGGTAAGCCTATCCTTGAGACTCGTGTTGAATGTGGATATTGTTATTGGGTCTTTTGCTTCGCTGAAGAATATTTCGGTGGTTTTTTGCCACTTTTTAAGTCCTGTTATCATAATTGCTCCTTTTCTAATTTGAGTGTTGAGTTTCGTTAAAAAAGCCTTGGTCTATATCGGTTGAATATGCCGATTTTTCAAACGAAACGCCCCTTTTTGTATCTCTGTTCGATTTGCTTCTCAAAAATGGCGAAAAGCGATTTTCTCTCGGTCTAGACCTGTGTTTGTAAAAGGCGATTTTTATAGCTTTTTCCAGCACTTTTCTTTGTTTAAGACTGCGTATATTTTATTAATTGTTCAATTAAAAGACCAAGTCAATTATGTTAATTTAGGCGGTGTCAAATAATTGATTTTATTGTAAAAATATGTTATAATAATAAAAAACTTAGGAGTGTATCATGAATATAATTATCAAAAACTGTAAAAATATTGATTCGGGTACTGTTTCTATAGAACCGGGAAAACTAAATATAAAATATGCTATCAACGGAACCGGCAAGTCCACTATTGCTCAAGTTATCGATTGTGTAACGCGTAATGGAGATATGAGTGGATTTACTCCTTACAAATACAAACACGAAAATCCTATTGAAGAAGAACACACCCCTCGTGCAGAACTTTCCGACGCGATAAACAAGGTGGCTATTTTCAACGAGTCCTATGTTCAGCAATACATATTTCAAACTTCAGAATTAATAGCCGATAGTTTCGAAGTTTTTGTCAAAACTGCAAATTATGATGAGGAGCTTGGACGAATACAAGAACTGATTAAAAATATTCATGAAGCCTTTCGCAACAATCCACATTTAGAAACACTAATCGATGATTTATCAGTGTTTATAAATGGGTTTGGAAAAACAAAAAGTGGTTATTCCAAAACAGGTGCCATCGGTAAAGGAGTGGCTCGTGGTAATAAGGTAGAAAACATTCCGCCTGCATTGGTAGAGTACAAAGCGTATATCCAGAGCGACAAAAATGCGAAGTGGTTATCATGGCAAAGTAATGGTGAAGAATTTCTTGACTACGCAGAAAAATGTCCTTACTGTGCTACATCTTTGACCTGCGAAGCCAAAACTGTTGTCAAGCAAGTTGCTGTCGAATACGATTCAAAATATGTAGCCGAACTTCAAAAGATGTTGGCTGTATTTGATGCCTTGAACGAATACTTTGTCGATACAACCCGAGCCAAAATCACCCAATTATCCAATAGCAGTACTGAGTTTACGAAAGAACAGATAAATTATCTAACAGAAATAAAAGAGCAAGTTCGCATTCTTTACGAGAGCCTTTGTACCATTCGTGGATTTAACTTTGGGACATTGAAAGATGTTGATGCTGTTGTAACGAAATTGTCAAGTAGCAAAGTGGACCTTTCGTTTCTTCCTCATCTGAATTCTCCGCATACTCAAGAGTGCATATCGCATATTAACAACGCTCTCGATGAAGTCATTACTAATGCCGGGCGTCTCCAAGGCGAGATAGCTAAACACAAACGTCATATTGCAGAAACTATAAAAAAATATAATAAGCAAATCAATGATTTTTTGCAAAGTGCAGGATATCAATATTGTGTGGACATCGTCGAAAATGGCGCACAAGAAGAATATCGCATGATATTAAAAAGCAAAGCCACAGATGATCCTATCGATAGTGTCAAGGAACGCTTGAGTTACGGCGAAAGAAATGCTTTTGCGCTTGTCCTTTTTATGTATAAGGCACTGAAAGATAATCCCGATCTAATTATTCTTGACGACCCTATATCTTCGTTTGACCAAAATAAAAAGTATGCTATTATGGAGAAGCTATTCAAGGGTCAAGAATCTCTTCAAGGGAAAACCGTTGTAATGTTAACTCACGACTTTGATCCCGTAGTGGATATGATTCACACTACAAGTATTCGGTGCAGATTCTGTCCTTGCCCGGTTGGTTCTTTCCTATACAATCAAAACGGAATATTACACGAAACAAATATTGGACCTCACGATATACAGTCTTTCTTTGAAATTGCTAACTATAATATTGATAATGCCCCTGATGAAATTAATCGTTTAATTTATTTGCGCAGATTGTATGAAGCATGTGGGCAAAAAAATATGGGCTGGCAATTATTATCTAATGTATTTCACCCCGATCGTCAAATGCCTGTATATCAAGAGTCGGAACAGGAGTCTCGTCCCATGACCCCAGAGGAAGTAGCGGATGGAACAAATATTATCCGAACAAGGATTCCTGATTTTGAATATGACAGGATATATGCAAGGGCGCATAATACCGCTCAAATGATATCTCTTTATCGTTCAACAACCAGCAATTATGAAAAAATTCAAATATATAGATTGATATACCACGGTGATATCAATGATACCGTGTTCAAAAAATTTGTCGATGAAGTGTATCATATTGAAAATGATAATCTTTTCCAGCTTAATCCTGCTCTGTTTCCGACAATCCCATATTATATCATTGAGATTTGCGACAATGGCATAAGCATTATGGAATCACAATTGCCTGATTAAATAATTTTCGATATCTTTTAAGTGTTTATCAAAATCTGCAAGCCCACTTCCAGTTTTTATCAATTTCAGCAAGACATCGTTGCTGAAAATAACAGAATAGTACTCTCCTGAATAAGATACTTCATATGCCGTTGAGATTTCTTTAAATACGACACTGCCTATTTTGTTTAAAATTCTTCGATTTAATAATAGCATTATTCTTTTTTGTAAAAGATCGGTTAGAACTTCTGGGCGACGTATGTTACTTAAATCTGTTAAAACCACTTTCATTAATAATCCCCCTAAAATAAAATGATCGGTATCAATGTCTTGCTCATAATAATTTATGAGTTGACTATTGATACCGATCCGTTTTTCCCGAATTCACCGCCGGGAGGATGATATTTTTGCTATTGTGCCGTTACACGGCAAAATGCGTTGTCTAACAATTTAATAGTTAAACCAACTATGTTTTTGCACTTAGGGCACTGAATAAAATAATCTGCGCTATCAGTTATTGTTAACTGCAGCGAATTTTTTAATGTAGGTGTTCTAGAATCTACTATTCTCGAGTCGCAATAAGGACAACGAGATTTTGGCATATGCCTTCTACCATCATCTCTTTTATTCACAATAACACCTCCTTCAATTTAGTTCCTTTATAACACTAACCGCAACTCCTTGAATACGAAGCTTCGCGCGATCTTCTCCGCGAATTACGATTGGCTGCATGGTATCATTTTCTGGACAAAGATATATTGCATCTTTTTCGCGTCTATATCGCTTTAGTGTTGTTTGGTTTCCGTCATAAAGAAATGCAACAATTTTACCGTTTGACGGCTCGTGCGATTGTTTTTTAATCAATACTAAATCACCATTATCTATTCCCGCTTTAATCATTGAATTTCCGTTAGCTTTTAGAAGAAAGAATTCTCCGTCCCCAGTTATCTCCTTGGGTAAGCGTATATCTTTAAGTTCATCATCAACGACTTCGTTAAGTTCTCCGCAAGGGATGCTACTACCCATTTGAACGCTTGTGGTATTAAGCACAGCACGTATATGCGGTGTTATTATGCTTCTATGACCATCATACTCGACTTCACCTTGTTCACTCATGACTTTCAGATATCGGTGAACTGTTTGTCTGGAAAACTTAACGGCACTCTCTATTTCCCTGGTAGTAGGGGAGCGGCCATTGTTATCAAAGTAATCGTCTACATATTCGGTTATTTTATCGAATAAACTATTGTTTTTCGTCCTCATAACTCTCTCCAATTCTATACGAGACATTTGTCACATTTAGATTATAACATATAAAAATCTAGTTGTCAATAGCAAGTTGTACATGCACTTGCACATCTCGAATTTTTTTGAGGAAATGCCATCTCTTTTTTAGGCAGCAAAGTTTTTATCAAACTTAAAGAGGTCAGTCCAAAAAACAAAGGACTGACCTCTCAAAATGGTTAGATTGTTGGGCGAGGAAATATGTTATCTCCCCGCCATTTCGCTGAGTGAGTTTTCTTTGGCTACAGCGATGCAAAAACTTGATGTTCTACATGAATATATGCTATGAAAGTTAGCCTATACTCAAATCCCAAATTCCATCACTCTCTTCATACCAAGGAGTTTCTGTTCCGGGTGAGGTAGTTATAATATCTTTAGCATTAACTTCTACAACCTCAAGTTCGGGGCTAATATACTTTTTCATTTTTATTTCTCCTTAAATTACTCGTTAATGACAGAATCTCTGTAAATCTTTGCAGAAACAGAGTACTTCATAAGTGCTTCTACTATTGCTACAAGCTCTGCTGTCGAATACGCGTTCTCGGGATTGGTAGCGAAATCGTGGTATGAATAAAGATTGTAGCTTTCGGATATATCCGTTCCTTTCACTGTAAAGGTGACGTCATCAAGCATCATATATGCATACATTACAATTTCTATGTATCCATCGCCCTCAATAACGGTAGCATTTCTATTACCAACCTTAAATGCAAAGTCATCCGCAGTGTAATTGTCTGCAAGGTAAAATCTGAACGAGGGCACTTCTCCCAGATATACCGCCACAGATTTAAAGTAGTTATCATTTGCAGGCTTCTTCGATATACCTGTGGGTAGTTCTTGATTATACCCATCAAGGATGCTCTCAATCTCTGCAAGCTTATCAGCTACGTCCTCGGTATTCTTAAAGTAATTATGGGCAGCAGACGCATATACAAGCATATCTTTCATAAGAGTTTTTGTTGTTTCATCAAAATTGCCGTTTATTACAGACTTTGTATAATTAAATACATTGACAGTCCATGTGGATGTCACTGTCTTTTCGCCTGCGTTAAGGATTACAGCAACCTTAATATCGTCAAGCGCGTTGCCTGCCGCGAGTTCTACCTTTACATGATAATAGGTTACCTCATCAATAACAACCTCTTCATATTCCAAAGTGTTTCCGTTGATAGTAAAGGTGTTAACGTTAGTCATTGGAATGTAAACATTGTACACAAAATTAGAGTAAAGCGTTACACTTGTTTTAATCTTGTAACCAACCATTACAGATGGATATAGCGTATATGATCCGTTAGAAGTCTTAGCAAACACACAATCTATGCCATCTGCAGTATTCCACACGCTTACTGTATCCATAGTCGCTCCGTTTGTAAGCTCGATTGCAGTATAACCATTGTCTCCCTTGCCGAACGTCAGAGAATCGCCGCTTGTGCTCTGCTTGAATAACAACGCAGAAGTGATATTTTTACTTGATATTATCTTACCACCGTTAACTTCAAAAGCAATATCAACGTTGCTTCTTTTTTCATATCCGTCAAATATAGACGTACCGTTTGTATGGAATTCGCAATTATTGTAAACCACGGTGCTGATTGTCTTTTTTGCTCCGTCAACACCATCGTTAGAAGCGATTATGAAGTAGTTTTTAGACTGATAAGCTCTGTTATCCTTAAAGATAACGTTATCAAAGGTAAAGTCAATCACAGCATCAGTAACGGTATGATTGGTACCGTAACTAAAGTAAATGAACGCTCTCCAGTCATCGTTGCAAGATCTCTGAACCATAGTACCGTTCTTAAATGTTACGTGAGTGTCTGTCGTCGTCTTTCTAAGGTAAATATCAAAAATGTATTTATCTGCGACGGATAATGTTTTGCCGTTAAGATCTACGGTAATATTGGCTGTTCTACCATCCAAATCGACTCCGCCTTCACCGGTGGGACGAGTTACATCGGATCTGAAGTATATAACAGAATTCATCGTACGCGCATCGGTTGCTGCAGCATTCCAGTTAGAATAAAGCTTACCGAACGTATAAGTACCGTTTCCGTTATCCTTAAATACAGCCATAGGTGATTTGCTTGCGATCTCATCGGCTGTATCAAGCCCTGTAATAAGTCCGTAAGGTGTCTTTTCGGCAAGCTCATACGTGGTATTAGCGTCATCATTGCTCTTCTTTGCAAGTACACGTGTATTACCGAAATCATCGGCTACCTTTATTGTGTTTGAAATAGCAACGGAGTTAGGATAAACGAACTCTGTGTACTTTCCGTTATAATTGCCGAAGGTAACGCTATCTCCCTCGTTGCTTACTCTTACAAGCTTGTTCATCGCTACGTCGGATTTTGATACGATCTTACCACCGTTAACGTTGAAGGTAATATCAACATTTGTAGAATGGTTGCTGTCGTATGCATCAAAAATGCGTGTTCCGTTGGTATAGAATTCACAGTTATTATATGTAATAACACTCTTGGTCTGCTTTAAATTTCCGCTGCTGCCGGATACTGCGAATATAAATCCTGTGTTATCTGAAACAGCTCTCGTTCTGTTATCCTCGAATCTGACGTTCTCAAACGTAAAGTTAATAACCGCATCCGCTACGGTATGTTTTGTTCCATAAGCGAACTGAGTGAAAGCTCTCCAGTCATCATTGCAAGCCTTCTGCGCCATAGTACCGTTTTTGAAGGTTATGTGAGTATTGGTCGTCGTAGCGTTAAGGTAAATATCAAATATGTATTTATCCGCTTTAGCCAAAGTCTTATTATTAAGGTCTACCGTAAACGAAGCTTTTACACCATCGAGGTTTCTGCCCGCTTCACCCGCAGGGCGAACAACATCGGCTCTAAAATATATAACGGAACCGTCATTGACTACTGCTACGTCTACCGCAGCCTTCCACGTTGCATAAACATCTATAAGCGCATATGAATTGCCGTTCTTTTTAAATACAGCTAAGGGATAAGCTTCTTTATTGAGCTTTTCTTCGCTAAGTCCGGTAATAGCCGCGTAAGGGGTTACTTCAACATCCTCACCGTCGGCAACGGGAACAAGCTCGTAAACGGTGTTTGTGCCGTCGTCACTCTTAACGGAAAGAACTCTTTCCACTCCCGTATCGTCCTTTAAGAATACATCAGACGTAGGAGCAAGAGAGGTGGGACAAGCAAATTCGGTATAGCTTCCGTTGTATTTACCGAATACAACGCTGTCTCCGTTAGTGTTGAGTCTTATAAGCTTATCTCTGGTTAGTCCGGAGCTATCTACAACCTTACCTCCGTTAACCTCAATGGTAATGTCAATGTTTTCATAATTGTTTCCGGCGGAACAGTCAAATACGTAACAACCCTTTGAATAAAATTCACAGTTGTTATAAACGATCTTGCCTTTTATCTCGGGTACCGTTGCATTGTACTCGGATATTGCAAAAATAAATACCTTTTGACTTGCTACTGTTGCTCTGTTATCAATGAATTTAACATTATCAAACGTATAGTTCATCGTCGCTGCAGCCTTGTGATTCGTTGAATGATAATCATAGTTTATAAAGGCTCTCCAGGAATCGTTGCAGGCGCTCTGAACCATCGTACCGTTCTTGAAGGTTACGTTAGTGTTTGTAGAAGTAGTGCTGCCAAGATAGTTACTGAAAAGCAGCTTATCCGCTTTTGTAAGAACGTGGCCGTTAAGGTCTACTGTAAGAGATCGCGTTTTTGCGGTCAATGAAGTAACGTGCGCTTCTCCCTGAGCGCGAGTAACGTCCGCTCTCAAGTATACAACGGAATTGTCATTAGCAATCGCCGCGTCGAGAGCTTCCTTCCAGTTAGTGTAAAGTCCGGTTACTGAGCCGTCCGGCTTGAATACTACCAACGGATATGCCGTTGCGGTTTGCTCTGCAGTGGGCGTAAACGTTCCGTATTCCGTCGTTACACTGCCGTCCGCATTAGGCGTTTCTTCTGCTGCAAAAGCTGTAACCGCGAAAACAGAGATCGCTAATACGAGCATCATAACCAGCAAAAGGATTTTGCGTGCGTTTTTCATAATGTTTTTCTCCTTTTATTTTTATTCAAACGAATAATTTTTCAATAAAAATTCTTCGATCACAGCCGCCATCTTCTGTGCGCCGCTGTCATTCGGGTGAATTCCATCGGAAAAATCTGACGAGCTCATTTCGCATAACTCATTAAGGTCCAACGTTATTATACCGTAATAGGTTGCGACCTCTTCTATTGCATCACAGAGCTCTCTTAAAGTATATCCACAAGCGTTTACCTTGCTCTGATCCCAATCCCTTGTACTTGAAACGGAATTGTTCCAGCTTGTAATAACCGGAGTCATTAAAAATACCTTAGTATCGCTCGAGCCAAACCTTGCAACGAGATCAGCGCACATCTTATCAAGCGCTCCATAAACGGTTGTTGTATCACTGCTTCCGAATTCACCTAAAGCGTAATACTTTGAGGCTCCATCGTTTTTGCATTGATCAAAATCGTTTACACCAAGTAAAATTCCAACGTAATCGGAACTCAAGCTGATGTTTTGAACATCATTCAAACGTGACGTTCTATGTCCGCCGGTGCACATAACCGTTCCCGAAATTCCCATATTGATTTCAGTCATACCAAGTGAAGATGCTAGCACGGAGGAATATCTGTTCTCCGTGCTTGATGCTCCAACACCGTAGGTTATACTATCACCTAAAAACGTTATAGTTTTTCCCGCAAGCTCTTCTTTTGTCAAAGGAGAGGATACCAAGTTTTCGTACGTTCCTCTTTTGCAAAACTCTACTATGAGAGTTACGTCAGTCAGAGAGTGCGGATGGTGGTCCTTGCCCTCTTCTACAACGTAGGTTACATTGTGTCCGTTCGATAAAGCGTACTCTATAAGCTTTCCTGCGTTATCCTCAAAAGGAACCGTTGCATCTGCATCACCGGCAACAACGAGGAGCGGAATGTTAAGCGCAAAGAACTCTTCCAGTTTATCAATAGGACTTCCTTTAAAGCTCGCAAATTCCTCTTCGGTAAGTCCGTAAGACGCCAGCATACCGCTGAATTCTCCCGGATTTTTGCTCTTCGTAGGCCATGTTTTCAGGTCAAGCACGGGTGCATCGAGATATATCTTATCTATGTATTCGGGGCATTCAAGAGCAAAGTTAAAAGCATAAAGACCGCCTCTGCTGAATCCGAATAGGATACATTTATCATCCAAATTATATCTATCGGTAACCTCATGATAGAAGCTTTCCATAAGACTTACAGACTCGGGATTTCCGTACTTATTAGAAATCGAATAGTATACGCGGGTATAACCGTCGTCGAGAAGAGTACGTTCTGCTTTATCAAACGCGGTAAAGAATTCGGTTTTCCATATCCACTTTCCGTTGGGATTGGCCGGACGAACAACTGTTGCGGTATAACCGTTAAATTCAAAGGTTTCTGTTGTAACCGTGTTAAGTCTGTCATAGTAATCGAAAATTTCATCAAACGCTCCGTGTTTAAACAGACGCTCAAATATAACGTTTCCGATTACCGCATAGCCTACTGCGTTGGGATGGCAGGTATCTTTTATAAGCAGATTTGATACGGTTCCGTTTGCAATATTTTCTTGGACAGAAAGTATCGCTTCTTCAGAAAATCCTGCAAATTCATACGATTTTCTCGATGAATTGAGCTCGTCACCCATATTTATGTAATGTTCACCCCATCTTGCGCTAAGTGCTTCTCTAACTTCAGTACGACTCTCATAGCTTCCCGAGGTGGTTGAGATTATGAGGTAGTATTCGGGATTTCCGCAAGCCTTAAGAATTTCTTCCTGCTGCTTTATAAGCTCATCGGTATCCTTGTATCCGCCGTTCTCGCCCATAAAGATTATACAAGTTCTTCCGTCGTAGAGATAAGACGCTTTCGTAACAACTCTTGCTCCGGAAACGAAGTTTAAGGTGTTAGTCTTACCATCGGTACGGGTAAACGTATATTTGAGATATTTCGCATCGCAGGTTCTTACGTCTGTACCCGCGGGTGCGTCATCCGTCAAGCTCAGCGAAAGAGAGCCTGCAACGGATATTTCGTTACCGTTTGCATCTTTACCCACTATGGTAATGGGGTTTACGTGAGCAGAACCGCCTTGACGGAGTATGCCCACTCTTCCACCGGACGAGTAATGAGTGAGGGGAACGGTAACTGCTGTTGACGATATAGTCACAGCGCCGTTAAGATAGAGATAATACGTTTCCGTATCAGCTCTTGAAGCAATAGAAGAGGTTGCTTCACCGCCAACACCTAAGCCGGTAACATCTATTCCGGAATATATTTTACTTGTAATAATGTTTTTCAATACCGTAACGTAGTTTGCTCCGTTTACGGTGCTTCCAAGAGCTTCAAGATCTATTCCATATTGATTTGCAGAGGTCACTTCGTTGTTAAACGCGCCTGCGGTTATAGAATCTCCCCAACAAACAATATCGGAAAGATGTTTATCAACCGTATCAGCATCAATTCCCGACGGAATCAATTTATACACTACGTTGAATACGTTGTTTTCGGAGTTAACCGTTTCCATAACGTATACGTCGCGTGTGTAATATCCCTCAATTGAGGGGGAGAGAACGCTTATAGCCTCTCCCGTTTTGTAGCGATTTACATAAGATTCAGCCATTTCGTTTCCGGCTTCGTCAACGTAATTGATTTGAACTGCCACGCTGTTTTTATAATCTCTTGCGCTCTGGCAATATTTCCAGAAGCGTTCAACCAACTTTACGAGATCATCGTTATTCTGCGTCTTTGCCCAATTATAATAGCTTGCTATATGGTAACTTCCCACATACGATCCGCTGTAATAACATTCAATAGTTTCACACATAGCGTATGCATAAACGGGTATTTCTACGTAAGTTCCTTTATCGTTTGTGCTCGTTATAAAGGATTTCGTAGTTCCGTTTATTTTGAATGAACAATTCTCGGCATTTTCTCCATCGTTAAGATAGAAACGTACAGTCGGGGTAGAATCAAGATTGAAGGTAGCAGATTTGAACATAGTCGGTACGTTCGTGCTTCCTTCGGGAACGTAAGGAGACGTAGCATCGTAATTTGAACCGATAATTTCATCAATTTGGTCTATTACGCTTGCATCCTTTTCGAAGAACACGTATCCGGCTCTTATGTAGGAAAGAACGTCTCTTATCAAAGTCTTTTCTACATCAGTTCCTTTTTCAATCGCTTTTGTGGAATACTTTGGTATGCTTATTGTAAACGTTGCTGTGGCATTTGCTTCATCCGATACAACGAAAGCTTTGAGCTTAATTTCGCGTCCTGCCTCCGAAACCGGAAGAAGAATAGTCATTTTATAACATTCTTCTCCATTTGATAAAACAAGTTTTTTATCCTTTAAAAGTTCAAGATTTTCATAGGTTACGCCATCTAATGTAAACTTTTGTAGGTTTTTTGTTGGCAGATATATGTTTACAGAAAGCTCACTGCCTAAAGTTACACTTGTTTTCGGTACGTAAGAAATAACGTTATTCTTAACAGTTTCATAATAAGCGTTCATTTCGACGCTTCTTGCAGATACGGCTTCAGCATCGAGATCAAAGTCGGAAAGATAAGAGTAAAATTTCTTCATTTTTTCCGCGTGATCCTCTTTGCCGAAAGCCACTGTATCAAGCTTTTTGTAAATTTCAAGAAGAGGTGCTCTATCCGCAATTTCAGCGCCCGCTGAAAGCGTTATTTCGTAAATAGTTGCAAACGCAGTGCTTCCGTTATCAAACGTCTTAGTATTATTGAAGCTAATCCTTATTTTTGATGCAGGGATACCCTTCAAATCAAACGACGTGTAAGGCTGATCTACTCGCATCGATGCACCGCTTATCACTTTTACCCAATGACCTGCAACATAAAGCTCGATATCTGTATCATTGCTTCGCGTTGCAAGCTGGTTATTTACAAGGTCGGTAAGCGTGCCTCTGAAATCGTAAATATTGAGATTATAAAGTGTTTTTACTTTTCCGAGGTCTATTTCAAGAGTGTAATTTGAATAACCCTTGGCGTCACGAAGCGCGTATCTGGTGTTCTTCTTACCGTCAAAAGCATTGGTCAGCGGATAATCTCCATAGCAGCTCTCACCCGAATTAAGAGTAGCCGAGGTGTTACCGAGAAGAATGTTACTTCCCGCAGCCTCGTCTTTTGACTTAACTCCGGAGAGCAGAATCTCATAAATCGATATACCGTTGCCGCTTTGATCCGTAAAGGTAAATCTTATTTTTTCTCCCTTTGCGCCTCCGAGGTTGTAAACACCCGCTCTGCCTATAGACTCATACACTCTTTCATCCCAGTGAGGCGGTTTAACAGCGCTCATTACCTTAACCCACTCACCGCAATAGTAAAGCTCTACATCGAACGAGCCTATAACGGGTACTTTATTATTACAGAAATCGTACATCTTAAGCTCGTAAAGTTCGTAAAGTCCGTCAAGGTCACATTCAACGGTTACTTTTCCGTCAGACGTTGACTTGAATGCGCATCTTCCGGTGTGCAGACCGTAATCACCGTCTGTCAGCTTATCAAGACTATAATCTGACGAATATATAGCATTTTTACTCGTAAAGGTCTTTCCCGAAAGAATATTCGTACCCGCGCCGTTATCCTTTGCTCTGCCGGAGCATTCTATTTCATAGAACGAAAGTCCCTTTGAATCCTTGTTAGTGATAGTAAATCTTACCTTTTCAGCCTTCACGCCGTTAAGACTAAAGTCTGACGGACGCGATATTCCATCGGCAATGAACGGTCTGTCAGCCCATGCCGGCATAGTCGCTCCGTCAATAACCTTTGTCCATTGTCCGCCCGAATAAACCTCAAGAGTGAGTGAAGCAACTCGCGATACTGCACTGTCGCACAGATCGTAAACTCTTAGTAAATCCAGCTCGTGAAGCGAACCGAGCTCACATTCAAGAACAAGACTCTGACCTGCTCCGTTTGTGAGTGAAAATCTTCCTGTATGAAGTCCGAAATCTCCGTCAGTAAGCTTATCGTAGCCGTAGGTTGCAGAATAGGGATTAAGATTTCCCGTAATTTTCTTACCGGCAAATACGTTATCGTACTCAACCCATTCCGTAGGTATCTCAACACCGGATGCGGTTATCTCGTAGAAGGTTATAACTGCGTCGGTATTTCCGTCGTTTGGATCGTTTGAGCAAACAACTCTGATTGCATCTGCAGCTATATATCCGAGAGATATTGGAAGATACGTAAGGTTCTGATCCTCATCTCGTTTTTTGGAAGCGATAATTGCGCTTCTTGAGTCAACACTTCCGGCTTTCACCCATTTTCCGTCAGAAAGTACGTATACCTCTACCTTTTCTCCCATAATGGTATTTCCCGAGCCGTAGTAATCATAAATTCTTACCTCATTTATAAGGTAAGTTCCGCCAAGTCTGACAGTTCCGTCCATAACGTCAGTAGCAGACTTTGCAGAAAATCTGCTTTTATGTATGTCGGTAGTTCCGTCAGGCTGCTTAAGCATCAATCCGTCGGTAAGCTTATTGTATCCGTATTTAGTATCCCAAATATTTGTCGGTGCATCGGGATTGGGAACCATATCCTTGCCGAGAAGAATATTCTGCACCCAGTCCGTTTCGGTGTTTTCAGATCCGGCAAGCTCGGATTTGAATTTTCTTATTTCGTATTTTTCACTCTCGTCATCCAGGAGAGTTGAAACAAGAGAAACCGCATACTTATCGCTGTCAAGATAATTCTCATATATGATAATTGGATACTTCGTTTCCTTAACAAGCTCGTATTCCGCAGCTCCCTCGGCAAGACGCCAAAGCTTGTAGCTCTTGGTGTTTTCCGATGCCTTTACTACGATCTGAAGCTCACCGGAGAGAAAAACGTTTGCTTCGTAATCGAGAAGCTCAGCTTCTGTCAGTACCGGGTTTACGTAAACTATAGCACCCTTTGATTCATTGCCGTCAGAATCAACTGCTCTAACCTTAAACGTAAATCGCGAGTTTATGTTTTTCTCATCGGGAGTAAAAACGTAAGAGGTTGCCGAGGTAGATGTAAGAAGCGTATAATCTGCCGCATTATCTGCTGCAACGTAAAGGTTATAACCCGACACGCCCTCGGTCTTGCTCCAATCTATGCTGATAGGACCAAGTCCTGCTCTTTCTGCATTTATGCTCGAAACGTCATTTACCTTTGCAGGAACGGTAAAGCCGGAAATTATATAGGTTTCCCCCTGAACCGTGTCAAAGGAAATGAGGTCTTTTCCACTGACGGTGAAGTCCACCTTTTTGCCCGAAGCGGTAGTAACGGCAGCGCTTGTAATTCCGCTGTAAGATATCGAAGCGCGTCCACCAGAATTTGACGTAATATTAAACACGGTGGCTATGCCGTTCTGCCACTTTGCAGCGACCTCAAAGTTGCCTCTTGCAACAAGTCCCGTATAAGAGCCCTCGCTCCAAGCAGACGGAATAGCTGAAAGTGGAGCTATATATCCCTCGTGGCTCTGAAGAAGCATTTCGGTAATACCTGCAGTTCCGCCAAAGTTTCCGTCTATCTGGAAGATAGAACAGCTATCCCAAAGATTAGGCGCAGTTGCTTTGGTAAGAAGATTGTTGAGCAGCTTATAGGTTCTATCGCCCTCCTTGGTTCTTGCCCACATATTGAGTCTAAAGGCTATGCCCCATCCCCAGTTGCCTGCATCGTCGCCTCTTTCCTCAAGAACGATCTTGGATGCATCAATCCAGGCGGGTGTTGTTGAATTTATAATGTTTCCGGGATAAAGTCCTACGAGCTGCGAGGTGTGTCTGTGCTGGGGCTCATCGCCGATAGAACAGTAATAGTCCTCTTCTCTGAACTCTTTTATCTGTCCCGAAAGACCTACGTTGATAGGATCATATTTGTCTATCTGTTCGAGAACTCTTTGCAAAATAGCGTAATCCTCTCGGCTCTCGTCAGAAAAGTCAATGCCGAGTTCTGCCGCCGCAAGAAGCGCGCTATAGTTGTTTGTGTAAGCAAATGTTTGCGCATAGGTAGTTCCAACGGTATAATACCAAACACCGTCAACAAACATTTCGGGTGAGTCACAGTGCGAAACCAGATAATATCCGTCCTCCGTAAGCTCAACCGACTTTACGATAAAGCGTGCCGCACTTATAAGAAGCTTATAAACCGCTTCGAGTATCTCGGAATCTTTCGTATACTCGTAGTAATCCCAAAGAAGCTGTGTTGTAAACCCAAGGTTTCCGGCAGATCTGTCCCACTGCACCTCGTTCGGAAACGCAGAAACTCCTATGCACCAGCCGTTGCCGCCGTCCTCGTCGTATTTATCCTTGTTGAATCTGTTTACAACGTAATCTGCATTCGCCTCAGCAGCAGGCATATACGCCTGCATATAGTCCCAATATGATATAAACGTTTCCGCAAGGTTGGTCGAAAACGCAGGCCAATAGTTCATCTGAACGTTAACGTTGTGCCAATATCCCGAGCCCCAAGGCGAGAAATTATATCTATTCCAAGCACCTTGAAGGTTTGCCGGAAGCGCACCTTCTCTCGAAGATGCTATGAGAAGATATCTTCCGTACTGGAAATAAAGAGCTTCAAGGTAAGTGCTGTAATCGCCTTTTTTATATTTGTCTAAAAGAACGTCAGTGGTAAGAGCCGCATCCTCAAGACTGCCAAGATTAAGAGATACTCTTGAGAAAAGCTCACTGTAATCATCAACGTGAGCGCTCTTAAGAGCCGAATAACCCGCCTCAAAGTCTTTTCCGGAAAGCTTTGCCAAAATGGCATTCATATAACCTTCAACCTTTATCCTTGTATCCGCAAGAGTGGTATCAAAGGTTGGCTTCTCTTTATCCGACGATGTGAAAAGCTCCTCGGAAAGCTCCGAATCTGTTCCAAGGGTAACAACTATGTAAGCGCTTGTTGCACCTTTAACGTTGATTGTTCCGTTGGTTTCGGTATGGGTCTTTTTAGCCGTATCGGTATACGTGTACTCTGCTGTTCCGGCGGTTACCGTACCGCCGTTTGTATAGACCTTGTAAAGTCCAAGGAAATCTATATCAAAGTAACCCATTTTACCGAAAAGCTCTATCTCACCAACTCCGTTCGTAACCTTTGAGGTGACCTCTCCGGTTTTGGAAGCTCCGTCACCAACGAATGCCGCGTAATCCTGCTGATAAGGAACAGTGGGACGAAGTGTGAAACTCAAATTTCCGCTTCCGCTCGCATCAAGGCGGATAACGAGTGCCTTGTCGGGATAAGAGGTGAAATACTCTCTTGTATAGATTACTCCGTTATATCCGTAGCTAACACCCGATATAGCTGTTTCAAGGTCAAGCCAGCGCGAGTAATCGGTTACCGCGGAGTTAGTATGACCGAAATCGATATACGTTTCGGAGAAATTATTAAGTCCTCCGAGGGAGTATTTTGTATTGCTGGAGTCGTATCTATAATACGGATTTGCCAACGTCTTTTCAGTAATCTGAACTCGCTCTGTCTCGGTTCTGCCGAAAACGTTAGCTCCAAAATATCCGTTTCCTATCGGTAACGACCATTTATCCCATCCATCGTTAGGGATATTTGACGGCCATTGATATGCATTTTCATTACCATAAGGTGTTTCTTCGTCATAGTGTAAACGCAACGGAATGTCACCACCTTCGATAATTTCGCCTGAATTTGCTTCTGCGTATACCGGAATCATAAAGCTATAAAATGAAAACAGCATAACCACGGCGCAGAAAAGAGAAATCAACCTTTTTTTCATATCAGCATCTCCTTTTTGTATTCGATCATTTTCCTCTTTGTAATGAAATTCATAAAACATTCCGTCCTTTTCACATTGGCAGCCTTAAACGGCTTCTATATTGACAAAAAAAGACTTAAGTGTTATAATGAAGTTGTATTTTAATTATAACAAAATAGAAGAAAAATTTCTATGATTATAATCGAATCCAAATTGATAGAAATCGATAGGGGGGATTTTTATTGAATCCATACTGCTTTATTCAGTGTGTTGGTAAATCGAAGGTTCCAGATAAAAACGAGTGGAAAACCAGTCCAAGCAAAGGTATAAACCGACTCATATACGTTAATGGAGGAGAAGGCGGATATTATCTGCGCGGAGAAAAGCATACGTTTAAAAAAGGACTTTTGTACCTGCTCCCCGCTTACGAAAACATTCCAACGTGGTCATCTTACGAAAGCATGGATAAACGACTTGATCACACCTTTGTTAATTTCGAAATGATACCGCCGATAATTACGAAGAACGTTATCGAATTTGATCCGCATAAGGATCCTATGAGATACGCAGCCTTTTCTATGTTCGATAAAATTGCCGAATCAACAGAGTGCAGAATGTATAATTTAAAAAATGACGAGCTATATTATCTTAAGGCTACTGTCATATACATAATAAACAAGATGGTTGCCGAATGCGGCATTAAAATGCTTGACGATCAAATTCTTATTTCGGCGCTTGAAACAATGCATAAAGGGCTGTCCGAAAGCATTTCAATCCGAGAAATGGCAGAAAAATCATTTATGTCGTACGACGGATTTATCCGCAGATTCAAAAGCGCTTTAGGCGTTACTCCGTATACGTACCTTAAGCAGCTAAAAATCAGAACCGCCACCGCGCTCCGAAACGAAGGAATGACCCTTGAGGATGTTGCCATAAAATGCGGTTATTCCGAATCCGCAGCGCTCCTGCACGCGATTTCCGGCGAAAAAAAGCTGCCAAAAATAAAGTAATTTTTTTGCAATTAAATCTATAGCATTAGCACGAAAGTTTAACTCATAACTTAAAAAACCGAGCTGGATCAATAGACCAAGCTCGGTTTCTTATTGGCTTTAGAGCATAGACGAGGTGAGATACTTACGCTTCGGTGAACGTAATTTGACAGCCCTTATTCATATTTGTACGAATAATTTTTTCGGTATATATCATTCCGTTATTATCCATGGCCTTGTCCCACGGATTTTTCATTCTAAAGACTCCGCCCTGCTCGCTGTATACGGTCGCTTTGTTTACACGTCCTCCAGAGCAATCGGCGCTTACCAGAAATGCTCCCTTCGTTCTCATAGAGCAGAACGAGGCTTTTTTATTCATATCCCAGTTTGGAAACAGTTCAACAACATCGTTGTGTCCCCATATTAGGCACTCGTCGATTACGGCATACAGGGCAAAGTTTTCAAACCATATACCCATTCGAGACATAAAATCACAGTTCATATCATCTTTATATCTTCCGCCGGATAACGTTGCACGGTCTGTGACGGTTCCGTTCGGAAGCATACAGTATCTGACGTGCATTTTGAATCTCTCAAGATCGATAACGCCAAGTCTTGCTCCGATAAGATAATAAAAGACTATATCATTTCCGCCCTCGTTATAATGGTGTTCCCAGGATCTTCTTGCAATTTCAAGATCACTTTCCGTGCCGCTCTGCGCGTCAATTTCTCCACAGGGAAAAATCTGCGTCAAATTAGAAGGTACGTTGTAGATTACACTATCGGGGTCTTCTCCGCCAACACTGATATAGACCTCTCCGTAGCGGGACTGAGCAGTAGGATATTCGGGGAAATCTGAGAGGATTAGCTTTATTTTTCCGATAAGGTCAGCTTCCTCTTTCTCTATACCGAGCTCACTTGCAGCTTCCAGTATAGCTCCGAAGAGAAATTTGGTGAATGCGAGATCGCAAGTGCCGTCGAGATTTCGGTCTAATTTATTACAAAGTCCGTATAATTCGGGCACAATTATCGGGTACAGATGATATTTGTCATCTCCTTTGGGATTGCTTCCCGTACGCATCATATAGGAGGCAAGAAATGAGGCTGCTTCTCTCATAATCGGATACAGTCTCGTGCGCAAAAGCTCCTTGTCTTTCGTATATGTGTAGTGCCACCAAAGACTCTGAACAGTCCACGGAGTTTCACACACCTCCCATCCCCAAGTGGTTGTCGGGTATGGATTGATGGTCATAGGCACGGGATATGCGGAGTGAGGAAAATATGCTCCGCTGAGCTGATAATAATCATTTGCCCACGATTTGGCTACAGGCAAAAGCTCTTCGGTAAGTCTAACGTAAGGCATATGTAGATTGCATCTGTTTGCACCCATAATCCCCCAAAAAGGTTGCTGCGTGTTGTAATTCATATGATAATCTCCGTGCCATGCAGTACCGATGTTTTCGTAGGACCAATTTGCAAAAAGCCCCGGACATCTGCAATGCTCGTTTAAAGCGCAACGGAGAAAATATGTATTCGTGTACCAAATGTGCTCAAGGAAATCATCCTCCAGCTGCACCCCTGAGCATTGCCAATAATCTCTCCAGATTTTCTCTGATACGGCAAGCTCATCATAGAATGCAATGTCAGAGAAATCTTTGATAGGCTCAACGTCGTTATAGTATCCTTGCGTTATACGGACCTTTATCTCTGTCACTTCGGAAAGGTTTGCGCCTAAGCCGTTGGCATCTGCATTTCCGTTCATTTTGTATAGCACGGAAAAACCTTTATCTTCATTCGGGCGTATCGTTCCGGCGAACTCGTTGTGAGGTAAAATCTGCACAAAACCGTTTTCCAAAACGGTATAATCCGGTATTCCTTCGTACGGTTTATGTGGAAGCAAACGCATTCTGTGGAATACAGAGGCAGGATTGCCGTTTTCATCGACAGTCTGGCATAGCATAATGTCCGTTCTTTGAGAGATTAACACTTTAATGTAATATTTTTTGCCGTGTCTTCCTTGGAGAGCTACAGTCAAAAGTCCGCGCGAGATGTCTAACTCATGACCTAACACCCAATATTCCATTCTATCGAAGAATAAAAACAACGATGAAGCGGGATACGGACGAGGATACGGCTTGCTATACGAGGCGCGCGCCATTTTCTCGTATTCACGGTACCACTCTTGATCTCTAAAATTATCCTTTTCGCTTAAAATCTTACTAAAAATTTCATTGAACGTTCCAAGCTCATCCTTATTACTCTCATCGAGTCTTATATCCCAGATGTTATTGTGACCGAAATGTATAACGATGGCATCCGGGCGAGTGCATACTACGGCTCCGAGGTCACCGTTACCAAGCAAAGCACCTTCGAAAAAATCCGGACAAGCAACATCACTTTTGAGCGAATGTTTTCTTGCAAGAGATATTATATCTACAGTTTCCATGCGTCTCTCCTTGATGTAAAAGTAATATCATTTTAACATGTGATTTTTCAAAAGTCAATGGAATAACTATGAAATTCAAAGCATGTGAGAATGCGAGGTGATATGGTGGTATCTGTTTAATTTTTTAAATTACCGCTAAAAAATGCTGCGCATAGTTTCCGCACTCTCTTTAGTTTCACCGTCGGTACACCAACGTACTGTTTCCACAAGCGTTGCTGAAATATAATTTATTCTGCAATTTTCCGAAAGTTTAGATTGTTTGTCATCATTTACATATAACGCTGCTTCTCTATCAGTTTTTTCAGATTCTCTTTAAAACAGCTCAAGAACAATTCGTTGTTTTCGCAGACCAGAAATCCAATACATTATTGTCATTTTTTGTTTAGTGCTGACTAATTTTTGATCAGTGCAAGGCGCTTTTCTTTGTCTTAGGCGTAGTGATTTTTCACAGTTGATCTTTGTCTAAGGCTGGTAAGATTTTTATCATCGAAAGCTCTTGCCTTTTCTTCGTTTTAGAGTTACAATACAGAAAACCAAGCATATATGTCGCGTGTTTTTCTTAACACGGGTACGGTTTGTTAATGGGGGAGAAAAGTTCTTTAACTTTCAATTTTCCATTTTCAACTGTCCACTGTCAAACAGTTTGCAAAGCAAAAACGGTTTGACCACATAACTGACCACAACAGGAAATGTTCTATACGGAAATAATGGAAACAATGTGCAAAACGATGTGATTTCGCGGAATATACGGACTATATGTAAACAATAGTGTTAAAAAAAACGAATAAAGATCGCTTCGGGTACTGGAGACCGTGGGTTCGAGTCCCGCCGCTTCGACCAAAAAGACCGTTTTTTGACGGTCTTTTTTCATTTTGTCGAAGCTGACGAGGACGAGAACCCACCTCGCGCATCTTCTTTATGTTAGCACTTTATTTGTTAATGATATTTGTTCGCTCTTTGTCGGGGCGCGAATTGGGTTCGCATTTCGAGTGAAGCCGTGAGGAGCTCGCTCATCTAAGGCGAACGTCAGGAATATTCACCTTTGGTGAAAATCCCGCATATTACAGAGCTTTGCGCTTCGACCAAAAAGACCGTTTTTTGACGGTCTTTTTTCATTTTGTAGAAGCTGACGAGGACGAGAACCCACCTCGCGCAGTTTTGCTTTGTTAGCACTCCGTTTGTTACTGATTTTTGTATCGACCCTTTTGTTTCCCGAATTCACTGCCGGGAGGATGATATTCTTTTTATGCATTTGCAACTTTTTTTACAGTATGTTGCGATATTTTGAAAGTTAACCCGATTATGTTTCTACACTTTGGGCATTGAATAAAGTAATCAGCGCTGTCAGTTGCTGTACACGCGCGTGCACTTCTTAAAAGTTTTTTACAGAAAAAGCGGTGAGCCGAAGCCCACCGCTTAAATGTTTATCATTTTGCTATATGAGTAGTAAAATGTTTGCGCTTGAATTATTGCTGTTCTTCATCTGCTGTATCAGTAGCAACTTTTCCAGTAAGCTTTGCTTTTTTCTTGATTACAAACCAATAAATTGCAAATCCACCGACTCCCACTACAAGCAAAGCACCAACGATAATAGCAACAATTGCGCCTATTCCAAGTCCGTTATCGCTTTCTTCCTCATTTATACCAATTACTGCATACTTGGAGAAATGATCGGTTTCAAAGGAGACTGTGCCGTCTGCATTAACGGTAGTCTTACACTCTTCATAGCTACCATCGGAAGCTATATATACAACCACGATACGGTCATACTCTGTGGTGAAATTAAGAGCAGGAAGCGTTACCTCAACTAGACCGTTAGGCTGAATCTTTACACCGTCGAGCAAGAGATTGAGGTCATAGACACCGAGTGCTGTTACAACAGTTTCAGCGGTTTCAGCGAACTCGCCAAGTATCTGATCGGAAATCTCTTCATTGGATTTTTCAACGACATCAATGATGGTGCCGGCAGGAAGTGTTGCTTGGCTATTTGAAGGAATTTCAAGCATTACGCCGGAATCAACATCCTCAATATTGACAACATTTTTAGGAACACTCTCAGTTTTTGTGATGGAGCAATAAGTACATGTGTAAGTCTTTACGCCCTCCTCATAAACTGTTGCTTCTTTGGTTACTTCGCCATTGTTCCAAGTATGTGCTGTAATTTCGTTCTTTTCGCCGCAAGCACATTCTTTCCAATGGTTTGCTTCGTCCTTCTTAATGCTGTCGTAGTTGTGCGTATGACCAAGCGCAGGGGTAATTACATAACCGCAAACAGTGCAAGTTTGAGCCGCGTTTTCGGTTGCGGCAGCTCCTGCTGTGTGAGGAGCATTATCCTTATTATCTCCGCACTTAGAGCATTCGTGCCAATGCGAAGTTGCATCAGAACTCCAAGTAGTTTGATAGTTATGACTCGGTGCATCACCGACTTCAAATGTTTCAGTTCCTTCTACTCCACAAGCAGAACAACTCTTATAATATACTGCCTTACTTGTACACGTTGCAGATGCCTTCAAATATGCATCATCAACCTTTTCAATATAAGAATGCGCCTTTAAGATTCCATACTCAAACGTAGCCGTGCCTGCTTTATCACAAGTAGCACAATTCTTGTAGTAAACTGCCTTACTCGTACAAGTAGCAGCCGACTTCAAATACGCATCAGTTGCATCCTCTGCGGTATAAACGTGTTCCGGCATACTACCGTAAAGCTCATGACAACGAGTACATTCAGCCTTTGCGGTACAAGTAGCAGTTCCTCCTGTATGTCCAAGTGCCTCAATTATAAGAGATTCAAGAATGTTTTTGTTGGTATCGAAGTCCTTATCACATTCGGAGCAATGGTAATGTCCAAGAGTTCCTTCACCTTCGCAGGTCTCAGGAATTTCATCAATCCATGTTCCGTATGTGTGTCCCTTTGCAGGAATCTCAACGTAGGTGGAGTAATCGCAACGAGAACAAGTCTCATATGCGTTCCAGCCTATTGCAGTACAGGTCGAAGCTTTAGCATCATGGCTCACTTCGTCGTGACCAAGTGCCGCAATTTCCTCGTAAGTTGTGTAATCACAATTCGAGCAAGTTGAATAATCATTCCAGCCGATTTCAGTACAGGACGGAGCTTTTTTGCCGTGGATAAGCAGGCTATGCCCCACCGCTTTTATGACGTGCTTAACTCTGCTAAGCTCCTCATCGCATTCCGAGCAGTATATTACAGAATCATAGCTTCCGTCGGTTGTACATCCGGCATTCACGATGTTTTCTGCTACTACTGTTGCAGGCGTGTGACCCTTTGCCATAATGATTTTTCTTTCTCTACTTACTTCTAATTCGCATACCGAGCAGTAGAACACCAAATCATAATAGCCTTTTTCCTTACAGGAGGGCTCAGATACATTTTCCTTTACAGAAACAGAGCTATGCCCAAGAGCAGGGATCACCTCAGTGACAAACACCTCACCGCACTCAAGGCATGCGCGCTCACGGTAACCGCTTTCGGTACACGTCGGCTCGTTGCAGCTCCAATCACCCAGTAAATGAGTTTCATAAAGGGCTGTTGCTTCAATATTGGTAACAGATGTTGCCGGAATGAAATCTGCTATTCCGTCACCGTTAATGTCCCAGCCTATAAAGCGCTTGAACTCACCGTCGCTTAAAACATCGTTAACGAATGGCTGACGAATAATTTCATTTATCGAATAATACGCGGTGTCTCCAATGACTCTACCGCTCTCATCACGGAAAATTGTCTCTATCCATTCTCCGCCGTAATAAACTCTGTTGCCGTTGTTCCAGTTGCTGTAGCCACGATCCCACTGAACGTTAGTTTTCTCAATTTCAGCATAGATGTTTATTCCCGTTAATCCCGAGAACAGTACTTTCGTTTTGACTTCGCAGCCTTCCTTGAGGACAACTACCTTAAGAGTCATGGGTACAGTGACAAAATAGTTGCCGATAGAGAATGAGGGCAAATCTGTCAAGACAATAGTTTCCAGGTTGGTAAGGCTTGCTAATATTCTTGCCTCGGATCTGTTCATTACGATTCTGCGCAAATTATAGCAACCGTCCAGAGCTCCGACGGCAATTGCGCCGCCCTTTCCTGCGTCGATTGTGCTTTCGCCCGCCCTCAACAAATGAATACCGAGATAAAGGCAGCCATCGCTCCAGTTTTCAGAATCGTTGTAGTAAGCAGTTCCGTCAAATGCGTTACTGCCTATGGAATAAATAGCGTTTCCTACAGTTATGCTTACGAGGCTTGCGCAATTGTTGAATGCATTGCCGCCTATAACCGTTACGCTGTCGGGAAGCACTATGCTTTCAAGCTTTTTACAGCCTGCAAACGCATTGGTATTTATCTTTTCCACTCCGTTACCAAGGCTCATGTTCGCAAGCGCCGAGCAATTGGCAAATGCATATTCGCTTATTGCAGTTACGCTATCGGGGATTACTATGCTTCTGAGTGTAGAACAGCCATAGAAGGCGTATGAGTTTATACTCGTGATACCCTCGGGAATAATTACGTTTTTGGCTCCCAGGAAACCGTTTTTCAAAACGTATTCGTTTCCGTCTATATCAAGAGGCAGAGTAACCGTCTCCTCCTCACCGTAATAAGCTACCAGACGGTATTGACCGTTATAATACGAAAATCTGAAGCCGTCGGGAGTGTCAATATAAATGAAGTCTTTTCCGCCAATGAGCTGCTTAGTTCCGTCAGCATTTACAACAATCTTTGCGTAGTACGCAGCATAGCCGTTTGCGTTTTTTCCGATAGTGAGCGAAACGCTACTGTTATTCACAACCTCGTAAAGCTCAGTACAATTGTAGAACGCATATGAGCCAATCTGACTAAGACTGCTCGGGAATGTTATGCTCATAAGACTCTTGCAGCCCTCAAATGCACGATCCCCGATATTCGTTAAGCCTGCGGGAAGCGAAACGCCGACAAGTTTGTTGTAGTTATAGAACACGTATGCTCTCAGGCTAGTTACAGACTCGGGAACGGTAATATAATTCACCGTTTCTCCGTTAACGGAAAGATTTGCGGCATAGTACAACGGGTTTGCATATTCGTTGCCAAAGGTAATACCGCACCACAAATCAATACTGCCGATTTCAACAGTCTCAAGCTTTTCGCACAAATAGAAAGCAGAAGCGCCTATTGATGTCACGGTGTCGGGAATTTTGATTTCTTTTATAGGACAGTGTTCAAAAGCGTCGGAACGTATATCGGTTAATCCCTCGGGCAACTCTATAGTACCAAGAGAGGTACAATTTGAAAATGCTCCGCTACCGATAATCCTCATAGTATCAGGAAGCACAACAGCCGTCAACGAACGGTCGTACTCGAATGCATTATTCTCTATTTCTGTAATACCCTCATGAAGCGTTACGCAAGTAAGGGATGTGCAGTTATAGAACGTATAGCTCTTAATAACAGTCAGGCTCTTTGACAGAGTTACACTCTGAAGAGAGACACAATAGTTGAATACCTGTTCTCCCATATAGGTTACGCTATCGGGAATCACAATACTCTGAAGCGACTGGCAACCGGAGAAGGCAAACGAGCCTATGCTCGTAAGAGTGTCGGGAAGCTCTATTCTTTCAAGCCCTGTGATGTTCTTAAATCCGGAATCCTTAATGGCAGTTATTCCCTTACCCAGCACGATGCTTCTGAGACTATTACTGATAGGAAGACCGTTAATACTCGTCATACCGTCTCCGACTACGATATCGGTGATACCGTAACAGTTGTTAAAGACGTTTGTATTAAGACTTATAATTCCGTCACCTATCACTACACTTGTAAGCGCCTTACAATTGTTAAATGCGTAGTTGCCTACGGTTTTTACACTATCGGGAATGACAATGGAGCTAAGCGCCGAGCAGCCGTTAAACGCATTTGCGCCAATTTGGGTTACACCGTTGCCGATTACGACGTTTGCAAGAGAAGTACAGTAATTAAACGTCTGAGAGGGTATGCTCGTTATACCGTCTCCGATAACGATTTCCTTGATTTTACTCGACTGGAAGTTAAAGAGTCCCAGATCCGTTATGCCGTCTCCGATGACGACGGTCTCCAATACGTTACAGCCCTGGAAAATATTAGAGCCGAGGCTGGTTACACTGTCTGCTATAACTATTTTTTTAACGTTTGTGCAGTTAGAGAAAGCATATTCGCCTATACTCGTTACGCCTTCGGGGATGACTATTTCCGTAAGGCTGCTGCAGCCATAGAAGGCATATGCGGGTATTTGAGTCGTACCCTCGGGAAGCTCAAGCACGGTCAGAGGCGTACCGTCGACGTAAAGCGTTGCTCCTCCTTTAAGAGGATTATAGGAAGAGTTCTGGAAGCCTAAGCCGAACCACCAGCTCAAATCGGTTATATGAACCTCCGTGAATTTACAGCTGTTAAACGCATTTGCGCCAATCTGGGTTATACCGTTGTGGAGAACGAGCTTCTCGATTCCCGTACAGCCGTTAAGCATATTATTGGGTATACTTGTAATGCCCTTGGGAATTTTTATGCTTTCAAGACCTGAACAGCCGTAAAACGCATAAGCGCCAATGCTCGTTATGCCGTCGTGAAGATGCACGTTCTTCAGTGCCGAGCAGCCGGAGAACGCATAAGCACCTATGGTCGTTAAACTGTCAGGCACAGTCACCGAGGTAAGACCGGTACAGCCGTAAAACGCATTATTACCAATGCTTGTAACCCCCTCGGGAATTGATATGCTCTTAAGCTCTTTGTATCCATAGAAAGCATACTCGCCTATTTCCGTTATTCCGTCAGGAACGGTAACCTCGGTTACAAGCTCACCGTTTACATACAGTCCTGCTCCGTTCAAAAGCGGATTAGCTGCGTATTCAAAACGTATTTTAAACCAGGAGTCAACGTCGCTTATATGCACCTTGGCAAGCGAGGAGCAGCCGTAAAACGCAGAGTCTAAGATATGCGTCAGACTGCTTGGAAGCGATATCTCGGTAAGAGACGTACACTGGTAGAATGTTTGCCTGGATATGCTATTTACACTGTTACCGATAACGATGCGACTGAGGTTTTGATTGCCACTGAAGTTGAATGCAGAGGTGCTTGTCACTCCGTTACCTATAACAACCTCCCGAAGGCCCGTGCAGTTATAGAATGCCTGGTATCCAAGCTCGGTTACACTATCAGGGATTACTAAGCTGCCAAGACCCGTGCAGCCGTAGAAGGCGAAGGAGCTAACAGATGTTAACGAACCGGGAAGATTCAATTCATCAATGCCCACACAATCATAAAATGCATATTCGCCTATACTCATAAGAGCGCCGGGAAGATTTATTACCTCAAGACCCGTACAGCCGTAAAATGCATATGAACCTATGCTTTGCATACTGTCAGGTAAGCTTATACGCTCAAGAGACAAATATCCGTAAAATACAAACGAACCAATGCCGGCTTTCGTATCGGGCAGATCAATCTCGGTAACAAGCTCACCGTTGAGATAAAGCTTGCCTGCAATCGACAGAGGATTTGCATTTGAATTGGAGAAATCAGTGGTGCACCATTTCAAAATGTCAGATATATGAACCTCACTAAGCGCATTACAGCCCTCAAACGCGCTGCCATAAACAGAGTTAAGTCCAGCTCCGACAGTTACTCGTTCAAGAGCGCTACAACCGTAAAAAGCATAGTTTCTTATAGTTGATATACTGTCGGTGATCGTTATCTCGGTAAGCGATGTGCAGTTTGCGAAGGATTGATAGCCTATACTCTTGAGACCGATCGGGAAGGTTATGCTCTTAAGCGAGCTACAGCCACTGAACACATAATCGTTAAGATTTTCAATCAGACTTCCGTCCTCAAAGGAAATTGATTCAATGACTGTATTGTTAGTGAACGCGGATCCCAACGAAGCAATTTCAGCGGGAATAATAACGTCCTTAGTTCCCGCAAGAACAGAGATTATCTGAGTTCTATTCTTGTTAAGCAGCAAACCTCCGTAATAGCTGAAGGACGTGTTTTCCGGGTGAATTACAAACTCTGACAAGGAGGTGCCGAAAAATGCTTTATCGCCGATAGAGCTTACGTTTTTGGGCAGATTGATACTCGAAAGTAATGAACAGCCCTGGAATGCAGAGGCTTCGATTTGGGTCACACTATCGGGTATTACGATGCTTTCAAGAGAAGAACAGTTTAAAAACATATCCCGCTTTACAGAGGATAATCCCTGAGGCAAAGTCACATTGGTCAGATTCTTACAGCCCTTAAATGCAGCTCCACCAACATATGTCACATCGTTTGATATTTCAATGCTCTCAAGACCGACGAATTCGGCAAAGGCATAGTCGCTTATTGTCCTCAGGCTCTCAGGCAGAGCTATGCGCTTGACATTTGCACAGTTCTGCATCGAATAAAAGTTTATTTTGGTCACGCCCTCGGGAACTGTAAGCTCGCTCACAAGCTCGCCGTTTACGTAAAGGTTCTTTGCCTGGGACAGGGGATTTGAAAAATACGAAGAACTGTATCCGATGTTAAACCAAGCTGCAACGTCGGTTATATAAACCGCCTTCAGCTTCGAACAGCCTTCGAACGCAGAATCACCCACACTGGTTAAGCTTGAGGGTATGCTGATGCTTTCAAGCTCTGCGCAGCCGTAAAACGCTTTGCTTTCAAGTTTGGTTATTCCCTCAGAAAGTATAACGTTCTTTGCGCCTATAAAGCCATAGCTTATAATATAGCTGCTTCCGTTTATCTCTGCGGGCAGAGTTACCGTATTCTCGTCTCCCAAATAAGCAATCAGCTGATATACGTTATTATGGAAGGAGAACTTAAAGCCGTCAGCGGTCTCAATATAAGCAAACTCACTGTTGTTCTTATACTGCTTAGTTCCGTCCGCTGCTATAACGACCTTTGCGTAGTATGCTACGTATCCCTGGTCCATTGAAGCAATAACCAGGTTAATGTTACTGTTATTCTTAACCTCAAAAAGCTTTATGCAACCCTTAAACGCATCGGTACCGACGTTGGTTACACCGCTACCCAGGGTTACTGCTGTCAGTGAAGAACAATTGTAGAACAGATAAGGACTTACGCTCGTTACGTCATCGGGAATTACCGCCTCTGTAACAAGCTTTCCGTTTTCATAAAGATTAACCGCATAATATAGTGGGTTTGCATATTCGTCACCGAAGTTTATTCTGCACCAATCCTCAGTACTGGATATATAGACGGCATTCAATGCGTTACAGCCATAAAATGCTGAGCCCGCTATCGTTCTTACACCCTTTCCAAGCGTTACGCTCTTAAGAGCGGTACAATCTCTAAAGGCGCCGTAACGAATTTCAGTTACACTGTCAGGAATAGTCAGCTCGGAAAGACTTGTGCATCCAACGAAAGCCGTGCCTATAGTGGTAACCTTCTCGGGAATGGTCATGCTCTCAAGGCTTATGCAGGATTTAAACGCATAATATCCAATGGAAACCAGATTTTCAGAAAGCCTTACAGACTTAAGGCCCGTACAGCCGTAGAACGTTTGGTCTTTCAAGGCGGTCACACCGTCGGGGATGTATATTTCCTTCAAGCCCGAGCATTGGTAGAAAGCATTTGCTCCAATTTCAGTCAAGCCTGCAGGAAGGTCTATTTCCGTAAGAGACGTACAGTTCTTGAAGGCATTGGATTCTATGGAGGTTACCCCCTCGCCCAAGGTTATATCCTTAAGCGCAGTACAGCCGGATACAAAATCCGCCTTAATAACGGTTACACCCTTTCCTATTACTACCTTTTCAAGATTTTTGTTGTCCTTTAATTTAACGTAATAAAGATCTGCAATTCCGTCACCTATCACAACCTCAACAAGCTCTGTCAATTGTTCAAAGTCTACTGACGAAACGGAGGTTATGCCGTTTCCTATTACAAGTCTTCTGATAGAGGTACAGCCTTTTAAAACTTCGTATCCAAGATAGGTTACCGAATCGGGCAATACAATCTCAGTAAGCTGCGCACATCCGTTGAAAGCATTGGAATCTACAGTTTGTACTCCGTCAGGAATCGTTATGCTCTTGAGGCTTGCACAATTGCGAAATGCATTGCTGCCTATGCTTATCAGGCTATTCGGCATCTCAACGCTCTCAAGCGAGGAGCAGTCGTAAAAGGCGCTTCCATAAATTTCCGTTACCCCGTCAGGAATGATTATCTCCTTAAGCGCTGAGCAGCCTTGGAATGCATATGCGCCAATGCTTGTCAGGCTTTCGGGCAGAGTTACCTTAGTGAGATCCTTACAGTAATAGAATGCATACGTACCTATTTGTGTCAAGCCCTCCGGGATAACCAGCTCGGTTATGGGCGCTCCGTTAAGATAAAGATTTTTTGCGTAGTACAACGGACTTAAGGCGTTGCTACCGTATTTAATCTTGCACCACGCCTCTACGTCGGATATATGAACCGCACGAAGCGCATTACAGTTTTCAAACGCTCTGGAGTTAACGTTAGTTAAGCTCGACGGAAGAGTTATGCTCTCAAGACTGTTACAATCTTTGAACGTGTATTGATCAATGACCGTCACACCCTCGGGAATTTTTACGCTTTTAAGTTTTTGACAATTTCTGAAGGCGCTAGAGCCAATGCTCGTTGCTGTATCCGGCACTACTATGCTTTCAATTTTTATACAGTTTTCGAATGCGCTGCTAGCTATGCTCTTAACCCCGTCGGGAATTACTATACTCTTAAGCGCACTGCAATTGTAGAACGCAGAGCTCTCTATTCTGGTCAATCCCTCGGACAAAGTAACGCTCTCAAGCGAGGTACAATTTACAAAGCAGCTCGAGGGTATTTGGGTCACTCCACTGCCAATAGCCAAATTTCTCAAGCTGGTGCTGTTTTTGAAGGTAAAAGGAGAAAGATCCTTTACTCCATCTCCGAGCACAACGTCAATAAATCCCGTACAGCCGGAAAATGCGTTATTGCCAAGGTAGGTCACGCTATCGGGTATAATCAGACTTGCAAGACCGGTACAGTTCTTGAACGCAGAATCACCAATGCTTGTTACGCCTACGGGAACGGTTATGCTGGCAAGAGCAGAACAGCCGCTGAATACGTACGAATGTATAACGGATATTCCCTCGGGAATATCAAGCTCGGTTAAAAGCTCTCCGTCAACGTAAAGATTCTTTGCGTATACCAAGGGGTTAGCATCCTCGTCGCCAAAGGTTATGTTTAACCAAGAGCTTACGCTGGAAACGTAAACCGCAGAAAGGCTCTCGCATTTGCTAAAGGCATCGATTCCTATAACGGTAACCGAATCAGGCAACTCAATGTCTTCAAGCGAGGAGCAGCCGTAAAATGCATTCATACGAATCTCTGTCACTTCGTCAGGAATGATTATTTTCTTAAGTGACGAGCATCCCAGGAAGGTTTGCTGATCAATTATCGTTAAGTATGCGGGCAGCCTTACGTCGGTCAGGCTCGTACAGTTTTTAAACATGTTAGAGTCCAGGGTCGTTATACTATCCGGCAATACGACACCTTTCAGATTATAGCAGTTCTCGAAAAGGCTGTGGTTCAATTTGGTTACGTACGGAGAAATTGTCAGATTGCCCGTAATTCCTCTACCGATCTGGTCAGCAAACAAAGTTCCGTCCTCAATAACATCACCGTACTTATCATAGCCAATGTTAGGAGCAATCGTTCCCTTAAGCTCGTATTTAAAGTCAGTATCGGTGAATGCATAACGGAATATGCCTGTTACAGACGAGGGGAATACTACCTCCTCAAGCTCAGTAAGACCGTAGAAAGCACCCTTTCCTATGAATGTAATTCCCTCGGTTACGGTTACCTTCTTAAGGCTTTCCGGAACATAAGAGGAGTTAGCAAAATATGAGCCTGCTCCGAAGATATAACCAAACCATGCTATCTCCTTCTCATCAAATGATGCTCCTATAAACGGAAGGGTTATTTCCTCGAGCCTGTTACACTCCTCAAATACACCGATTCCCATAAGGAGATTTTCCTTGTTCGTATCGGGAACCGTAACCTTTTTTAGCTTAGCACCAAAGAAGGCGTAATTTCCAAGATCAAGAAGACTGTCGGGAAGGATTATCTCATCAAAATTCGTATATGCAAAGGCATAGTCGTAGATTCCCGTTATATCTGCGTTATCAGCAAAAGGCAGCTGCTCAAGAGATGTACAGCCGTAGAAGGCATAGTCGGAGATTTCAACTACACTTTCGGGAATTACGATATCTTCAAGCTCAAGACAGCCGTAAAAAGCTCCCTCGTATATGCCTTTAAGTCGGTTATCCTCTGCAAAGCGCACGGTTTTCAGGTTCTTACACATGGCAAAAGCATAGAAATCGAAGCTGATAACGGTTTTAGGCACATGAAGCTCCTCTATTGCCGAGTTGTAGAAGCAACGGTAACCGAAAGTAAGAATATTCGAGTCAGGATGGAAGCTTATTCCGGTGAGCGCACTGTTTTCAAAAGCTCCAAAGCCAAGAACCTCAACAGACACGGGAAGCTCTATTTCGCCAGTCTTTCCTGCAGGCGCGGCAATAAGCTTTTTCCCGTCCTTAGAATACAGCAGACCGTCAATTGCGGTATACTTGGGGTGGGTTATGGACACCGTGAATTCGGTCAGATTCTTAAGTCCCACAAGGCTGTACTCTCCAATGTAAGTCAGACTGTCGGGAATGTATACCTCGGTAAGCCCCGTGTTGTAGAACACGTTGCTCATAAGCTGAAGCTCTCCGCTGCCAAATGTCACTTTGGTAAGAGAAAGACAGTCGCGGAAGGCGTGGTGATTGATTATGGAAAGACTGTCGGGAAGCGCAACTTCGGTAACGTCAGCTCCCATAAATGCACCCTCGGGAAGCTCTGCAAGCGTACAGTCGGAGAGGTCAAGGTCCTTAATACCGCTCTTTGCAAATGCATATCTTCCCATATCGGTAAGAGCTGCAGGTATCTTAAACGTCCTGAGATTTCCTGTATTGTAGAATGCATACTGCTCAATTACTTTAATTTCAGAATTTTCGCCGAAGCTCACCTCGGAAACCGCAGAGGATATAAAGGCATACTGACCGATAAAGGTCACACTGTCGGGAATTTCTATTCTGTCAAGAGCAGTGTACGCAAAAGCGTATCTGTGTATTTCAGAAAGAGAGTCGGGCAAAACGATGCCTTCAATTTCATTTCCTCGGAAGGCGGAGCCACCTATGGAAACTATGTTGCCGCCAAAATCAACAGCCGTGAGGTCAACGAATTTCTCGGTACCCTTATATTCGATTATGGATATTCCGCCGTCGATAAGCTCAGCATAGCGCCAGCTTTCGTTTTCATAAATGTTCTTAATGCCCACGTAGTAGCCGCGTATACCGTTATCCCAAAGCTCGGAAAGGTAAAGAGGAAGAGTATTTCCCGCAAAGAAAATCTCGAGATTTTCGGCATAGTAGAATGCGTTTTCTCCTATGAACTCAATGCTTGCGGGCAGATCAAGTCTAGTGAGCTTTTTGCAGCCGTAAAAGGCGTATCTTCCTATATAGGTCACACCGTCGGGAACGTTCACCGATGTAAGCATTTCGCAATAACGGAAAGCATAGTTGTCTATATTTGTAAGAGCTGCGTTGCCGAAATCAACGGTTTCAAGACGAATAAGCCCATCAAAGCCGTGCGCCTGAATACTCGTAAGGTGAGATCCGTTTTCGAATACAATTTCTTTAAGTGCGGTACAGCCTTGGAACATATATGCAGAAACGGATTCAAGCTTACTGTTAGCCGCAAAGGTGATTTGGTTAAGCTTGTTGTTTCCTTTAAACGCATACTGAGCTACAGTGGAAACGCTTGCGGGAATACGGAAGCTCTTAAGACCTGTATTTGCAAAAGCAGCATATGAGATTCGTGGCAAAGTTGCCGTGTCGTTGAAAATGATTTGCTCAAGCTTATAGTCATAAGCAAAGGCAAATGAGCCAATCTGATAAAGACTATCCGGCATAGTAAGTCCGGTAAGGCTCTCGTTATATGAGAACGCATATTTGCCTATACTCACAAGCGTATTCGGGAAAACGTAGGTCTTGATAGCCGTATTATGGGCAAAGGCTTCGTCTCCGACAGTAACCAGAGTATTGGAAAGGTCATAAGAAGTCATGCCCTCGCAGAAATAAAATGCATGGTGTTCAATCTCTGTAACACCGTCGGGGAGTATAACGCTTGCAAGCTTATACGAGCCGTAGAAGGCATATGCGCCCACCTTGGTTATACCGCTCACAGCAGTGTAAGAGCTGCGAGGATTACCGGCAGGATATTCCACAAGAGTAGTTCCGTCGATGCTGTAAACAACGCCGTCAACATCCTTATACACTGCGTTTGAGCTGTCAACAAAAATATTTTCAAGGCTATGGCAATAAGCAAAAGCTCCCTCGCCAAGAGTTTTAAGTGCCTTAGGTAGAGTTATCTCGGTAAGACCCGAGCTTTCAAATGCAAAGCCTCCGATGTTCTCAAGAGTTGAGGGTAATACAACCGCTGTGAGCGATGAAGTGTTCGAGAATGCACTGCCACCAATGTTTATAAGGCCCTCGGGAAGCTCCATCTCCGAAAGAATAACGTTTCCGTAAAACGCTAAGCCGCCTATGGTATTTAATTGACTTCCATCCTCGAAACCGACCGAAATCAAGCGGTTGCAGGAGAAAGCATGATCGCCTATTTCATTTACCGATGCAGGAATTGTAATTCTCGAAATATTACAAGCGGAGAAGGCTGCCGTTCTGATAATGTAGAGCCTTGATTCTTCCTCAAAAGTGAGGGTCTCCAGACCGCTGCCGAAAAAGGCATTCACACCGATACTGCCGATGCCTGCGGGAATGCTTACTTCGGTAAGAGAGAGAGCTCCGTAAAAGGCTCCGTCGGGAATATCGGAAAGTCCGTCTCCGATTTCAAGAGAGGTAAGAGACTCGTTCATGGCAAAAGCATTATTCCCCATATCTTTCACAGTATCGGGAATAACGAGCTCAGACAGATTTGCGTTTTCAAAGGCGTATTCGCCCACGTAGCTTACGTTATTAAGCGAAACAGCCGGAATGCGGGAATAAGCAAAAGCGTATCTTCCGATTCCTGTAATTCCGTCAGGAATAGAATAAGCCTCCGAACGGTTAGAGGGGAAGGCTACGATTTCGTTGCCTGCGGCATTTACGAGCACACCGTCAATTACCGCAAAGTTAGCAGAGCTGCCAATAATTCCGTACTGAGTTAACCTTGTAGTTCTGTAAAAAGCGGAACCGCTAAGAGCGGTTACTGTTCCGGGGACCTCAAAACGTGCAAGAGCGGTACAGCCGCGAAAAGCAAATTCACCGATCGTTCCCAGCTCGCACGCAGCAGGGAAAGAAACATAGGAAAGTTTAGAACAATTTGCAAAGGCATAGGAAGCTATAGTCTTAATTGCAGAACCTTCTACGAAGGAAACAGAGCTGAGTCTTACGTTATTAAGGAATGCCTTGTAGCCTATAGTTTCAAGGCTGATGGGCATGTTTATACCCACAAGATTAATACAGTCCGCAAATGCTTCGTCCTTAATAATTGTAATCGACGCCGGAAGCGTTATTTCACGAAGATTGGTCTGTCCTTCAAAGGCGGACTCTCCTATAGATGAAACAAGTTTTCCGTCAATATATTCGGGGATAGTTATGTATCTTCTCTTTCCGATATAGCTTCTTATTTCAACAGTACCGTCAGCAAGCTCAACGTAGGTAAATGGAATGCCGTCCTCCTCGTTTTCCCACTTTGCATATAGGGTGAGATCCGCCGTGAACTCGTCCACGTAATAATTGACAGGATCAGTGCAATCTGCATCGTAGTACCAGCCTCCAAACACAGCATAGGTTCTCTCCGGCTCAGGCAGCCTCTGCAGAGTGTGACTACGCACGAATATCTGTTCAATATTTTCAACCTCGGACGTGAGCATATTGAATTTAACAGTGCCTCTCGTCTCCAGCACCAAAGCACTTATATCAATTGCACCGAATCCGTAATAAAAGTCTTCACCGGGTTCACCAAGGTCATATCCCGAGGCGTAAAGGTTTTCGGTTAAGCTGTCAAAGGTGGCATAATGGTTTATCGACTTATAAAGCGCAATACTGCCGACAGCCGCAGGACAGGCAAGTGAGGTTCCCTGTGATACTCCGTAGCCTCCGTCAATAAGAGTGGTATACGTGCTTCCCGGTGCAACTATATCAACGTTTTCACCGTAGTTGGAGTAATCAGCAAGAGTCCAGGAATTTTCAGCAAGAGCGCCAACGCCAATAACGTTTTCATCAGCCGCGGGATAGGTAAGCTCGGCGGAGCCATCGTTTCCTGCTGCAGCAACACAAATAATATCACTGTCAACCGCAAGAAGTGCAGCATTGGAGTATATGCTGTCTTTACCGCCAAAGGACATATTAACGATGTCAACGTCACGCTCTATTGCATAGTAAAGACCGAAAAGAAGATCGGCGCTGCTTCCAAATTTTCCTGAGGAGCTGCACTCTGCTTTAATGACGATAACGGTTACCTCGGGGGCGATACCGACAACGCCCTCGCCGTTCATAGAAGCCGCAATAACTCCGGTAACGGCAGTACCGTGCCCCTGAGTGTCCTCTACGAGAGACCAATCGTATTCTCCGTTCTCCAAAAGATAATCCTTAACGATTTTATCCTCGGTTGCGTTGTAGGAATATTCACTTATTTTGCCCAAAAACTCGGGGTGATCGGTATCAATACCGGTGTCGATAACGGCAATGGTAATTCCGCTACCCTTGGTGGTATTCCAGACGTTATCCATATTAAGATAATCAAGGTAGGTCTGACTTGAATATCCCACATCACTGACAGAATACTGAGGCCTTACGGGCAGTCTCTGCTCCGGAATTTCATCACTGAACAAATTATCAATTTCTGTGACGGAAACACTGAAATCGGGAGACATAAGAGAAATAACGTCTCTGTTTTCTCTGTCGGCAAAAACATCCTTTATGGTAACTCCTTCAGGAAGCGTCAGGGTTGCAAAGCTTCCCTGCTTCGTTATACGGAGCTGAGCATTAAGGCGCGCCGCAAGCTCGCTCGCCTTAGTGCGAGAAGTATTATGCAATACAATTGTCTGAGCATTGTACTCCCCTTCTCTGCTTTCAAGAAGCTCAAGCGCCTCATTTTGTATCCTGTCCGATTCCTGTTCTTTTACGTAGCTTGAAATCAAACAAATTGAGATTACGCACGCAACGAGCAACAGCAACGTCACTACCGCAAGAATGATTTTCTTGGTATTTTTGCCACCGTTTGCCGAGACGGGTAATTCCCCCCCTCTGCGTGCTCCGCAATTCTTTACAATTCCAGCATTCTGCATACCGTTTTTCCTCCTGATAAGACTGTTTTATCAAACGTTAAATTATAATTCTTCAAATTAACACGCCCAATAGGCGAGCGTAAAATAATAATAGCATAATATAACAGCAATTACAATGCTTTTATAATAATTATTTTAAATTTTACAATTTCCGCAGAGAATTGAAACGTTCCTGTTGACTTTGAGAATTAAATGCACTAATATATTGCTTTCCTCATACTTAACTTGATGGCATACTCAAAGACGGAAGCGTCTGCCAAACTCATATATTCGCTCCAGCATTTCTCCACCGTCACATAGACGTTGCCTATAAGCTCACAGGTTCGCTAATTCCTTGCAAGCTCCTTGCGCCTGCGCCACTCGGATCTTCCGCTTTTAACCGTATTTCGAGTTTGACCGCACGTCTGACCACAACGAGATTTTTTCTACACTGAACAACGGAAACAACGTGTAAAATGAGATGTTTTTTTGGAATATACGCGATATATGTAAACTTTGGTAGTCAGAAATGCAAAAAACGCTATTCAGGTATCGGAAAACGTGGGCTCTCGTCCTCGTCAGCTTTGCTATGTCATCTCTTTTTTGCCGCTGATATTTGTTCGCTCTTTGCTGGAGCGCGAATTGGGTTCGCATTCTCCGCGAAGATCGCGTCGAGCTCGCTCATCTAAGGCGAACGGAAGGAATATTCACCTTTGATGAAAATTCCAATTTCATTGCTTCAGGCATAGTGATTTTTCAAATATTAAAGACCGTCACGGATTTGTTTCCGTGACGGTCTTCTCTTTGTTTTAGGTGGTATAAATTTTCGCACAATCCCCCCTCAGTGCGTTCGCGAAGGGGTTACTTTACGAATATCCAAACTAGTATTTTAATATCGATATTGCATCTCCGATAGTCTTTTCAAGTGCTTCGCGACCGTACTTATCAACGTCGGTTTTGCTCTTTTCTCCGTGAGTGAGACAACCTGCTCCGCCGATACAACCGCCAATGCAAGCCATTCCCTCAATGAAGTTACCGTCGAGAATACCTTTGTTCAGCTTGAGAAGTGCCATTCGGCAAGCTTCGATTCCGTCACAAACAACGGGCTTGATTTCGAAATCAAGCTTTTGTTCCTTCATCGCCTGCGCTGCCGCATCGGTAAGACCGCCGCTACGGGCAAAGATACGGCCGAAGTAGGAAGCGTTATCAAGAACGCCTTCCTCAAGAGATGAAAGATCGAGATCACGGCTGTCAAACAGTGCCTGAAGCTCCTCAAATGTAAGGACGGTGTCCACGTAGGGCTTAACCTCCTCAAGCTGTGCCTCTGCCTTTTTAGCGGTGCACGGGCCTATGAAGATTACCTTTGCGTTAGGAGTAGTTTCCTTGATGTATTTCGCAAGCACTGCCATAGGTGACATATTATGCGAAATATGCTCTACAAGGTTTGGGAACGCTGATTTGATGTACTGCACGAATGCAGGACAGCATGAGCTGGTCAGTAGTCCTTTTTCGGAAAGCTCTTTCGCTTCTGCCATAGCAACCATATCCGCTCCGAGAGCTGCCTCGATAACGTCGTGGAAGCCAAGCTTTTTCAGTCCTGTTATAACTTGGCCGAGCTTTGCATAAGAGAATTGGCTCGAAATTGAAGGAGCAACAACAGCGTAAACCTTGTAGTTGCCACCTCTTGTGTTCCTCTCGCTCTTTTTAAGGATATCGATGGCGTTGACCATAAAGGACTTATCCATAATTGCACCAAATGGGCACTGATATACACACGCTCCGCACTGTATGCACTTGGAGTTGTCGATCTTAGCCGCCTTCTCCTCGTTCATTGATATTGCTTTTACTTTACAAGCGTTCTGACAAGGACGTTTGCGGCTTACGATAGCGCTGAACGGACAAACCTTGGCACACGCTCCGCATTCCTTACACTTGGATTTGTCAATATGTGCAACGTGATTGTGGTCGAACGAAATTGCACCAAATTTACATACGTCCTCACAGCGGTTTGCAAGGCATCCGCGGCAAGCGTTGGTAACCTCATATCCACCAACGGGACACTCGTCACAAGCAATTTCGATTACTTCAATAATATTAGGGTTGTTTTTATCACCGCCCATTGCAAGCTTTACACGCTCACCGAGTATTGCACGTTCCTTGTAAACGCAGCATCTGGTCGTCGCTTCCTTGCCGGGTATGATGTTTTTGGGTATGTCGAGTATGTTTTCAAGAAGCTTATCATTCCAAGCAAGTCTTGCAACCTCTCTCAGAACCTTATACTTCAAATGTTGTACTTTTGTGTCAAATTTGCGCATAATACTTTACATCTCCATCAAAAATAACTAACTTTTATGCGTTTTCCCATTTTTTTAAGACAATCGGATAACTCCTCAACCAAGTTCATTTTGATATTAAAGTTGATAGGAAGGTCGGGGTTCTGATGTGCGGGGTTTACCGCTCTACCCACGTAGAAGTTGATGTCCGTTGCTTCATCAAACAGAAGTCGGCTGATAAGCGAAGCTCCGTCTTTTTTGAAATTCCAATCCTCGTAAAGCTCGTTATCTCCAAGATAATCTTTGGCGTACTGAATTACCTTGTTCATAGTAATAACGCCTTCGGTTACTAGATCCACGCCCTCGATATAGGCAATAGGAGGAACGTCGCTACGCTCAAATTTCAAGCTTGCCTGAACGGGCTTACCGAGATACTTAGCTGCGATAGACGAGGTCGTACCTCCGCAGATGATATGCTTTCCTTCTTTCGAGAAAAACAGCGACATCATTCGGTTTGCGTCGTCTCTGTTTGAAGGAGGGCCAAACAGAATGTTCATAGGCTCTCTCTTACGAATCTTTACAATACAAGCGGTAGTATCATCGCCGGGCTTGTGACCGTATAGCTTATCACACTCGTCAACAAGCATCGTGGAAAGGTTCTTTGCCGTATATCCGCCGGCAACGAGTGCCTGCATATAGCCCGCGATATCCTCGCGCTTCCAACCGAAGTTGTATTTACCGCCCATACCTGCGTGAGGACAACCGTCGCTCATAGCGATGAATACGTCATCCTCTAG
>JAZONS010000027.1:0-2268 GCA_045654585.1 Eubacteriales bacterium
CAGGGAGTTGGCGAAGGACTTTACGTCCGACAATCAACGACCATGCGGCTCGACAGGTCTCGAACTCGCTTGACTCGGAAGAGTCAATGGTGGGTTTACGCCCCTTATCCGCAAAAAAGAAAAACACCCACTTTTCAGTGAGTGTTTGGAGCGGATTACGGGGCTCGAACCCGCCACCTCCACCTTGGCAAGGTGGCGCTCTACCAAATGAGCTAAATCCGCGGAAATGGTGCCTCCGGTCGGAATCGAACCAACGACACAGGGATTTTCAGTCCCTTGCTCTACCAACTGAGCTACAGAGGCGATTTTGTTTGAGAGATGGCGACTCGGATGGGGCTCGAACCCACGACCTCTAGCGTGACAGGCTAGCGCTCTAACCAACTGAGCTACCAAGCCATTTCTCTCGTGAAAGCACAGCGTACTTTCGGTGGGAAGATCAAAAAATCTTCATTGGTGGAAAGTACAGGGCTCGAACCTGTGACCCTCTGCTTGTAAGGCAGATGCTCTCCCAACTGAGCTAACCTTCCGTTTCGTGCTTTAGTATTATATCAAAACAAAACCCATTTGTCAATAGGTTTTATAAAAAAAGTTGAAAAATATTTTGGAAATATTTTGGAGCATCAATTTGAGATGAAAATTCTCTCTTGTTTATTGTTGATGCGGAGAATATATTTTTAATAACGAGCTACAACATTATTTATTTTCAAAAAGATTTATTAATAGATTGACTTTACCGTTTTGTTGTGCTATACTCCAAGAGGTAAAATAAAAAAAGGTCTTTGAAGAGGTCTTATTATGGAAAAAAATGAAATTGTAAAAGACGAATACAAAAGCAGCCGATTCTACTATATACTTGAGGCGGCATTTGAGTATTTCGTTGCTATAATGGTAGGAACGACTTATCTTGCCAAGTTAACTACGTCGATCGGTATTTCCGATGGAGTAACGGCGGTTTTAACTTCGATCATATCGCTCGGATGCGGATTCCAGATATTCGCGCTATTCCTTTCGGGTAAGGCAAGGAGAAAGAAATTTATAACCTGGATGGTGCTTCTTAACGAGGTACTGTTTATGCTCTTATACGTAGTGCCGATCGTTGATATTCCGAAAAACGTTAAGACGGCTATATTCGTTTGCTTGCTTGTTATAGCGAATATCATAATGAACCTTGTAAGAGCGCCGAAGACCGCTTGGATGATGTCCTTGGTTGACGATAGCGTAAGAGGTAGCTTCACCGCCAAAAAAGAGATGGTATCGCTTATGTCCGGTATGGTGGTCATGCTCGTTATGGGACGCATCGTCGATACGTTTGAGGCAAACGGAAATCTCAGAGGCGCGTTTATCACCGTCGGTATTATAATTTGCTTCTTCATAACGGTCCATGCAGTTCTTCTTATTCTTACTAAAGAGAAGGGAGAGGAAGCGGAGCAGGACGTTTCCGTAAAGGATCAGCTGAAGTTTGCGATAACCGACAAAAATATACTTACTCTTCTTCCTTTGTTCATCCTTTGGAATATAGCAAACTACATAACCTTACCATTCTACGGTACGTATCAGCTTAACGACCTTAAGATATCGCTGACCTTCGTCGGTATTCTTTCGGTAATGTATTCGGTAGTAAGAACCCTCGTATCTCCGCTCTTCGGTAAAATAGGAGATAAATTCTCATTCGTTACGATGCTTGAGATCTCGTTCGGTATCAAGATATTCGCATTTGCATTTAATATGTTTGCCGGTAAGGCATTCTATACTATTTATTACGTTTTAACGGCGATCGCGATGGCGGGAATCAACGGCGGTATGATGAATATCATATACGACTATACTCCGCATACGAGAAGAATGGGTAGCCTTGCGGTATGTAATACTGTCGCAGGATTAACGGGCTTCTTTGCGACCCTTGCCGCCAAGCCTCTGCTCGATCATATTCAGTCAAACGGTAACAGATTCTGGATATTTGACAGCATATTCGCTCAGCAGGTGCTCTCCTTTATCGCGGCTGTGCTTCTCGTTTTCGTTATCCTTTACCTTCAGTTCGTAGTTAAGAAGATGTATAAGCCTGATGAGCTTCTCACTACGGATCACGAGCATCCAATGTGATTTTGTAAATAACAGTAGTCAAAAATAGCTTTTTTCAGAGCGGGGAAATTATCTCCGCTCTTTTTATATAATTTTTAACAGGATACGAAAAAAGCATTTTAAAAAAGCAAAAATAAAAATGGCGGAGAAAAACTCCGCCATTTTGCTGCCTCAAGGGCAGCTTGATTA
>JAZONS010000028.1:0-53700 GCA_045654585.1 Eubacteriales bacterium
TTGGAGTGGATAAGGGGCGTCAAAACCGCCAAAAGCCCTTGGCTTTGGGTTCGAGACCTGTCCATTCGCGTGTCGCGCACTATCGCCTTCGCATGCTCGGCTCTGTTCGCTCGCGCTCTTGGGACTTTGCAAAGATAAAACGATTTTTAATCGTTTTATCTTTGCTCACCCGTAATCCGCTCCAAAGTAAAGCACTTGCATCTAGCAGGTGCTTTTTCATTTTTTGGAGTGGATAGGGGCGTTAAAACCGCCAAAAGCCTTCGGCTTTGGGTTCGAGACCTGTCCATTCGCGTGTCGCGTGTCATCGCCTGCTTATACTCGGCTCGCCCCGCTCGCGTCCGTGGGACTTCGCTTCACAAATGCGACATTTTTTATCGAACATTTCACATCTTCTATTGCAAAGCACGGAAAAATATGCTATCCTAAATCCGAAAGAATTTATCTGAGGTTAAATCGGTATGACATTTAAAAGATGGTTTCGTCTTTGGCTATTTTCCTTTTTAAGCTTCTTTAAAACGCCCGGAAGAAAAAGCGAGCGGGAGCGAAAAAGAGAAAGACAAAGACGCATCAACAAGAAAACGCATTCGGGCGCTATGAAATTTTTAAACAAGAAAATTCATAGGAAAAAGGCAAGAAGCAGTAACGCCATATTACTTGAAAAGATTATAGTTTTCCTCTCTTATACCCTTGCGATTCTGCTGATACCTATCGGCTTTTTCGATTACGGCAGAAAAAAGCGCAAATATAAAGAGAAAAACAGGAGAAGAGCGCAAAACTCTTCCCCCACAAGCATAACGCATATACGCACAACGAAATCAGAATCGAAAATCGATAAAAATATGCAGCGCACCTCAGAAAAAGCATCTTCTTCATCGCCTGATATTGCCGAAGAAACACCTTCCCCCGTGGCAGATTTTAGCAGAGATGAGCCAAAAATTTCCGAAGAGGCGATATCTGCGGGAAGTGGCAGCTTGGAGGAAAGGGCGGATTTGGTGGAAAAGGCTGCGGATGCAAAAATTTTAAAATCAACCCCGAGATACGAAAAGGATAAATACATACGCAAGATAATGCGCTTCTCCTTAGACGAAACGGATAGCGAAGCTGCTGCAAAGCTTCACACGGGTATATATTTCGATATCACCGCAGTCAGACTCGGCAAGGACGAATTGGTCGGCTTCACATATCTTGGCGAGCGCATAGGATATGCATCAAAGGAAGACGAATCCGTGCTTTTAACTTGCCTTTCGCTTGGAGAAAAATTATACGGAATAATAACCGATATAGACATTGCGTCAGGCATAGTTGAATACGAAGTCTGGATAGATAAAAAGCGTTAATACTCTCAGAAAACATTTACAGCAAAGAGGAAAAAATGATAAATCATCCGATAGAGCCCGTTTTTGACGAAAACTCAAAAATACTAATTCTCGGAAGTTTCCCTTCCGTCAAGTCGCGCGAAGAGATGTTTTTCTACGGACATCCGCAAAACCGCTTCTGGCAGGTTATATCAAGCGTTTTTGATGATGCACTCCCACTTACCGTGAAAGAAAAACGCGCGTTTTTATTAAAGCACGGCGTTGCCGTGTGGGACGTTATTGAATCCTGCGATATCGTAGGCAGCTCCGACTCATCTATACGCAACGCGAAGCCAAACGACATTGAAAAGATTCTTTCCTCCGCAGATATCAGAGCTATATTCGTCAACGGTAAGACCGCAGAAAAGTATTACAATAAGTATTTAAAAGAAAAAGTTCACCGCGAATCGATTTTTCTCCCATCAACCTCTCCGGCAAATGCTAAATTCACCCTCGAAGATCTCACAAAAATCTGGAAAAAGGAAATCATTGTTTACAAATAAAACGAAAATGCAGCCTGAGCAATAAGCCTTGGCTGCATTTTATTTATTCTACTGCGATCCGTTTTTCTTGGATTTTCGTTTTTTTATATTCCGTAGGCGTTATGCCTACACGAAGTTTAAATTCACGGCTGAAATAATACGGGTCGGAAAATCCCGAGAGCTCAGCTATTCTCGCAACCGCGAGGTTTGATTCAAGGAGCAGATTTTTCGCTTTTTCTATTCTGAGAAAGCTCACGTATCGCATCGGAGAGTCCGACGCGTGAGATTTGAAAATTCTGCGCAGATGCACCTCGCTCACCCCGATAGCATCCGCAACCTCGCGCGAGCTTAAGTCGGGCGAGGAATAGTTACCGAGAATATATTTCAGCGCCGCAGAATAAAGCTCACCCGACTTGCTGTATTCTCTGCTCTCCGAGCGTAGGCAAGCAGAATAAATACGGTAAAGCTGAGAGTAAGCATCGCAAAGGCTCCACGGCTCGGTCCCGTGCCATATATGGAAAAGCTTTTCAAAATCTGACCCGATGGCAGGTGAGAGATTTTTAAACTCCGCTCCGCGTCTGACCGCGGCAGAGCTTTCGAACTCGAAATCCACAACGTAGTAATCCGACGGCTCGAATATTCTCATTCTGTAGCTGCTAGACTTCGGAAGGAAAACGACAGAGCCAGCAGCGGCGGTAAAGCTCACGTCGGAAAAGACGTACTCAACTCTTCCGCGATAGAAATACACAAACGCATCACTGTGTCTCTCTTTGTGTGTATTATCTATTTTTCCTTCCGCCATACTTCCTTCATACACGGTTAAAATATCAAGGATTTTCAGGTTATTTTCCATATAATCCCCCAAATAAGCTTTTTTTCAGTATAGCATACATATTTTTTCCTGTCAATAAAAATGTTCGTAAAATCCATTTTGCACGCTTTATCAATTTACATATAGCTCGACTCGCAGTATAATAGCAATGCAATAACAGTTACGCGGCGCAAAAACGGAGCCGTATACCATACAGAAAGCGTGAAATACCGAACAGAAAGGCAGAAAATATGAATATCATCCCTTTTGAAAAATCAAGAGAGTATCTCGACCGTCAGTATGCCCGATATGCCGAGCTGAGAAACACAGAACGCGCTGAGGCGCTCTATGCAAAAGTACGCGCGGCATTCGATGCCGAGAAATATCCCGTGCTCGGTAAGGCTCGCGCAAACGAGGTCTATCTCGATGGCACGGAGCTTTTCATAAATCCGCACGATATTTTTTCCGACCTTTGCGACTGCGACGTTATGAGCACGCCTATCAGAATCCGTAAGGAGATATACTTTAATTTCCATAAAAAAACGGGTGAGGCAAGGAGGCTGACGAATCTCGGCGCGATATTCGCCAACGGGGATTACAGTCATACAATGCCCGATTGGGAGAAGCTTCTCTCTCTCGGTCTTGCGGGTATCATCACCGAGGCTGAGGAGCGTCTTTCAAAAAGCGAAGCCGGCACTCCCGAGGCTGCGTTTTATGAAGCGGTTAAGATAACCTACGAGGCAACCGCAAGATTCGCGCTCCGTCTGGCATCTGTCGCAGAGAGCACCGATGGGGCAAACGCCGCCTTCGCAAAGGAAAATCTCAAAGCTATCGCAAGCCGCGCGCCGAGAACTCTTGCCGAGGCTATGCAGCTTTACTTCACCTATTATTTCGTTCAGCAGAAGGTTGACGGAGCGGCGCTCCGCTCACTCGGAGAAATTGACAAGTTGCTCTACCCCTTCTACCTTACCGACAAAGAGCGAGGCGAGAGTGAAGAGGAGCTCCGCGAGCTTATAAAATACTTCCTCTTCAAGTGGAACTCAATGCGCGTTGAAGCGAACATTCCATTTGACTTTTCAGCAGAAACAAACGAGCTGACTTATATAATTCTTGACGAATATATTAAGCTTGACGTTCACGACCCGAAGCTTCATATCAAGGTGAGTGACAAAACGCCCGAGCGACTTATAAAGACCGTGCTCCGCTCTATAAGGGACGGAAAAAACAGCTTCGTTTTCATAAACGACAAGGTTGTCAAGGAAGCCCTCGTAGATATCGGTATCGACCGCGCAGATGCGGAGAATTACACGCTCATAGGGTGCTACGAGCCGTCTGCGGTTGGCAAGGAGCTGCCCTGCACGGTTAACGGAAAGATATCTCTTCCGTTTGCGGTGGCATTCGCGCTTGAGGATATCCGCGAGGGGCGCGCGGCGCTCCCTGAAAGCTTTGACGAATTCGAGAAACTCGTGCTCTCGCATATAGATCATATGATAAACGTATGTACTACCGAGATAAATACGGTAGAGAGAAAATACCCAAACTTTATGTGCACGCCATCTCTTTCGGCAACGTACCGCGATGCAATGGAGCGGGGCGCTGACGTCTATTCGGGCGGCGCGAAATATAATAACTCCTCGATATGCGCATACGGAGTGGCAACCTTCGTTGACTCAATGCTCGCCGTGAAGCGCGCGGTATACGAGGATAAACTCGTAGCACTTAAAGCGCTGATCGGTATACTCGACGAAAACTGGCAAGGTAAAGAGCCTCTCAGACAGAAGATTTTGCGCTACGAGGAGAAGTACGGCAGAGGGAATCCGATATCAGACAAATATGCTAAAGACTTAGTTGACTATCTTGCAAAGAATATAAACGGCAAGGAAAACGGCAGAGGTGGCGTTTACCGTCTTGGACTTTTCTCAATTGATTGGATATTCGAGTCGAGCAAAAAGCTCGGAGCAACTCCCGACGGCAGACTTTTCGGTGAGCCCGTGTCAAAAAATCTCTGCTCCGCCCCCGGTATGGATAAGAACGGAGTTACGGGACTTATGCGTTCGGCTATGGCTCAGGATCACACGAAGATACCGAACGGCGCAGTTCTCGACGTTGCGCTTCATCCGACGGGCGTATCCGGAGAGGAGGGACTTTCGGTAATGCAGGCTCTCCTTAATACCTATCTTGCGGGCGGCGGCTTTGCTATTCAGTTCAACGTTGTCAGCCCCGAAACTCTTATAGCGGCTCAAAAAGAACCCGAAAGATACAAGAATCTGCAAATAAGACTCTGCGGATGGAACGTATATTTCTGCGACCTCGAACGCGAGGTTCAAGACAGCTTGATAAAGAGTATGGCGAACGTATGACAAAAAGTGCTGTAATATTCGATATTAAAAGATTTGCCGTTCACGACGGCGACGGTATCAGAACTACCGTCTTCTTCAAGGGGTGTCCGCTCCGTTGCGTATGGTGCCATAATCCCGAAGGGCTTTCGCAAAAAACAGAGCTATGCTTCTTTGAGCACAAATGCACCCTTTGTGGCGAATGCGTAAGAGTTTGCGAGAAAAATGCGCACAAATTGCAAACCAATATTCACATTTTTGATAGAAACGCTTGTATTTTATGCGCTTCTTGCGAGGCGGCTTGCCCTGCCGAAGCAATAAAGCTTTACGGTAGAACCGTGAAGCTAGACGAGCTTATGCCCATACTCCTTGAGGACAAGGCGTTCTTCGAGTCCTCGGGTGGCGGTGTCACTCTCTCGGGCGGTGAATGCCTCGTTCAGGCGGACTTTTGCCGCGAGCTGCTTTCAGAGCTCAAGAAACACGGTATCTCAACCGCTGTTGACACCTCGGGCTTCGTATCGCGTGAAAAACTTGATGCCGTGCTCCCCTTTACCGACATCTTCCTCTACGATCTCAAGGCATACCGCGAGGACGTGCATATAAAATGCACCGGGCAATCAAACAAAATTATACTTGAGAACCTGATGTACATAGATAATATGGGCAAGCCCACCGAGATAAGAATACCATACGTTCCCGAATATAACGACGGTGAGATTGAAGCTCTCGCGGAGTTTATTTCGGGATTAAAACACGTCACCCGTGTTAAAATTCTCCCGTATCACAGCTACGCCTCGAGCAAGTATGCGGCGCTCGTGATAGAAAATACGCTTCCCTGCCGTCTGCCGACGGACGAGGAGATACGTGCCGCCGAGGATATTATGCTCTCGCACGGTATTAAGGTTTACGAACGATAATTTAATATATTAATCGAGCAGATTTTAACTTTTAGCCGATGCTAGATAAAATTCGCTCGATTTTTTATTTTTTCTTGCTTTTTTATAAAACAGAGTCTATACTTTAATTAAAAAACGACGCAGGAGTTACATATGATAGACTCAACGGATAAGAAAATACTTAAGCTTCTTTCTCTTGACGCGGCAATGAGCGCCACCGATATTGGAAATACGGTCGGGCTTTCCGTGCCAGCGGTGAACAAAAGAATAGCGAGGATGCGCTCGGTTGGAATAATAAAGAATTTCACGGTTATCACGGATGAAAAGCAGGTCGGTAAATCCGTCACCGCGTTCATACTTCTGGTTTTGCAGTACGGCGATGCGGTGGATAAGCTTATGGAGCACATAAAGAGCGACCCCGATATACTCGAGTGCTACGCCGTAACGGGTGAATACGATTACATAATCAAGATATGCGCATCCGGCGTTGAGGCGCTCGAGGAAAAGCTCCTTTCTTTAAAGCGGCAAAAGGGCGTTATAAAGAGCCACACTATGCTCTCGCTTATGGAGCATAAATTCAATGCTGCGGTTTTACCCGACGAGGTGAATTAAAATGGAAAACAGAAACTATTTGAGTCACGCGGCAAATACTGCTCTCGGCTCGGGCGTGCGCCGTATGTTTGAGCTTGCGAAAAACTACCCCGACTCGATAAATCTGACGCTTGGCGAGCCCGGCTTCAAAACTCCGGATTATATTGTTGAGGCGGCTATAAAATCCCTCTCCGAGGGAAAGACTAAATATACTCCGAACGCAGGCATCAAGCCGCTGCGAGATGCTATCGCATACAAGCTCCGGGGGGAAAACGGCATTAAGTGCGACCCCGATAAAAATCTCATCGTTACCGGCGGCGCAACGCAGGCGCTGATGCTCGCGATGATAACTCTCGTTAACCCGGGGGACGAGGTTATTCTCCAGGGACCGAACTGGCCCGACTACCGCGGTCAGATAGATATGGTAGGCGCTAAGGCGGTCTACGCCAAGGTTGACGAGAGCTGCGACTTTAAAATGACGGCTGACAAAATTGAGCCGCTCATCACGGATAAAACGAAGCTTATCATAGTCAATTCCCCCTCAAACCCTACGGGCGGTGTGCTCGATGAAAACGACCTTTACGAAATTGCGGAGCTCGTCAAGAAATACAAGCTCTTCGTTATCTCCGACGAGCCGTATGAAAGACTCGTTTACGACGGCTTCCGCCAGACGAGCCTTGCGGCTATCCCCGGACTTGAAGACTACGTGCTGACGATAAACAGCTTCTCGAAGACCTTCGCTATGACGGGATTCCGTGTCGGCTATATCTGCGCGAACGAGCATATCACGCAAAACCTTATCAAGCTCCAGGAGAATATGATAGCGAGCATACCCGAGCCTATGCAGATGGCGGCAGTCGAAGCTATTTTCCGCGGTGACGAGGACGTACAAAATATGGTCGAATACTACGACAGAAACCGCAGACTTATCGTTGACGGACTGAACTCGATACGTGGCTTCTCCTGCCACACACCGAAGGGCGCGTTTTACGTTTTCCCAAGCATACGCGATTTCGGTATGACGTCAAACGAGACAGCGGAGTACATTCTCGAAAAGACACACGTCGTCACCGCTCCGGGCAGTGCATTCGGCGAAGACGGCGAGGGATATATCCGCATCTGCTACGCATCAAAATACGAGGATATTGAGGAAGCTCTCAGAAGAATGAGAGCGGCGTTCGGCACGAAATAGGACTATCCGATTACCCGTTTTTAATAAATAGCTTTACAAACTAAAATGTTTATGTTATAATAGCTTGGTAAAAAGTGAGGCATAGAGCCTTTTGAAAAATATTGGAGAGCTATAATGCATTTATACGAAACGCATCTTCACACAAAGCCCGTCAGCAAATGCGCGGTAGCCGATGTGCGTGAAACCGTTGAGTTTTACCACGGTCTCGGCTATGCGGGTATATTTATAACAAATCATTTCCTTGACGGAAATATAAATATAGACCGAAGTCTTCCTTATGACGAAAGAATCAACTTCTATTTTTCCGACTACGAGGAAGCCAAAAGGTTAGGCGACGAGATAGGACTTTCTGTGTTTTTCGGTGCGGAGCTATCCTACGGCGGAACGGATTTTCTTATTTTCGGACTCGATAAGGAGTGGTTTCTCAGCCACCCCGAGATAATGAATATGAGCAAGACCGCAGAGCTCACTCTTATGGCAAACGAAGGCGCTCTGATAATCCAGGCTCACCCATTCCGCGAAGCATCATATATCGACCATATAAGACTTTATCCGCGCCACGTTCACGGCGTTGAGGTATACAACGCGAACCGCACGGACTTCGAAAACGGTATGGCGAAAAATTACGCGAAAAGCTACGGTCTTCTCCCCTTTGCGGGCACGGATAACCACAGAGGCTCGGCGCAAACAAAGCTCGGCGGCATTAAGCTCTCCTCCAAGATCTCGGACGAGCAGGATTTTATCAGGCGTATCAGGGACGGCGAGTATAAGATCTTCCACAAGGAGCTCGGAGAATAATTAAATAAACACAAAGCAAGGTTAGTATCGCAAAAATAGGCGGCTGACCTTGTTTGTTTTTTGTTTTCTGTTTTCTGACAAAACGGAAACATTTCAAAACCATCTTTAAAACAGCCCCCTCACCTTCGGTTTCATCGGCACTCCTATCCTCGGCTTTAAAATGAGCTGACGAAACAAAACATAATAAAAATAACCGAAGCGGTATATCGGATACGCCACGCGCGACGAACCTTTCCGCTTCGGTTTTCTTATTTTTGGGTTTTCTTCCTGTATTCCAAAGGAGATATCAGTTTTATTTTTTTGAAGGCATGCGAAAGGTGCGCCGCATCGTAAAAGCCGCATTTGAACGCAATTTCCGAAAGAGAAGTACCCGTATTTATCAAGAGATTTTCCGCGGCATCTATTCTCTGCTTCATTATATAATCTGCGGGCGGCATCTTGCACACTCTGTTAAACCTTCTTATAAACGTACTTCTCGAAAGACACGCCATCTTCGCAAGAGCATCTATGCTGATTTTTTCTGAATAATGCTCGTGGATGTATGAAATTACCCTAAGGAATACCTCGTCACTCTCCGTATCCCCGCCATTCGAATTATCAGCATTATGGGTATAAACTCTGCACAAAAACGAGATCAGCAGCATTATAAGACCGCTTCTCGCAAAGCAATGAAACGGATCACTCTGATTTCTGCATTCGAGAGTCTGGCGGATAATGCCACGAAGCTCTCCGAACTGCCCTCCGTCCAGTCTAAGATGCAAGGCATCCTTTGCCTTACCTCTCATAATAGGCTCTGCGTTGAAGAGCGTAAAGAACGAGGGTAATTTTTGCAAGTCATCCATATTATTCTGAATGAACTTATCACTGATGAGAACGTGAAAAACGTCAAAGCCCTTACCACCGACAAAACCATGCTCTACCTTCGGAGGAATAACAAAAACGTCGCCAAGCTTCGTTGCAACGCACCCATCTCCTATATAATGGGTTCCGCTTCCACGCGTTATTATGTTAATTTCAAAAAACTCCTGCATATGCATTCCCGCCTCAAAATCCGCTCGCGGAAAGGCATGCACCTTATCTATCTCGCTTTTAAAAGTATCCTTACTCTCAAAATAGAATTTTGAACTTCTCGGTAACTTCTCCATAACCGTGCCCTCGATGACATAAACTTACAAAAATAAAAGTATAATTATACATTTATTTTAGCACAAGCATATGCTAAAATCAAGTTGTGATTAAAATATTTATGTGTAATAGATATTTTTTGAGCATTTTTACCAAAACGTCAGCTTATCACCGAGCAAATACAACAAAAAGGAGTTTTAAGATGAAAAAGAAAATGATTTCACTACTCTTCCTCATCTCAATGCTTATCGGAGCTATTCCGCTTGCCCTCACCGCAAGTGCTTCCGGTACCAATGCTACCGCTACAGACGGAAGCGATATTCCCCTGAAGCTTTGGTATGACGAAGAAGCGCTCGAGGAAAACGAGAATTCCCCATCAGCATCGACGACAGGCGCAAATTCGGATATCGGATGGGAGCGTTGGTCGCTCCCGATAGGAAACGGCTATTTCGGCGCTAACGTTTTCGGACGGACCGAAACCGAAAGAATTCAGATCACCGAAAAGACGCTGATGAATCCGACGAGCGTCAAGGATTCCAGCGGCACCTGGTACACTATCGGAGGACTTAACAGCTTCTCCGAGACCTATATTGATTTCAATCATACGAATTCACAAGTTAGCGATTACAGCCGTTATCTCGATCTCAAAACCGCTATCTCGGGCGTTGAATATAAGTATAACGGCGTAACCTACACGAGAGAGTACTTCACCTCATATCCCGACCGTGCACTCGTAATCAGGCTTGATGCTGACACGGACGGCGCACTTTCCTTCACTCTCCGTCCCACCATTCCCTACGAGCAGTCTCACGGCGCGTTCACGGGTGATGGAGTCACCAAGAGCGGTACTGTAACGTCGAGAGTTACAAACGGAGTCGGCGAGATAGAGCTTGCCGGCAAAATGAGCTATTACGATATAGATTTCCTCGGTCTTTACCGCGTATATACAGATGGCGGTTCAGTCACCGCATCGTCCGTTGCGCACACGTATAAGGATACAGACGGAAAAGAGATAACCGACACTGACGGAACTATCGTTGTAAGCGGTGCGAAGAGCGCTTATATCGTAGTAACTCTCGGCACTGATTACGTACTCTCGGAGGATGTTTTCACTTCTGCGGATACCTCAAAGCCGACCAAGAATACAACGCTCGAGGATACGAGGGCGAAGGTTGGCGGATATATGACGGCTATCGACGAAAAGCTTTCCGGTAAAAGCTTTGACGAGGCATACAACACACTGAAAAATGCTCATATTTCCGATCACGATTCACTCTTCGGCAGAGTTGGCTTAAACCTCGGATACACCGAAGCAGACCTCTCTAAAACTACGGATAAGCTTCTTGAAGATTATCAGAATGGAAATCGAAGTGCTTATCTTGAAGCTCTCATCTTCCAATACGGCAGATATCTTCTTATAGCTTCATCAAGAAGCGGCGCCCTCCCCGCAAACCTTCAAGGCGCGTGGAACACCTACAACACACCGCCGTGGGCTGCAGCTTACACTCACAATATAAACGTGCAGATGAACTATTGGCCTGCATTCTCGACTAACCTAGCCGAAACGTTTGAAGCATACGTTGCATACAACGAGGCATATATGAAGCAGGCAGAAGCATATGCTGACGATATTATAAAAACGAATAACCCCGATGCGCTCGATAAGGACGGCGGTAACGGTTGGGTTATCGGAAACCATATCTATCCATACAGATACACGAGCGACCGCTCCGCGGGCAACCTCGGATTTATTACTCAGGTATTCTGGGACTACTATTCCTACACCAAAGACCCCGCAGTGCTCAATTACGTTTACAGCATTCTCACCAACGCGGCAAGATACATAACCAAGTGCGTTGAAGAGGACGATGACGGAAACTATCTCGTTCAGTACTGTGATTCTCCCGAAATGAAGGTTAACGGCGTGTGGTACTACACGGAAGGTACTACCTATGCGCAGACCTTCGCATATCTCAACAATTATCACGCACTCGAAGCGGCGCGCGAGCTCGGAATCGATCTCAGTGACAGCGAGCTTCTTTCATCTGAGGAATACTCTATCTTAGCAACGGTTACGGAGCAGATAGATAAATACGATCCTATCAACGTCGGACTCTCGGGTCAGATCAAGGAATTCCGCGAGGAAAACTATTACAGCTCCCTCGGCGACGATCCCACTCACAGACATATCTCACAGCTTGTCGGTCTTTATCCCGGAAACCTTATCAACTCAAGCACTCCCGCATGGCTTGATGCCGCAAAGGTCGTTCTTGAAAACCGCGGCAACGGCTCTATGGGCTGGTCCAGAGCGCACAGAATGAATCTTTGGGCAAGAGTTAAGGAGGGTGATGAGGCATACAGACTCTTCGACTCTCTTATAAGAGAAAGAACCGCATACAACCTTTGGAATATCGGTCCTCCCTTCCAGATTGACGGAAGCTTCGGCGCTACCGCAGGTGTTTCCGAGATGTTGCTTCAGAGCCACGAGGGTTATATCGAGCCTCTCGCTGCGCTTCCATCCGCATGGCAGAACGGCTCTTACAGCGGTCTTGTCGCAAGAGGCAACTTTGAGGTCGCGGCAACCTGGAAAGACGGCGTTGCAACAGTCATCGAAATAACGTCAAATTCGGGTGGCAAGGCATCCGTTTACTATCCTTCGATAACGGGCGCTACTATCACGGATTCCGACGGCAATACGGTGAGCTTCACCACGGACGGAGCCGACCTTATCTCATTTAATACCGAGCTTGGCAAGACATATACCGTAAGCGGATTTACTTCTGTTACGAAGCCTGCGGCTCCCGCCGACTTCACCTACACCGAAAACATCTCCGGCGGCTTTGACTTCTCCTGGTCTAGCTCCGGTGGCGCTACGTCTTATAACATTTACGCGGCAAAGGGCAACGCTTCTGCGTACACACTTATCGCTAACACAACATCTACCTCTTATACCTACACACCGAGTGCTGCGGATAAAGATATTCGAACGACCTATGCGGTTACGGCGGTCGGTGACAGAGAGAGCGACAGAGCGCTTGCATATACGACCGCAACGGTTGTGACCCCCTACGGCGAGATTCCTTCCAGCACGCTGAACAGCGACGTAAACTTCGTGATTTTTGCAAAGAAGAGCGGCGAGTCGGCATATAAGCTTTTGCAAACGGGCACCGAGTTTATCGACGGCGGACTTGACAAGGCAAGACAGTATCTTGCGACAAACAGCGGTGCATACCAGGGCGGTACGGTAGTAATTTATTTAATTAAGGACTGCTCAACCAAGGGAACGGCATCCGGTGCAGGCTGGAACGCCGCATTCCAGGTGGGCGGTAATATCATAGTAGACCTCAACGGCAAAAAGCTCACCTCTACCGCGCCAAGACTCATTGGACTTGAGGTCAGAGAAGGATTGGGCTATCAGTACGCGACGGGATTCGAATTCAAGAACGGTACTCTCTGCACATCAAAGCCTATCGTTGAAATGTTCGGCAGTAGCGGAAAGTATACCGGAACCAAGGTCTGCAACGTCAAATTTGACGGCGTAACCGTTGAGCCTAACGGAAATGCGTTCACCTTATTCTGTGCGCGCGGCTCTTACACTTCGACGCAGAAGGCTGAATTAAACGTTGAATTAACAAACTGCACGCTCAACTTCCCAACACTCAGCGGTGTAATAGTTCTTAACGACAGCTGCACAGGCGGCGCGGCAAAATCCACCCTCACAATAAAGGGCGGTACTGTCAAGGCAAAGAGCCTCACCGACCTTACCTTAAATAAAGGCTTCGCTACCGAAGACAGTATTCTCTTTGCTAAAAATTCAAGCGGCGCGAGAACGGAATTCGTGCTTGCCTATACCGCGACAGCTCCCACGGTAGCTTTCAATACCGATGACGGTATAAAATATCTTGCGAGCAAGGGTATATCTAATGACGTTGCGGAAAGCAGCAGAACAACGATCTACGCACTCTCGTCCCTCAAGACGGAGTCCGGCTATATTCCCGAGCATCATTCCGCAAAAACGTTCTCTCTATTCTACGGTAATCTTCACATAGGCTCATACGATCTCTATAAGAACGCTATAGACAGAGTTAAGGTGCTTCTCTATCCCGCAAACTCGGGCGGAATATACGCAGGAGGCGAATTAACGCTTTATATGCATAAGAACTATGAGCATACGGATGCAGCGTACGTCAACTTTGCTCAGATAGACGGAACTCTTACGATAGACCTCTGCGGTCACGTGCTTACGCAGAAGAGTAATTACCTCTTCGACGTCGTCGGAAAGGCTATCAACAATACTATACTCGAAACCACTGCGGTTATAGTTAAAAACGGTACTATTCTGACAAACGATATGCCGATAATGTACGTCAACTCCAAGGGAACAAGCGGCAACTTCGGTTATTCGGGTACTAAAAACTTCACGTTCACATACGAAAACGTAACCTTTGACAAGAACAGCTACGTCAGCGTATACTCGCCTCTTATAAGCGTTGGACGCTACGACGTGGTTGACGGTGCATCGGGCTCCAAGAACGTATATATTTCAGCAACCTTCAAGGATTGCTCGTTCAACAGCGATACAGCGCTTCTCTTCGATCTTTCCGCCTGCAATTACGTTGATACGGATATAACGGTGATCGGCGGAAATATCACAGCAAACAGCGTAAGCTCCCCTGCTATAATGAAGTCGTCCGACGAAAACGACACGCTGACGTTCGCAAAATCGGAAAGCGGAAACTACACAACGCTTCATCTACCCTCGCACGCATCAGCTCCCGAAGCTCTCTTTAACAACGGTACTCTTACCTTCGTTAAATATTCCGAGGATGCGAGCGGATCAACCTATAAGCTCAGCGTATCGGCGCTTCTCTCTTACTCTCCAAAGATAAGCATAACGCTCGATTCGAGCATTATAATGAACGTTTACATTCCTGAGGACAAAACGCTTGGATTTACCCTTTGCGGTACCTCTTACGCAAACCTTGCAGACCTCGACTCGGTAAAGGTTACCCTCGACGGAAAGTCATATTATAAGATGCAGATAGCGCTTGATGCCAAGAGCGCGGCAGCAAAAATGCCGCTCGAGGTAAGCGTATCATACGGTGACTCCACCGTTACGGGTCGCTTTAACTTCTCTCTTCTGAAATATGCGACAAAGATATTCGCATCGGGAACAACTGTTGAAAAGCAGATACTTCGCGACGTGCTCTCATACGTCAGAGCCGCTTACAGCTATTTCGGCACCGATACCGACGGAACTGTAGCTGCTATCGATTCCCTTATAGGAGCAAGATATGACGAAACCGCTCCGCATACTGACGAAGGCAGCACGGAAGCTCCCGACGAGGGACTCTCATCCGTTACCTTTGCGCTTAATTCCACTCCCGCCCTTAAATTCTACATCGACGGCTCTGCTTCTGCGGATAAGTATGAATTCTATATAGGAAATAAAAAGCTCGATACGGTTATCGGAAGCGATTCCTACGGAACCTATATCGAGATGGACGTTTATGCATACGCAATGTGCGAAACCTTTACGTATTTTATTGACGGAAGAGAGTGCGGAAGCTATCACATAGCGGCATATTTTGAGTGGGCAAAAACGCAGAATAACGAAAAGCTTGAAACACTCGTTGAACGTTTCTGGAAATACTGCCAGAGCGCAAGAGATTTCAAAAGCAGCGTAACCGTAAAGATAAACTATGTTGACGAGGACGGAAACACGCTCGCAGATTCCAAAACCGTATACGCAGTAAAGGGGGCGGATATCTCCGTTCCCTCCCCTGCGGTGGCGGGATACTATACACGTACTCTTTACTATAAGGCAACTGCTACTTCAAGCGCCGAGGTCAAGGTTATTTATAAAAAAATACCGACAGGTATTAATTCCGCAACCGCAGAAGAAAAGCTTCCCAATATAGCATCGTGGGGCGATTCCATAACCGCAGGCTCAAACACAAACAATACCACCGCCGCAAATCAGCATAATATCGACCTTATCTCACTCGGAAGCACCGCAAACGGCGGTACTTATTCCGAAGTACTCCGCAATCTTATCGCAAGCAAGGTATACGGAGGTATCGAGATCGCAAACTGCGGTGTCGGCGGAGAAACTACGTTTACAATAGCGGCAAGAGCAAATACAGAAAGCTATTATCTGTATCTCGGCGATGCCGTAAGTATCTCCGGATCTCCCGTTGTCATACCGCTCAAGCAGAACACGGGCGGAATGAGCGGACGCGACGGAGTTTTCCGCAAGGATACTAAAGTTAACCCCGAGATGAGCAACGTTTCCATTATCGGAACCGATGCAAACGGAAATACCGTTACCGTAACGGGTATCATCACCTGCGCTATGAAAGCCGGTGCTCCCGAAGGAAAATATATCTGGAACTGTGACTCCGCTTATCTTGAATATACCTTCACCCGCACCGACGGAAAGACCGACGTTGTTAATTTCGCATCGGGAACAAAGGTCGTAACCAACGCATCTGTCATCTACGACGGAAGAACAACTATTATATTTATGGGTGAAAACGGCGGCTATAACTCCGATATATCTACCCTTATTGCACAGCAGGAGGAGATACTCAAGGCTTGCGGCAACCCCGAGCACTATCTGATAATTTCCTCTACCTCAGGCAGCACCGAATCAAGACGTGCTATAACCGAGGCTCTTACAGCGCGCTGGGGCGACCGTTATATCAATATGGGTAACGAGCTGAATTCATCAAGACGCGCTTACGAATTCGTCGGTTATTCCGAGGAAGCGATAGTATCAGTACAAGAGAATATCATCAACGGAACCGTATCGACGCTCCTCCTTGCGGACAGCTGCCATCCCAACGCCGTAGGCTATGCGTTTATCGGTAACGTGATATTTGAAAGGCTCTTTGATATCGGCGCGTTTGATGCAATATTCGACTATTACGATTCACTTCAGTCTTAATAAAGGAGGTAGAAATAATGCAGAATTCAAAATGCAGAATGCAAAATGAAAAGAATGAATTCGGGGCTTTAGGTTATATAGCTCCCGAGCTTGAAATCGTAGAGCTTAAAACGGAAGATATTATCACTACCTCACCCGGCACCGAAACAACTCCAAAAGAGGATAACGACGGAATTTGGGACTTCGACCTTGGTTGAACACTGAATTCTACCAATGATAGACACCTCATCCACCGTCAAGGACGGTCCCCCTTCCCCCGCTGGGGAAGGCTGAAGGTATCTGGGACTTTGACTTAGCTTAAAAGTCCACAAGCAATAAATAAAGAGCGGGTATGCAAGAAATCAATCTTGTGTACCTGCCCTTTTTATATTAATAAAGCTCTGCAAGATTATAGATTGCTTTTTTCTTATGCTTTGCATATTTAAGCATAGCATAAGCTCCGCCCCAATCATGCCTGACGTATGCAATCATAAAATCAGCCTTGTCAACCATCCACCGATTGCGATAGTATATAGCAAATTTTTGCGGCTTATTCTCAAGCTCGGGATATATTGTACCGTCATACGAAAACTGCAAAAGCTTCGAATTATTATTTTCATTTTTCACCGCCGGATATGGCGTAATAAGAATCAAACAAACATTTGGATGACTTTCTTTATATTTTTTACAAACGCGATAAGCGAAGCTATCAAATTCTCCGTAGCCGCCAAGATATATATCTGCATACGCATCCCCGACTACTTCAGTGAGAAGCTCTATTAATTTTTGCTCATATTCCGAGCCTTGTGAAAAACTAGCGTGACCGCAAAATGCAACAATCATCTTACATCTCCATTTATGTAGGTTTACCTACATAGTATAACACACTTCTTTTCAAAAAACAAGTTTAATATGTAGGTATACCTTCTTATAATTTACAAGATTTGTTGCTACAATATACATGTAGGTAAACCTACGCAGTTAAATCTTCTTATAACGGAGGTATAAGCTTGACTGTAAATTTTGCTGTTGCAAAGCGGATTTCCAAGCTGCTAAAGGAAAAAGGTATATCTCAATACCGTTTAGAGCAAGACTCGGGAATCCAGCATGGAAGTATGCAATGTATAATGAACGGAAGAAATAAAACGGTTACACTAACAACCGTAATTATGCTCGCAAGAGGCTTTGGTATGTCTCTTACCGAGTTTTTGGATGATGAATTATTCAGTTCATCCGATTTGGAAATTGAATCGTAAAAGGGGCGTATCATTTCAGTGATATCGCCCCTCATTTTTATTCTTTTCACTTTGCCAAAGGCAAAACTTTACTTGCCCGAACGGGCAAAACTTCACTATCTATAGGATAATTTCACTCACGAAGTGAACTTCACTGCCGAAGGCAACTTAACCGCGCAAGTCCCTCTCACTTCTTCGATTGCTTCATTGCGGTTTTATTTACGTCGCGCTCGATATACTCACCGATCGTTGCCTCGTTGAAATAAACGGGCGCGTCAACGCCATCGGCGTTCGTCTGGTACACGTTTTCAACGACAAGGCGGTCGAAGGTCGTATCCTTATCAAGCTGGATAAGGTAACCGCAGGTCACGGTCGATTCCTCGTGCCTCGTTACGTCGCGGATAACCGCGCTTCCCACGTGAACGCCACGCTCAAACCAGATAACGGGACCGCGGTAGCACTCACCCTCCCAATATCTGAAGCATCCGTCGCCCAGGGGCGTGCAGCTCTTTGATGCGTGGATATGCTCTATGATAATATTGTCAAACCATATTCTTGTTCCGGCTCTCATATTGTGATGAGAAACGAGAACGGCATTGTGACGGTAGTCGCCGTAAACTCCGCTGATAACTACGTTCTTTATATCAAAATCCCCAGCCGTAAGAAGTCTTACGCCCGAGTAACCGTTATGCGCCGATACGTTATGAATATATACGTTCGAGATATCACCGGCACTAACCTCTGCGTGAGACTCGTCGATAGTCGTAAGCGATACCATATCGTCATTGGTCGTGCCGTGGAGATTTTCAATCACTCCGTCGCAGGCAGGGCCGTTGATATGCACGCCGTCCGTCGTACCGAAGTGCCAGTTATAATCAAAGTGGATATCGCGGGTAACGAAGCCGACCGAGTCCGCTATCTGAATACCGTAGCTTACGGGGTCCTTTACTGTCAGCTTCTCGAGGGCAATATTGTCAACGTGGGCAAAGCGGATAAGCTTTCCCTTGAAAAGATCGGGGCTGTATGGATCGTCAAGTCTGTGGATAGCCTCATACTCACCGTCAAGTCCCATATTATCGCAGTTTCCGTCAAAAATACCACCTATGATCTCAATATTGCAATCCCTTCCGTTGCCTCTGAAATGCTCGTTTTCAATAAGGGCGCACTTCGAATAAGGTGCGGCAAGCAGGTGCGCACCGGGCGAGAGAACGAATCTGGTATTTGAATGAATAATAAGAGTTTTGCTGACAAGATACGTACCGGGTTTAGCAAGCATAACTATTCCGCATTCGTCAAGCATTGCCTGCAAAGCTTCTGTATCATCGTGTTTTCCGTCTCCGTATAACATATGTATCCTCCGATAATTTAAAAATATAATGATATTCAAACATCTCTAACTATATCATACAAAATTTTGAAAGTCAATAGATATTATACCGTTTTCTAAGATAAAAACCAAATATTTTCTATTTTAAAATATGCCCCGACAAAGGAAAAATTTTTTTGATTTTTTTAAAAAATGGGGTTGACAAACAATACTATGCAATGTATAATATTATACAAAGGGTGGTATTCGTTCTACCCAAACAAACGGCACGGAACAAAAGCGTTAAAATCGTATGGAATTAACGTTAATTCAAATGTTTTTTTGCGTGCCCGAGCGATAAGGAGGACTTATTATATGGATGCCCAGCTAAAAAAAGGGCTGCTTGAAATCTGCGTGCTCTCCTCTATCGAAAAGGAAGAATCGTACGGCTACAAAATAATTTCCGACCTTGCACCGTATATTGAGATCTCCGAATCAACGCTTTACCCCATTCTGAGAAGGCTTGAAAGCTCAGGCGCAGTTACGACGCACAGTATTGAATACAACGGCAGACTGAGAAAGTATTTCAGAATTACCGCGGTGGGTATTGAGAAGATCGAGGAGTTCATCGAAACGATAGAAGAATTCGCAAAGATAAGCAGCTTCATCACGCGCCACAGGCGCAGAACAGGAGGAGAAACAACGTGACGTATACAAAATGGGAATCGGAGCTGAAGTCCATGCTTGCAGGACTTCCCGAGAATGAGATAGACGAAGCAAAAAGATATTATGCCGAGATATACGGAGATAAACGCGATGCAGGCTTTTCCGACGAGGATATCATAAAGGAGTTCGGCACGCCCGAGGAATGCGCGGAAAAGATTCGCGCCGAAGCGAAAGAGAGCTCCGACGGTGAAAAGAAATCAACCGAAAAGACCGTTAATATAAAAATTACTATTCCCGAAAAGGAAAAAATGAAAAGAATCGCAAAGACAACCCTATTCCCGGTTATTCCGCTCGCCTTCGCAGCACTTCTCGCTATCTCGGCAATACTCTCGTTTGCCGCGAGCGGCGCAGGTATTGCTATCGGCGGTGCCGGAGCGTTTATCCTTAGCTTCCTTCATCTTTTCGTAGGGGACGGATTCCTTGTTTTTCTCTCATTACTCGGAATCGGACTCGCGGGAATCGGACTTGGCTTTATAATCACAGTAGCCTTTATCTACCTCGCAAAACGGGTTGCGGTTTTCGCATACAAATATTTGATGGGCTTTTACTCAAAATAAGGCGCTTAAAAAATCTTTAATTCACACCTGAAGAGAGTCTTATCCATTCTCTTCAAAGAAAAAAAGCCTTTGGCGCTCGAGGCTTAAAATTTGAGCTGAAAGAATACAGCCAAAGCGAAAGGAGAAATACTATGTTAAAAAAATTACTACTCGTAGCCGTGGCATTATTCCTCGTCGGCGGACTTATATTCTTCATAGCCTTTGCCGCATCAGGCTTCAATAAGAACGGCATTGCAACAGCAGAAATCAAAGAAAACACCTACGAAGAAAAAGCAGGCAAAGCGCTCACCTCTATCTCTGTTGACTACACGAATGCGGACATCATAGTTTCCGTCGGTGAAAAGCTTACCGTAACCTACCCACAGCTCTACACTAAGGGCGGTAATGCCCTCTCAAAGCTCACCGTCACCGATGTTGGCGGCACGCTTAAGATCAATGAAAAAATTGACACGTTGAGGAGCATAGGCTACGATATGAGCAAGCCTACCGTTAAGATCACTATCCCCGCAGAGAGAGCTATTACCCTCAATCTCGAGACCGATCTCGGTGACGTAACACTTAGCGGCATCACTGCGGAAAAGCTTCTCGCGTCCACCGAAAACGGATATATTACCCTGACCGACGTTACCTCAAACGGAATTATCGAACTCGAAACCGATAACGGTGAAATCGATATGTTCGGAATTATCACGGCAACGAGCCTTGACGCAGAAACCGCAAACGGCGATATCTCGCACGAGAACGGTGAGATCCGCGCGAACAGAATAGATATCACGACAGATATCGGCGATATCACAGCGACCCTCTCGGGAGCTGAGGTTGACTACACAATCCTCGTTGAAAAGGATCTCGGCACGTCTAACGTCAAGAACTCTGTCGGCGGCGATAAACGCGCAACGTTCGAGACTGATATGGGCGATATCGAGATCTACTTTACCAAATGATTTTTAAAACCATCGGATAAATAATTTCAGGCTGCCCCGCAAGATATCGGGGCAGCCTTTTCGTATACGGGGGTAAGACATTTGCTCTGACTTTTATCTATTATAACGGCTATGATTTTGCCCGCAAGCTTGCGGGAATATATCATTATGATTTAATTTAATTGCTTGCATACGAATAAATAAAATCGGTTTCCATTCCCTTACCGAAAATCCTTACCTTCTCTTCATCAACAGAAACAAGACAATAAGTTTCTTCTTTAAAATCGCAAACGGAACGCACGGTTTTATGAACGACGCCACGTCTTACGGAAAGCCCGCCGGGATGATAATGACCCGCTATATAAGCTCTGACGTTATTGTAATTATCCAAAAGAGCAAGCATTTTTTCATATTCAACAATTCTTGCCGTAGGCTCTGTTTCCCCGGGTTCTCTGAGGCAAGAAAGATCATATACGGGAACATGGCAGAAGATTATAACGTCCTCTCCTTTACAGCTCGCATCATCAAGCGTACTTTTGAGCGCATCCCAAGTTTTTTCGCGAAACAGGCCGGGCCATTCCTGAACCGGAACGTCCGGATTATTCTTCCTGAAATCCCAATACGCTTCCTTTTCTTTTTCGTCGCGGCTAAATCTGCTTATCTCAAAAGCATTTAATACTATAAAACGGAATCCTTTTACGTAAAAGTCATACGTAGGAGCCGGCATCTTTACAAGCTCCGCATGCTCCACCTCTCCGCGACGCACAAGATCGTGATTTCCTATAGCATATTTAACAGGGTGCTTGCACCTTGAAAAAGCATCCGCAATTTCGGGAGCTTCGCTTATGTCATGTCCATCTCCAAGATCTCCGAGACTGAAAACGAAATCCAAATCACTCTCATTTAATTTATCTACTATCGAACAAACTTTTCCCTTTGCTCCAAGGCAATCGCGCGTTGAATAATTCCCTTTTTTAGAATAGTGACAATCGCCTATAACCGCAAAATTTACAGATTTTTTCATATTTTATCCTTTGGCCTCCGATTTTCGTTCTATATAACCAAGCTTATCAAGCCAGACCAGAACGTGAGAGGCAAATCCATGATTACAGCTTGCCTTTATGTCCTTATGCTCCCAAAGCGTTCCTGTAAGAGTTGCCATATAATCAAAATATCCGCATATATTCTCTTCGAGCTTATCATATCTTCCGTTTTGGCAGAGAAGCTCAAGACGCAGATAATTGCCTATGAACGCATTCGATGGATGTATTTCCTTCCACTTCCCGGTTTCTTTACGCTCGGGACCGAAATCATCTACAAGCGTTTGCCAAAGCTCTTTATCTTCTTCGACAGTGGCTACACCCGTAAAGAATGCGTAATATTGGCAGGTTTCGGTACGTTCACCGGATAGTGTAAGTTCTCCGTCTTTAAACACGGAATTATCGCAGTAGAATATGCCTATCTTACTCTCTTGTCTTATCGTTTCTTTTAATCTTTCGGCTTTTTGATTATGCTTGTCATCTCCGTAAAGCTCGTACATCGTCTTTAAAAATTTGTAGTACAGCATATTTGAAGGATAGTTAACGTCCTGAACAAGATTGTTGCACATAGACCACTCAACGAATACCCATCCATCAAGCTTTTCAAGAAGTCCGTTGCTGTTTTCATAAGCTTCGAAATACTTGCAAAGCTCAAGCATCTTTGGATAAAGGTCATTTACAAGATCGCGATCTCCCGTCCTGTCAAGGTACTCCTTCAGCTCAAGCAAATACCACATAGCCCAGTTCGGTATGAATTCCGGAGCTCTGAAGTCCGACGGATAACACATCGGTAGCATACCGCGAGGTATATTTTTGTAGGTATCTTCCATTGCAAAGTTTGATAAGAAACACTTCTCAACCGTGCTTTTACCGGAAAGTAATCTCTCAACTCTCGCGGTAAAGAAGCTATCGCAAAGCCAACCTGCCCTTTCTCGAGAAGGACAGTCCATATAGATATCAAAAGTGTTTTGACGGAACGTTTCAACCGCAGCTTCGTATATACGCTCGATAACGGCATCGGCTTTACGGGGATTCAAGCTCATAATAATTTCCGAACTGTTAAAATCCGTTCTTATCATACCAACGTAACCGAGCTCGATTTTTCCGCCGCTCGTAATTACGTTCAAATATTTGAAAGTATACGGCTCTGCGGTGATAAGCTTATAATCATTTCCGCCTTTGAGGCGATATAAAACCACGTTGGAAGTATGGTTTCTCGCAAAATCCACCTTACCGTCAACAAGCAACTCATCAAAGGTCATATACAATTCGGTATCTTCAAGGCAGCGAAGCGAAACTTCAATAAAACCTGTGGTGTTCACTTTCATAGAGGCGGAAAGATATGTATCGGAGTTCATAATTGCCGGCAATGATGGCTTACGTCCGTCGCAGCAAAGCTTCAGTTCCTCCGCTTTATGTATGCTAATTATCTCTGCTTCTTCCGGCGCAAAACCGTCAACCGTTTTACCTGCATTTACCACTTCGCGACGGTTATAATATTTTTCCGGTATGATATGAGTAACCGAGCCCCCGCCGTATATCTCACGCACCGACTCACGCGGAAATTCAGGATAGCTTATATCTCTCTCAATAAATTTCTTTTCACCGCAGATCTCAAGCTCCACCTCTTCGGAACTATCTCGGCGGCTCATATCATAAACCTCTGCAAATGCGCGCTGGAAAGAATAACGTTGAACACGCTTTACACGTTCGTTATACGAATACGAGTGCCATCCATCTCCGCCGGTATATGCAACTACCTCTCCGTCGCAGATAATTTCAGCGCATAAAAATGACGGTTCTTTTAACCATTCGAAAGTATCACAGTAGTAACCGGTAGAAATTACGGTTACATTATTATCTGTCACTGTCAGATATTCGCTTATGTCGACCTCATCTACGCGATAGTGTCCGCGCCCTGCCCTCGCAGGACCGAAATGGATAAATTCATCATTTATAAAAACTTGATAGCCTGTATATCCCGAAATGCGAAGAAGCGCATTTTTGCTTCCCTCGATATTTGAAACAAACTTCAGAGAATGATTAAGCTCGACCTGCATCCCCTTTTCCCATACGGGACGCGCCTTTATAAAACGTCTTTCTTTAAACAGCATTTGTACTACCTCTGTATTCTCGCAAAATAACAAATAATATATTTCTTAATATATCTATCTGTATTATAATGCATTTTCATTTTATTGTAAACAATCAAATTTAGTATACCTGCTTTATCTTGACAAGTAAAGTGGGACGATGTATAATAATCGCAAACAGACGTTTGGAGTTAAGTGTGGAATTACCGAAATTAAAATGCTTTTGCGATGCGGCAAAAATTCGGAATTTATCAGTTTCACCGTTAAATAACACGGGCATCACTTAGTCAATGCCCCCCATAAACCGCATGCGTTTTAAGCAAATTTATTTTGAAACGTTGCCATTTTGATAATATTTATTTACAAAAAACAAAAAAACGAATTTCAAACACGGAGAAAATATATGGAGAATCTACTAAACAAAATCCTCAAAGACTGCAAGGAGTATACTAAATACGGCTCGGTTGCAACATATATCCCCGAGCTTGCAAAGGCAAACCCGATGGATTTCGGCATCACCGTCTACGATGACGGAAAGGTCACCTCGATAGGAGATGCAAAAGTTAAATTCACGGCGCAGAGCGTTATAAAGCCTATGATACTTCTTCTCGCGCTTATTGACAGGGGGCTCGCATCCGTGCGAAGCCTTGTCGGCGTTGAGGCGACGGGAAAGCCATTCGATACCTTTAATTACAGTGACAGAGCCTTAAGCGGCGAGCATATAAATTCCATGGTAAACGCGGGCGCTATCGCCCTTCTGACCCTTATCAAGGGCGCAACCTATGAGGAAAAATTTCTTCGTCTTCTGAGCTTCACCCGTCAGCTTGCGGGAAATCCTGATCTTGACGTTGATGAGGACGTTTACCTATCCGAGAAAAAGACGGGTAACAAAAACCGCGCGCTCGCCTATATGCTCAAGGCGTACGGACTTATCGACTGCGAAGTCGAGGAGGTCGTTGACATCTATTTTAAGGCGTGCTCGATACGGGTTACAACGGTTGATCTCGCTCGCATTGCGGCTGTCTTATCCTTACACGGTATCGACCCTGAAACAAAAAACAGACTATTCCCGAAGGAGTATGGCAGATACGTTAACGCCACCCTTACGATATGCGGTATGTACGACGGCTCGGGTGAATTTGCCTTCAGAGTCGGCGTGCCCGCCAAGAGCGGCGTCGGCGGCGGTATCATGGCTGTTGTTCCAGGCAGAGTGGGCATCGGTATCTATTCTCCCGCGCTTGATGCCAAGGGAAACAGCGCTGCGGGTGTCAGAGCTTTAGAGCTTCTTAACAGAGAGTTAGATATAAGTGTATTCTAGGCTCTCGTATTTTGGTATAACGAATAAAAAAAGTAGGGGTGTTGTGAATTGATACGCAATGCCCCTACCTTTTTTATCTTAACATAGTTCACTAAGGTTGAAAACCTACGTTTTTCTATAATTTGTGAAGTTTTCGCCCGAGCGAAAGTGAAGTTGCTTCGCAGTGAAGTTTGCACTTTGTGCAAGTGAAGTTAAGCTTTCCTGAGGAAAGCTTAGTTGAGCACGCTCACGCAAGCGGGGCGCGCTCAAGCTTCAGCTTTTCAATAATCTTATCGGCAATCTTCTTCATTCCGAGGTCGCCGGGGTGGGTTATCCATCTTTCCGAAACTTCTCTCTGCTCTCCCGCATTTACGTCAAAGTAGTATTTCTGCGAATGAGCCTCGGTGGCGTGCGAGCGGATAGCGCCGATATCTATTCTCTCTAGCTCCCACCTGTCGCACATCTCACGTATAGACGCGTAGGTACGCGATCTGTTATACCAGCCGTGTATCCAGATTATTCTCGCGCGAGGGCATCTTTCCTTTATTCTCTCGATGAGGATATCCTTCGTTACAATGAATGTAGAAGCCTTATCATCCGTGTTAATATTATCACCGAGTTGGAGCAAAATAAGATCAAGGTCGGGCGTAAAGTACCCTTCGGCGGGAATAGGCTTATCGGGATTCACGGCGCAGTCACGGTAAAACCATTCGTCAAAGGCGGCAAGGCTCTCCGCGTGCTCAAACATCGAGCCGTAAAGCTTTGTAAAACTGCACACGGGATTGTATTTCTTTATCGTTTCGCTGACGTAATGGAAGTAGTCCTTATCGGGTGCGCTGGCGCACATTCCGTATCGCTTTCCCATGCCGAAAACGAGAGAGTTTCCTACGAAAAGCACATGGCTCGGCACTCTCGGCACTTCTACCCTCTCACCGTCGGGTGAGGTAACGTACACCACGGGCAAGCCTTCCGACGAGATTCCGGTATTATCTCTCGCATCACCGTATTCCTCGCCGACGTCGGATAGCTCCTCGTCGACGGAAAGCTCCTCAAGCGTTATCTCGCCCTCGGATTCTATTTTCACGGCAAAGCTCTCCGCCCTCGCATAGACGGCAAGGCTTATCGGATCAAAGCTATACTCAAACGAAATCTTCCCCGGGGAAAAGCTCTCCTCGTAAACGCTCGTCGTTTCGCCATCTGCGGTGTAGCCTATCACAGTAACCGTGGCGTTTCCTGCGGCGCGCGCCGAGATACTCACTCTGATAGCATCGCATATGGAGCTGAAATTCTCCGAGATAATCTCTCCGTTACAGCTCTTGCCTTTTAGATTCAAAATATTGTTATATTTTCCCATATCCAACCTCTTTTAATGCACTTGCCTACATTTTATCACATAAAAATGCCGATTGCAACAAAAAAATAGATTAACATCATTGACATTAAAAAAATATTGTGTTAATATTGGTATAAATATTTAAACGATATTTTAGAAAGGACTCGGTCTATGGAAAAAAACAATCTGAAGGGCTGGCTTTATCTTTTGCCTGCGTTTTTGTTTCTCGGCGTATTTATGGTCTATCCTCTGATCGACGTTTTTATTTATTCATTCGAGGAGGGCTTCAACTCCGCTTCGGGAACTTATTTCGGAATCGGAGCGTATAACTACTCCTACGTTCTCCACGACCCCTACTTCCTTCAGGCACTGAAAAACACATTCATTCTCGTAATAATCACCGTGCCGTTATCGACGCTTCTGGCTCTCGCCATCTCGGTGGGACTCGCATCTATTGAGAAGCTTCGCCACGCGTTTCAGACTATTTTCTTCCTGCCATACGTTACAAACACTCTTGCAGTGGGACTCGTATTTATGATACTTTTCCAGAAAACCGAGTATACCGACGGTCTTGTTAATATAGTGCTCGGGCTCTTTGGAATGTCACCCGTTGACTTTATCGACGGACCGTACGCGGCAAAGATGTTCGTGCTCTGCTTCTACACGGTATGGGTAGTTCTCCCCTTCAAGATACTCGTGCTTACGAGCGCGCTCGCTTCGGTTAAGCAGGATTACTACAATGCCGCAATGATAGACGGTACGCCAAGGTGGCGCGTATTTATGAAGATAACTCTCCCGATGATCTCGCCTATGCTCTTCTATCTTATCATCACGGGCTTCATCGGAGCCTTCAAGGCATACAGCGACGCGGTCGCGCTCTTCGGAACCGAGCTTAACGTAGCCGAAATGAACACAATTGTTGGTTATATCTACGATATGCTCTACGGCGACGGCGGCGGATATCCCTCTTACGCATCTGCGGCGGCGATAATACTCTTCGTTATCGTTCTTACCATTACCTGCATCAACCTTCTGGTAAGCCGCAAGCACGTTCACTACTGATGAGGAGGGTAAAAATGGAAAACAGCTTACTTAAGAAAAGCCACGCCCACGAGCGAAATAAGAAAATTATAAAGGGCTTCAACTATGCAGGGCTTGCAGTATGGGCGCTCATAGTTCTCTTCCCCTTCTTCTGGATGATACTCACCTCGATAAAGAGCTACGGCTCGTACAACGCGGAGAGCACGCCGAAGTTCTATCCCACCGACCCGACCTTTGATAACTATATTACCGCATTTAAGAGCGTACCGCTTCTCGATTACTTCGTAAACACGATAATCTTCACCCTTGTAACGACGGGACTTATGCTTGTAGTTACGATTCTTGCCGCCTTCGGCTTTGCGAGAATAAGCTTCAAGGGCAAGAACCTCGCGTTCACTCTCTTCCTCGCTCTTATGATGATACCGTCGGAGCTCGTCGTTATCACAAACTTCGTAACGGTGACGACTATGGACCTGCGCAACACCTTTGCGGGACTTATTCTTCCCTCGGTCACGTCGGTATTCTATATCTATCTTCTGAAAGAAAACTTCGCTACGATTCCCGACGAGCTTTACTATGCAGCAAAGGTTGACGGAACCAGCGACTTCAAGTATTTATACCGTGTAATGGTGCCTATCTGCAGCCCGACTATCGTTACGATAACGATACTCAAGGTAATCGAGTGCTGGAACTCGTACGTCTGGCCGAGGCTCATTACCGACGACGAGGATTATTTCCTCGTATCAAACGGAATCCAGGCAATACGCGAGGGCGGCTTCGGACGCGAAAACATCCCCGCTATGATGGCAGCCGTTACAGTAATTTCAATTCCGCTTATCGTGCTCTTCCTTGTATTCCGCAGGAAGATCATGGCAGGCGTCGCAAGAGGAGGTACAAAAGGATGAAAAAGATTATATCCTTACTCCTTCTGCTGATTCTCGCGTTCTCCTCGTTATCTCTCACGTCATGCCACGGAAGGCACGCGCTCCACCCGTTTGCAATCCCCGAGCAGTTTGACACGGAAAAGCCTATCGAGATAACCTTCTGGGCGAAAAACGATACAAACATATCGCAGGTAAACGTATATAAAAAGGCGATAGAGGACTTTTCGGCAATATATCCCAACATAACGGTAAATATGAAGCTATATACCGATTACGGAAAGATATATAACGACGTTATAACCAATATCGCTACCGATACGACCCCCAACGTCTGCATCACCTATCCCGACCATATCGCAACGTATATGCTCGGTGAGAACATCGTTGTTCCCCTGGGGGAAATTATGAACGATGAAAAATACGGTCTTGGCGGCAGCGAGGTGAAATTCGACTCGGTAACGAAGGATGAGATCGTACCCTCGTTCCTTGATGAATGTATAGTCAATAAAGATTATTACGCTCTTCCCTTTATGCGCTCGACAGAAGCGTGCTATATCAACAAGGATTTCGTAAATTCACTCGGATATGATACCATTCCCGAGATTATTACGTGGGATTTCATATTTGAGGTCAGCGAAAAAGCTATATCGCTCGGCAAAAAGACCGTAAAGAACGAAAAGGGTGAGGACGTTGAGGTTTTCGTTGCCAACGAGCAGGAGGTCCTTTTACCGTTCATTTACAAATCTACCGATAATATGATGATCCAGATGTTAAAGCAGAAGGGCGCCGACTATTCAAACGAGGACGGCGATATTCTGATATTTAACGATGAGACCGAGAGCCTTCTCTTCTCTATCGCGGAAAAGGTAGATAAAAAAGCGTTTTCGACCTTTAAAATTTCGGGATATCCCGCAAACTTCCTCAACTCGGGTCAGTGCATTTTCGCTATCGACTCCACGGCGGGCGCTACCTGGATGGGAAGTGAAGCACCTCTTATCGATATCCCCGAGGAAAGACTTCTGAACTTTGAAACCGTCGTAAGACCCGTACCCCAGTTTGATACAGAAAATCCGCAGATGATCTCCCAGGGTCCGTCAATGTGTATCTTTAACAAGGCGGATAATCAGGAGGTTCTCGCATCGTGGCTGTTTATGCAGTTCCTTCTTACCGACAGTGTGCAGATATCCTATTCTCAGACAGAGGGCTACGTTCCCGTAACAACGAGAGCGCAGAACAGCGACGTCTACAAGGACTACCTTTCGCGCTCGGGCGAGGACAACGATCTATACTACAACGTAAAGCTCGAAGCTACAAACCTTCTTCTTGACAATATAGATAACACCTTCGTCACCCCTGTTTTTTCGAACTCGGCATCACTCAGAAATGCCGCAGGTCAGATGATCGAAGAGGTTACCAAGAACAGGCGCAGAAACAAAACAGTTGATGAAAAGTTTATGGATGATCTCTATCGGGAGATGAACTCGCTTTATAAGCTGAATATTGTCAGAACGGGATATCAGGACGATCTGGGTAGGCTTCCCGGCGGTGCTGTTGCGTTAATAATTATTCTTTGTACGGTTTGGTGCGCCACTGTTGCCTATTTTGTTTGGCTATATACAAAAAAACTAAAACAATCTCAAACAAAACCTTGACTTTTTCAAAAAAAGTATTATAATATTATTTAACAAGGCTTTGCCTTTAAATTTTGTTAAAAACAATAAAAAACAAAAAGGAAGAAAGAAAAAATGAAAAAAATCGTAAGTGTTCTTTTGCTTTTAGTTCTTGCTCTTTCCTGCACCCTTGTTTCCTGTGAAAAGGAAGAGGATATCAACGCTAAGTCCGAGGGCGTTCTTACCTACGCTCAGTATTGCGAAGCGGCAATTGATTCCGACGTTGTTATCGAGGGTTACGTTCAGGGTAAGCAGATCTACAACTCTCAGTACGGTAACACCTCTCTTTACATTCAGGACGGAGACGGAGCTTACTTCGTTTACAGACTTGCTTGCACTCAGGCTGAGTATGACAAGATCAAGGTTGGCGGCAAGGTAAAGATTTCCGGTACCAAATCCGAATGGGGCGGCGAGGTTGAGATCGTTGATGCTACCTGCGAAGTTCTTACCGGCGAATATATCGCTAAGGCTACAGATGCTACCGCAGCTTTCGGCAACAAGGATAACCTTATCAAATATCAGAACCAGCTCGTTGCACTTAAGGGCCTTAAGGTAGTTGCTTCCACCAAGAAGGATGATACCACCGAGTATGCTTTCCTTTACAACTGGGATGGCTCAGGTGAAAAGGGCAGCGACCTTTACTTCAACGTTTCTGACGGAACAACAACATATCAGTTCTGCGTTGAAACCGATCTTTGCGATAAGGATACCGATGTTTATAAGGCAGTTGAGGCTCTTAAGGTTGGCGACACTATCGACCTCGAAGGCTTCCTCTTCTGGTACGAGGGTAATCCTAACCCCCACGTTACAAAGGTTACCGTTAAATAAGATTTAACAAACTACCAACATACATAAAAACAGCTTACGGACGAGCGCCGTAAGCTGTTTTTTCTACTTTTTATAATTCCCCGCTTCCAAAAAGAACGAAATCGCAAATTCACATCCCTTACAAAATGCTTTTTTTGTAAACAAAGCATTAATATCATATACTGTGTCAACGTATTCTTGTACAGCGTCAAGCTGAGCTTTATTAAGCAATTCGTTTACTTTTTTGTGAAGCTCCGCAGCTTTTTTAGTAAGCTCCCTTTCCTTATCCGTTGTGATTACAGCGCATTTTTCAATAAGGTATTCACTCCATAAATCCTCAATTATTTCTTTCATTTTTCGCACCTCTTGTTTGTAGTTTAAAAGCATAACAGGATTGGCTTATACCTAAAAATATCGTAATTTCTTCCCGACTTTTTAGCATACTCTCGCAGAGCCTTTGGTCTTTTATAAATGCGCATTTTTACCTCCTAAAGTTTTTTAATAATTTTAGCACAAATAAACTGAAAATGGTGATTTCAGTCCGCATCTGAACTAAAAAATATTTTACGAAGATGCGAGGTCAATTTTGTAACACTGTCATCCTGAGCGAAGCAAAGCGTAGTCGAACCCGTAGGGCGATGCAAAGCATCGGGATCTCATTTTTGCTGTTTTTTCAATTATTTCGTGCCGCCCAAGATCCTGCTCGGCAAAAGCCTCGCACTGCTCCGCAGTTCGACTTCGCTTACGCTACGCTCAGGATGACACGGGCGGAGGCTAACTTTTTGAAAAAAGTACGGTAGAGGTACTGTGTAAAACAACATCTCTACCGTTTTTTTATTCGGTTACGCCAAAATACGAAAGCCGTTCGGCGAACGGATTTTGGGCGGAAATCGTCGTTCTCCGACCCGAAGGCGTAGAAACCTACGCCGAGTGGGAGGAAACGAGGATAGAATAAAAAACTACAATAAATTGGAAGAAATTCGGAGAATTTCAACCTTAATTCTTTTAAATACGAACTCAATATCAAAAGAGGTACTGCAGCTAACACAGTACCTCTAGTGTTTTTTATTCGATTACGCCAAAATACGAAAGCCGTAAGCTGTTTTTATTTGTCTTCACGCTCAATACAATCGAGCCTACCGATATTCTCCTAAGAACTCCCTATTTACTTCAAACAGCTCATCGCACATAGCCCTTATCTCCTCGAGCGAGCACACGGCGGAGCAAAGCGGGTCCATATAGACCGCGCGGTAGACGAGCTCGCGGCTCTTTTTTATTGCCGCCTCGATAACGAGGCTCTCTATTCTCGCGGTGGTGTTCACGAGGATAGCGATATGCTCGGGGAGCGGTCCCGCTATCGTGGTCTTGAAGCCCATTCTGTCCGCAACGACGGGAACTTCAACGCAAGCATCATCGGGGAGATTCGGGATAGAGCCGCGGTTCAGCACGTTTCCGTTGAAGACGAACGGCTTTCCGTCGCCTATTCTCGCATTAAAGATATCTGCCGCATACTCAATGCTCTTCTCCTTCGAGAAGGGCTTTTTCAGCCAATGATCGTACTGGACTGCGGTGTCCTTCGCGCGATCGCGGCGAAGATTTAAGGAGAATGCGTACTCACCCGGATTCCAATTCGTTCCGTGAGTGCAATATTTTTCGATAAGATCGGGACGCTTTCTGAACCAGGCGTTATACTCGGAATTATGCCCCGAGGACTCGGTAACGTAATAACCGAGCGAAAGGAACATCTCGTTTCTCACCTGCTCCTTGTTGCGTATCTCCTCATTCTCGGTTATGAGCTTGCGGAGTCTTGGATAGAGGTCCTCGCCCTGATAGGAAAGCTCGGTATAGAATGCCTGATGGTTAACTCCCATGCACTTATATACGATCTCATCTTTTGGGATATCGAGCCACTCCGCGAGCATCTTTACAGTGCCCTGCACGCTATGGCAAAGCCCTGTGACCTGCACGTTTGAATACTTCTGCATAGCTCCGCAAAGGATAGCCATAGGGTTAGTGTAATTTAGGAATACCGCATTCGGGCAATACTTTTCAATATCCGCGCATATATCGAGCATAAGCGGAATATTTCTCAGCGCGCGGAAGATACCCGAAACGCTTCTCGTATCACCGACGTTTATATCAACTCCATACTTTTTAGGAATAAGAATATCGTGCTGCCAGATGTCAATATCCCCCGAGAACACGGTGCAAAGCACGCCATCAGCGCCCGAAAGAGCCTCGGCTCTGTCCATCGTAGCAACTATTTTAGAGCCCGGACAATCCATCTCCTTCAGTATCTTCTCGACCACCTTGGTGATACCGAGAAGGTTCTTTTCATTCGTGTCCATAAGTCTGAATTCCGTTTCGCGGAATGCGGGAAAGGTCAGAAGATCTCTGACACAGCTCGACGTAAACTGCAAGCTGCCCGCGCCGATAAAAGCGATTTTTTTCATAAAAACTCTCCTTTTTGACTTTTAATACCGTGTTTATTGTAATTGCCGCCGAAAAAAAAGTAAATAGATAATTTTGCTTTTTATATGGACAAAAATGCTATTATATGATAGAATATACTCATAAGACGAAGTTTGACACACCGCACGCGAGAGCATCGGGCGGACGATACTTTATAAAAGGAAGCACTTATGGCAAAACGGATATACGACGGAAGTTCTGACAGCACGAACTACTTTTCGGAAAAATTTCTTGAGATAAACAGCGCGGGCACGCAGAAAATGCCCACAGGCACGATGACGGTAAGAGAGCGCGGCAGAGTTGACTATCATCTCTTTATAGTTATAAAGGGAGCGTGCGCGGTTAGACACAGCGAGGAAACTAAGATTCTCGGCGAGGGCTGCTTTGCGCTTTACTATCCGGGCGAGCCGCAGAGCTACGAGGCTATTTGTGACAGCCGTTCCTATTGGCTTCACTTCTCGGGCATGGCGGCAGAGGAGCTGCTCTCCACCCTCGGTCTATCCTCGGGCGCGTACACTAAGAGGTGCGACGCGCGCGTTATCGAGAAGCTCTCCGAGATAATAGGCTACAGTAAAAATGACAGTACGAAAATGCTCGCGGTATCCGCGCTTATCGAAGTATTGCACAGCCTTTCAACCACACTCTCGGATAAGATTGAGAACAGTATCCCGAGCCCGATATTATCAACCATCGCATATATCAATATGAATTACGATAAAACCATAACCCTCGACGAGCTTGCTCACGTCTCCGGCTATTCAAAGAGCCGATTCTCTCACCTATTCTCCGCCTCGATGAACACAACACCGATAAAGTATCAGACGGGACTGCGACTTGACAGCGCAAGAGAGATGCTCACCGCAACCGATGCGAGCATCGGAGAGATCGCCGCGCTCTGCGGCTTCCCCGACCAGCTCTACTTCAGCCGCGTTTTCAAAAAGGAGTTCGGTATATCCCCGAGCGAATACAAAAGCGGCAAGGAGAAATAACACTTTTTTGTTTATGAAGGGGGACTTGGCGCCCAAGTCCCCCTTACACCCCGAAGGCATATTGGGGGAAAGGTTAATTTAGGATGTGCGAATCGCTATGCCGCACGCGCTTGATAAACAAGAGGCCGAGTCATTAAGAATCGAGTAAAATCAAAGCAAAAAGATGAAAAATGCAGTGAGAATTGAGTCTGCCGCAAATTCTTAATGAAACAGCCTTTTGGGTCAAAGGGATTTAGAGCGGAAATCGTCGTTCGCGACCGAAGCCGTACAAAGGTACGGCGAGAGTTGAGTGAACGGCGGTAGAATAAAAAAACTTCAATTAAATGGAAGAAAAACGCAGGTTTTCAACCTTAGTTTTTTAAATTTGCATAAAAGTACGGCAGAGGTACTGTGTATACAATACCTCTACCGTTTTTTATTCGGTTACGCCTAAATGACGCAGCCCCTTCGCTTTATAAAAGCACAGATAAGCTATACGTTTTTTAAAAATCTGCGTTTATTTTTCCGCTTCGGTAAAGTATAGTGAAGCTCCGTCCTCGCGTACCGTTCTTACTGCGTGAGCATTAAGCGGAATCGCGAGTTCTTTATCAAAGAGCTTGATATTGCATATGCCGTCATTACCTTCAAGGTCAAAGACTCTGATAACTGCCATATCCGAATCTTCAGCCATTTTGATAGAGGATATGGGAGCGGAGCTGTCGGACTCAAAGAGAGTCATTCTCTCGGGGAGCGTGCCTTTGTGGAACGATGAATATACTGCTCTCGGGGGCGTGTTAAATAATTCGCACTTTATCTCCGTTTCGTGAAGACTGTCGGTAGGGAAGAGGGCATAGGAAAATTCCGTTCTGTTAAGACCCATATGCTCGCATCTGTTATCGCGCGAGTTGCTTCCGTCAGCACCAAAGTGATCGGCGTAAATTGCAGTTCTGAGAACTGTCGGTGAGAAATATCCGTCAGCGTTATCGTATCCGTGAATACCCGATGCCGCAAAACCGAGGTTGCCCGAGGAGATCCATTCGCCGAAGGGCTCTTCTATGCCGAGCGCATCGCGTGTTATAGTACCGAACGGAATTGCGGCTGTAACGCTGGATGCAGCCGGAACAGATATCTTAACCGCTCTGTGCTTCTCATAGAAATCAAAGTATGCTTTGACTAAAAGTGTGTCGGAATTATAGTGTAATGTATATTCCCGTGTTAATTTTGACTCGCCATATCTCTGTACTACGCGGAGTGTTGAAAGCGCGGGACCGCATTCGAGCACTGAAAATTCAGCGTTGCCAAAAGCACCGATCTCATCTCCGAGCGTTGCTCTGTCGTGCGCCCAGGTATCGCAGTGAGTTTCGTCTAATATGCGTGTTTTGAAGATTCTGTCCGCGATATATCTGTTTTTTACCTTATCGTATAACGAGGTGATCTCACCGCTGTCCTTGTCAAACTCAACGCGAAGCTTGGTGTTTTCGAGGCGTGAGCCGTCGCAGAAGATATCCTCAAATCTTTCCTTTGGCTTTTCTGTCTGATAAGCTCTGTATACCTCGTATGAGAAAGGAGCCAATGTGACCGAGAATGCGAGAGCGTTCGTTCGGTTTATCAACGTCTGCTCGCCGCGTATCAGCTGAAATGGAGTATCGTTTCCAAAGCTATTTGTTATTCTTGACGCGCTTGTAAGCATCTTTAGGGTGGTAGTTACAGGATATGGCTTGGAATTGCAAACAACTATTGGCATTCCGTGCTTTTCTGCTTCCCAAACTAACCATCTTTCGGGCTTTTTCTCATATATACAGTTGCATACGGTGTTTATGGATTGAGCGATTCTTTGCATAGCTCCGTATGTTATTGCTTCAGCAGAAGAAATAACTGCGCCGAGCTGCTGTTCGGATGCGCGATATACGCTCTTGACAGAGCAACCGCAGATAATATCATGGAACTGATTGAAAAGAAGCTTTTCCCAAGCCTCTTTAAGCTTTTGTTTAGGGTAGGTGAAGCCTGAAATCTTCGATGCCATAAGCGCAAGACCCTCTGCCTCGATAAGCTTATGCTCGCACTCGGAAATAAGCTGCTTGAATTCAACGTGAGCGGAATAGCATCCGATAGCGTGGTGCTGAAGCTCGCCCGATAAGGTCGGCACGTTCGGATTATCCTTTACCGTGTCGAAAAATCTCCTCAAGGTTGAGAACTCCGCATCTTCAAGCCAATTATCTCTCAGCGTTTTAACTAGGTCGTGAGAAGGACCTCCGCCGTGGTTTGAAACTCCGTAGAGTGCCATCTGCGGAACGCCTGTCTCCGTTGCTTCGTCTCTGGATAGATTTATTCTCGTAAAGCTTACACCGTAATGTGTAAGTCCGTAATTTATATGTACTCTGTATGTATTAACCTCGCTACCGTCGTCAGATTTCCAGCGGAAAACGCTTCTCGGTATATTGTTCTCGTGAGGCTTCGGTCGCATAAATACGTAGGAGTCCATCTCGGATTCGCGGAGTATCTTCGGTATTGTCGCGCAGTGACCGAAGGAGTCGGGGCAGTATCCTATGCTCGCTTTTTTTCCAAGAAGCGCTTCATATAAGCGCTGCCCGTAAAGAGATTGCCGTGCAAAGCTTTCTCCCATAGGCATATTGCAGTCGGGCTCGATAAGCCAACCGCCTACTATCTCAAATCTTCCTTCCTTAACTCTCTCGCGGATTTCGTCTAGCATCTCGGGGTCTGCTTCCTTAACGAGTCCAAAGAATGCCGCGCTTGATGCCGCGTAGGTCATTTCGGGGAATTCTTTCATTCTGTCGAGTGCAGAGCGGAAGGTTGCAAGTATCTCGGAATACCCGTCCTGCCAATCCCATAGCCATGCGGGATCAATATGAGAAGTACCTACAAGGTGAACCTTTTTCATAGCTTTATCTCCTTTAGTCTTTTATTTTTATTTTATAACTTATAATGTTTCTTCACAATAGTTTTTTTGAAAGAATTATTGTTTTTTCTTACGATATGTGGTAATATATAGAAAAAAGAAACGGAACAAAATCGATTATGAGAAGATATTTGAAGTCTGATATGCTACGCGGCGGTGAGATATACTGCACGAAGAAGATTGTAAAAGGCTATTGCAGACCGCATCCGCACGATTTTTTTGAAATCGAATATATATCATCGGGCACGGGAATTTATAACGTTGACGGTGTCGATCACGAGGCTCGCAGCGGTATGCTTTTTCTTATGACACCGATCAGCTTTCACAGTGTGAAGACCGACTCTCTTGAACTTTATAACGTGATGTTCTCGGAGAAGCTTTGCGACGGACAGATGCTCGCAGAGCTCGTTCTGCTCGGCAGTCTTTCGGTTGAGATAAAGCCTATTGACAGAGGATTTTTTGACGCGCTCTTCGCGGAGCTTGCGGGTGCAGGCGGAGATGAAAAATACCGCTCATATATTCTTAACTCGATAATAGGGAAGCTCCGCAGCTATTCGGGGGAGAATAGGACCGAGGGAACACCGATAGCCAAAGGAATGTTCTATCTTATATCGAACTTCAGAAACAATCCGACCCTTGCCGAAACTGCGGCATACGCAGGCTTCTCGCCGACCTACTTCTCGTCGGTATTCAAGAGGGAAACGGGCGTTAGCTTTAAGGAGTACGTCGATAAACTCCGCTTCAATTACGCAAAGAAGCTTGCAAAGACTTCGGATATATCGGTAATGGAAATAGCAGCGGAGAGCGGATTTGACGATTATCCGAACTTTATCAGACGCTTCAAGGCGCGCTTTGGTTGTACTGTCGGTGAGCTTCGGAAGAAGTGATATTTCCGATTTCACTCTTCACTTTACGTCAAAACCAAGATCCCGATGCTGCGCATCGCTCTTCGAGTTCGACTACGCTTACGCTCCGCTCAGGATGACAAAATAACGCGACAAAACCAAAATAAAAAAAGCATTTCAATACTGCCCCACGTGGAGTAGGTTTTGAAATGCTTTTTTTATTTGACTGGACTTGTAAGCCGGGTTCTGTACGCCTACGGCGCAGCAATCATCTATCTTCACTTGGCGTCACCGTCAAGTTCAAGCCATACGGCTCTGCCGCCATGAACACGCGCGAGCAGCGCGTCGAACGCGAGGTTCGAAAATCAAGGCGTTGCATCGGATAGGGTTTACAGCGGATCTATGTTACCATAGAAACTGGTGAGCTCTTACCTCGCCTTTCCACCCTTACCGCAAAAGCGGCGGTATATCTCTGTTGCACTTTCCCGTGGGTCGCCCCAGACGGACGTTATCCGTTATCCTGCTCTACGATGCCCGGACTTTCCTCACGGTAAAACCTTTCGGCATGTTACCGCGCGATTGCCCCATCTAGTCTTTGATATTATACATTTTTTTTATTGTTTTGTCAAGTGAAAGAAAAATTAGCTTTTAATCTTTTAATTTACATTCCTCAACAGCATCCTCGAAGGCTTGCTTTATCAAAGCATCTACGGTTGAACCGTCAGGGATTTGAGCAACCATAATATACCCCAAGAGATCACCGACTATATTACGCGCATAATTACAAGTGTCAAATACAGGCGGTATGAAGAAGCCGTCGGCTTGCTCAAATGCTACCTGAACTGCAAGCGGCTGAAGATAATTGTTGCAGAGGTCGGTATCCTTTGCCTCATTTGCGGTATTGAGCCAATGCTCATATATTTCGTTTTCAAGTGCGGACTTTATAACAGGCATATATCCTGAAACCATAGAAAATTCAGCTTGGAAATAAGTATTTGTTGTTATAAACTTTACGAAAAGCCAAGTAGCCGCGACCTTATTTTTATCAGTGTCATTGAATATGCAAAGAGACGGACCTTGATAAATAGAGGCAGGATTTTCTAAGTCAATTTGAGGAATGTGAGCAATGCCGACGTTAAATGCGTGGCCATTGTCTGCATTCGGACGGTAGTACGATGCTCCTGCGGAAGAACCGATATTCATAAAAATCATTTCTTCGCAAAAAGGCTCGGATAAGTAAGTGCCGGCAAGGTCTTGAGTTATAACATATCCTTTCTCATACCATTCTCTGATGCGTTTCGCAAAGGCTCTGTTTGTTTCATTGTCGAAAGTATAATGATTTTGGGGATCGAGAGATGTATAATCCGAACCGAACTGCTCGCACATAGTTATAAACCAGTTGGATGCGTTGTCATATCCCAGGGGTATGCAATCGGGATAAAGCTCCTTTAGCGTTTTGCAAACCTCTTCCATTTCATCCCACGTTGTGGGAACAGTCAGATTGTGTTTCTCGAATACATCGCGGTTATAATACAGAATCTCAGTTGATTTGGATAAAGGAAGAGTGTACATAGTTCCGGCGTCATCAAAAACACTACCTTCTGCGTAAAAGCTCGGTATGAAATCGTTGAGCTGCTCTTCTGTCAGACCGAATACCTCGGTCGTGCCGTCGGCTCTTTCCACTGTCGCGGTGCTTGCGATAAGGCTGTTAAGAGGAAGAACTGCATCTGCTACGTTATACAAAGCTACGTGATCATAATAGCAGTATGCGAGATTGGGTGAGTATCCGTTGGCAATCTCAAGATTTATCTGGTTTTTAAGATCGTCATAACCGCCAACATAAAAATGCTCAACAGTAATATTAGGATAAAGGGTGTTGAACTCTGCGATATATTTGTCAAGTACCTGGCGTAGCCTTGAGTTCATTGTATGATAGAAGGTTATCGTAACAGCGCTGCCGTCATAGACGTAAACGTTATTTTCGGGCTCTTCGTCTTCACCCCATTTTGTAGGAATGCCGTCCACATAGTGCCAGAAGTCACCGTCCACTGTTGGCTCATTTTCGCTATAGTAATATCGGGTAGCGTCGGTTAAGGCGGGGTTATCACCGCTGATTAAAATCTTATCCCAATCTTCAACCGTTCCTGTGTAATATACGTTTGCAAGCTCATCGTTGTTAACTAATGCCCATTCTTCGATAGTAGTAACGCTTGCCGGAATAACTATGTTGGTAAGGTTGGTGCAAGCGAAGAATAAGCCAAAACTCAGGCGAGTTATGTTTTTAGGGATAATTATGCTTGAAAGCTGATAGCAGAACGAGAACGCATTTTCGCCTATATGTGATGTGCCCTCGGGAATATTGATGCTCTCAAGGTTTCTGCAAGCAGAAAAAGCTTCGTTACCGATATGGGTTATGTTATCTTTGAGGGTTATATTCGTAAGATTGAAAGCCCAACAGAATGCATAGTCACCGATGTTAGTTACGACTTCCGGAACAATAAAGCTTGTATCGCTTTTACCAATGGAATACTGTATAAGTGTATTTCCGTTTTTGCTATATAGATTTCCATCAATAGACTTGTAATTCGCGTTATCGTTATCGACGTTTATGCTCGTAAGATTTCTGCATTCGGAGAACGCGCCTTTACAGATTTGAGTTGTGCCCTTTGGGATAGTAATGCTCGAGAAAGAGGAGCAACCGTAGAACGCATACTCTCCAACGCGAGTTATTTCTTCAGGAATAACAAGGTCGGTCACAAGTTTTTGGTTCAGGTAAAGATCGGTTGAATTGTTCAGCGGATTCGCAGTTATAGTTTCAAACCGTATATCGCACCATTTCTCAAGATCGGTGATATATACACTCCTGAGGTTTTCGCAGTTTTGGAATGATAAATTGCCAATATAAGTGACGCTGGCGGGAATGGTTATTGAAGTTATACCTATGCAACAGTCGAGCAAGGAAGCTCCAAGCATAGTAACACCTTCGGGAACAACTAAGCTTGTCAAATCGAAGCAACTGACAAATGCTTTGAAATAGAGAATTTTAGTATCCGGGTTGATTTCGCAAGAGGTAATATCCGTTGACTTTGCTTTGATCAAAACGAGGTAGGGATTATTATCATTACCGAGATAGTAAGCGTTATCGTATTCATTGTAATTAAGCTTATCGCAACCGTTGAATGCCCAATCAGCAATATAAGTGATGCTATCGGGAATGGTTATTCCGGTGATATCAGGATTCGAAGTGAATGCATTCTCGCCGATTGCCGTTACGGGTAAACTATTATAAGTTTCCGGGATTACAATATTCGTATCAGTGCAATTGCCGATGCCCGAAACGGAGTAATACGTTCCGTCATCGCTTAACGTAAATTCGAGAGATTCGGGATCAGGCTTTATGATAACTTCGCCCGATCCGCCATCGTCATCCTTATCTTCATCGTCAGGATCGGTAGGTTTATTCTCTGAGCCTTCATCATCCTTATTCTCATCGTCGGGGGTGGTAGGAACGTTCTCGGAGTTACCTTCGTCGTCCTTGTTTTCGTCATCGGGATTTTGGGCATTGTTATCATCCGAGCCGTTTGTGGTATCGTCATTATTTTCGGAATCGCCTAATCCATCGCTGCCTTTATCTAAAGCTGCCAAAATATCGTTGATCTGGTCGCAAGCTGAAAAGCTCAGCACAACGGAAAAAGATAAAACCAAAACTAAAAATAACGTCAAAATTTTCTTCATTGTTAAATCCATCCTCGTGTTTAAAATGATTAAGTTTTTTGTTTCAGCAAGAAATATGAAAATGTTTGTTTACATATTTTGCGAAAAACAATTGACTTTATAATTTTTATATAATATTCTTACACAATAGTCTCCGTGTCAGACTCGAAAACGATACGGACAACCGAGTGCGGCGGTACTGCCACAGTAGGAAGGGAAGCTTCAAACGGATAGGAGCGGATCAGGTCGGGATGCTCGGGGGAGTTGACGTGTCTTACGTCATCAGCCTTGACGATATCCGACATTACGACCTTGAGGCTTGTTATCTCGTTTGCGGGGGTAATATTCGCATCCTTGTAAAGATCGCGGTTTGCGGCGGTAAGGGTTATACGTTTGCCGTCGGCACTCACCGTCGCGAGAGCATCGATGCTATCGTCAGCGGTGAATGCATCCTCGAGCAGATATCCCTCAAGATGCTCGCGGAAAAGCTTCATAACGTAGAACGTTGGTGTTTTTACAAAATGCTTTCCGTCTGTATCGAAAAGACTTTCGTTAAGGTTGCAGAGCTGGGTCTGCATAGCCATTTTAACGATATCCGAATTTCTATAGAAAATATGCAGAGCCATTGCCGCAAATACGGCATCTCTCATAGTCTGCCTCTGATGCCTGTCTATCTCTATTCTGTCCTCATCGTGCCAGGTGCCCCACTCGTCAAAGGAGATGTACGTGGGCTTTCTTTTTGAGCCGTGCTCGGCTATGAGCTGCCTGTGGAACTCAATATCCTCCTCGTACTTTACGAGGCTGTCAAGCAGATAGTAGTATTCCTCGTCGGTGTAATCCACCGCGTCGCCGCACCTCTTATCTTTCATTGAGCCGAGATAGTGATGCACGGAGAGCATATCGGGAGCGGTGCGCTCACGTCCGTTATCGGTGATAAGGTCCATAACCTTTTTCGGCCAATCGCTGTGACCGTGGCGTATGCTGAGACCGAGTCCGATAAGAACGCAGTCCTCAACGTTCTTGCCGTCGCTCGTTGCGGTAAAGTTACCGTCAAGAGCCGTTCTGAATCTCATGTAATCGCCTGCGTAAACGTAAGGATTGAAGGCGGTCTTCCACGCCTCTTCGTCGGTATTTCCAATACCCCAGAAGCGAACGTTATAAGGCTCGGGATGACCGTTTTTTGCTCTCATTGCGCCGTACTTTGTTTCCTTCGGCGCGTTGCAGTATTCAAACCAGGTGCGGAACTCGTCAACCGTGCCGCTCGCAACGTTTGCAACGATAACGGGCTCCATACCCGTCAGGTTACAAAGCTCCATAAACTCGTCCGTTCCAAAGGACATATCCCAGATACCGTTATTTCTGTCTTTCGCAAAGTGCATTCTCGGCATACGGTCGGGACCAACTCCGTCGTACCAGTGGTACTTCTCGGCGCAGCAGCCACCCGGCCAGCGGAAGCTCGTAAGACCGCATTCCTTGATAGCCTCGATAAGGTCGAGTCTGATGCCGTTAACGTTAGGAATATCGCTATCGCGTCCGACCCATATACCGTCGTACGTCGTTCTGCCGAAGAACTCGGCAAACGTTCCGTGAAGATATTTTGATAAGTGATGAGTTAGTTTCTTTTTCATAAAATCTCCTTAAATTTCAGCTGGTTGAATATGTTAAAGATTTATATAATCTTAACATATAATAAAAGACTTGTCAAGGAAGAAAGCTAATTTAAAACTTTGAAATATAACTATAAAGCGACTGAATTAAAAGCTTTTTTCTGTCAAAAATAAAATGAAGGAGATTGTTATATGGAAATAAATGATTTTACGCTTTTTGATATAAAAATATCTGTCGGGAGCAAAGTCGAGCTGTATTCTCGCGCGTCGGCGCTTATAGGCCGTGGCGGCGCTATCGCTACGGTAAATCCGGAGATACTTGCAAATGCGGTGCGTGAGGCTGAGTTAAAGTCGGCGCTTGCGGAGTCGTTATGTATTCCCGATGGGATAGGGGTGGAAATGGCACTTCGGCGACTTGGATGCAGGACGGAGAGATTTCCCGGCGTTGAGCTCGGGGAAGCCTTGCTTGAGGGTGAGCGGTGTGTGCGGCTCGGTATCATCGGTGGCAGAGATGGAGTTGCAAAGAGGGCGCTCGAGGAGCTGACGGTAAAGCATAGAAACGTCATACCGGAATTTGCTATATCGGGTTACGGTATAGATACCGAGAGGGTAGGGGAGCTTTTATCCGACGTACGTCCGGATATTGTTTTCGTTTGTCTCGGCTCGCCTGCGCAGGAGCTATTTATAAAAAAAATGCGTCACCATTCCGAGAAAACGCTTTTCATAGCGCTCGGCGGCTCCGTCGATATCTATTCGGGAGAAAAACGCCGCGCGCCGATGCCTTTTCGACTGCTCGGACTCGAGTGGGCATGGCGAATTATACGCGAGCCGAAACGCCTTATGCGAGTACCGAAAATACTGCGTTTTTACGTGAATCTATCAAAAAGCAGTAGAAAATCGGGCAAAATAGGCAAAAAACTGCCCAAGTTCACCCGATAATTTTGAAAAAGTGGAGAAAAATTGATAAAAATTAGTCAAAGCTATTGTATATTGAAAAAAGTTGTGTTATAATGTTAGACGCGAAATAAAAAAACAATTTTTTTGGAGGATTTTCAAAAATGGCAAATGTAAAAGTTGCAATTAACGGCTTTGGCCGTATCGGTCGTCTTGCTTTCAGACAGATGTTCGGTGCTAAGGGTTATCAGATCGTTGCTATCAACGACCTCACCAGCCCCAAGATGCTCGCTCACCTTCTTAAGTATGACACAGCTCAGGGTCCCTACGGTCACACTGTAGACTACAAGGATGCTGTAGTTAACGAGAACGGTAAGGTTGTTACCCCCGGCGCTATCATCGTTGACGGTAAGGAAATCAAGATCTATTCCGAGAAGGATGCTGTAAAGTGCCCTTGGAAGAAGCTCAGAGTTGACGTTGTTCTTGAGTGCACCGGTTTCTACTGCTCCAAGGATAAGTCCATGGCTCACATCACCGCAGGCGCTAAGAAGGTTGTTATCTCTGCTCCCGCAGGCAACGATCTTAAGACCATCGTTTACGGCGTAAACAATGCTAACCTCACCGCTGATGATCAGATCATCTCCGCTGCTTCCTGCACCACCAACTGCCTTGCTCCTATGGCTAAGGCTCTTAACGATTACGCTCCCATCCAGTCCGGTATCATGACCACCGTTCATGCTTACACCGGTGACCAGATGATCCTCGACGGTCCTCACAGAAAGGGTGACCTTCGTCGTGCTCGTGCAGGCGCTCAGAACATCGTTCCCAACTCTACCGGTGCTGCAAAGGCTATCGGTCTTGTTATCCCCGAGCTCAACGGCAAGCTTATCGGCTCCGCTCAGAGAGTTCCTACCTGCACAGGTTCTACCACTATCCTCGTTGCAGTAGTTAAGGGCAAGGATATCACCAAGGATTCCATCAACGCTGCTATGAAGGCTCAGGCTCCCGAGTCCTTCGGCTACAACACCGATGAGATCGTTTCTTCCGACGTTATCGGTATGACCTATGGTTCTCTCTTCGATGCTACTCAGACTATGGTAGCTAAGATCGACGAGGATACCTATCAGGTTCAGGTTGTTTCTTGGTATGATAACGAGAACTCCTACACCAGCCAGATGGTTAGAACGATTAAGTACTTCGCAGAGCTTGCTTAATTTCTGATAAGGCATATTTCGGCATAACCGAATGAAAAACAGGTGAAGATAACGAGCTTCGGTGTCTTCACCTGCTTTTTTGTAATTTTATAAGGTTGAAAACCTGCGGTTTTCTTCCGTTAAATTATAGTTTTTCATTCTATCTCCGTTCGCTTCCTCTCGCAATAGTTATCTATTGCTTCGGGGCGCGAAACGAAGATTTCTGCTCGAACTCTACCTCATCAGCCCTGATAAGGCATATTTCGGCATAATCATAAGCAAAATAAATAGAGGAATAGAGGAAACTCTGTTCCTCTATTTTGCTTATATCTAAATTTCAGAAATCAAGGTTGAAATCCTACGGTTTTCTTCCGTTTTTAATGTATTTTTGTTTATTATATCTGTTTTTCGTATTCACCCGTTTGAATATAGGAAAAACGTCAAAAATCCGCTCGAAACTTTAAACTTACTCTAAACATTTTTGAAATAAGGTTGACAACCGTTCTTATAAAAGGTATAATAAAGGTCGGGCTCTGCTCGTTTTGGGGCAGAGCAAAAAATGAACAGGAGTTTATAATGTCAGATTACGAAAGATACGGCGATTACAATGAAATAGAGGACGATGCGCCAAAATCCAAAAATCCCGTGCTTCTTATTTTAAAAATACTTACTGCAGTAATATGCGTCGGTGTAATAGGCTTGCTCGCTTTTCGAATGATAGCTTTCAAGAGCTATCCGGATAGTGTGAAGGACGTATATTTTAACGATGAGCTCACAGCATATTATAATGAGAAAAACGGTGATATCACCGTTTTGACACAGAGTCTTCGCGCGCCCTACGATGATAAGGATGCGGGAAACTTCTTCTGCGATCATCTCTATCTTGTTGAGGATATAGGTCAGTTGCAGATAACGTTAAGATACAATAAATCAACGATTGAAAAGCTTTCCGCAGAGCTCGGAGTTAAGCTTGACGATATGGACCCCGATCTGTTCTCGTTCAGCCTTTCTGCTTGCAAGGGACTCATTGACCCCGCAGGACCGGATAAGGAAGAGAACTTCCTGCTCGAAAGATATGAGCTCGTGTCGGATAAGGTTTTTGATTCTCAGTTGATGTATAGATATCATAAACTCGTTTTCGATGGCGTAGAATTTAACACGGATAGCGAGTGCGCGCCATATTGGATTCGTCTTGAGATAACCTTGAAGGATCACGATAACGGTAAAACCTATATGGTTCCGATTTATGAAAATAATGAAAAGCTTCACGATTTCAAAGAGTATAAGCTTGGAAAGGATGAAAGACCTTAAGTGAGTGATAGAATAATTCCGTTTACCTATAACGTTAAAGCGAATAAGCAACGTGCATTTCCGCTGTTTTTCACAGTTCTCCTTGTGAGCAGTGTCTTTGTTGTCCTTTCTATGACGGTAGAAAAGTATAGCGGCTTGATAAGCCTCGGTGCAGTTGTAGGTCTTACCGCAAGCGTTATGATTTACCAGAGATATATAACTAGCGATTACGGCTACGTAGTAACGGATGGCGGTGAGGATAACGCAGTTTTTCTCGTAACAAAAAGGATTGGAAAACGCTCGAGTACAATGGCGTATTTACCGCTTTATGCCGTTACAAGTATACAAAAGTTTACAAAAGAAGAGTTAAAGCAATATAAAACCGAGAAAACGACAAAAAAATATAACTTTGCACCAACTTTTAATCCGGATTTTGTCTATATCGTTTTTGCGAAAACTCCGAACGGAGATTTCGAGCTTGTTCTTGAGTGTATCCCCGAGGTAGCGGATAGACTTCTTGAGTATTCGCGTTATGCGAAGGCGGATGAGATGGAAAGACGCGCCGCAGAAGAAGAGTGGGAGGATGAGTCCGAGAATTTGAGTGACTTCTCGGATTATGAAAATAATTAATTAGGTTTCAGGTGTATTTATGAAAACAACAAATTACGTAATTGTCGGGGCAGGTCCCGCAGGTATTTTTACTGCTCTTGAGCTTATAAGACTTGGATCCGATAAGAAAATTGTCATAGTTGAAAAGGGCGCGCCGATAGAGAAGAGAAGCTGCCCGAAATCAAAGACGAAAAAGTGCGTCAATTGCAAGCCCTATTGCCATATAACCACGGGATTTTCCGGCGCGGGCGCATTCTCCGACGGCAAGCTTTCGCTTAGCTCCGAGGTAGGCGGTGATCTTCCGTCGCTTATTGGGGATAGCTTTGCTCAGGAAATGATAAATTATACCGATTCTATATACCTGGAGTTTGGCGCAGATCCTCACGTTGAAGGTCTTGGCAATACCGAAGAGGTAAAAGCTATAAGAAAGAGAGCTATCCAGGCCGGACTCAAGCTTGTCGATTGCCCTATAAGGCATCTAGGAACAGAGAAAGCGCAGGAAATATACTATTCTATTGAAAAATATTTAATTGAGCGCGGCGTTGAGATAATGTTCGGCGTTGAGTGCAAAAACCTCATCCTTGAGGACGGCATCTGCCGCGGCATCGAGATTGCGTCATCGGGCGAGGCGGATAAGATTTATGCCGACAGAACTATTGTTGCAACAGGTAGACGCGGAGCGGATTGGCTTGAGGATATCTGCGCCGAGCATAATATCGCGCATCAGCCGGGCACGGTTGATATCGGTGTTCGTGTTGAGGTGCGCAACGAGGTTCTTGAGCAGGTAAATAACGTGCTTTACGAGTCGAAGCTCATAGGATATCCCCACCCGTTTAAAAATAAGGTAAGAACATTCTGCCAGAATCCCGGAGGCTTTGTCAGCCAGGAGAATTATGATAACGACCTTGCCGTAGTAAACGGCCACTCGTATAAGGAGCTTAAATCCAATAACACAAATCTCGCGATCCTTTGCTCGCATAACTTCCCCGAGCCCTTCAATCAGCCGATAAAGTATGCGCAGAAGGTAGGCGAGCTTACAAATATGCTTGGCGCGGGGCGCATTCTTGTTCAGCGCTTCGGTGATATTCTCGACGGTAAGCGCACCTGGCAAAAGGAGCTGGATCAGTCGAACGTAAGACCCACGCTTCCCGACGCCGTTGCCGGTGATATCACCGCCGCTATGCCGTACAGAGCAATGACGAATATCATAAACTTTATCCAGGCTATGGATATCGTCGTTCCCGGATTTGCATCGACCGAAACTCTTCTTTATTCCCCCGAGCTTAAGTTCTACAGTAACAGAGTAAAGATGGACGAAAGACTCAACACGAATATTAAGGGACTTCACTGCCTGGGTGACTCCAGCGGATGGACGAGAGGCCTTATGATGGCATCGGTTATGGGCGTTCTCATGGGTAAATATATCTATGAGGAAGAGAAATAATTGCCGACGCGCGTTTTTTAACATGAGTTTGCGCCGCATTTGCGGATAAACGCGCAGTGATACTGTAAGAAGAAAAAATTGTAATAAAAAAAGCACTTATGATAAACGAAGCGTAATACATTCGTCTGTTATAAGTGCTTAATTTTTATTTTTTCAAATCTTTCACGATTTCCTCGTATGAGAGCTCAAGCTCGCCCTTATCGTACTTTTCTCTTATGTCAACGAGCTTTTCTGCCCTAATATTAGAAATAAGGAAGTTTTCTATCCAGTATGAAAACTCGGTGTCAGGACTGAGCGCCTCAAGCGGCTTCATCCTTTTATACATAGGCGCGCCGTCGGATGCATCGCGCCAAGTGTCAACAAAAGCATAGTCAAATCGCTCGCTCGGCATCGTATACTCGGCATACTCAAACGCATCGGCGCAGACGATGCGCACCTTTTCGGGATTTGAGAACTGAGGAAGTATAAACTCGCGGAAAAGCTCGATGACTTTTTCGCTCTTTTCAACGACGGTGACAGATTCAACGGTATCCTTAAGCGATACCATATAGGCGTAGTATCCGAGTCCGAGACCGAAGGTCACAACACGTCCGTGCGCCGCCTCTATAGCATCGTCGCAGGTGTCAAGATCAACGGGCGTCAGCGTCATCCACTCATTCCCATCCTCAAGTACGGCAGGGAAGTGGAATTCTTCTTCGAAAAATCCAAGTGGCGCGATCTCCGAGAAATCATCGTTTATTATCATATCGTGGCAGATGACCGCGCGATACGGCTTGTAGCTTTCGTTTCTGAATTCCCACGCGCCGCGCTTAACATCGGGGAGCTTTATATTTTTGTAATAAGGATTGTTTGTATAGCGCTCGGCGTTGAGTATTCTGATAGAAGGGAGCACGTAATTTCTGAAAAAACGTCTGTCATCCTCATTTTCATCGGTATCTAGCGCAAAAAGCTCCGAGAGAATAGCCGCGATAGCATCGGTCGCGGTGATCACTCCACCCTCTGTGATAGAGTCTATCATATCCTTCGTTATTATCTCGGGAAAACGCTCGAGATAAGTGGCGTAGAGCTGTGTTAATCTGAAATTGTTATGAAAAGTGTCGAAAAGCCGCTCTAACTTCAGCTTTTCGCCGTATGACTGTATATTGTTCAATTTACTCTCCAATGATGGACGGCGCACTTACGGGGGATACGGACAAAGCTAAAATTGCTTGCTTTTGACTCCGTAGTTTGCAATTGCGCCATTCCCTAAAAAAGGCTGCCTCAACTAAAAACTGAGGCAACCCTTTTTATTTTTATGTATTATTATTTTCCGCCTAAAGGCATATGAGGAAGCTCGTTTTCGCCAAGCTCAGGATCCTCGGTAGGAGGAACGTAATTAGGATCTTCCTCGCCGCATTCGCACTTGCCGTCAACGAAGCTATGCTCGTGAGTAGGGGGAACGTAGCTGGGATCTTCCTCGCCGCATTCGCACTTGCCGTTAACGAAGCTATGCTCGTGAGTAGGGGGAACGTAGTTCGGATCTTCCTCGCCGCATTCGCACTTGCCGTCAACGAAGTTATGCTCGTGAGTGGGGGGAACGTAGCTCGGATCGGTCGCGCCGCATTCGCACTTACCCTCAACGAAGCTATGCTCGTGGGGAGCTACGTACTCGGGATCGGTCTCGCCGCATTCGCACTTGCCGTCAACGAAGCTATGCTCGTGAGGAGGAACGTATTCGGGATCGGTCTCGCCGCACTCGCATTTACCGTCAACGAAGTTATGCTCGTGATTGTCTTTTTTGAAGAATTTGCATGATCCTAACATAATTGTCATGCTTAAGCAAAGAGCTAAGCAAATAATTAAACTAATAATTTTTTTCAAGGTATAGACCTCCTTATACTTTTATATCATAATTCTAACATAAAGATTTCAGGACTTCAAGTATAATTTCAGATAATTTTCCCCTTTTTTTCATTTTTTTGAAACATTGAACAAAAATATTCAATTAGTTTGTGCAATATTAACCATTTATTTTAAGAAAAATATATGTTATAATAGTTTTATAAGTAAAACTTTTATTGAAACCTATAAACGGTACTTAAAAATCTCTGGTAACAAAAGGAGACTCGAATGTTAAAGAAGGAAATAAAGAGGATAAGCTTCTGTGCGGGGGAGTATAAGGATATTGAATGCTCTCTTCCTGCAACTGTGTATTCGGTGCTTACCGAAAAAGGCCTCGTAGACGGAACTCCTATCGAGGTAGCCGAGTGGTCGCGCGAGGGAAAGCACTTTTCCGACTGCGCATTCAAAGCAATAATTGATTTTTCAAAAGCCGAGGCTTCAAAGAAATACATATATTTAAGACTTTCGGGCATACTTTCGCGGTCAGAGATAATTTTTAACGGCAAAAGCTACGGTATGGTCAGCAACGTTAACAGAGTTCTTCTCTTTGATATAACCGACAGAGTGCGAGAGGGTGAGAACACGCTTTTGATAGAAAGCTCCGAAACCTCGGGCAGACGCCATCATCTTAAAAAATCGGGTGAGATATCCGAGGAATACGATACGGCGCCGTATATTTACGATGCGGGAATTATAGGAGATATTGAAGTCATTATAAGCGATAGTCCGAAGATCAATGCTGCCCGCACCTATCACGAGAATGCGGATGACGGTAGGATCAACGTCTTTGTTGAGCTTGATATAATAGGAGATACCGATGATATCCGCGCAGTCGCGAGTCTCGTTTCACCGACGGGAAAGATATACTTCGGCGGTGCGTACGACGGAAAGATAAAAATATCCGTTTCCGATCCGGAGCTATGGTGGCCTAACGGTTATGGCTTGCAAAGACTCTATAAGCTTGGTGTCACCATATATAAAGACGGCGAGGCAAAGGATAGCTTTGAGAGAAAAATAGGCCTCAGGCGTGTTGAGCTTATCCCCGACGATGACGGAATACCGAGATTATACGTAAACGGTACGAAGATATTCTCTCGCGGAGCGGCATATCTTCCCGAGAGCGCTTATTCCTCATACCGTAATTCGTTGGAAACTGAAAATCTCATCAAGATGGCAACCGAGGCGAATATGAACACGCTTACCGTTTTTGACGAGGGCGTCCTTCCTCACGAGTATTTTTATGACCTTTGCGACCAGTACGGTCTGCTCGTATGGCAGTCGCTTTCCGTGCCTTACGTAGCCCCCCCTGCGGCAGGAGTTTTTGCGGCAGGACTCTATGATGCGATAGACGATACTTTTGAAAAGCTTTCATCGCATCCGTCGGTAGGAGTGATATTCCTTTCGATCACCGAGGCTGATAGGGAGCATATGCGACTGTTCCCCGGTGCATTAGAGGAATTCAGAGGCGTATGCCTGAAGATAATCGACCCCGTGATAAAAAAAGCCAATAATTCTATCTTCATTGATGATTCCGATAAGCTCTTCGCTTATGACGAAAGATATATACAGTGGGATAACAAACGGGCACAAAAAGTACTTTATTCTGTTCCCGAGGAAAGAACGTTAAGAAAGTTTCTTCCAAAAGAAGAATATAATATTTTTTCGGGCGCTGCAGAGCGCCATACCGCGAAGAGAAGCCACGCGCTTGATATGCTCGCGGGTACGACTCTTGAAATGAAATACCCATGCGGTATGGACGAGGTCGTGTATGCTACGGGAATATACTCTGCGAATGCGCTGGCAAGCTCGGTTCTCAAAGCAAGATGCACTGTTCCTAACTGTGCCTCTGCGGTTCTGAGACCGCTGAATGATGGTTACTATGCAATATCTGATTCTATGATAGACTACTCGAAGCGAAAGAAAGCTCAGCTCTACGCGCTTAAAGATGCCTATGCTCCAATCGCTGTCAGTGCCGTACCGTGTAAAAACAAAATGAGCTTTTGCATAAGAAATGACTCGAAAAAGATGTATGATGGAAAATTCCTTTATGCTCTTTACGATATGAAAAATAAATGCTGGTTTGAAAACACGGTGAATGTTTCCATCGAGTCGGGCGAAATACTTCACGTTGCCGAGGAAGACTTCGAGAAATATATTTCAGGCGCTGCGGAGAATTATTACGTTATCTATGAGTTGTTCACTCCAAAGGGAATAACAGCGAGCGGTACCGAAAGGTTTCTTCCGATAAAATATATGAATTTCGTCGACTCCGAAGTTAAATCGGAGATAAACGGAATAGGATGCAAATTCACACTGAAGCTTACCTCCCCAACCTACGTTACGGGAGTTTACGTGACGTTCGTTGGTGTTAATACCTATCTTGAGTCGAATTTCGTTGATATACTCGCCGGCGTGCCGACGGTTATAGATTTTGAAACAG
>JAZONS010000029.1:0-3308 GCA_045654585.1 Eubacteriales bacterium
CCGATTCTAACCCATTATAAGATATTTTATCACATATTTGGCAAAGGCACAGTAAAGAAAAGGCGGTAACACAGCAAAATCTGCATTACCGTCTCTTTATATTATTAAATATATCACTGCTCTTTATTTGTATCTTTCGGAACAGTTAATTTGCCTATTGCATAGGTCGCTGCTATTATGATTCCGACAATGATAAAAACGCCAAGCATTCCTATTCCCATATATTTGAGATAGTTTATAAACTGAATTGGTTCAAACATATTTTACACCTCCGAGCATTAGATAAAGAATCCGAGAACAAGAGATCCGGCTATAACCGAAGCGATTTGTCCTGATACGTTAACACCTATTGCGTGCATCAAAAGGAAATTCTGATTATCTGCTTCAAGTCCCATTTTGTGAACGATTCTGCCTGACATAGGAAAGGCGGATATACCTGCTGCACCAATCATCGGATTTATGGGATCTTTCTTCATCAGCTTAAGAATTACGTTAAAGAGCTTAGCAAACAGCACGCCACCTGCGGTATCAATAACGAATGCAACAAGACCAAGTCCAAGGATAAGAAGCGTGGACGTATTGAGGAACTTATCGGCACTCATCTGGAATGCTATAGTTATACCGAGGAATATGGTTATAAGGTTTGCAAGAACCTTCTGTGCTGTTTCGGAAAGAGAATTGAGCACTCCGCACTCTCTGATAAGGTTACCGAACATAAGGAAACCAATCAAAGATGCCGCCGCAGGAACGAAAGCACACGCTACGATTGAAATAATAATCGGGAAAAGTATTTTCGTGGTTTTAGAAACACTTTTTTGCTCATACTTCATTCTGATCTTTCTTTCGCTCTCTGTTGTAAGAGCCTTAATTACCGGAGGCTGGATAATAGGAACTAACGCCATATAAGAGTATGCCGCTACCGCTATTGCACCTATGTATTTGGAATTCTCTCCACCGCCGAGCAACGTATTTGCAACAACGATCGAGGTAGGACCGTCCGCAGCACCGATAATTGAAATAGAAGCCGCTACATCCTCGGGGAAGAATATAGCTGCCGTACACAAGGTAAAGAATATACCAAACTGTGCCGCCGCACCGAATATCATTAGCTTAGGATTATTAAGTAGCGGACCGAAGTCGATCATAGCACCGATACCGATAAAGAGTATCAACGGGAAAAGCTCGTTTGCTATACCTGTATTATATAAGGTTTCCAGCGGTTCAGCAATTCCTGAATGCGGGAAGTTCATTAAGATAGCACCGAAACCTATGGGGAGTAGCAAGGTAGGTTCCATTTCTTTTTTTATGGCTAAATAAATGAGAATACCTCCTATTAACCACATCACAATCATTTTCCAGTTGCCGTCTTTTCCAAATTCCAAAATTGGATTAAACAAGTCTAACAATTCGCTCATAGCCTTTACCTTTTTCTTTTAAATTTATAAAAATGCAGTTATATTAGTCTTTATACCAATATCTCTCAATATTACCATATTATAATATCACAAATTCGGCTAAGAAACAGCAAAGAAAAGACTGCAATACACCTTTTAAGCATATTGCAGTCTTTGATTATTCTTTCATTCGGTAGCCTACACCAAGTTCGTTGGCAATATAACTTGCCTCACCGGGACGTGCACCGAATTTCTTTCTTATGTTAGCCATATTTACCTGTAGCTTCTTTATGCTTGATTCATCTGGGTACTCACGCCATACAGCTTTAATTATTGTGGCATAAGTCATCATTTTACCGCAATTCTCTGATAAAAATGCTACTATATTGTATTCGGTTTGCGTTAATTTGATTTCTTCATTTGCAATAAATATCTGACGTGCATCATAATCAATTAGAAGCTCGCCAATGGTAAATTTACCGCCGGGTAAAAGCCCTTTGCCTGTATCATGACGTCTGTTTCTGAGTGCACTTCTTACACGTGCGATTAACTCGTCAGAACCAAACGGCTTAGTGATATAATCGTTCGCGCCCATATCAAGAAGTTTAACCTTCTCTCGTTCCTCACTTCTTGCGGAAAGGACTATAACCGGTGTAAAATCCTTCAATCGAATTTCTTTTAAAAGAACGCTACCGTCATTATCAGGCAATCCAAGATCGAGAATCACAAGATCGGGTATATGAGAGGCATACATAGTTTTAGCGATTTCATAATTCGTCGCCGTTATAACTTGATAGTCGTTAGCTTCAAGAAGAGCGGTAACAAAATTCAGTATGTTTCCTTCATCCTCTACGAGAAGTATCTTATATTTGTTTTGATTCATTTGAAACCTCCTCGGTAGTTAGTGAAAATCTGAATATAGCGCCGCCTTCCTTGGCGTTTTCAGCGGTGATATCGCCACCGTGTGCCTTGATGATTGTAGCACATACCGAAAGACCGATGCCTGCGTTGCGTGTTTGGGTATCGGATGTGCTTTCAAACTTATCGTTGTATCCGGTGAAAATATTGTCGAGCTTTTCGGGAAGAATACCGCAACCATCATCGGTAATCTCAAATATTGCCTTTTGACCGATTGAGAATACTCGCATTGACAGTTTTGTAAAGCCTTTTGCATGGTGAATCGTATTTTCGAGAATGTTAATGATAACCTGCTCGATCAAAATTGCATCCATCGGAATAACGACGAGCTCGTCCGGGATATCTATGTTTACGTGTTGCTCGGGATATCTCTTTTTGAATTTTATAATAACAGAGTCAATAAGTTCTTCAAGAACCGTGGGAGTTTTGATAAGCTTTACCGCACCGCTGTCAATACGCGTGATAGAGAGAAGATTTTCTACCATGCGGATCAGCCATTCGGAATCTTCTTTTATTCCTTTTGACATTTGAAGCTTCTGCGCGTCACTTAACTTATCATAGTTTTCGATAATTGAAGAGCTTGCACCGTATATAGTCGTAAGAGGTGTACGCAAATCGTGAGAAACCGCACGCAAAAGATTTGCTCTCATACGCTCTTTTTCTCCCTCGGCTTTCAGCATCTGCCACATTTTCAGCCTGGTCGTAAACATACTAGTCAAAAACGAGATTATAAGCATTACAAGTGCTGAAAAAATGCTTTCCGGCACGGAGAAATCCATATTGAGATACGGATATGTAAAAGCGTAGTTAATAGCGGCGACACTTATTATCGTTGAAACAAATCCATACCAAAAGCCATCGGTAAGCAGAGATATTAGAAAAACTGCAAACGCGAACAAGGTGGTAACGTGCTCAGATATATCCAAAATATTCTGTAATAGTATACTAATTCCAAAAGCCGATGCAAAAATAATAAGCGTTAGCACGGAATCCTTT
>JAZONS010000030.1:0-35509 GCA_045654585.1 Eubacteriales bacterium
GAGCACCGATGACGGTTGCCTCCCATCTAATAGTTAAAAGAATTAACCGCTTAGCTTTGGTCGGCAGAGGCGGTTAATTCTTTTTATTATGATTGTCTATGTATGTTAGGAGTGAGATCACGAGTCCTGCGAGCAGGAACAGCAATTCCCAAGTAACGAACATTGGCATCACCTCCCCTCTCGGGAAGGCAAAAAGAATCTGCGTTCCCGTAAGGGAAGCAACCGCCACCGTAAATGGTGCTCTACGGGTACTTGAAGTACCGCGTTCATTATATCATAGATAACATATTAAGTCAATACCGATACAGTATAATAACGTTGTATAACAACATATAAAACAGCAAAAAAACAGACGCACTCGGATAAAACCTTGTGCGTCTGTTTTTTCTTCACGCCGCGCAGTTCGCGGCATATCACTCTCGCCTAAGCGAGAATATCGCGTCACGGAGTGACATATCACGGGGCTCGAGATCCTGAGTAAAAGGTAATGCATTCAAAATCCCGAGCCCCATATCACGACAGCTATGCTGTCATATTACAGTCCGTCCTCGAAGAGGTCATCACCGTCAACGAACGGCATATCCGGGCTTGTGCGTATGATATCCTGCTCCTTTATCTCAATAACCTCGCTTATCGGAGCTTCATATTTCTTTTTCATTTTCGTGTCCTCCTTTAAGCATTACCGCTAAATGCGGAAGCAGTATCAATGACGAGCATACCCTGGTATCCGAGCGGAATATAAACGGTCGTGCCGTCCGCGTGGATTATATCGGGGTTACCGTCAAATGTGAATGTGCCGATGAGGGTTGCCGCGGTAGCGGTACTGCTCTCGTCGGTGAGACAGCTTATATCGTATACCTTAACTACGCTCGAGATTCGCTCCGCAACGAAGAGGTAATTGCCGCATACGGTGGGTTTACCCAAAGCGGAAATACCTGCCACGGTCGTACCCGTGTTCTTTGTAAAATCGTTCGTGTAAACGCCCTTGCTGCTCGTTATCTTGAGCGCGTATTCTACGCCGTCAACGGTGATATTCGTAACACCGTTCGTCATGCCGAGACCGCCTGAGAAGCGCACCGAGGTGGGAACGTCAAGTCTTGCGCCCGCAGGACCGAAATCTATCCAGTTTTCATCGCCGCTGTGTCCCGAAATGCATACGTATCTGTCAGCGATAACGGGGCTGATATTGTGGTGATACATAGTGCCGCTCGTGCTGAAGGTCTTAGTGAGCTTGTGAGTTTCGTTGTTTATTACCCAAAGACCGTTGGTGCCGTACGCAACGAGGGAGAAGATGCCGTCAGGGGAGATAACTACCTCTCGCGCTATCCTAGCGTCCTGTCTGAAGCTCCAGAGGAACGCGGGGGATGCCGCATAGTCGCCCGAGATATTGTAAACTCTGAGACCTGCAACGTCCTCGGCTACGTAGAGCTTTCCGCCGTAAACCTTAATACCGTTAGCAAAGCCAACTCTGCCGCCGACAGATGTCGGAGCTATTGTGTTTACGCATTCAAGCGTTGCTTTGTCAAGTATCTTGATACCGTCTTTGCCCGCCGCAACGTAAACGTAGTCGCCGCTCGTTGCAACTGCGAGCACCTGACCGTCAGTATCGTAGAGTGCATAGCTGCCACTTGCAAGACTTGTCACGCTGCCGCCTGTGAGCACGTTATCAAAGTCGTAGAAGTTGTCCTTAAGGTTGTCAAAGGAAGCGGTATTTTTGTTGCCGTTTTCGTGACCGAAGATGAAGGCGCTGTTCTCAATCACGTGGATATCCGTTTCAGCGCCGGCGATATAGAGCTTGCCGTCTTCGATGATAATATCACCGACAGGGCCTCTCCTTGACTCATACTGATTCCAGGTAGTGATTATCTTTCTCGTGTCGTGCTTCAGCGCGGGAGTCGTGCTGCTTAAGGGACGTGGGATATCTATATGAGCAACTCTTACGGGAGCTTCGATATCCGTTACGTCGTATACGTAAATACCGTTATAGGTGTTAACGAGGTATGCGTAGTATCTGCCCGACTGCTCGTCATATCCGACCTCGGATTCCCAGTAGTCGTTAGCCGTGTAGTAATATCTGCCGTCTATTCTTACGTTGGAAAGTCTTACGGGGGCTGCGGGGTCAGTCACGTCGAAGATATCAAGACCGTTACCCTGACCGTAGCAGAGGTTGTCAAGGGGGGATGAGGTGGATGCGCTATAGGTGTGCTGTCCCGTTGCGGCAAAGAGATAAACTCGTCCGTCGCGCTCAAGGATAGACATACCGTCACCCTTGCCGTTGGTGGTTATCTTGCCTATCATCTCTACCGTCGAGGAGTCGGTGATGGTAGAGAGGTCGTACATAAATACGCCGCACTCGCCCCATACGCCGGCGTAGAGAATATTGTTGTAAACAACGCAGGACTGAACCTCGCCCGAGTGGATATTGATAAGGTGCTTCGGATTTTCGGGGACGCTGATATCAACGACCTCAACGCCGTACTGACGGTTGCAGATAAAGGCGTAATTACCCGAAATGTAAAGTCCTGTTGCCATTTCGATGCTATTATATGTAGAAACGATTGCGGGAGCTGCGGGATTTTCAACGTTTACGATATAAACGCCGTCCTGACGTCCCGTCATAACTACGTACTTCTCGTCGTCGGTTATATCTATCTGACGGAGAGAGTCGAAGCCCGAGAGGGTGGACACTACCTTATCGGTTCTCGTGTCGGTCACCGTGAGCTTTTTGTCACCGATGCTATAGATGTAGTCACCGCCGCGGATAAGGTCGATGGTAGAGCCTGCTCCGATGCCTGCGCCCGATACGTCGTAATACTCAAATTCGTCAAGCATCCACATACCGCTTTCGAGCTGGAGATCTTCCTGGGTTGCCGCGCCGCGGTTTTCGTATTTCGCCTCGGCAATATAAACCTTGCCCGAGGTCTTGAGTGTAACGCTCGCCATACCCGCGTTTTCGATAGGCATATATATGCGAGTCCACTGAACGGGTACGTGGTAGGTCATGGTTTTCGTGCTGTTCTGATAATTTATCGTCGTGCCTACGTCAACCGTGATATCAATGGGGGTTGACTTGTCAGCCTTCACCACGAAGGAGAAGAGGAGCATATCGCCAACAGCTGCCCCCGCCTTTTCCTCGGCGGTGAAGCTGTAGCTTGCGCTCGTGTTTTCAAGTACTTTTGCAAATTCCATATTAGAGAGATCCGTCTTTACGTTTTTGTCAATACCGAGAGCCTGGAGGAACTCGCCCTCGCCGTCTTCAAGTAAAATTACCTGTCCGCAAATGCAGAAGCCGTCACCCTCGAAATCGTGCTCCGCTCTGTCAGCGGTAATGATGCAGGAATTATCGGCGCAGGCGTGCCAGTGGTGAGTGCCGTTGTAGCTCCACTCATCCTCGAATACGTGGTCAACGTACTCGCCTGCGCAAGCTCCGTAGGTGAAGAGAGCCTCGACTACGGGAACGGCTGCAGCCGCATCAGCGTCGGACGCGGAAACCGATTTTAAGTAGTTGTAGTAGCTTACAGTGTTGAATTTACCAACGTCAGCTCCGACCTTGACCGTAACGGTGCTCATAATATTCTTTGCGGAAAGCGGAACGTCGATATAGGAAAGATTATCGCACTTGCCGCCCGATACGGTGTAATTCTCACCGCCGACGGTGATCTCTCCCGAGAACTCGGGATTAAGGATAAATCTTACTCTGGGTGAAGATTCAAGAGCGAGCGCAGCCTCGGTAACTGCGTTGCTGACGTTTGCCATGGTATTTACCGCGGTAAGAGCGCCGAAGTTGGGAGAAGGAACGCTGACGCTGCCCGTTAGAGTCATAAGCTCCGCTATCGCATCTTTGCCGTCGGTCTTACCGAAGTAGGTGTAGGCTGAGTCGATATATCTGACAGTAGCCGCGATAAGAGTCTTCGAGCGCACCGACGCATCGTCCGTGCCCGAAAGAACGTTCTTTATATACTTAGGAATGGAAGCCGAATATTTTGCGATATACTCGTGGTGTCCGTTAGTGAGAGTAAAGGCGGTTGAGCGCGATACGCCTGCCGTCGCGGGAGCGATACCCTCGTACGTGACCTTAACGTATGTCACGCCGCCGAAGTCTATCTCTTCACCTACGGTGAGAGCCGTGGAGTCAACCTTTGCCGAAACGAAGGTATCCTTCGAAACGTAGAAGTTGAAGTCGAAGTCCGAGCCGAGCGAGATGTTTGCCTTAAGAGTCGGATTTTCAACTATATAGCCGGTGCCGCTTGCAAGAGCGAGAAGCTTGCCGCCGAGATTTAAGGTTATGCCGGTTGCCGAAGCGGGCTTAAAGCTCGATACGGTGCCTTCACTGAAGTTAAACTCTAATTCGCTGTTATAGGTGCCGTGAGTTGCTTCCATAGTACCGCTAACCATTCCAAGACTCCCTATATCGAGTACGGTGTTACCCTCGGTAGTAACGACGGGGCGCGAGCCTCTGTATGCCGATGCGAGAGCGTAAGCCGTAACGTTGGAGTCTATAATATTAAGAGTCGGAGCGGGACGTCCGGTTGCGGTGTGAGAGGCATTCCAGTTCGAGAAGAGGATATAGCAGTTTGCGATATCCACCTCACAGGAGTCGATGGTTATGATGGTTGAAACACCGGGATTGTCGTTCGCGTTGTCAGCTATCGTGTTTGTAGCTACAAGAACGCCTCTTGTCGAATTGTTTGACGTGTTCGGCCTTGAGGTTGAGATATAGCAGTTTTTGAAGGTTATTCTGTTTTCTTTACCTCTGGTGGGTCCGCCGAAGCCGTGGATAAGGTTTGAATTGGCGTTATTTCCATCCGAGGTCCAACTAATATTGCAATTCTCGAAGGTGTATACGCCCTTCTGACCGATAATAAGTCTGTCGGGAACGGTTATGTCAACGTCCTTGAAGCTGACGGATGATCCGATAGCGCCTGCGCCTATAGCGAACATTGCGCTGCTAGTCGTTGTGAAGCTGCCGGGACCTACGAACTCAAGATTCTTGATACCGTGCGAGGAGGCTATGTCTAACCATGAGCCTACAGCGGGAGAAAGAGTATAACCGTTAAGCGAGAAGACCGCGTGAGTTGTGGTATTTTTTGTTGCGGTGCCGTCGTTTGCCGTGGTTGCGGTGAATATCTTCGCCGAGCTCTTTACGTTACCGTATAGCTCGATAGTACCGCCGATTATCTGCAAGGACTGAACTGCCGCGGAGAAATCTGCCGCAGAGGTGTAGTTTTTGAGAAGAGCACCCGATTTATCGAAAGCGGCGTAGAGAACTCCGTCGCTCTGGAGTCCCGTCGATGCGTTAACGTAGGTTATCGCGGATGCCGCAAGATTTGTCGGGCGCGTGCCCGTCACGGTGAGGAAACGAACTGTGTCACCGCTCTTCGCATCCTTTATAATATCACCGTAAGATGTGTAGTCCGTCGTGCCTATCTTCGCTATTTTCATCTCCTTTGGAGAGGGAATGGCGTAGCCTTGGGTGAATACGTTCTTGTCAAAGTCCGAAAGAGTCTTCGTGCTGTCAAGAAGCACGCCGCCGAGGTTACCCGTATACTCGCCCGTTCTGAAGGCGCGCATATTAAGGTTATCAAGAAGTATAGTGTCGCTTGCCTTGGCGGTCGTCGAGCCGCTCAAAAGCTCAACTCTTAACTCGTTGATTATATCGGTGTCATCGTGGAAGTTGTTTTTTATCACCGTTATGAACTTACCGTTCACGTAGGCGTATGCCTTGATAGCGTCCGCGCCCTCTGCCGCAACCTCTCTGAGGTCGAGCACGAATGTGATATGAGCAAAGCTCTTCGAAAGGTCGATGCCCGTATCAACGTAGCCATCGGTAGCGGCAGTACCCGATACCTCGAGTTTTCCGTTTGAGTCACGGAGATAAATGGATGCGTTGCCCTTAGGACTTGATGCCGTTTCGCTCGTGTAGTATCTGCCGTTGAGCGTTATGCCAATTCCGTCGGGAATACCTTTTATCGCGCCGAGGTCAATATCAAGCGTCGCGAAGTCTGTTGTGCACGCCGCCTCGGGAGAGGTAGCGCCCGTTTTGCTGACGTAGAGTATCTGATCTGCGCCCGCAGTATCCTTTCTGTAGCTTAAATAAACGTGGCTGCCTGACACCCCCTCAATACCGGGAGCTATCGCCAAGGCTTTGTTTCCGCCGCCAAGGTCGTGCAGGTAGGTGAGGTAGGAGCTCATGTTACCGCTCGAGGTAACGTTCTTTACCGAGCTGTACTCGTCGCTCCACATCTGCACGGGAGTGTAATCCGTGTCGGGAGTGTAAGATGCACTGCCGTTTCCGTCAGCGAAGCAGATGAGAGCCGCCGTCAGACCGAGAGCTATCAAAAGAGATACGCATATTACGGAAATGATTTTACTTTTTCGTTTCATTTTTGCCTCCTTAAATTTTGTGTTTTTAGACTTTTATATATTGATTTTAACATTAATATATGATAGAATCAATTATAAGAACAAATCGGAATTTTATCAAAACAAACTTTTTGGAGGTAAAATGCGTATCTCGGATATTTCTCCTTTTGTAAGAAACGCTATGCTGATCAATTTTAAAGTTAGGCAGAAATACGGCATAGCGGGGGACAGTCGCCTTTTTTATACCTACGAGGATTATACCGTGCATATCGACGGTACGACGTATAATATCGGAGCGGGCTCGGTGGTTATAGTACCCGCGGGGGTAAAGTATTTTTTTGAGCATTCGGGTGTTGTAAATATGCTGACGATAAACTTCGACTATACCGAGAGCGCGTCGCACATAACCGAGCCAAAGCCGCCCAGAGCTCCCGAGATGTTTTCCGAAAGCAAGATAACCGAGCGCCCCGACTTTGAGGACTATCCGTTCTTAAATAGCCCGATAGTTCTTGAGAATATGCAAAAACTTCGGCTTCAGCTTGAGGCTGTCGTCAGGGAATTTGAATACAAAAAGCCATTTTACAGAGAGGTTGCCGCGTCGATACTCAGGCAGGTTATCTTTAAGATAGTAAGGCTTATGCTCCCGGGCAGTAAAAGCAACGCGATAGTAAATTCCGCGCTCGAGTATATCCACGCGCACTATGCCGAGGATATTGATAACGAACTTGTCGCCGCTCACGTAGGATATCATTCGTATTACCTGAATAGGGTTATGAAAGCCGTGCTCGGAACGACGTTGCGTCAATATATCATTGAATATCGGATAGAGATAGCGAAGCGCCACCTTCAGCAAACCGAGCTTTCTATCTCTGCCATAGCCGAGCTCTCGGGGTATAGAAATCTATGCAATTTCTCTGTGGATTTCAAGAAGAAAACGGGAATGACTCCGTCGGATTATAGGGAGATGGCGTGATCCTTTCGGCATCACGCTAAATGATGTTTGCCTTCGGCGGTGAAGTTACCGGCGCGGTGAAGTTTGCCTTTGGCGGTGAAGTTACCGGCGCAGTGAAGTTTGCCTTTGGCGGTGAAGTTTTGCTCGGTTACTCGCAAAGTGTCATCCTGAGCGGAGCGTAAGCGGAGTCGAACCCTTCAGGGCGATGCGTAGCATCGGGATCTTGTCTTTTGCTTTTTTCTCCCGCTTTGTGCCGCCGAGATCCTGCTCGTCAAAGCCTCGCACTGCTCCGCAGTTCGACTCCGCTTACGCTCCGCTCAGGATGACATGGGCGGCAAAAAACATCTAAAAAAGTTCACAAATAAACGCATTTATGAACAAATTGTAACTACCACCGGTAATAGGGTTTTTAGGGGGCAAAATGCCCCCTCTTTTTTATGCGAATTTACCAAATCGCGCCCCGAAAACCCTCAAAAGTTCTAGGCATGATGATACTTACAAATCGGAAATTTTATGTTATTCTATTCTTGTAAGAAAAAACGCAAGTGGGTCAATCCTTGCGGTGAGCTGAAGGAGAAATAATGTACGACTTAAAATGGTTTAAGCTTGGTATCGACGTTTTCAATGATCGCAGACTGAAATATTGCCTTATGGAAGAGAACGGTCTATACTATCAGCTGGTATGGATAAAGCTGCTCTGCGAAGCGGCAAAGATCAATGACGGCGGTAAAATATATATTGTGCGAGGGGATAGAATTGATATAGATGAGCTTGCTTTCATTATAGATATGCCAGAGCTGATAGTGTGCGAGGCGCTTGATGTTTTCGAGTGTCTTGGTATGATAAAATACAGTGTCGAAGAAGGACTCGTCGTTATCGGATGGAATGAATATATAGGAGAGGATTACGCGAGAGGCGGGAGCGGGTGGGGCTCGGATAATGCCGAGTCGTCAGTACCCACAGTACCGCAAGAGTCAGCCGAGGCAGAAGAGAGGCGCGTTAAGATAAAGGATATGTCGGAACAAGATCGTCGCGAATATTACCGTCTTGCAAAAAGAAAGCTCCGCGGAAGAGAACGATCCGTTGAAAAAAGAGATGTCCAAAACGTCCAAAATGCAAACAACAGTGTCCAAAATCCTGTCGGTATGTCCAAAAACAGTGTCCAAAATGTCCAAAACGAATGTCCAAAAATTTTGGACAACGAAGGTGATAATGTCCAAAATTCTCCTAAAAATATATTCATAGAAGAGAATAGAGAAGAAGAGAATAGAATAGATAAGAGCATAGGAGAAGAGAACGGAGAAGAAAAAATAAATAATAACTCTCCCTCCCCCTCACAACGCGTGGAAGAAAAAAAGAAATACGGAACGTTTGAAAACGTTTATCTTTCGGATACGGAGCTTGAGGAGCTTCGCGCGAAGCTTGGAGTAGGGGTACTCGCAAGGCTTATTGACGATCTCTCCGAGCATATCGCAAGCACGGGCAAGACCTACGCGAGCCACCACGCGACGCTTCTGCGGTGGTCGAAGAATCAGTATGCGCCGAGGGAAGAGGGGGATAGGTACGCCAAAGCAAGCTCACGCAGAGGTGAGGAGGGCGCGGAATCGGGCTCTGACGGCTGGGATTTTGCAAACAGAAAAGGCCCTCGGGATGCGCCCCGAGAGCCGAAGAACAGGTATGGTGATTTTGACCCCGAGGAAGCGTTTCGCTTAGCGCTCGAGAGAACAAGAATGGAATATGAGGCAGAGCATAGCTCAAACGCGCCACGCGCGTAAAGTGCGCCACGGCGTAAATTATACTTCCACCGTGATAAGCTTCATATCGCCTTCGATGAGAATTTCGCCTTCCTCTGCGGGGGCGAAGAAGCTATCTCCCGCCGTAGCTGTATAACTCTCGCTTCCCGAGGCGATACTGCCCGAGCCCGAGATGACCGTCAGGCAAAGGAAGCTTTTCTTCGCGGTCCTTATGGTGAGGGGGAGCTTTACGTCATATTCCCTTGCGGTGAAGTACTCGCATCTGCCGATAAGTCTGCCGCCGTCGGAGATGCCATCATCAAAAACTTCCGATTGATAGACCCCCGTGTTAAGAACTTTCATAGCTTTTTCTATATGAAGCTCGCGCAGATTTCCGTCCTTATCTCTTCTCATATAGTCGTAAAGGCGGTAGGTGAGGGTGCTGTTCTGCTGAATTTCATATATAAGAACACCGCCGCCAATGGCGTGCACTGTACCTGCGGGGATAAAGAATACGTCCCCTGCCTTGACCTCGCGAAAGGAGAGCATATTCTCGATGCTGCCGTCGGAAATTGCCGCCGCTATCTCACACGGAGTATACTCTTTATTAAATCCCATATAGAGCCCCGCGCCCTCGTCGGCAGACACAACGTACCACATTTCGCTCTTTCCGTACTGCCCCTCGTTGGCAAGGGCGTAGGCATCCGAGGGATGCACCTGAACCGAGAGCTTCTCTCTTGCGTCGATGAACTTCGTGAGGGTTGGGAAAAAGTCGAACTTTGCGGCATCCTCGCCCCAGGCGCTCTTGTCGAAAAGCTCGCTCGTGAGAGCTCCGTCAGCTGTCGCCTCCGAGCCCGGAACAAAGGAAAGCTCCCAGCTCTCGCCTATTCTGTCCGCCTCGGAGCTCTTGCCGTATCCGCGGAGCTTGTTTCCGCCCCAGACGTTGGCAAAGGTTGTCGGCTCAAGTCTATATAATTTTTTCATTTTTCTGTTTCTCCTTTTCAAGCTCGCCAACGGCGAACGTATCGAATTTCGAGCTTTGCGAGAAATATGCTCCTGTGAGAGCTCGCAACGTTATACTTCATTCTATCATTTTTAGCTCGGATAGTCAACAAAATGAGGCATAAAAAACAATTTTTATAAAATATATTAAAATTTAGCGAAAAGTATTTATTTTTATTTTTATTTATGATATAATATTCTGTGACAAAGTTTCCACATTGTTAAAAATCAAAACAATACACAGAAAGGTTGGATATGAAAAAGGAAAAAAAGTGCGCCGAGGGTTGCGTGCCGGAACGCCTCAGTAAGGTTGGCGGTCAGGCGGTGATCGAGGGCGTTATGATGAAGGCGGGGCCGAGAACGGTAACGACCTGCCGTAAGGAAGACAAGAGTCTTGTTGTAACCGACGATACGTTCGTATCCGTGCGCAAGAAGCATAAGATACTTAATATTCCGATACTCCGCGGAATTATCAATTTCGTCGAGATGATGATACTAAGCGTTAAAACTCTTAACGCGTCTGCGGATGCGCTCGGTATTGAAGAAGAGGAAGGAAAGGTGGAGAAGTGGCTGAAAAAGCACTTCGGCGTTGGACTTGTTGACGTTATTATGGTCATCGGCGTGGTCCTCGGACTTGCGCTCTCGCTGTTCCTGTTTATGTTCTTACCGATATTCGTTGCGGACTTTATCAATTCGCTGACCGTTAAGTACGCGGGCTTCTCGCTCGGCGCTTGGCAGAAGGTCATTGAAGGCGTTCTTAAGGCAGGGATTTTCGTGCTTTATCTCTGGCTCGTTGCGTTTATGCCCGATATAAAACGAACATTTATGTACCACGGCGCAGAGCATAAGACGATTGCTTGCTTTGAGGCAGGCGAGGAGCTGACTCCCGAAAACGCAATGAAGCACAGACGCTTCCATCCCCGTTGCGGAACGAGCTTTATGTTCTTTATGATACTTCTCGGTATCGTTGCAGGTCTTGTGGTGAACGCAATATTCCCGGGGCTTGATAAGTGGCAGTATACCGGTATAAGACTCCTTATACTTCCGTTTATCGTAGGTCTTGGATATGAGTTTATAATGTATGCGGGTAAGCATAACAATGTTTTTGTAAGAATGCTCTCCGCTCCCGGTCTTTGGGTGCAGAGGCTTACAACGAAGGAGCCCACCCTCGATATGCTCGAGGTGGCTATAGTTTCCACAAAGTGCGCCCTTCGTGACGAATTCCCCGAGTTTATGGAGTTCTATAATAATCGCGAGTGGGAGCCCGCTCCCGCAGCGGAGGAGAGTGACGGGTCTGCAGAGACGGAAAATAGCGAAGTCGGCGCAGGTGAGGTTATAGCTGAAGCTGATGGCAAGGTAAGCGACGAAGCTGATGAGGTTAAGTCCGAGTCCGTGGCTGAGGCTACCGTCGGAGCGGTCGGCTCCGAGCTCCCCGTAATGCCTCTTGGCGATACGGCGGTGGCTTCGGAAAGCATAGATGCCGAGAGCGCCGCGGCTGACGAAAGCAAGACCGAGAGCGAAGAATGAAGCTCTCGGAGGCAATAAAAAAACTAAGCGAGGCGGGCATAGACTCGGCGCGCCACGATGCGCGTGAGCTGTTTATGCATTTCGGCGGATTTACTCCGAGTGATTTTTTGGCGGGGGACGTCTTGTGCGATAGCCTCGACCTGGCAGATGCGATAGAGCGCCGCGCCGCGCGCTATCCATTGCAGTATATAATAGGTAAGACATGGTTTTACCGCGAGGAATACCTCGTTAATGAGGATTGCCTCATTCCGCGACCCGACACCGAGCTGCTCGTGGATTACGCGGTAAAGCATATAAAAAGCGGCGCTCTCTTTGCCGATCTTTGCACGGGCAGCGGCTGCGTCGGTATATCCGTTTTGAAAAATACAGAGGGAACGCGCGCGCTGCTTGCCGATATCTCGGACGGTGCTTTGGCTCTCGCATCCCGCAATGCTCTGCATAACGGTGTCGCGGAGCGCGCCGAGCTACGTCGGGTTGACGTGCTCTCCGAGGTGCCCGAAGGGAAGTTCTTTGCAGTTCTGTCAAACCCACCCTACGTGGCAGACTCGGTATACCGCGAGCTTGAATCCGAGATATACCACGAGCCGAAGCTCGCCTTCGTCGGCGGCATTGACGGCGCGGACTTTTACAGAAAACTTACACCCATATACAAAGAAAAAATCGAAAAAGACGGCTTCATTGCCTACGAAATAGGATACGATCAGGCAGATATACTGAGAGAGATTGCTGTCGAGTGCGGTATGACGTGCGAGATAATAAAGGATATGGGCGGCAACGACAGAGTCGCAATCCTGAGGCTTTAATATTTTTGTATAAATTCCCGTTTTCCGACTAGCTCGCAATAGGTTTCTATTGCTTCGGTCGGAAGAACAGAAATTTCTCCTAAAAATCTTTTCGCCTCAGTGCTATAGTGGTAGCCTGAATTGAAGAAAAAACGCTTCGGTCGGAAGAACAGAAAATTCTCATAAAATTTGTTAGCCTCAGTGACGCTGCTGTCATCCTGAGCGAGCGAAGCGAGTCGAACTGCGAAGCAGTGCGAGGCTTTGCCGAGCAGGATCTCGGGTAGCACGAAGCCGGGAGAAAAGAGGAGATCCCGATGCTTTGCATCGCCCTACGGGTTCGACTCCGCTGCGCTCCGCTCAGGATGACGGCAAGGCGGAATTTCAGCGCTTCTTCATATTTGGTGCTCTTTGCGCTTTAGTCTAAGGTGAGTTCCCGATGCTTTGCATCACTCTTCGCAAATTTTAACCGTTTTCCGAAAACTTTCATACACTTCTATATAAGAGAGGTGATTTATATGAAAGACAAAACGGTGCATCCGGGCAAATACGCCGTGATATTCGGCGGCGCGGGTTACGAGCACTTCGTATCGAGGCTCGGAGCTGAAAACTTCATTTCCGCCGCTTTACGGTGCGGATTTGATATTTTGCCAATATTTATTGACAAAAACGGTGATTTTTATGTATATTCGGGAGATATCTCGGATATAGCTGATATTGAAAAGGAGCTCGATATACGCGAGCTCACTCCGACCTTTCCGATAAGGCTCGGGGGAGAATGCGGCTTTTATGTCCGTGGCAATATTATGCCCGTGGCGCTTGCCGTACCGCTTCTCCACGGGGACTTTGGTGAGGACGGCCGCGTGCAGGGGCTTCTTTCCTCTGCGGGCATAAAATTCGTCGGGGCAGACACTCTTTCGGGAGCGCTGTCTTCGGATAAGGCGTATACCAAGGCGGTAGCGGAGAGCATCAGGGTTCCCACGCTTCCGTATCTGACCTTCGCGCGGAGTAAAACGCGCTTCTCTGATGCGGCTTCGTGCGTTGAGGAGCGCATAGGCTATCCTGCGTTCGTAAAGCCGTGCGGACTCGGCAGCTCCGTCGGCGCTTCGTGCGCTATGGACTGCGTGGGACTTCGGCGGTCGCTTGAGCTTGCGTTCTCGGTGGCAGAGAGGGTTATCGTCGAGCGCGCGCTTATACGTCCGCGCGAGCTGGAGTGCGCTTACTTCGACGTGGGCGGAACGCACGCCGTAGCTCACCCTGCGGAGATCTCCGTACGCGACGGATTTTACGATTACGAAACGAAATATTTTAATGCGGATAACGTCACGCTTCACACGGTGGCAGACCTTCCGCGGGATACAGTTACAAAAATCAAAGAGTATACCGAGGCTCTTGCAAGTGCTCTTTCGGTTCGCCATATAGCGCGGTTTGACTTCTTTTTAACCGAGGACGGCGAGCTTTACTTCAACGAGGTGAATACCTTCCCGGGTATGACAAAGAGCAGTCTTTATTCGGCTATGCTTGCCGAGTGCGGTATAACGTTCGAGAGCTTTATCGAGAAGCTCCTGCTTGAAGCTTGATAGGCGTTTTTGATAGCGGAGCGGGCGGCAGATTTGCCCTCTGCGAGTTAAGACGTCTGGTTAAGGATATTGATATAGCCTTTCTGGCTGATGAAGAAAATGCTCCATACGGGAGCAAGAGCGAGAGTGAGCTTATTCACCTCGTTGAAAACGATATAAAAAGACTCAGGTCTGTCGGTGCGGATAAGATACTTATCGCCTGCTGTACCGCGAGCACGGTCTGGGATAAGCTCGATGAGGAGTACCGCCGTAACACCTACCCGATAATAGCTCCCGTCGCAAGGCGCGCGCTATCCTTGAGTCGGGGCGGCAGAATAGGCGTTATTTCCACCGAGGCAACGAGGCGCAGCGGTGCGTTTCTGAAGTTCATTCCCGATGCTGTTTGCAGCTCCGCTCCGGAGCTTGTCACTTTAGCGGAGAGCGGCGCGTGCGACGGAAGCCTGACCGAGAGTCAAAGATATATAATTAAAAAGGCTGTCGAGCCCTTTTTCGGCGGCGTGGATACGCTTATCTTAGGCTGTACCCACTTCGCATACTTCGAGGGTGAGATAGAGAATATACTCGGCATACCTACCGTAAACTCGGCAAAAGTCGCCGCGGAGGTTATGGCGAGTGTGGTTTAAGATATGCAACGCCCGTAGGCGTTGATGAGGAGGAAAACAAAGAAATGGCAAAATACAGACGTGGAAGAATAAACGATGCCGTAGCTGAGGAGCTTGCGATAGCTCTCGGCGAGGTAAGAGAACCGAAGGTTATAAATAATTTCGTAAGCATAACGAGAGCCGAGGTCGCGCCCGACCTCAAGTATGCGAGCGTATACTTCTCCTGCATCGGTGATGCGGATGAGGCGCTTGTCGGACTCAAGAAATGCACCGGTATGCTCCGCCATCACCTGGCGGTAACGCTCAACCTTCGCATAACTCCCGAGCTGAACTTTATTAAGGACGGTTCGATAGAGCACGGCGCAAAGATAGCAAGATTGCTCGAGGAAATCCACAGTAAGGAAGAAGAAACAAATGGCTGATTATAAGGTTCTTGACGCGAGAGCGTGCGCCGAGAGAATACTTGAGATCGAGCATCCCATGGTGCTAATGCACGTGCGTCCCGACGGTGATACGGTTGGAAGCGCGGCAGCGCTTATGTATATATTCCATAAGCTTGGCAAAGCACCGCTCTGGGCTTGCTCCGACCCTATCCCGGAAAGACTTGAGTTTTTGCTTCGGAACTACCGCGAGGCGTACCGCTATGAGTACGATAGCTCTACGGTGGTAACGGTGGATATACCCACCAAGGAGCAGATAGGCGAAATCTACGATTTTTGTCCGAGGGCGGCTCTTATGATAGACCACCACGAGGTGGGCGCGCCCTTCGCCGATAATTTCATAATAGGCGGCGCGTCGAGTGCCGGCGAGGTCGTTATGCTCGTCGTCGAGGAGCTCGTGAAGATGGGTAAGATAGAGCTTGACGCAAATCTTGCCTATCCGCTCTATGCGGCGATAAGCTCGGATACGGGCTGCTTCAGGTACTCGAACGCATCCCCCGAAACTCTGCGCCGCGGCGCGACTCTTATCGAAACAGGTATTGATTCCGCGGATATAAACCACAGACTCTTCAACAGTAAGACTCCGCGCCAGATACGCGCCGAGGGCTTTATTGCCGAGAGGATAAATACCGAATTTGGGGACAAGGTTGCCTATGCGACCGTGACTCGCAGAGAGCGTGAAAATCTCGGTGTTCTTATGGAGCATCTTGAAACCGCGATAGACGTGGTGCGCTCGGTTGCTTTCGTCGAGATATCATTTGTTATTAAGGAAACGGACAAGGGTGAGTTTAAGGCTTCTCTCAGAAGCACCGAGCATGACGTTGCGGCTATCTGCGCCAAGTTTGGCGGCGGCGGCCACATTAAAGCGGCAGGCTGTACCGTACCCGCAAAGAGTATCGATGAGGCGGCAAGACGGGTGCTTCGCGAGATAGGCAGAGCTTATTACAGCGATACATAAGAGTATATAGAACACTCTGTGTTCGTGATATAGACGGCAGAGCTGTCGTGATATAGAACACTCTGTGTTCGTGATATAGCGCAACGTTCGTCGCGCGTGATATGGAAAGCCTGCGGCTTTCGTGCTATGCCGCGAACTACGCGACGTGAAAAAAAGGAGAAACAGAAAAATGAAAAAGGTAACAAAGGCAATTATTCCTGCGGCGGGACTCGGAACCAGAATGCTTCCGATATCACACGCAGTACCGAAGGAGATGCTTCCGATAGTCGATCTCCCTGCGGTTTATTATCTTGTGGAGGAGGCGGTAAACAGCGGTATTACCGATATCCTTATCGTAACGAACAGGGATAAGGAGGCTATGGAGAATTTCTTCGACCTCTCCCCCGAATATATCAGCGTTCTTGAGGGAAAGGGCAGATTTGAGGCGGCTGACAAAATCAGAAAGATCGCCAATATGGCAAATATATACTTCCTTCGTCAGAAGGAGGCAAAGGGACTCGGGCACGCGGTAGGCAGAGCGAGATCCTTTGTAGGGGACGAGCCATTCGTCGTGCTTTACGGTGACGATATCATCTTCTCTAAGACTCCCGTCTGCCGTCAGCTCATTGACGTATACGAGAAGTACGGCAAGCCCGTTGTCGGCGTGAAGCCCGTTTCCGCGGAGCAGCTTACTAAGTATTGCTCGCTTAAGGTTGAGAGCATTCCGGGTGAGGAGAGCGTTTACGCCTGCTCGGATATGATAGAGAAGCCGAAGCCCGGTCAGGAGTTCTCAAACCTCTCGATACTCGGCAGAGTTCTTCTTACTCCCGATGCATTTGATATTATAGATAACCTCGAGCCCGGCGCGGGCGGTGAATATCAGCTTACCGACGCTATGGCAAAAATGGCGAGAGGGAGCGGTGTATCCGCCCTTGAATTTGAGGGCGACCGCTACGATATGGGCTCGAAGCTCGGCTTCCTTATGGCAAACGTAACTAAGGGACTTCTGCACGAGGAAACGGCTGAGGCATTCCGCGAATACCTCAAGGGTCTTATAGGTAAGCTTTAATGGATATCAGACGAATGATACCCGATGATGCGCCTGCCGTTGCCGCGCTTGAAGGTGAGATATTCCCCGACCCGTGGCAAGAAAAGGACATCTTTTCCTATATCTGCACGCCCGGGGGAATGTGCTATTCCGCTGTGGCTGACGGTCGTGTTGTAGCCTATATTCTTGGCAGAGTTATCGCGCCTGAGGGCGAGATATACCGTATTGCGACAAGGCCCGGCTACCGCCGCCGCGGTATTGCGTACAGGCTCCTTGACTACGCCTGCAAGTGCGAGCGCGGACGTGGACTTGAAACCCTATTTCTCGAGGTCAGAAGCGAGAATATCCCCGCGAGAAACCTCTACCGCTCCTACGGATTTCGCGAGGTCGGCGTGAGGAAAAACTATTATCACGACCCCACCGACGATGCCGTGGTTATGCTCAGAGCGCACTCAGCAGATATGGTGAACTAGGGAGTGTATGTTCTCGCAATGCTCGAACGTGATAATCAAGCAAATCCGTATCTGGGAGCTCGCTCACAAGGACGGATGCGCAGATTGCTCCGCGAGCGCTCCGTTTTAACGGAGCATAGCACGCAGTACCGCAATGTTGTTGCGTGCTCGCATAGGAGTATAGGCACCTTCGGTGCGCGATATTGTTTTGCGCTGCAAAACAGCGATATTATCTCGTAGAACGAGATAGCGATAATCAAGCAAATCCGTATCTGGGAGCTCGCTCACAAGGACGGATGCGCAGATTGCTCCGCGGCGGCTCGACGTAGGCGAGCGTAGTGCGTAGCACCAAAGACTTTAGGCTTTGCGCCGAATAGGAGTATAATCAAGCAAATTCGCATCTGGGAGCTCGCTCACAAGGACGGATGCGCAGATTGCTCCGCGAGCGCTCCGTTTTAACGGAGCATAGCACGCAGTGCCAGAGCGTTGTTGCGTGCTCGCATAGGAGTATAATCAAGCAAATCCGTATCTGGGAGCTTGCTCACAAGGACGGATGCGCAGATTGCTCCGCGGCGGTTCGTCATTGACGAACGGAGTGCAAAGCACCAAAGACTTTAGGCTTTGCGCCGCATAGGAGTATATTTGCAAATAATTCTTAGCATTATTACATATTTATAAGGAAAATCAATGAATATTTTAGCATTTGAAAGCTCATGCGATGAGACGAGCGCTGCGGTCGTTTCCGTTCTTGGTGACCGCTTCGCGATAAAATCGAATATAATTGCGAGCCAGGTGGATATACATAGGCTTTACGGCGGTGTCGTTCCCGAGATCGCGAGCCGAGCTCACATTGAGTCGATATCCTCGATAACCTACGAGGCTCTCGAGGTGGCAGGCGTTACGCTATCGGATATAGATCTCGTTTGCACGACGGCAAATCCCGGGCTCATTGGCGCGCTTCTCGTTGGAGTAAACTTCGCGAAGGCGCTTGCCGTGTCAAATAATATACCGCTCGTTGCGGTTGACCATATCAAGGGGCATATCGCCTCGGCGTACCTATGCGAGGGGGACGTACCGAAGCCGCCCTTCGTTGCTCTTGCCGCCTCGGGCGGACACACCGCAATATATAAAATGGAGAGCTACACCGATATTCGTATGATAGGTACGACGCTTGACGACGCGATAGGTGAGTCCTTCGACAAGATAGGCAGAATGATAGGCATACCGTATCCCGCGGGTCGCGGCTTTGACGAGCTCTCGCGCGAGGGCTTTATCGAGGCTACGGGGGACAGTGAGGCATTTTATTCAAAATATAAAAAGAGCGCGGCGTATAAGAGCGGAGAGATGACCTTGCCGAGTCCCGCTTTGCGTGACGGTAGTCTTAATTTCTCCTTCTCGGGACTTAAGACCGCCGCGATAAACCTGCTCCACAGATATGAGCAAAAGGGTATAGAGATACCTCGCGCCCTCTTCGCCGCAAGATACACCTTTGAGGCGGTCGAGGCGGTAGCGCAGAAGATAGACGCGGCGCTTGAAGCAAACCCCGGCTGTGACTTCGTTATGGCGGGCGGCGTTGCGGCAAACTCGCACCTGAGGAAAAGACTCGCCGAGGTTGCGGCGCGGCGCGGAGTCAAGATATTTATTCCGCCCGTATCGCTCTGCGGAGATAACGGAGCAATGATAGCCGCCGCAGGATACTACGAATATAAAAAGGGCAATTTTGCCGATAGCTCGCTCAACGCATCCGCGCTTGATTCGATATTGAATAATTAATAATAAAAACCGGAGTTAAAATGGAAAGTATAGATAAGGTAAAGGGAACTTTTGATAAAAAAATAGCCGATGCGGAGAAAAATCCCGTATCGGTAGCGGTAATACGCCGTCTGCCGAGATACCACAGATATCTCGGTGAGCTTCTCCGCGAGGGCAAGGGGCGCATATCCAGTGCCGAGCTTTCGAGGATAATGGGCGTTACCGCATCTCAGATAAGACAGGACTTTAACTGCTTCGGCGGCTTCGGTCAGCAGGGCTACGGCTATAACGTCAAGTATCTCCACTCGAAGATAGGCGAGCTTCTCGGAATGAAGGAGGGCTACAGAGCCGTTATCGTCGGCGCGGGTAATCTCGGACGCGCGCTTGCCGCAACGCATATGTTTGAGCGCCGCGGCGTTACCGTAGTTGCGCTCTTCGATAACTCACCATCTGTTATAGGCACGGATTTTAACGGCTTCCGTGTTCACGACGTGCGTGAGCTCGGTGACTTCTGCCGTGAGAATTCGGTAAATATAGGTGTTCTCACCGTGCCGAAGGAGTCTGCATACGAGTGCGCGGCTACAATGGTCGAGGCGGGAGTTCGCGGACTCTGGAACTTCGCCAATATGGAGCTCGCCGTTGAGGATAAGAGCGTTGTAGTTCAGAACGTACATATGGGTGACTCGCTTATGACGCTTTGCTTCGGTATGAAGACGGGCAAGGATAAGGGGATATTCGATGACGAGATATAAATTTTTGAAGCGCGCCACAGAAACCGAGGAGTTTGCAGAGGCAAGCCTTGGGGAAGTCAAGGTGCTCCTTGCTCTTTATGAGTCGGAGGGCGTGTGCGACGAGGAGAAGCTTATCGAGAGCTCGGGCGTATCGCGCGCAAGGCTGACATCCGCTCTTGCTCTTTGGCAGGAGGCAGGTGTTATCGCTCCCGCCGAGGAGGGCGAATATGCCGTCGGCGTATCCTTCTTCGGCAGCCGCGTGTCCGAGGAGTTCCCCGAGAGAGTCGTTCTCGGTGAGCTTGAGGAGGAGAGCGCCGCCGATATTGCCAAAACTATAAGAAACAATAAGCTTGCGTCACTCTTCGACGAGTGCGCGGCTATGATGCATAAAACCATGCTTACCCCCGCGGAGATAAGGCGGATATCCGAGCTTTCCTCGCAGTATGAGCTATCCGAGGAGTATATCGCGCTCCTTGCCGCTCATCTTAACGAGGAAAATATGCTCTCCGTCGGCATTCTCGTGAAGCGCGCTATAACCCTCGTTGGGCGCGGCATTGCGAACGTTGATGCGCTCGCGGAGTACATAGAGGCAAGGGAGACCGAGCGCGGCGAGATATCGAAGTATAAGAGCATCTTCGGCATCTATGACAGAAGTCTTTCGAAATCCGAGCGCGAGTACATTGAAAAGTGGTCGGGCGAATTTTGCTTCGGTACGGAGATCGTCGGTATGGCGTACGATATAACCGTGCTTAATACGCAGAAAAGCTCGTTCAAATATATAGACAAGCTTCTGACCGATTGGCACACCGCAGGCTGCAAAACGCTTGCCGATTGCGAGAAAAGGTACGAGGAGCGCCGCCGTGAGCTTGAGGCAGAGGCTGAGGAGAAGAAGGCAAAGACCGAGAGCCGCCGCGGAGAAAAGAAAAAGCCGAAGCCCAGGTACGGTGACTTCGACCCCGAGGAAGCGTTTAAAATCGCCCTCGCGAGATCGTTTAAGAGTGAGGACGAATAATCTTGCGCCGCAAGAGCGATATGCAACACAAGTGTTGCGCGATATTCCTTCTTTGAAGGAGCGATATTATTTCGCAAGAGCGAAATAGCGATATGTTCTCGCAATGCTCGAACGCTTAAAGAAAGGTAAGGAACAACTATGCACAACTACGAAAATTATCATAAAGTAAAAGAGATGATAGACGAAAGACGGGCGAACGCCATAGCGCTTGCCGAGTCGCGCGCGCTTGAGCTCAGGTCGCGCTCTCCCGAGATCGCGGAGCTTGACGACGAGCTTCGCCAGACAAGTATGCAGATAATGAAGACCGCTGTTTCGGGTGGAGATCTCACGCCTATCAAGGAGCGTAATCTTTACCTCAATTCAAAGCGCCGCGAGGCTATAAGGAGACTAGGCTTGCCCGAGGACTACGATACGGTCAAGTATACTTGCCCCGAGTGCGGTGATACCGGCTTCCTTAAGAATACAAAGGCGTGCTCCTGCTTCAGACGTCTGCTCTATACCGAGAACATCAAGACCTCGGGCATCGGCAGACTTATCGAGGAGCAGTCCTTCGAAAACTTCGACCTCTCGGCGTACTCTTATAACCCCGAGGTTTACGCAAAGATGCAGTACGTGTTTAATAGCGTGCGTGCTTATGCGGTTGATTTCGGCAAGAAGCATAGGGGAGAAAACCTGCTCTTCATAGGTAAAACGGGTACGGGTAAAACTCATCTCTCCACCTCGGTGGCGAAGGTGCTTATCGAGGGCGGTTACTACGTGCTTTACGATAGCGCGCAGAATATCGTTTCCGCTTTTGAAACCGATAAGTTCAGATCGGGATACGGTCCTTACGAGCCCATATCGGATAAATACCTCGAGTGCGACCTTCTTATTATAGACGACCTCGGCACGGAATTTATCAACCAGTTCACGGTGTCCTGCCTCTATAATATCCTTACGACAAGGCGCAACAGAGGTCTTTCTACCCTCATCTCAACCAACCTCGCTCCCGCGGAGCTTGCCTCGAAGTACGAGGACAGAATATACTCCCGTATAGTCGGAAGTGACTACAAGGTTGTCTTCTTCGAAGGAAAGGATTATAGGCTGTTCGGGAAGAGATAAATTCGATAATCACTTCAAAGGAGAAACTAAATGAAAAAAATCGTCCATTTTGTAACTTTTGTTGTCATTTTACTCTGTTTTACTTTCAGCCTTTCGGGATGCGATATGATAGATGGCCTTTTGAATAAGGATTCTGATAGCTCAGACGGAGAGACTTCGGGCGGTGGTCATTCAAAAGATAATACTTCTGTGCTGACACCGAGTGCGGGCCTTAAACTTAGGTATATCGATGATGAGTACGGATATGCAGTTCTTGGAATTGGAAGTTGCACTGATGCTGTCGTCGTAATCCCCTCGACTTATAACGAACTGCCTGTAACGACGATATTAGACGGAGCGTTTTCGGATTGTTCGGGAATTACGGAGATATATATTCCGAGAACTGTCATCTCGCTTGACAGTATATCTTTTTCTTCTGAAAATCTTTCTAAAATAGTGGTCGAAGAAGATAATCGGTTCTATAAATCTATAGACGGAAATTTGTATTCCGAGGACGGTGCGACGCTCATTCGTTATGCTGCGGGCAAAGCAGAAACGAGCTTCGTTATACCGGAGGGCGTCGTTACTATCGGCGCATATGCGTTCGGTGAGGTATCCCGTCTTACTGATATTAAGATACCCGATAGTGTAACCGCTATCGATAATAATGCATTTTTGAGATGCACCGAACTTAAGAGCATTATTATACCGGATAACGTAGTATCCGTTGGCTCCTGGGCGTTTAGCGATTGCTCGGGCTTAAATGAGATCATTCTCGGAAAAAGCGTCGCGGCGATCGGTGGGCATGCGTTCTATGGTTGCATGGGGGTGAAAAGCATTGTTATCCCCGAGAACATAACTGCGATAGGTGACTCGGCATTTTCGAGATGTATCAGGATCGTTGAGGTAATAAATAAATCTTCTCTCGATATAAGACGTGGTGAAACCTCTTTTGGCGGTGTAGCATATTACGCGATTGAGGTGCATAACGGTGACAGTAAGATAGTACAAATGGGTGACTATTTGTTTTATCCATCAAAACCTTCTTATCTTATAGGTTACGAGGGTAGCGATACAGCACTTGATCTTCCGGAGAAGTTCAACGAAAATAGATACACAATTTACGATTACGCTTTTTATGGCTCCAGAAGCCTTAAGAGTGTTAATATATCAAGCGGTGTTGAGGGTATAGGAAATTTGGCGTTTGCCGAGTGCGACGGTCTTACGGGTATGGATATACCGAATAGCGTTGCTCGGATAGGTGAATCGGCATTTTCGGGTTGCGATAATCTTGCGAGCATTACCATTCCGGATAATTTTACCCGAATCGGCAAGGCCGCGTTTTCGGGTTGCCGCGGTCTTAAGAGTATTACTATCCCGGAAAAAGTTACCGAAATCGGTGAATCCGCATTTTCATGGTGCACGGCTCTTACCGATATAACTATTCCGAATGGCGTTACTTCAATTGGAGAGTGCGCTTTCCGGGAATGCAGCTCACTTGTTGACATTATCATTCCGGACAGTGTAACCGAGATTGGCGAATCCGCATTTTTGTCGTGTATAGCACTTGAGAGCGTTGTTATTCCCGATTCCGTGGATGAAATAAGCAGATTTGCGTTCTATCGTTGCAGTAGCCTTACCGACGTTGTTATTCCCGAGAGCGTAACGAAGATAGGAGAGGGCGCGTTCTGTTGGTGTTATAGCCTTGAGGATATAACTATTCCCGAGAGCGTGACAGAAATTTGCCGAGCTGCTTTCAGCGGATGCGGAAACCTTACTAGCCTTACGGTTCCCGATAAAGTGACCGTGATCGGCGACAGCGCGTTCGAAGGTTGCGACAATCTTGCTGATATTACGATAGGAAGCGGTTTGACGGTGATCAATGAGAGCGTATTTCAAGATTGCTATAAGCTTATGAGTATCGTTATACCCGAGGGAATAACCGAGATAAAAGATATGGCATTTTCGGGATGTTATAAGCTTATCGAGGTAATAAACAGATCGTCTCTTGATATACAGCGCGGATATACTACCCACGGATCGGTTGCGAACAATGCAATCGAGGTACACGACGGGGAAAGCAAAATAATAGATATTGACGGTTATCTGTTTTATTCTTGGTATCTTGTCGGATACGCGGGAAGCGATACGGAGCTTACTCTTCCCGACGATTACAACGGAAGACCATACAGCGTATACGCTTACGCTTTTTACAATTGCTATAATATTACCGGCGTTTATATTCCTGATGGAATCTACACAGGTGACTATGCGTTCGCGAGATGCTACAATCTTAAAACCGTCGCCGTCAATTCAAATTCCATCCAAGCATATGAGTTCTCGGGATGTGATAATCTTGAGAGTATCATAATTGGTGCAGATACAGATCGTATTGATATCAATGCGTTTGCCTATTGTAAAAAACTCACGTCAGTATATTACTGCGGCACGGCAGATGAGTGGAGCGAGATAAGAATAGAATTCGGCAACGAAAATCTCACCGCCGCAACGGTCTACTACTTCAGCGAGAGTAAGCCTGCAGAGGAAGGCAACTATTGGCACTACGACGCTGAGGGGAATGCTGTTGCTTGGTGAAACTATACCGAGCTTGCTTTGACGTTTTGCACACGACGGGCAGAGCGTATATTATAGAGGATATTGATATTTTTATAAATGCCAGAAAAAATTCCTAAGGGAAGCTTTTTTGCAAAAAAACAAAGAGCCGACTCAAGCATAAAAAACTTGAATCGGCTCTTATAATTGCTACCGAGTGCTATTTAATATTCTTTACCAATATTATAAGTAAATCGTGAGCAATAATGAATTGGCTATACGCGTCGAAGATTGGCTGTTAGCTAACTCGCTTGACCGTTTACCTTGCTTTTCGGACAAGTAAAATGCGGTAACCCTTTGTTATAATAACCAAAATCACGGTGCAAAAGTGTTGCAACCTTCATAATTGACTTTTAAAGCGTATTTCTTTATAATAAATATAAAGCGTATGCTTTATAAGCCAACAGATTCGGTTTCGAAACGGCTTATTGTACGTTGATTTTTTGAAAGTGAGGAACTTTTATGCTTTATAAGAAGAATTTAGAGAAGTCGCTCTCCGATGCGACCTTCCGCGCTCCGACCTCGGAGTACCGCGGAACGCCCTTCTGGGCTTGGAACTGCAAGATGACGCGTGAGATCCTTGAGAAGCAGATAGTTTATCTTAAAGAGATGGGCTTCGGCGGCTTCCATATGCACTCGCGCTCGGGTATGGATAACGCTTATCTTTCCGAGGAGTTTATGTCGCTCGTTCGCGCTTGCACCGATAAGGCGAAGTCGGAGGGGATGCTCGCCTGGCTCTACGATGAGGATAGATGGCCCTCCGGCGCGGCGGGCGGACTCGTAACGCGAGAGCCGAAGTACAGAGCGAGAATACTTTATTTCGCTCCCGCAAATATGATAAAGACCTCGCGTGAGTCCGAGAACGCGAAGCTCGTCACGGATAAGCCGCTCTTTGATATGAGCCGCGAGAAGCCGATGAAGGAGGCTATCCTCGAGGGCTTACCCTACTTTATAGCGGCGTACGACGTAGTGCTTGACGGGAACGGCTGCCTTGAGAGCTACACTCAGATACCGAGAAACGCTAAAGCAAAAGGCGAGAAGTGGATAGCTTTCTCCGCGACGCAGGGTATGAGCGATTGGTATAACGGCTACTGCTACCTTGATACTATGTCGCCTGCGGCTGTAAAGAAATTCGTCGAGGTCACTCACGAGTGCTATAAGAGATGCGTCGGCGACGAATTCGATAAGACCGTCCCCGCGATCTTCACCGACGAGCCTCAGTTTGCGCGTAAAAACACTCTCAATCTTCCTACGGATAAGACCCTCTGTATGCTTCCTTGGACACCGGATATTCCGAGAACCTATAAGCGCGCATACGGCGCGGATATAATAGAAACTATCCCTGAGCTTATCTGGGATCTGCCGGGCGGTAAGATATCCGTCGCAAGATACCGCTATCACGACCATACCTGCCAGCGCTTCACCGATGCGTTTGCGAAGGTCGTCGGCGAGTGGTGCGATAAGAACGGCTTACCTCTCACGGGCCATATGATGGAGGAGTCGGAGCTTAAGAAGCAGACTCACGCAATAGGCGAGGCTATGAGAGCTTATAAATATTTCGGCTACCCCGGTATTGATATGCTCGTAAACGAGGTCGAGCTCTCGACCGCAAAGCAGACGCAATCCGCCGTGCATCAGTACGGTAAGGAGGCTATGCTCTCCGAGCTTTACGGAGTAACTAACTGGGATTTCGATTTCAGAGGTCATAAATTCCAGGGTGACTGGCAGGCGGCGCTCGGCGTAACGATACGCGTTCCGCATCTCTCGTGGGTTTCTATGAAGGGCGATGCAAAGCGCGACTATCCCGCATCGATAAGCTATCAATCTCCGTGGTTCAGAGAGTATAAGTACGTAGAGGACCACTTCGCGAGAGTTAATACCGCCTTGACGCGCGGTAAGCCCGACGTTTCGGTTGCGGTAATACATCCTATCGAGAGCTATTGGCTCCATTGGGGACCCTCGGGTACAACGCTTGAAAAGAGAAATAAGCTTGAGGGTGACTTCCAGAACCTTATCAGATGGCTTCTGTTCTCGGGTATCGACTTTGATTATATCAGCGAGTCGATGTTCCCCGATGCTTGCCGCAAGGTAGAGAATCCGATTGCGGTAGGTAAGATGAAGTACGACGTTATTGTAGTTCCCGCGCTTGAAACGATGAGAGGTACAACGCTTGAACGCCTTGAAAAATTCAAGGAAGCCGGAGGCCGTGTCGTATTTATGGGTGAGTGCCCCTCTTACGTTGACTGCGAGGAAAACGGTAGAGTAAAGGCGCTTTACGAGGCTTGCGAGCGAGTTCCGTTTGAGAGATGCGCTATCGTAGACGCTCTCGAGGAAAACAGAAAGCTCAGCATCATCGGTGAGAACGGTATACATACAGATAACTACATTTATCAGCTCCGCCGCGACGGCGCGTGCTCCTGGCTCTTCGTTGCGAACGGAAAGCCCGGGCCCTGGACGCACGACGGTTTTAATACCTACGGTGACGTCAACGTTACCCGTCCGAGAAAGCTCACCTTCAAGGTGAAGGGTGAGTTCGGCGTTAAGCTTTACGATACCGTTTCGGGTGAGATACGAGATATCTCCTATGAGGCAAAGGGCGGATATACGACATTCGTAGTGACCGCTCACCTGCACGATTCCTTCCTCTTTAAGCTTGAGCGTAGTAAGGTAAAATCTCTCACGGTGCAGGGCGAAACCTATAAAACCGTATCCGTGGCAGATTTCAGACACCGCGTTGACTATAAGAGAGAGGAGCCGAACGTTCTGCTCTTCGATATCGCCGAGTGGAAGTGGGACAATGAGGAAAAATATCAGCCTAAAGAGGAGATTCGCCGCCTAGACGGCAAGCTCCGCCGCGCCGCAGGCATCGAAAGAAAGAGCGGAAAGCAGCCCTGGTGCCTCGAGGCGGAGATTCCGACTCATACCTCAACCTTGAGATTTACATTTGATTCCGAAATAGAGCTTCCCTGCGCTGAATTTGCCTGCGAGGATATGGATATCGCAGAAATTTACCTTGACGGTAAGCAGATAGAGAAGAAGATAACGGGATACTTCACCGACGAATCAATAGAAAAGACTCTGCTTCCGACGATAGGCGTCGGCACTCACACGATAGAGCTTAAGCTCCCCTTAGCTCCGAGAACGTATACCGAAAACTGCTTCCTTCTCGGTGACTTTGACGTAAGGCTCGAGGGCGTTGAAAGCACGCTTACCGCGCCGAGAACAAAAATAGGATTTGGCAGTGTTACCGCCCAGGGAATGCCCTTCTACGGCGGCAATATCGTATATAAAATGGAGATTGACGTACCCGCCGAGGCTGACGCGTTACGTATACACGCCCCCCACTATAAGGGCGCTCTTCTCTCTGCCGCGATCGACGGTGAGTGCGTAGGTAAGATAGTATATCAGCCGTACGATCTTCTCGTCGAGGGAATCACTCCCGGTAAGCATACACTTGAGCTTACCCTCTTCGGCAACCGCCATAACAGCTTCGGCGCTGTTCATTGTTGGGATCACGGTCTGCGTTGGTACGGCCCGGGTGCTTGGGGAACAAAGGGAGATTCCTTTGCTTACGAGTATAATCTGCGCGAAATGGGTATTCTGAGAAGCCCCGAAATTATCTATTTAAAGACGGATAAGTAAATAATAATTTACAAAACAACGCAAAACCAAATAAAAAGCGAGAGCGGAAGGTCACGTGGATTCTTCTGCTCTCGCTTGTTTTTGTTTTGCTTTTATGCGCTATATCGGTGTAATCTTATAAGAGATAAGTCAGGTAGGGTATGATCTCCCTTTTTATAAGCTCGCGTTCCTCGTCCTTCGGCGGCAGGAATGGATGGCGGCATGTGCCGAAGTCAAAGCCGAGCTGACAGAGCACTTCCTTTTCCGCTTGCATAACGCCTATCTTGCAGAGGATGGAAATAATGCGGTTTGCCTCGTTCTGTATAGCGCGAGCCTCGTCGGTCTTGCCGTCGCGGAAGAGGTTGTATATTTTCACGAACTTGTCTGCCATAAAATTATACGTGCTTCCGATAGCTCCGTCGGCTCCCATTGAGAGTCCCGAGAGGAGCATTTCGTCAAATCCGTTGTAAATTACCTTATCGGGGAATGCCGCTTTGCAGCGCTCGAGGGTGAAAAAGTCATTCGAGGTGTATTTTATGCCGAGGAATTTCTCGTCCGAGAGAAACGCGTTCATCTCCTCAGCCCCCATGCTAACGCCCGAAAATGCGGGAAAGTGGTAAACGAGCATGGGAAGACCGCAGGAGTCGGCAAGCCGCTCGTAGTATCCGCGTATCTCGGGGAATGTGAACTTATAGTAAAACGGAGTGACCGAGGATATAGCGTCAAAGCCAAGCTCTGCCGCGTGGCGCGCAAGCTCGACTGCCTCGCCCTCGTTCAGCGAGCCTATATGCGCGATAAGCGTGCTCCCGCCCGCCGCGCCCCTAACAACGTCCATTATCTCTTTTCTCTCGTCCTTTGAGAGAAGGAACGCCTCGGCGGTGCTGCCGCCGACGTAAAAACCGCGAACACCCATCTCCGTGTTGAATTTAACGAGCCTCTCAAGCTCGCGCGCGTTGATTTTTCCGCTCTTGTCAAATGGGGTGAGAAGAGCCGTGAATATACCCTTATATTTTTCGTTTATCATAACTTTTTAATTATCTCCTTCGTTTTCTAAAAACGCCATAACACGTCAAAAGACGTTACGCGTGTCAGTTCCTATCGGCGGAAGCTCAAGGTCCGAGGGATAGAAGCTATAACCTCTGATATATGCCTTTTCCTTATCGTCCTTAATGTAGTTTACTACGTAGATCTCGCCGTCGGGGAACTGTACTGCGCCCGTGTATCCGAGATCGGGGGAGGGGTTTCTGTCGTAATCTATCGGGAATATCCTTGCACTCTGCCGTCTGCGCTCGGTAACGGTAAGCTCCTCTGACTTAAGCAACGCGCCGAATACGTTATGCGCCTGATTCGGAATGTATCTGTACGTAACGAGAACGCGTCCGTCCGTAAGCTTTGTTGCAACGGGGCGGTGTCCGCAGTCCATTGGCGTGCTGAATATTTCACTCCAGCTCTCACCACCGTCGTAGGATATTACCTTCAGAATATCGTGGCCTGCCCTCGAGTTTTCGCGGAGGAATGCGACGAGCGCGCCGTCCTCTGTTTCGATTATCGACGTCTCGCAAAGGTTAAGGTTAGGGTGCTTTGCAACTGTGACTCTCTCGGACCAGCTCTTACCACTGTCGTCACTGTACCAAAGGTACTGCTCGAGCTTGCCGCTCTCCTGCGATTTGAAGTGCGCCGCAACGATGAGTCTGCCCGAGGAAAGCTCGATAAGCTTGTCGGGAACTATGCCGCAGAAGTCGAGGCGCAAGAATTCCTCAAAGCTCTCGCCCTCGGCATCACCGAGCCAGATATGGATATCCGCGCGCTTGTTCTCGTTTTCGAATACTCTGTCGCATATAATGGCGAGTCTTCCGTCCGAAAGACGCGATATCCTCGGGCAATTATAGAATATCTTGCCGTCGGAGGGCTCTGTGAGGTATCTCTTCTGCGACCAGGTCCTGCCTCGGTCGAGGCTCTCGACTATAGCTATTCTTGCGTTACGCCTGTCGAGATGATGCTCGCATTCTGCGAAAACGCATATCAGCTTACCGCCATCGGTAAGGGCAACGTCGGGCCACGCCTCGTATATGCTCTCGTCGCAGCTCACTGTGTATTTTTTGATATTCATAACTACCTCCTACGGTGTATTTGTTTATATTCTAACACAATTTTTGCCAAAATAAAACCTATATATTGCTAAAAAATGTACTGCGGTTGCTTTTTTTGCTCTCGCGTGCTATAATTGATGCAAAACACTGCGGAGGGCGAAAAAATGAATTATATCTATAGGCAAAAGGGCTCCGATGAAATGTATAAAACCTGGCACTCGCACGATGAGTATATGATAATCTACACTTATTCCTCGGGCGGCAGCATTGTTACCGCGGATGCGACCTACCCGATAAAGCGAGGCGCGATTGCGCTTATAGCGCCTGGGAAATATCACTATACGATGCCCGCCGCCACCGATAGTTACGTCAGAACCAAGCTCTTCATAAGTGAGGATGAGGCGAGGAGCATTTTCGGTATGCTGGACTTTCTTGACTGCCCGCGCGGCTCGCTGATATACGCCGTAGTTCCACCCGAGCAAAGAGCAAAGGTCGAGGAGCTGCTTTCCGATGCCGATGCGGCGAGCCGCGATAAAAAATACGAGTCGGCAGAGCTGACCTCGGCGGCGCTTCGCTTAGCGGTTTATCTTGACAGATTTTTAGCCGATAAGGAGCTTGGCAGCTCTGACTCGATGAGCCTTGCCGTTAAGTTTATAAGCGATAATATAACCGCTGATATTGATATCGACAGTGTTGCCGCCGCCGCGAATATGAGTAAATACCATTTTTGCCGCTCGTTCAAGCGAGCTCTTGGCGCAACGGTTATGGAATACGTCTTAGAAACGAGAATAATGCTCGCGAAAAATATGCTTAAAGCGAGCGATGCGTCAATTCTTACCGTGAGCGAGAGTTGCGGATTTTCTAGCGTGAGCTACTTCTGCCGCGCATTCAAAGCCGCAGTCGGAAAAACTCCGCTCGGATACAGAAAAGCGGGGAAAGAGGCTTATAATAAATAAAATATTTTAATATTTACTTTTCGCGGGATGTATGCTATAATAAAAATACTTACTTTAATTTTTTTCTTTTGCAAAGGAGAATAACAGTGAAAAGAGTTATAGTTTTAATGCTCGGAGTCGCGTTAGCGCTTTCGTTTGCGCTTGCGCTTTCGTCGTGCGACGTGCTGCTCGGCGGCGGAAACAGTAATACGACGTACTGCCCCGAAGGAACTCACGAGTTCGAATGTGTTATTATAGACGAGGCTACTTGTTTCTCGACTGGACGTAAGGAGTACGTTTGCAAAAACTGCCCGATAACTAACGGTTACGAAGTGATTCCTATGACGGAGCACGATATGGTAACCGTATTCACTAAGCCGTCAACCTGCGCCGAGGCGGGATATAAGGACGTAGCTTGCAAGAACTGCAATACTGCCGACAGAAGAGAAACCGTTCCCAAGGCGGAGCACGATCTCGTAGCGGTAAACGGCAAGGCGCCGACCTGCGAGGAGGACGGATTTGAAGCTTATCAGCGTTGCAAGAACTGCAGCTATAACACCTGCGAAGCAATAAAGGCGGTGGGTCATAAGCTCGGCGCGTGGGTAGAGAATACCCCGGTGGGATGCACATATGCGGGAACGGAAAAGGCTTCGTGTACTGCGATTGGCTGCGAATATTACGAGATAAGGGACACCCTTGCTCTCGGGCACGACGAGGTGCCGCATATCGGCAAGGATGCGAGCTGTACCGAGGATGGCTGGAGTGAGTACGTAAGCTGCACGAGATGCGATTACAGCACGAAGGTTATAATCCCCGCAGGGCATAAGTACGTAAATGGAGTTTGCTCCGCCTGCGGAATAACGAAATACCTGAAGTATACTCTCAGCAATGATGAAACGTATTACACGGTTACGGGTATAGGCGATTATACCGATGAAAACGAGATAGTAGTGATCCCCGAGCTTTACTGCGGTTTACCGGTAAAAGGGATTGGAAGAAGAGCATTTGCGAGCTGCGAAAACATAGTAAGCATAACCGTACCCGCCAGCGTTGAATATATTGACTACGGCGCGTTTTACGGTTGCTCGGCTCTCACTGAGCTTACCGTTCCTTTCGTTGGCGCATCTGGAGATGCCGTCGGATACAGAATCCACTTAGGCTACGTATTCGGCTGCGCAACCTATTACGCTCCCGTTAATAACTACCATTACAGAAGCGAAAACCCGTATATGGACGGCGAAGCGGTAGATGGATTGCCCCCCGAGGACGGATACTACTATTTTAGGTATTATATACCCTCTTCTCTTAAGAGGGTTGCGGTGACCGGTACCGAATCGGTAAAGGATTACGCGCTGAGAAACTGCGGCTTTATTGAAAGCATTATAATAGATACTGCCGTAACCTCGATCGGCGTTGAAGCTTTCTATGGCTGTACGGCTCTTGCCGAGGTTTACTACCTTGGAGCAGAGGAGTCTTGGTCAGACGTTTCGGTTGATAGCGGTAACGACGCTCTGAGCTCTGCCGAGCTATACTTTTACAGCGAGCAGGAGCCTGGAAAAGACGGTAACTTCTGGCATTACGGCGATAACGGAGAAACCGTTATCTGGCCTGAGCATATACATAATCTCATCTTTGGCGAAACTGTAACCGAGGCTGGCTGCGATACCAACGGTGAAGAACTTTGGAAATGCGAGAGCGATAAGTGCGCTTATACCGAGTCGAAGCTTATCCCGGCGGCGCACAGCCTTAACGAAGACGGCGTTTGCACCGCTTGCGGAGCGCTTGCCGCGAGCGAGGGAATTGAATATACCCTTAGCATTAACCGCGATTATTATATAGTAACGGGTTACGGAAGCTGCACGGACACGACGGTCGTTATAGCTGACGTATATAACGGTCTGCCCGTTAAGGAGATAGGCGAGGGCGCGCTCAGCGGAAATAAAAACCTCGTTGGAGTGATATTGCCGAAGAATCTTGACAGAATTTCGGTCGGCGCGTTTTCGGGATGCTCATCTCTTAAGAGCATCGTCATTCCCGACAGTGTTACGAAAATTGAGGTGGCTGCGTTTACGGGCTGCTCTTCACTTGAGAGTATGACTCTTCCGTTTGCGGGATATAGCAGCACGCCCGAGAGCATCGGGGAGCTTTACCCCTTCGGTTACATCTTCGGTGAGATTAGTTACGAGGGCTCGACTCTTGCAAAGCAGTATATCAAAAATCTGAGCACAGGCAGCTCAAGCGAGATTAATTTTTACATTCCTTCGGGACTGAAAAAAGTAAAAATAACGGGTGAAACTGTTGCGGAACATGCGTTCATCTCCTGCGGAATGATTGAAACCTTTGAATTTACCGAAAACCTGCTTTCTATTGGCAACAGCGCGTTCCATTTCTGCGAGAACCTTACCGCTGTTAATATTCCCGATAGTGTAACGTCAATCGGTTTGGGTGCATTCAGCTACTGTAAAAATCTTAAAAGCATAGCAATTCCAAAAAATCTTGAAATTATCAATGATAGAGTCTTCGCAGCCTCCGGTCTTGAGAGCATAGTCATTCCGAGCAATATAACTTCGATCGGTTATGAGGCTTTCATAGGATGCCCAAATCTCGTCAGCGTTGATATTTTGAGCGGCGTAACTTCTATTGGTGAAGAGGCGTTTAAAAATTGCGCAAGCCTTACAAGTATAACTGTTCCAGATAGCGTAACGAGTATCGGATACGCGGCGTTCGACGGCTGCTCCGCGCTTAACAAAGTGTATTATGGCGGCACGGCGGAAGAGTGGGATGCGATGATAATATTTAACGATAGCAACGAGAAGCTGTTTGCGGCGGATAGGTATTATTACAGCAAAACCGAGCCCACTGAGGAAGGTAACTTCTGGCGTTACGATGCTGACGGAAACGTCGCTGTGTGGTAAACGGTTTTTGCCCGAGAGGGAATTGAAGCCCGCAAAAGTAAATGGCTATTTATAAAATAGCGCAAAATTTATATAAAAAACGAGAGCGGAAGGTCCTTTTTGGATTTCTTCTGCTCTCAAAATTTTATAATCAAATAATATATTATTCGTAATCGTCGTCGGCAAGCGATTCCTCGCGGCGTGCCTCATCGTCGAGCTCGTCGTTGAACTCAATATCGTCGGAGTTATCGTACGAGGTGTCACCAACGTGGCTTATAAAGCGGTATTCCTCGTTATCGATATCGTAAAGGTTTCCGTGGATGAAAAGATTCTTTCCGCCGGCGCAGAGTGCGTCGAGGAAATCCTCGGGATTAAAGGAGTCGATCTCGATTCCGTAATCGTCGTTCGCGAGAGTAACGGATACTTTCTCGCCGTATGATGCGCTGTTATAATTATCGCTGTAAATAATGTATTCTGACGTAAACTCAAAGAAATCGTCAAGCTCCCCCGACGTAACGAATGCAACGAACTTGTCAACGGTCTCGCGATCTGCCTCGGCAGTAATTTCAAAATAGAGTTCTTCGTGTAGCTTCATATAACCTCCAATTTAAAGCCGGATAATATAGATATGTAAATAGATTTTTCTGTCTATGTTTTTTGCGAAATAGAGTATAGCACAAGTATATATATTTTGTCAATATCTTTTTTTGGACTTCCGTATTTTGGCGAAATCGAATAAAAAACAGTGGTATGATGATATTTAAAATACCACTTTGTTAATTTTAAAAAAATATAAAAATAAGGTTGAAAACCTATGGTTTTCTTCCGTTACATTATAGTTTTTTATTCTATCGTCGTTTCCTCGCTCGCCGTAGTTATCTACGGCTGACGCTCGTCAGCCAACGATTTTCGCACAAAATCCGTTCGCCCGGCTTTCGTATTTAGGCTCAATCGAATAAAAAACAATCCTGTGATATTATTTCAAAACACCTCCAGGTTAATTTTAAAGGATTGTGAAAAGATTATCGAATATTTTTCGGCATGAGTCTATATTTATATATATGCTCGTGCGCGCGATATTGGTAATAAAGGAAGATTTTTGTGCTTTCGTTCCTTATTTTACCAATGCCGAGATATCAAAAAGGCTTATTTTTCGGTGCTTTATTGCCGATTTTGAAAAAAACAAAATTTTTTAAAAAAACTTTTGAAAAAGGCTTGACATTTTGAAAAGATTGTTGTATAATAGGTAAGCTGTCAACTTGAGGGCGGAAAACTGCAACATAAAGTACAGCAGAATTCACATTGGTGAATTCGTTTGGTCTTTGAAAATTGAACAACAAAGAAATTTCTGAATTGCACTGAAAAG
>JAZONS010000031.1:0-1529 GCA_045654585.1 Eubacteriales bacterium
GACGGTTAACGAAATCGTATCTGTCTATCCCAAAACGATAAACTCCGAGCAACTCAGAATCATCCTCGGAATAAGCAAACGCAAATGTGCTTGGATGCTCCAGAACGGAGTAATACCCTGCAAGGATACCGAGAAGAAAACTAGGCGATACACAATAGAAATCACCGATGTTATTCACTATGTGAATGCAGTCAGCGAAAACCCAAACGCATACTTTATTCCTCCCATATTCTCAGCAAAGAAAAGCACCTCGGAAATACGATACCCGAATGAGCTTCGGGAAGACTTCTCCGAATGGCTGACAAAACGGTGGTGCAATCGTAAAGAAACCTTCTCACCGAAAGAGCTCGAAAAGCTCCTCGGCTACGAGCACGACTCGGTAAGACGATGGATAAACCGAGGACACCTAAAATGCGTAAAGGCTCAAGGCGAGGAAATCATAGCAAAGGAATGGCTGATAACATTCCTCTCGGATTATGGATTCAAGATCGCAAAGAAGAGCCAAAAGCATCAAGAACTACTTAACGAATACTTCTCATAATACGATAGGCTGGGCAAAAACTCAGCCTATTCTTATATCACTATAGTGATACTAACTATGCGTAAAATTGTTTAATTTGCAAAGTAATTTGGAGAACTCCAAATTTATTGGTTGACAAAGCATGGTTTTTGTGATAAAATAAGAAAAAAGATTATTTGGAGGTAAATATGGCAGTTACCTATAAAAAGCTTTGGAAGCTTCTCATTGATAAGGATATGAAAAAGAAGGAGCTTGCCTCACTGGCCGGAATAAATCCTACAACAATTAGCAAAATGAGTCGAGGAGAAAACGTTAACGTTGATGTGCTTGGCAAAATATGCTCAGTTCTCGATTGTAAGCTTGACGATATAATGGAGTTTATTCCCGATGCACCCGTAGTAAATAACAATGCGCCAACAAAGGACTCATATGAAATACTTTCAGGCGATACACTTGTGGCAACCTGGAATGATAAAAATCTTACTGTTCACAACGATGCTCTTCTCCCGTTATATCTTAGAAAATATCGTGATGCTGACTCCTGGCTTGAAACGAGAGCAATAGACAGCCACAGAGCTAACTCAAGACTCTTGAAAAAGGCGCTTCGCCTTGAAAACAAGGATGATATCTCTACCGTTATACACGTAAATGCGGCGACCATTACCGATAACTATTGGATAAGACCGATAGGCTCGACGCTTACCTATGCTGACGTGAAATTCGATAACGACTACTTCGCCAGCCTCGCCCTCAAGGGAAACTACGATAGCTTCAACAAAGCAGCTTCCAGAGGACACACGAAGAGTCCGGAGCTTACGAACGTAGGTAGCTTTGAAAAATGCTGGAAGCTCAAGGACGGCAAATGGTGGATGCATAAGAAAGCAACTCTCCCCGAAATGTTCTCAGAGCTCTTCGTTTACGAGCTTGGAACAGCGCTCGGCATGAATATGGCGAGATATGAAAAAGGCACGGGCTGTATTAAAAGCCTTGACTTCACCTCGCAAGGTTC
>JAZONS010000032.1:0-44088 GCA_045654585.1 Eubacteriales bacterium
AGGCAGTTGCTCTATCCTGCTGAGCTAAAGTCGCACGTTTAGCAACGCTAAATATTATAACAGAATATTTTTGTTTTGTCAATACCCTTTTATAAACTTTTTAATCATTTTTTGAAAGAATTTATTTATTTTTCTTACAAATGAGCTTAACACCCTCGATAGCTACAACCATCAAGGATTCTCCGATCTCAAAAATATCGTCATCGTCTACTCCTCTTGCTGCCCATACGTGCCCTTTAACTTTTACAAGCCCGCATCCTACGTAGTTATCGACGGTTTCAACGACCTTGCATCTTTCACCTATGATCTCATCGAGAGTTACGGATTTTGAATTATTTTTCCTTTTTATAATAATAAAGACAAATCCAAATAATAAAATGATAACGGCAGATATGCCAATCCATTCCCACATAAACTACTCCAAATTGAAATTACCTTAATTTTAATATATCATAATTATCAAAAAAAGTCAATAATTATATTCTAAAGTTCAAATTTAGACTTGAATTTTGAACAAATATATAAAATATGGTAATTAATTTACAATTTTGTGTCGATTATTTTATGCAAACTTCCTTATTTTTTAAAAAAGTATTGTCAAATTTAAAATATTATAGTATGATAAAGCGTGCTGTGTTCAAATCATAGCGCTGTATTCTGAATAAGGAGGAAATTTTAATGTTTGAAAACGTAAAGCAGTTTCTTGTAGACGAGCTTCGTGTTAAGCCCGAGGATATCACTATGGAAGCAGAGCTTGCCGGCGACCTCGGTATCAACTCTCTTGAGCTTGCAGAACTTGTTTTAGCTTGCGAAGAAAAGTTTAATGTTGTAATTGATGATGAGGATCTCCACCACTTTAGCACAGTGGGCGATGTTGTTACTTATCTTGAGAACAACCAGTAATTTTATATAACATAAAGAGGTTGCCTGCGGTATTTTCCACCGAGCAACCTCTTTGGTTTTGAATTCAAAGCTTGATATATATACTTTTTTCGGATAAGCTTTCTATTTCTGAAAGCTTTGGAAACTTATTCAAGAGATAGATGCTTTCCATCTTTTCGGGATCTGATAGCTCTTTTTCAAAAAGATAAAGCTTTATTACACCGTCTCGCTTCATTGCCTTTAAAAGCTTTACGGCGGATGTTTCAAATCTCTTTAACATATTTTCATTTGCGAGTGTCAGCTTTATAAGATCATAGCCCTCAACTCTTGAACAGGCAATTATAAATTCAAGCTCAACTGAAAAGCTTTTAAGATCTATATATGTAATTTCTTTCACAGAATACGACATTTTAATTCCTCGGTGATTTTAAATTATAATTCAGTTTACCATATTTTATTTATAAAGTAAAGTTTTTTGGAGAAAATTCATGTTAAAATTTATTGAAAAAACATTTTTCAAAAACAAAGGAAGCTTATCGGAAGATGCTTTGCGCGAAAAATACGGTAGCTTTTCAAGCATAGTCGGTATTGGAGTAAATATTATACTTGCCGCTATAAAGCTTATCGCCGGACTTCTTTCGGGCTCTGTTGCGGTAATTGCCGATGCTGTTAACAACTTCTCCGACGCGGGTTCATCGAGCGTCAGCCTTTTAAGCTTTAAAATCGCATCAAAGCCCGCTGACAGAGATCATCCTTTCGGACACGCCAGAATAGAATACATTGCTTCTCTTATCGTTTCCTTCCTTATTATCCACGTTGGTCTTGATCTTCTTGTTGATTCCGGTAAAGGTATTTTCAACTCCGGAAGTCTTGAAAAACTCGATATAAAGCTTCTTACAATAATCATTTTGTCTATTTCCATTGTTATGAAGCTATGGTTAGCAATATTTTATTCTGCGGTTGCTAAAAAAATAAATTCATCGGTAATCAAAGCTGCATCGGCTGATTCACTCAGCGACTCAGTTTCCACCGCTGCAGTTTTAGCTTCGTCTATCGTTGTGTATTATACCAACGTCGTTATTATCGACTCTATCGTCGGTCTTTTGGTTTCCATTCTCATAGTTTACGCAGGCGGAAAGATACTGCTTGAAACGTCAAACACTATTCTGGGTGAGGCCCCTGTAGACGCTACAGTAAAAAACATAGAATCAATCGTTTCCGAATATCCCGAGATCATCGGTCTGCACGATATGCTCGTTCATAACTACGGCCCCAACCATTATATAGCTTCATTCCATGCCGAAGTCAACGGCGAGGATGATATTTATGAGCTTCATGACACGATAGACAATATAGAAAAACGAATTCATAAAGAGCTTAACATACAGTGCACGATCCACCTTGATCCCGTTGCAGTAAACGATCCCGAGGTTCAAAGACTTAAGGAGATTGCAACAGAATGCGTAAAAAAGATTGATGCAAGCATAACCCTCCATGACTTCAGAGCCGTTATAGGTTCAACTCACACCAATCTTATCTTTGATATTGTTTTACCTTTTGAAAGCGAACTTTCTCCCAAAGATGCGAAATCTAAAATTGCAGACCTTATTTCAAGTGAAAACCCGAATCTGTTCTGCGTAATAACAGTTGATAGAGGATAATTCTGCCTCTATTTATCTACTCGATTTAAGGTTTTACCGTCAATATACGCTTTAATATTATTACAAATAACATTCAGGCAGCGAACTCTTGCCTCATATGCGCCCCATGCCGAATGCGGAGTCAGACAAACGTTATCAAGATCTGCAATTTCGGTATAGGGGTGCTTTTTATCGAATGGCTCCGCAGAATAAACATCGCATCCGAATGCTCCGATTTTTCCGCACTTTACCGCATTTGCTACAGCGGATTCGTCAAGCACGGCACCTCTCGCCTCATTTACAAGAACTACGCTTGATTTCATTTTTGAAAGTCTTTCCTCGTTGATGAGATTTCGCGTAGAATCATTCAGCGGACAGTGAACAGTGATTATATCCGATCGCTCACAAAGCGTATCTATATCAACGCACTCGTAGTCATCTACCGGCGTTCGCTTGTTAACGATAACCTTCGCACCAAACGCTTCAGCAACCTTTGCAACTGCTCTTCCTATATTTCCAAAGCCAACGATGCCCCATACCTTGCCGCGCAATTCATGGTAAACAGGCGTCAAGGCGTTAGGCTTCCCTTCCTCTGTATACTTTCCTCTTGATACGTGGCGTCTGTACTCTGTCAAGTGCGAGAAGAGTGCAAGAACGTTTGCGACCGTGAATAAGGTCACACTGTCTGTTGAATACGCAGGCACGTTACAAACCGCAACTCCTCTTTCCTTTGCCGTTTTAATATCGATATTGTCAAAACCGGTTGCAAAGACGCATATGAGTTTAAGATTCTTCGCATTTTCTATCACGTCTTTTGTTATTTTAACTTTATTTAATATCAGAACATCCGCCCCTTTGCTTCTTTCCGTAACTTCGTCGGGTGACGTATTATCATAAATTTCAGTTTCACCAAATTCCAATAACGCATCGAAGGAAAGATCGAATCCCATTGATGCTCTGTCAAGTACTTTTATTAACATTATACACCTCATATATTTCAAATTATATTTAGTATAACATTATATATATAATTTTTCAAGTATAACGTAAAATAATATTATAAATATTTTTTCAAAACCTATTGACAAGCAAAAAAAAATGTGATATAATACCTTTACCTCTGTCGGAGGCTTTTTTTACGCGCAAATTTTCTGGGACTTGTGCGTTCTCCGCCATTGAGGGAGGTATTTTACGGGAACCAACCCGAATTCTATTAGGAGGTGCAGAAATGAGAGTCAAAATTACATTAGCATGCACAGAATGCAAGCAAAGAAATTATGACACAAAGAAAAACAAGAAAAATGATCCAGACAGACTTGAAATGAACAAGTTCTGCCGTTTCTGTCGCAAACATACTTTGCACAAAGAAACAAAATAATCTTAGAGAGGATTGTTTCATATGTCAAAAGATTTGAGCAAAAATGAAGTAAAAACCGAAGATGTTGTAGAAGTTTCTGCAGACAAAAAGGCTAAAAAGCCCGCTGCAAAGAAGCCCAATGTCTTTAAGCGCATTTGGAAAAAGATCGTTAAGCTCTGCAAAGACACTGTTGGCGAAATGAAAAAGGTTGTCTGGCTTCCCAAAGCGGAACTTGCCAAAAGCACAAAACTTGTTGTAGTAACCGTTGTTGCGATTGCTGCAGCTATTGCAGTTATTGATACTGCCTTTTCTTTCCTTATTAACGGTGTTGCCGGTCTCATCGGCTAAGAGGCTCTTGGCATGAGTAACATTAACGAAAAAAACCTTGGTCCCAGATGGTACGTAGCCCATACTTATACGGGTTATGAAAACAAAGTTATGATCAGCATTGAAAAGATCGTTAAAAACCGCGGTCTTGGCCACTTGATCTATGATATCAAGGTTCCTGTTGAAGTAACAGAAGAGGTCAACGATAAGGGCGAAGTTAAGCAGATCGAAACAAAGCTCTTCCCCAGTTACGTTTTCGTTAAAATGACAATGACTGATGAAAGCTGGCACGTTGTTCGTAATATTACGGGCGTTACCGGCTTCGTAGGCCCCGGATCTGAGCCTACACCCCTTACAGATGAAGAAATCGCAATGTTCCAGGTTGAGGTTGTTAAGGACGAGTTCCTCTTCAACATCGGAGACACCGTTACGGTTGTCGATGGTATATTCGCCGGATATTCGGGCGTTCTTCAGACTATCAGTGATGACAAGAAGCAGCTTGGTATTCTTGTTTCAACTGAAAAGCGCGACTTCCCCATCATGGTAGATGCAAAGGATGTTCGCATTGCAGAATAAGTTTTAATTCTGCTTAGCCATTATTATTGTGGGAGGGAGAAAAATCTTTTCTAAATTCTCCCGATTTCAGCACCACATTTGGAGGTTTAATTATCATGGCAAAGAAAATAATGGGTTATATCAAATTACAGCTTCCTGCCGGAAAGGCTACTCCCCAGCCCCCTGTAGGTCCCGCACTTGGTCAGTACGGTGTTGCAATTCCCGCTTTCACTAAGGAATTCAACGACAGAACTAAGAACGATATCGGTCTTATCATCCCTGTTGTCATCACCGTTTACGCAGACCGTTCGTTCACTTTCATTACAAAGACTCCTCCCGCAGCAGTTCTTATCAAGAAGGCTTGCGGCATTGAGACAGCTTCCGCTACTCCTAACAAGACTAAGGTTGCTAAGCTCACAAAGGATCAGCTTCGCAAAATCGCAGAAACAAAAATGCCCGACCTCAACGCTGCTTCTATCGAAGCCGCTATGAGCATGGTTGCAGGTACTGCTCGCAGCATGGGCGTTACTGTTGAAGAGTAATTAGGAGGTAATGAACAATGGCTAAAATGGGTAAAAAGTATAAGGCTAGTGTCGAGCTTTTCGACAAGTCTAAAATGTATGACGCTGATGAGGCGCTTGGTCTTGTTTGCCAGACCGCAAAGGCAAAATTTGATGAAACTGTAGAAATTCATATTCGTCTTGGTGTTGACTCCCGTCACGCTGACCAGCAGGTTAGAGGCGCAATCGTTCTTCCTCACGGAACAGGTAAGACCGTTAGAACTCTTGTTTTCGCTCGTGGAGACAAGGCTGATGCTGCTAAGGCTGCAGGCGCAGATTACGTTGGAGCAGAAGATATGGTTCAGAAGATCCAGACTGAGAACTGGTTTGAGTTCGACGTTGTTATCGCTTCTCCCGACATGATGGGCGTTATCGGTCGTCTTGGTAAGGTGCTTGGTCCTAAGGGACTTATGCCTAACCCCAAGGCAGGTACTGTTACTCCTGACGTTGCTAAGGCTGTTACCGATGCTAAGGCAGGTAAGATTGAGTACCGTCTTGATAAAACCAACATCATTCACTGCCCTATCGGAAAGGCTTCCTTCGGCGCAGAAAAGCTTGCTGAGAACTTCAACACCCTCGTTGGTGCAGTTATCAAGGCTAAGCCCGCTGCTGCTAAGGGTCAGTACATCAAGAGCTGCGTTGTTGCTACAACAATGGGCCCCGGTGTTAAGGTTAACTACACAAAGCTTGGTTAATTCCGGCATCATAAATAAAAAATCCCGATCTTCGCGGTCGGGATTTTTTATTGTTTTATTAACTTATACATCCAATAATCAAAAATTCAAGAAGGGTTTGTACTCATCGCGATAAGAAATCGCAAGGCAAGCGCCTACCACTTCTTTTGCGCCAAGTGCTCTGATAAGCATTGCTGAGGCACCCATAGATGCGCCTGTTGTTACTATATCATCGATAAGTAAAACTCTTTTGCCCTTTAAACTCTCTTTTCTCTTTAAAATATCAAACTCGGCGTTTTTAATTCGCTCGTTCCCGTGAAGTTTCTTTTGCGGTCTTTTTGACTTTGACTTCAAAATTTTGACGTACTTCATTCCAAGCTTTTTAGAAATAGCCTTTGCTATTTCCTCGGAATGATCGAATCCGTATTTCAATACTCTGCTTCTTTTTCTTGGAACGTTTGAGATAATAAAAGATTTCGTATTTATTGAATTGTTTATAACGGTTATTAGTTCATCTGATATGAGGTCAACAAGATCTCTTCGCTTTACGCGTTTAACAACATAAATAAGTTGATTCGAAGGAATTCTTTCATTTGGATCACTTGACGGCTTGTATCTGAATATCTTCAGTAGCTTTGGCATCATATGACTTTTCAGATATTTATTTGAGCATTTGCAGCTCGATAGCTTTGAAAAGCAGACAGAACACGTTGTGTTTTTTGATTCTTCATACTCTGCAAAACATGTTTTGCACAAAGCCTTTTCTTCGATATTCAATTTTTCACCGCAGCAAATGCATTTAGGTACAGTAAGATAAAAGAGAATTTTCCCAAAAAAGCTTTTAATCATTAGATATTCTCTCCGCTATTTCAATTATTTTTTAAGGCTAGCTCATCTACGTTATGAACTAGCCTTATATTTTATTTTGCGGTTTTCGGGAAGCTATCCTTAAGACCTACTATTCTGTTAAAGGTATTGGGATTTTTGGTATCCTTTACAAAATAACCAACTCTGACAAACTGGAATTTATCAAGAGGATCGCACTGAACGAGCGAAGGCTCAACCTTACAACCCTCAAGCTTGATAACAGAAGAGGTATTAAGATAATCATCATAAGTCTTGTCCTCAGGGATATCCGCTGTATTTTCGATATCAAAGAGGAAGTCATAAAGCATAATAGTTGCATCAGCGGAATGATCCTTAGAAAGCCAATGAATAGTTCCCTTCACCTTTCTTCCGTCAACGGGAATACCGTTACCTGTTTCAAGATCGGCGGTACAAAGAATTTCCGTAACGTTTCCGTTTTCATCCTTTACGATTTCATTGCACTTAACAATGTAAGCACCCATAAGACGAACCTCTCCGTCAGGCTTCATTCTGAAGAACTTAGGAGGCGGAACCTCTGCAAAATCGTCAGCGTCAATATAAAGCTCTCTTGTAAAAGCAACCTTGCGTGTTCCGGAATCGGGCAGAGCGGGATTGTTAGGAAGCTCAAAATACTCAACCTTATCCTCCGGGTAATTAGTTACGGTAACCTTTATCGGATGAAGTATTGCAATCTTTCTGTTTGCACTCTCGTTAAGCTCTTCTCTGATGCAGTGCTCAAGAAGCTCGTAATCTACAATACTGTAAGACTTTGCAACGCCTGCGCGGGAAACGAAATCAAATATTGAGGAGGGAGTATATCCGCGTCTGCGAAGTCCGCAAAGCGTAGGCATTCTGGGATCATCCCATCCGTCAACAAGACCGGTTTCTACAAGCTTTCTGAGATAACGCTTTGACATTACCGTATGAGTCACGTTAAGTCTTGCAAACTCTCTCTGCTTCGGATTGGGATTGTTGTTAATACCGATATTCTCGATTACCCAATCGTAAAGCGGTCTGTGATTTTCAAATTCGATAGAGCAAAGCGAATGAGTGATTCCCTCCATAGCATCCTGAATAGGATGAGCGTAATCATAAAGAGGATAGATACACCACTTATCGCCCTGACGGTGATGAGAAATATGAGCAATTCTATAGATTGCAGGATCGCGAAGATTCATATTGGGCGATGCCATATCTATCTTTGCTCTGAGAGTCTTGGAGCCATCGGCAAATTCACCGTTCTTCATTCTCTCAAAAAGGTCAAGGTTTTCTTCGACGCTTCTGTCTCTGTACGGACTGTTCTTTCCCGGCACAGTAAGTGTTCCGCGATACTCGCGAAGCTCTTCTGCCGAAAGATCGCATACGTATGCTTTACCGTCCTTGATAAGTTTTATAGCATATTCGTAGCATTTATCAAAATAATCAGAGCCGTAGAATACGCCTCCCGTAGGCTCGCATCCGAGCCATTTTAAATCTTCATAAATACTTTCAACGTATTCATTATCCTCTTTTGCGGGGTTAGTATCATCATAACGAAGATTGAATAAGCCGCCGTATTTTTTCGCAGTCATAGCGTTGATCCAAATAGCTTTAGCGGAACCTATATGAAGATATCCGTTAGGCTCAGGCGGAAATCTCGTATGAATCTTCAGCTCGGGATTTTTGGCAAGATCCTCATCGATTATATCATGTATAAAATTATTTCTTAATTCTTCCATTTTAGAATTCCCTTCTTGATTTATATGAAGAATAATTTAGTTTCTCTAAGTGTTGATTTTTCTCCGTGCCCGGGATAGATCACAATATCTCCGTCAAAAGCAAAAAGCTTATTTAGTGAGTCAAAAAGATTGTTTTTGCTTCCTGATGGAAGATCGTACCTTCCGTATGATCCTCTAGCAAAAAGTGTATCTCCCGTAAACATTATTTTATCCGATAAGTAACAGACAGAGCCCGCTGTATGTCCCGGAGTAGAAACAACCGTAAACTCTGTATTTCCTACTTGTATTCTATCTCCGTCCGCTAAAGCTTTGTACCTTCCCGAATAATCATATATCATACCGTTTAAGAGCAAGGCACAATTCTTCGTTTTATCCTTGGCAAGAAGTCCGTCATGCTCGGTTACAAGCACCTCGCATCCCACATCTACATACGACTTAATGTGCCAGAAATGATCAACGTGACCATGTGTCAATAAAACGTATTCCGCTCTAAGCTTTGAAATCTCCGGAATTTCCATTTTAGCTTTTTCGTAAGAAACCGAAGGATCGATTACAGAAAACGAATCCTCAAATACAAGTATGTAACAATTTGACGCAAAATTATCTTTATCAGTTAAGGTTATAACTTTCAAATAATATCGCTCCTAATAAAAATATCAATATATTTTAGTATATCATATTTTTTTAAAAATGTCTAGCATTTTTTTAATTATAAAGGTAACTTTTATATTTATTTTTTCATAATATGATACTGTATCCAATATCAGATACAAAAGGAGCTAAGGATATGAATAAAATTATCATAACAACAGAGTCTGTAACCTATGCAATAAAAGCAAGAAGGCTGCTTTCCTCTGTCGGTATCCCGTCTAAGCTCATAAAAATAGATGCTTCAATATCAGAAACCGGATGCACTCACGGCGTTATGATCAGCAACCGAGATTTTTTCAGCGCTGTTAAGGTCTTACGTGATAACGGACTGAATTACTCCGTCGCGAAAAGTGATAAAAGATATGATATACCTTGATAACGCCGCTACAAGCTTTCCAAAACCTAAATCGGTAATACGCGAAACCCTCACCTGCATAAAAAAATACTGCGCAAATTCGGGACGAAGTTCACACAAGCTTGCAATAAAGACAAACGAAGAAATATATAAAACGCGTGAAGCAATTTCGAATTTTCTCTCGCTTGACTGTCCGGAAAACGTTTGCTTTACTACAAATGCGACTTATGCATTAAATATCGCAATAAAGACTCTTATCACCTCATCATGCCACGTAATTATTTCCGAAATCGAGCATAACTCCGTTTTAAGGCCTATTCACAAACTGAAAGAAACTCTAAAAATTGAATATTCATGCTTTTCTACCGAAGGTGATATAGAAAATAATATTAAAGAGCAGATCAAAAATAATACAAGAGCGATTATCTGCAATTTAATGTCAAACGTTACCGGCGAAGAGATTCCCCTTGAAATATTGTCAAAAATTTCAACAGAGTACGGTCTGATTCTTATAGTAGATGCATCTCAGATCATAGGACATAAGCATATAGATCTTGCGGACAATCCCTGTGATGCGCTTTGCGCACCGGGACACAAAGGACTTTTTGGTATTCAAGGGTGCGGATTTGTTGTTTTTAATAATGAAATCTCAAAAGAAACGCTGATCGAGGGCGGAAGCGGCAACGAATCGTTAAAAACAAGTATGCCATCCTTACCACCCGAGCATTTTGAAGCGGGGACCTTACCGACTCCTTCAATTGTCGCCCTTCGCGCCGGAATAGACTTTATTAACAATTACGGTATTAAAAATGCAGAATCCGAAATAGATAGGCTAACAAATATTTTTTCCGAAAGAATATCCGCAATCAAGAATATAGAGTGCTTCGGTGCAAAAAACGGAATAATATCATTTCGTTTTAAAAACAGATCTTCCGCATATATTTCCGGAAGGTTGAATGATTTTAATATTTACACAAGAAGCGGACTTCACTGCGCCCCTCTTGCGCACAAAAAGCTTGGTACGGTAGATACAGGTCTTGTTCGTATCAGTCTTTCGTTATTAACTAAAGAATCGTATGCCGATAATCTCTACGTTGCATTACAGTCAATTAGGAGAAGTATTTATTAAATGCTATAACTTAAGGTCGACTCAAATGAAGAGTCGACCTTATTGTTTTTTATAAATTATCAAATATTCCATTTATGGCAGCAATCACTCTTGATTGATATTTTGCATACGCATTACCGCTGCAATCAACTATAATATCGGCATATTTTTTATATAAAGCAGTACGTTCCTCGTACAGATCCCGAAGAGTTTGCTCGGGTCTGAGAACTACTCCTCTCTTCGAATAATCTCCAAGGCGTTCTTCTATAACCTCATACGAGCAATAAAGATAAATAATTTTACCCTTCTTCTTATAATGCTCCATAACGGAAGGATAATAAACAGCGCTTCCTCCGGGAGATAAAATTATATTGTCCATATCAATAGAAAGAAGCGTTTCTTCCTCTATTTTTTTAAAGCCTTCGAGCCCAAACTCATCTATTAGCTCCTGAAGCTTCTTGCCTGTTTTTTGCTCAATAACCTTATCTCCGTCGATGTTTTTCATGCCGACTTTTCTAGAAATAGCACGCCCCATGCAGCTTTTACCGCATCCGGGCATACCTATTAAAGTGAATACCATATCTTTTCTGCCGCGTTTTATCGTGGCACTCCTGCGTTTTTTATAAATTTAATATTTGAGCTTTATATTTTGTTTTAATTATTTCCGAGCTTTGCTTCCGAACGCGAATCTGCTTTCCCTCATTACAAGAAAGCATTGCTGACGCCATAGACGAAAGTTTTAACAAAATGTCGTTCTCGCTATTGTTTATAACGGTAATAAACATATCGTTTCCATTATTACGGGAAAATGCCAAAATCTCACGGTCCATATGCAATAGTGTAAATTTACCATTTTTATAGACGTCGCTATCGGTTCTGATTTTTCCCACTTTCTGATAAAAATCACGCAGCTCTTCTACCTGAGATTCCCAAGGGTAAGTTCGCCTGTTAAAAGGATCTTTATATCCTTGAAGACCAACCTCGTCACCGTAGAACACGGTAGGAATACCCGGTACCGTTGCGAGCACCGTATACGCCATCTTTACAAGTTCGATACCTTTTTTCAGCTGTATATTGTTGAGAGAAAGCTTAGATATCTCATCATTTGACATTCCTGATACATCGATTCCCGCAAGCATTGTAATGATTCGCTCGGTATCATGCGTACCAAGGAGATTCATTTGCGTATGCTGAACTTCAATCGGTGCGTTGAACATTACCTCAAGAAATTCATATTCCAACGCCGCCTTATCCTTGTTTTTCAAGAAATCAATAATTCCTGTTCTTAAAGGATAATTCATAACACCGTCAAGCTCTGCGCCTAGGAAATACTTCTTTCGTTTATCGTACGCAATTTTATTTGAAGCGTCCTCCCAGACCTCTCCATAAAGCAAGGTATCCGCATTCGTTTCTCTCAGCTTGGATTTAATCTTTGCAATGAAATCATCAGAAAGCTCATCTGCAACGTCAAGTCGGAATCCGGCGATACCCATTTTTGCGTATTTTTCAATAACGCCACCTTCTCCTGCTATATATTCACCGCAAGCCTTCACGTCGGGATTAATTCTCGGTAAAATTTCAATCCCCCACCAACAAGTATATTTGTTTGGGTGATTTTGAAAATCGTACCAGGAATAATAAGGCGAAGCCTTTGATTGATACGCGCCTAAAGTCTTATACTTTCCGTTCTTATTAAAGTAAATACTGTCCGACCCCGTATGATTAAATACTCCGTCAAGAATTAATCCGATAGCGCGTTTCTTTGCTTCTTTTATAAGCAACTTCAAGGCTTTCTCACCGCCAAACATTTCATCAACCGTCATATAATCGCCCGTATCATACTTGTGGTTTGAATATGCACGGAATATAGGACTTAAGTAAATGAGCGTTGTACCGAGTGATTTTATATAATCAAGCTTTTCGATTATACCGTATAAAGTACCGCCAAAAAAGGTGTTATTTTCAAGATGCGCTCCCGGATATTCGGGATACTCGGGTATTGCATTCCAATCATCAATAAGAATCGCATCGTCCCTTTTCGGTACGTTACCGCCTTTATTGAAGCGATCTACAAATATATGATAAATAATACCGCCGTGGAAGTTATCACTTGCAAAACCCGATGCATCAACAAGAGAATACTGAAAATGATTTCCGCACTCTCTATCGTAAAGGACGAGGTTTCTCCCCTTTCCCTTCATTCCAAAAACTGTTCCCGCTGCGGTTAATATTTCAAACGATACAAAATAAAGACCCAAATTCTTATCTTCGATTCTTAACGCGTATGTATCATTTTTTAAATTAAAGTCTGTTTTTTGACAACAAATCTTGACAAAGCTCGTCAAAGACTCGTTATATACCTTTGCAAAAACAGAAACCACTCCCAGCGAACGCGGGAGCAGTATTCTGAGTTCTGCTTTTTTATTTATATCAAACGCCCCGGAGCCTATATCCTCATCATCGTGAAGATATACAACTTCACCGCATAGGTGCAAGACGTCCGAAAAAGAAATTCTAAGAGATTTCACAGAACAAACCTCAAAAGTGAAGATTTATTTTTTGATTTTATAAATAGGAGATGCGTGCCAGATCTCTGATGCGTACTTACTGATACTGTTATCCGAAGCAAACACACCGCTGGTAGCGGTATTGATAAGTGACATTCTGCTCCACATCTCACGGTCACCGTAATCCTTCATAGCTCTGCCGTACGCATAAGTATACGAATCAAAATCAGCGAGGCACATGAACGGATCGGCAACACCGTAACCGCCGTTGATAAGATAGTCGGCAATATGCGAGAAGTCCTGGCCACCTATAGGATGATTAAATCGATCTACAACCTTCTTAAGCTTCTCGGATCGGTGATAGAAATCGCGGGAAACGTAGCCGTTTCTCCAAAGCTCCTCAACCTCAGGCGTATTAAGACCAAAGATATAGATATTATCTCTTCCGGTAGCACCGAGTATCTCAACGTTCGCGCCGTCAAGTGTACCGACGGTAAGAGCTCCGTTCATCATAAGCTTCATACAGCCTGTTCCGCTTGCTTCCTTACCCGCAAGGGATATCTGCTCAGAAATATCAGCCGAGGGAATAAGTACCTCTGCAAGAGATACGTTATATTCTTCCATAAACACGACCTTAAGTCTATCACGGGTCAAAGGATTCCTTTCAAGCTCCTCGGACAAGAACCAGATAAGCTTTATGAGCTTCTTAGCCATTGCATAACCCGGGGCTGCCTTACATCCGAAAATAAAGGTCTGCGGAGGAATATCGGCATTCGGATTCTCAAGAATTTCATTATAAAGAGAGATGATCTTAAGAACGTTTAGGAGCTGACGCTTATATTCGTGCATTCTCTTGATCTGCACGTCAAATATCGACGAGGGGTCTATTCTCTTACCTGTCTTCTCGTAAGCGTAGTAAGCGAACGTTTCTTTATTATAATGCTTGATCTCTTCGATCTGCTTAAGAATGGTCTTATCATCCTTGAAGGCTTCAAGCTTGATAAGCTGACTTGCATCCTCGCGATACTCTGTACCTATAAGCTCATCAAGGAGCTTGCAGAGTCTGGGGTTAGAATAATTAAGCCATCTGCGGTGAACTACGCCGTTCGTTACGTTGGTAAACTTCCACGGAGTCATCTTATAGAAATCGTGGAAAATAGTCTTTTTGAGAATATCACTGTGAAGCTCGGAAACACCGTTAACGGTATGAGAGCCGACTACGGAAAGGTTTGCCATTCGAACCTGGTTATAGGCTACGATAGCCATTCTCGAAATTCTGTCCCAGTCACCGGGGTAAAGATTCCAGAGATCTGCAGTAAATCTGCGGTTTATCTCATTGACTATCATATAAATTCTCGGAAGCTTCATACTAAAGAGATCCACTCTCCAACATTCAAGAGCTTCGGGAAGAACCGTATGGTTAGTATAAGAAACGGTCTTTACAACGACAGACCAAGCATCGTCCCATGAATATGAGTATACGTCCATAAGTATACGCATAAGCTCGGGAATACAAAGCGCAGGATGCGTATCGTTGATATGGATAGCTACCTTTTCATCAAATCCCTTAAGCGATCCGTGCTCTGCGAAATAATCACTTATAATGCTCTGCAGGGAGGCAGAAACAAGAAAATACTGCTGCGTCAGACGAAGAAGCTTTCCTTCGTCGTAATTATCGTTAGGATAAAGCTGCTGAGTGATGACCTCCGCATTATTACTGTTAGTTAAGTTCTGCATATAAGAGGACTGCGACGTATAATGCGTAATAGACGAATACGCCTGACGCGCTCTCCATAAGCAGATCTTATTTACCGCATTGGTAACAGTACCGGGAATTAAAAGATCGTAAGGAACTGCCTTTACCTCGTCGTAGTCATAGTTCATAAACTTAACTTCGCCGTTTTCCCACTTCTCTTCTATTCTTCCGCCAAATCTAACAGTGATGCTCTTTTCCGGACGGGGTACTAACCAAGCTCCGCCGCTTCCAAGCCAGCTATCGGGAAGCTCAACCTGCTCTCCATCAATGATCTTCTGCTTGAAAAGACCGTTTTCATAGAGCAACGAGTATCCGTTTGCAGCATAATCAAGCGCAGTGAGCGAGTCCATAAAGCAAGCCGCAAGTCTACCAAGACCTCCGTTTCCAAGACCGGGGTCTACCTCACATGCATATATTTTATCAAATGAAGAACCAAATTCCGAAATTATTTCACACAGGTCATCGTAAATGCCTAAATTCATTGAATCGTTCTTTAGAGCTCTTCCTACCAAAAATTCCATACAAAGATAGAATACCTTCTTACCGTCTACGGCTCTGATACGTTTTCTGAAAGCAGAGCGGTACTCAAGCATAATATCCTTAATGGCAAGAACGGTTGCCTGATAAAGCTGATCGTCGGTTGCGTTCTTGGGATCGTATACACCGCGAGTTATAAGCTTGGCTTCTATTCTTTCTTTAAGTTCTGATTTCGAAATTTTATTCTTTGCGCCCGCAACAGGACTAGAGTTATTCACCATCGTATTTATTATTTCCTACCATTCTAACAGTTTATTGTATATATTCATATATTTTTTCGCTGAAACACCCCAAGAGAAGTCCGAAGACTTAGCCTTCATTACAAGGGCATCCCATTCTTTTTTATCTTTGTAAAGATCAATAGCTCTCTTTACTGTGAACAACAGCTCGTGAGCATTATAATTATCAAAGGTAAATCCGTTTGCATTATCCGATCCGTACGGCTTTATCGAGTCATAAAGACCGCCTACGGCACGTACAACGGGCACGGTACCGTAAGAGCACGCTATCATCTGCGCAAGACCGCAAGGCTCACTTTTCGACGGCATAACGAATATATCGGCAGAAGCATACATCTTCTTCGATATCACTCTGTCAAACTTTATAAGTGCTCTGACGTTTGCATACTTCTTCTCGAGCGCTCGGAACATTTCCTCGTACTCCGCTTCACCTGTACCGAGAATAACAAACTGAATATCCTCGCGTAAAAGCTCGTCGATAATTCTGGCAACAAGGTCAATTCCCTTTGCTGTCGCAAGTCTTGTAATCATAACAACTAACGGAATGTCGGCATTTTCGGGAAGTCCGACCTCCTTTTGGAAAGCAAGCTTATTTTTCTTCTTACCTTCCTTGACATCAGCCTTACCGTACGTAAAATAAATATCTCCTCCAAGCTCCGGAGAGAAATACTTATAATCAATACCGTTTATAACGCCCTTCATCTTTGCGCTTGCATGATTGATAACATCAGCAAGACCGAAAGCGAAGAAATCGTGATGAAGCTCAAATGCGTAATTCGGGCTGACCGTAGTAATATAATCTGAAACCGAAATAGCCCCCTTCATAAGATTGATGCATCCGTTATACTCAACAACGTTTGAATATCCGTCAAGTGCGAAAATATCTCCAAGGATAGCCGAATCAAATTTTCCCTGATATTCAATATTGTGTATTGTATAAACTGTTCTGATTCTGCTAAGGGAGCTAACAGACGAAAACTTCGTTTTAAGGTAAACAACGCTAAGAGCTGACTGCCAATCGTTTGCGTGAAGGATATTCGGAATATTTCCGGTCTGTATCATAAACTCAACAACAGCAAGCGAGAAAAATGCAAAACGCTCAGCATCATCATATTCGCCATAAAGAGTTTTTCTGTCGAAATAATAATGATTCTCAATAAAATAATAAACTACCTTGCCGTTCTGAATTTTATATATCGAAGCTCCCGAATCTCTCCACGAGTATTTAAATGTTATATCCTTAACCTTAGTAAGCATCGCTCTGTGTTCTGCTTTCATAGAACCGTAGAGCGGCATTATAACCTCAACCTCTGTATCGGGATTATCCTCCGCAACGGTGATCGGGAGCGCTCCGAGAACGTCTCCGAGTCCGCCGCTTGCGGCATACGGATTAGCTTCACTTGTTACGTAAAGTATTTTCATTCTTTCACCTCAGCCTATACTCTTCTGTCCTTCTCAACGAAGAAAGGCATTGTTTCGTTACCGGAAAGCTTAACGCCCTCGGTTATTGTAACGCTCTTATCTGTAACAATGCAGTTAAGCTCCGCATTCTTCTCTACTCTTGTCTGCTGGAAAAGAATTGAGTTTTTTACAACTGCGCCCTTTGCTACGTGAACACCTCTTGAAAGTATTGAATTAATAACAGTACCCTCTATAACGCAGTCATCTGCGATAAGAGAATTTTCAACACTCGCTGTCTTAGTATAAACTACGGGAGCCGAGTTATGAACTCTTGTGAAAATAGGACGTGACTTTTCATTAAGCAATGAATTACGCGATTTTTCATTAGTCGCAAGCTCTATCGAATATTTGTAATAATCAAGGAAGCTCGAAACTGAAGCCGCATATCCGCTATAACAATATGTTCTATAGTTGGAATGCGAATACTTTCTGCGAAGCATCTCTGTAAAACTGTTAAGACCGTAAGCCTCAGCCTCGTTTATAAGAGTTCTGAGATAGCTCGTCTTCATAACGAATATATTAAGGGCAAGCTCAGAATTCGAATCGCTGGCGACGGTATTCATGACAATATCGGTAACCTTGCCCGCAACAGAGGATATAAACATTCTCGGATTCTTTGAGGTATAATCCTTATCTGCGATCTTGGTTACTATAGTGATATTTGCATTTGTTTTTTCATGAACTTTGATAACGTCGGCGATATCAATATTAAGCACAAAGTCTGAATCCATAAGAACAACGTGCTCTTCCTTGAACTCGTCGATATATTCCTTCATGCTCTTCAAAGCTTCCATATGGGTTGCAAACACCTTTGCGGATGAGGTCGTAGCAGTCTGGAAGGGTGAAATAACGTTAATGCCGTCTTTTCTTCTTGCAAGATCCCAGTCCTTACCGCTACCGATATGCTCTATCATAGAACGGTAATTGTAGTTGGCAACAACGTGTATTTTGGAAATATTGGCATTAACGAGGTTTGATAAGCAGAAGTCAATAAGTCTGTATCTGCACGCAAACGGAATAGCTGCAACCGTTCTGTCTCTCGTAAGTCTTGAAAGCGTATTGTTATTTAAATTGGAAAATATAATTCCTGCTGCACTAATAGCCATTACACGTTCCTCCTTATGCTTTAATAGGTTTAATCACAGAGCCTTTTGCAACTACCGTGATCTCGGATTTTTCGGCGCCCTCTTTACCAACAACAGCACCCTCGGTCACCTCTGTATCGGTGTCGATAATAGAAGTATAAACAGCGGCATTCTTGCGAATGATAACATCATCCATAATTACGGAATCGTAAACCACAGCGCCTTCTTCAATAATTACTCCGCCCGAAAGAATAGAATTTACAACAGTTCCGTTGATAGTGCATCCTTCGGATATCATTGAGTTTACCATTTTAGCATTCGCACCGACAAACTGAGGAGCTCTTGCCTGATTCTTTGAATAAATACGGAACTGACTGTCACGAAGATTAAGAACGGGATCGTCACCGATCAAGTCCATATTTGCTTCCCAAAGCGAAGAAATAGTTCCGACGTCCTTCCAATATCCATCAAATCTGTATGCCACGATCTTTTCACCGTTAGCGAGAATATTGGGAATTATATTCTTACCGAAGTCATTGCTTGAGTTTTCATCAGCCTCGTCGAGCTCAAGATACTCGATCAAAGTCTTTGTGTTGAAGATATAAATACCCATTGATGCCTGGTTATTCTTCGGCTTCTTGGGCTTTTCTTCGAATTCATAGATGGTATCGTCCTCGTTGGTATTACAAATACCGAAACGGCTTGCCTCCTCCATTGGAACGGAGATCGTAGCTATTGTACAGGTTGCACCCGTTTCTTTATGCTTCGCAAGCATATCCGAGTAATCCATTCTGTAAATATGGTCACCCGAGAGGATAAGCACGTAATCGGGATCATACTGCTTAATAAACGTAATATTCTGATAGATCGCATTGGCGGTACCTTTATACCAATCCGACTTTTTATTTCCCTGATAAGGCGGAAGAACCGAGAGACCTCCTCTTTCTCTGTCAAGATCCCAGGTTGCTCCGTTGCCTATGTACTCATTGAGAGCCAAAGGCTGATACTGAGTTAAAACACCAACCGTATCAATACCCGAGTTGATACAATTTGACAGAGGAAAATCAATGATCTTATACTTACCTCCAAACGAAACTGCAGGTTTTGCCGTCTGCTTTGTTAAGTCGTAAAGTCTTGAACCCTGGCCTCCGGCAAGAAGCATCGCTATGCATTCTTTTTTACAATACATCTTAGTTCTCCTTTAGTGTTTTAATATTTTTATTTCTTTTTTCTTTAAGTATGAGTCCGGAAAATCTCGGAACGGTAATATCTGCAAAACATTCCTTTCCGATCTTTCTTACGGAAACAATTTGCTCAAGTTCTCCGACATTTCCGCTATCGAAGAGCTTTTCCAGATTCTGATATTTTATCGGTACAGATATTTTCTGATCGCATCCCGAGAAGCTCAAAATTACAATAATACTGCCGCCTTTTATATTTTTACGTCTGAAGGCAACGAGATTTCTTTCGCTTTCGTCCGCAAGTATCCACTCGAATCCATCGGGTGAAAAATCAAGGTCCCAGAGCTCAGGGGTTTCAAGATAAAATCTGTTCAATGAGGCTACATATTCCCGCATTGCTTTATGCTTGGGATAATCCAGCATAAACCATTCAAGCGAGTTCTCGTAATCCCATTCTCTGAACTGACCGTATTCCGTACCCATAAACAGCATTTTTTTGCCGGGATAAGTCATCATAAGAAGAAGCGACGTGCGCATCTGGCAAAACTTGTCCTCATACGAACCGTACATTTTGTCGATAAACGAGAGCTTTCCGTGAACTACCTCGTCGTGGGATATTGGCAATATATAATTTTCAGTATAAGCATACATAAGCGGGAAATTAAGCGCGGTATGCTTATACTTTCTGAATAAAGGATCGGTCATAACATACTCATAAAAATCGTTTGCCCAACCCATATTCCATTTCAAGTTAAATCCAAGCCCGCCTTCATAAACGGGATGAGTTATCTTTCCGTGCGCCGTGGATTCCTCCGCAATCATAAGAACGTCGGGAATCTCAGAGAAAACGGTAAGATTAAGCTTTCTCAAGAAAGCTTCTGCTTCAAGATTAAGATTAGTCCCATAAGCGTTCGGCACCCATTCACCGGGATCTCTGTCATAATCAAGATACAGCATTGATGCCACAGCATCAACTCTTAGACCGTCTATATGAAATTCTCTGAAGAAATACATCGCATTCGAAACAAGGAAGCTCTGCACCTCTTCTCTTCCGAGGTCAAAGAATCTTGTTCCCCATGAGCGTGATTCCTGCCTGTCCTTACCCTGGTATTCATAAAGGGGCTGACCGTCAAACTCGTAAAGTCCCCAAGCATCCTTCGGGAAATGAGCAGGCACCCAATCCATAATAACGCCAATTCCGTTTTTATGGAATTCATTTATCATATATCTGAGATCGTCGGGATCCCCGAATCTCGATGTCGGAGCATAAAATCCGCACACCTGATATCCCCAGGATCCGTCATAAGGAAATTCCGCCAGAGGTAAAAACTCCACGTGAGTATAACCCATAAACTTCAGGTAAGGAACCATTACGTCCGCGATTTCTCTGTATGTATAATACGAATTGTCCTCGTGGCGCATAAAACTTCCAAGATGAGTTTCATATATATTTACAGGCGTTGACAGATAGTTGCCCTTTTTGGAACAAACGCTTTTTTTTCTTGCTTTGAGCCAAGCGTCATCCTCCCAGATAAAGCTATCCGAGGTAAAAATAAGCGAAGCACCGTCAGCAAGTCCGCGCGAAAAACGCGCATAAGGGTCGCCCTTATCAAAAACTCTGCCGTTAGAAGTTATCCTGAACTTGTATGCCTTTTTTTCAAGAGGCATATCGGATCTGATTATGCATTCCCAGATTCCCATATCGGTTATCTTTTCTAACGAATAAGGAGATGTCCATCCGTAAATATCGGAAACAAGCTCGACCTTTTCCGCATGAGGAGCCCAGGTTCTAAAGCTGTAACAGTACTTCCCGTCTTCTATTTGCATATTGCAACCGAGGTATTTATAAGCGCTGAAATTCGTCCCTTGATGAAAATAGTATGATGCAAGATTTTTATCATTCATTTTGTCAGCCTCCTTTATTATTTTACCTCATTTGCTCCGTCGATTTTTGTAAAATCGCGTTATTATTTTAAATATTACTTATATTATATAAAATTTCTAATAATATTTTAGCACGGCAAAGCATTTTTGTCAAGGAATTTTGACAGTATTTTAATGTATGTAAAAAAAAACAAAACAGGAATATTATGTAATTCTTTTTTATTTTATTTTTTTAGTTATTTTGCACAATATCAGCTCTTTTTTGTTTTTTGAATTTCCCCCTGATCAAATTGATAGTTAGTCTTATAACTTTACGCGTGGGAAACAACAGCAGTGAGAAAACTATAGTTATCACCGAATATAAGAACGATATAGATTTGTTTAAAAATGAAGCTGTATGATTCCCCAGGTACTTGATAAATAACCGCGCCAGCGTTAAAGAGATTATAAGAATGTATAAACGGAATACTCCGTCGGTTGTTATATACAGCAATAAACTGAATAGTAACCCATTTATTATCACGTAAATAAAGTCGAATAAAAACACCTTAACTTTATTCTTTGCATATTTACAATTCTCGCTATTTATGAATAAGTTCCTTATTTTCGAAAGTGAGTCCGAAGCTTGATATATAGTTTTCGGCAGTCTTATAAAGCCATCAATTGTATATATCAGAACACTGAGCGCTACAAAAAGTATTCCCATAATAATTCCGAATAACGCAGAATAGCATACGGAAATAAGAATGTCATTAAAGTCGGCATAAAGCATTTATGTGAAAAACCTTCCGAGTATTCCCTTCTTTTTTTCAACGTTACCTAGAACAAAAACACCACTGACGTTTCCACTTATGAATATGTTGCCGCCCTCTTTGGTTAAGCTTTCTATTTTTAAATCGCTACCCTCTACCGTTATTTTGCCCGATGCAGTATCCAGTGAAACGTACCCATCGTCAAATCCTCTTATATCATTTACGCCTTCCATTGAAAAAGACTGACCGATAGTCAAAATAATTTTAGCCTTTACGTTTGTTTCCATAATTCCTCCGTAAAAAAAGATGCATACTCGGTTAAGAATATGCATCTCTAAAATTATTTATTCATCTGTTTCGGACACTACTTCATACATTCCGGCTGATTCTGCCTTTTTCGTTGTGTCCTTAATCTCAAGCACACGAACAGTAACTGATTTAGTTCCAAAGGCAATTGTAATCAAATCACCGCACTTAACGTTATAAGAAGCTTTTGCGATCTTTCCGTTAACGGTGATCCTCGACGTATCGCAAGCATCGTTTGCAACCGTTCTACGCTTTATTAAGCGAGAAACCTTCAGATACTTATCTAAGCGCATAAGAATTACTCGTTAACAGCGTCCTTAAGAGCTTTGGATGCAGCGAATGAGGGCTTCTTGCAAGCAGCGATCTCGATGGTTTCGCCTGTCTTGGGATTACGGCCTTCTCTAGCTCCAACTTCCTTAACCTCGAAGGTACCGAAGCCAATAAGCTGAACCTTATCGCCTGCCTTGAGAGCTTCTGTAATAGCATTAACAGTAGCAGCAATAACAGCCTCTGCATCTTTCTTGGATACCTGAGCCTCAGCAGCTACAACATTAATTAATTCTGTTTTGTTCATTGGTTTATACTTCCTTTCAAAATTTTGATTTGTGTAGTGATTATAACAATATTCCGTGATAATTGCAATAGGAAATGCGGCTTTTTTGACGTTTTTTTCTTTTTTTTCGTCTTATTCCATAACGCAAATTGTCAGTTTTTAGCGATTTTGACAAATTTACACACTGAAATAAGTTTTTTTTGCATAAAAATACAGATCAAGACCAGATAAAAAAGCGCTGAAAGTGCAGCAAATACAAGAAAAATCTTAGGATTAGAGTTTCCGTGGGTCAAATAATTATACATAATAAATGCAGTGCCGATCGATATAAATGACGATGCGAACGGAACAAAAATAATACCTAATAGCTCGAGCTTTATTTTTACGCCGCATATTAAATAAATTGAGGAAATCAAAAAAGAGACCGAGTAGCCAATTCCGGTTGATATCGGCGCTCCAATTATACCGTACTTACCTATCAAATAATATGCAGAAATCAGCTTTATAACAGCGCCTATACTCATAGACATCAAAGAAACACGTTGATAAAAAACAGATTCCAATATACTGTTTATAACGGTCAGTAAGCAAAGAGGAATCACCGACGCAGAAAGAAGTGAAAGTAAGGGAGCTCCAACCATAGCAGAGGTGTCATTAAATAAAAGCACGAGGATATCTTTTGAGAAGAAAAGATATCCTGCAAAAGCAGGAAAACAAATCACAGCTGATAACATCAGTACCGACTGACATATCTCATTAAATTCCGTTTGATCTCCGGATGCGAATTTGGCGGTAAGATGAGGAATTGAAGCTGTACCTAAAGGCGTAATCAAGGCTATAACGAGATTAAGCATAGGAACTGCAAGAGTCGTGAAATTACCGTATAACGCTATCGCCTCAGAGCTTGATATACCAAAACTCAAAAGTCTTTTCATTATAAGTCCCAGATCAATGATATTTGTCATTCCCATTATAGCAGAGCTTAGTGTTATGGGCAATGAGATTCTAAAAACTTTTTTTAACAGATAAGATCCTTTAGCCACACATTCGCATTTCTGCTCGTATTTTTCTATCACTTTTGCGTTTTTAGTACAAATCAAGAGAAAAACTACGCCGACAAACGTTCCAAGAGTAACCCCCAGTACCGTAAATGCGGATATCATATGAACGGGCAATCTTTTTCTCGCAGCGATCAGCGCAAAACTTAGTCCGAAAACGAACTTGATCACACCTTCAATTACCTCGGATATTGCAATATCACGCATTCTGCGATGACCGTTTAAATAACCTCGCAAAACGCCGGATGCAGAAACGAAAGTCAGCGACGGAGCGATACAGAAAAGCGAAAAGGAAGATAATGAGTTTCCGATCATATCTGCAAAAAAAGACGAAAACAACATCAAAAGAGTACTAAAGATCACCCCTATAATAACATACACTTTTAATGATATACCGAGTATTTTGTTTACGGTATCCTCTTCACCTTTTGCCATTGCCTCTGTGACAGTAATAGAAACAGCCCGAGGCACACCACTCGTACACAGCATATAAAAGAATGCAAAAACTGAATATGCCGAATTAAAGTACCCCATCCCCTCATCACTCAGGATGTGAGATAACGGCATCTTATATATAAAACCGATTATCTTTACTATAATGACCGAAAGAGTCAAGGCAAATGCTCCGCCAAGCAAGCTGTCTTTGGTCTTTTCTGTATATTTAATTTTAACCATAACTTACCTCAAATAACTTACGTTATTAAAATTTATTTTTACAGTTAAGAAAATATGACCAAAGAAAAAACGGCAGAGGCGCTATGTATTAATTTACAACACCTCTACCGTTTTTTATTCAGTTATAAATAAATGCGAAAGCCTCGTGATTATTTATCTTCAGATAAGAAAAAATCCAATATCTTTTCTCTTATAGACGGCTTTGCATCGGGACTTCCCGATGCTGCAAGCTCATGCTCGCGTAAGTATTCGTAAGGATATTTGGGAGAAAACAGACGTTCGATGCGCTTAGGCTTAATTCCATCCTCGTCTGTTATTACAAGTTTTGTGACCGCGCCTGCGCCAACCGCAAATATAGTCTGCGTTTCTTCCATCATATAGACGTTGTAAAGTCCCTCGTGGCCCTCTTTGGCAAATCCCACGTTTTCGAGATTACCTACGGTATTCTTTTGCCTATACATATAGTAGGGCTTGTAACCGGCAAACTTTGTTTTTATCTGCGAATACGAAACCGATTTTACAGCATCACCGCCCGAAACAGAATATATATTTGAATTATTCTTCAGAGCATCGGAAGCTTTTTTAACGCAAAAAGTATGTACTGTAATATTTGTAGGATCAAGTTCTATGATCTTATCAACCGTTTCCGAGAAATTACGGAAATCATCCCCGGGCAGACCCGCAATAAGATCTACGTTTATATCCTTGATTCCGCTTTCCTTTGCTATTTTATATGCTTTAAAGAAGTCCTCTGTCGTATGACGTCTTCCGATTTCTCTGAGAACGTCATCGTTAAGAGTCTGCGGATTTACGCTGATTCTTGTAACACCGTATTTTTTAGCAACAGCGAGCTTTCCCTCTGTTATAGTATCGGGTCTTCCCGCTTCAAGAGTAAATTCGGCAAGCGATGCCGTTTCGATTCTTGAGGAAATTTTCGATAAAAGCTTATCGAGCTGCTGCTCCGAAAGAGTCGTAGGCGTGCCACCTCCGATGTAAACGGTTGAAAGCTTCATTCCGAGCTTTTCAATTGTATTGAAAGTATCATCAAGATCAACGCAGAGCGCATCTATATAAGGATCGATCAAGGAAAGCAATCTCGGTGTTGTATAAGATACAAAGCTACAATACGAACACCTTGTAGGACAAAACGGTATAGATACGTAAAGCGAACATTCATTATTTGAAGACCGCTTAAGAATCTTCATCTCAAGAGAAGCAACAGATACCGCCAGCGCCGCTTTTTGAGGATTCAGAAAATACTCATCTCTGAGTATTCTTTTGCTCTTGGTTATACCGTTTCCCTCACGGATAAGCGCACTTGCGATCTTCGCGGGACGAACACCCGTTAAAATTCCCCAGGGCGGTATATGCCCGAGCAACTCCTTACCCGCGGAAAACAAAGCTCTGCCAACGGCAATTCCCTCGTGCGTTGCTATAGTAATATTCTCATCCGAGGAAACGCTTGCGGTTGCATCACAAACCTTATCGTTAAGCTTCATTGAAACGTACGCCGTGACTCCGCCGTCCGCATCGGGATAAACGTTAACGCTTACCTCGGGAATTCCCTCGCCCCCCTCTTCGTTCTCACCGAACGTAGCTCCCGGGAAGAACACCATGCAAAGCGTCTGCACGTAATATTTGTTTATATTTCCGTCTATTTTAAGAACCATATAAACTTTACCTTTCGATTTTAATCAGTTCTTTTTCGTATAAAGCGCTTTTGAATTCATAACGATAGTTACAGGACCGTCGGTTGACATCTCCGTCCTCATATCAGCTCCGAAAACGCCGCTTTCACACTTTTTAACCTTACTGCTCATAAGTGTAAGGAAGTATTCATAAAGTCGGTTAGCCTCATCTGGAGCTGCGCCGCCAAAATAATCCGGGCGATTTCCGTGCGAGTAATTAGCGTTAAGCGTAAAGTTGGATACTACTAACACTTCTCCGCCGACATCATTCACGGAAAGGTTCATTTTACCTGCTTCATCCGAGAAGATTCTCAGCTTGGAAATTTTTTCGGCAAGTAACTCCGCATCCTTTTCGCTATCATCCTTTTCGACACCGAGAAGGATGTAAAGACCGTGTCCGACGTTTCCCGAGAGTACACCATCGGCATAAACTGTAGCACTATTAATTCTTTGAAGAACTGCAATCATAATTTATTCTCACTTTTAATTTGAAAATCCTCTGCTGACAGAAACGACCGATTTCAGCGAACGAAGCTTTGAAACAATCGATTCATAGTGAGCAGTATTCTTACATCCGACGGTAAGATTTACAAGCACATTACCGTTTTTCTGCATCTGAGTATTTATGGAGGTGATCGATACCTTCATATCCGCCAAAGCAACGGATATTGATGCGATAACTCCGATTCCGTCCTCAACAACGATTTGAAGCATAGCTTCATAAATTTCGGATGATTGCGCACTTTGAGTTGCGGGAGTATCCCATTCTGCTTTAACCCAGCGCGAAAGATTCTCTTCATTTCCTCTTGAAAGCGTTACGTTAGGACAGTCGGATTTATGAACCGAAACACCAAAGCCTCTTGTAATAAATCCAACTATCTTATCACCCGGTAATGGGTTACAGCACTTTGAGAACTTAACCTGGCAACCGTGCTCGCCGTCGATAATAATACCGCCCGTCGAACGAAGTCTATTACTCTTGGTAGCAAGCTTAACCCGAGAAACCTCATCCTCTGTCGTCATCTGAGCAGCAGAATCAGCTGCGGCTATCTTTTCGAACTCTTCTCTCATCTTAGGCAAAAATCTCGAAAGTGAGATTCCGCCGAAGCCGATAGTATTATAGAAATCGTCGGTATCCTGAATACCCACTCGCTTTGCAATAAGAGTGATGACCTCTTCTATCTGATCATCGGTAAAGTTCTTACCGATCTTACGTATTTCTTTTTCAACCTCAGCTTTGCCGACCTGAATATTCTCTGTTCTTTTTTCTTTTTTAAACCATTGACGGATCTTGCTTCGTGCTGCTCCCGTCTTAACGATCTTAAGCCAATCTCTGCTGGGTCCCTTTGATGACTGCGAGGTTATTATTTCGATAATGTCACCGTTCTGGGGAACCTTATCTATCGGAACGATAACTCCGTTTATCTTCGCTCCCATCATCTTATTACCTACGGCAGAGTGTATTGCATAAGCGAAATCTATCGTAGTCGAGCCGAGAGGCAACGATATTACATCACCCTTTGGAGTAAATACAAACGTTTCATCGTGGAAAATATCCGTTTTGAACGAACGCATAAACTCGTCGGGATCTCTTGTATTCTCATCCGATTCGAGAAGCTGAGCTATCCAACGAAGCTTTTCATCTATTTCGGCGCCCGATTTGCTTCCCGACTTATATTTCCAATGCGCTGCAAGACCGTATTCAGCTTCCTCGTGCATCTGTTTTGTTCTTATCTGCACCTCGAAAGGAATACCGTTATTTCCGATAACCGTTGTATGAAGCGAGCGGTAAAGGTTAGGCTTGGGAGTCGAAATATAGTCCTTGAATCTTCCGGGAACAGATTTAAACATTTCATGCACAAGACCGAGAGCCGTATAGCATTCAAGCTCATTATCAACGATAACTCTTACCGCATAAAAGTCATATATCTCGTCAAAAGCTTTACCGAATGTATACATTTTACGGTAAAGGCTGTAAACCGACTTGATTCTGCCCTCGAGCGTAAAATGAATATTATTTTCGAGAAGCTTTTCGGAAAGCTCTTTTTTAGCATCGTGCAAAAAGTCGCGGCTGATACCGTACTTCGTTTTGATCGCTTCCTCTACCTCGGCATAACCGACGTGATCAAGATAAAACAAGCTTAAATTTTCAAGCTCCTGCTTAATTCTCTGCATACCTAGGCGGTGAGCCAAGGGCGCATAGATGTACATCGTTTCAAGAGCAATGGCTCTTTGTCTGTCCTCTTTCTTTGCGGAAAGCGTACGCATATTATGAAGTCTGTCGCACAGCTTGATAAAGATAACGCGGATATCCTTATTCATTGCAAGAAGCATCTTACGTATATTCTCGATATGTGCCTCTTCCTTATCTGCAACCTGGACCTGTATGATCTTTGTCAGACCGTCAACGAGCATAGCAACCTCTTTACCAAAAAGAGTTGCCAAAGTATTGAGGTCGGTCTTGTCCGCGCAATCCTCTACCGTATCGTGCAAGAGAGCTGCCGCAATAGAATCGGTATCGAGTCCAAGCTCGGCAACGATTGTTGCAACCGCAACAGGGTGACTGACGTACGGCTCGCCGCTCTGTCTGTACTGTCCCTCGTGCATTTCCGCGGAATAAAGGAATGCTTTATTAATTTTTTCGTAATCGTAATTTCTGTCGTTACCACGAATAACGTCAAGTAACGGCTTTATCAATTCATTTAAATTATCCATATATCAGTTATTCTGCTGAGTTCTCAGCCTTCTTAAAAGATTAGATTTTTCAAGCTCCGCCTTACCGGATCTGTATTGCATGCTGAATCGGTAAACGTCCTCACCGACCTCAACTATTCCGATTATGTTAAGCTCCTGCATTACTTTAATTATTACAAGAAGTTTTATGTAACCGATGTTACTTCCCCTGAACCCGGAAAGTTTATATAAAATATCACGTACAGAGAGAATCTCATTACCGCATCTTACCGACGATACAAGAAATCTGTATACGTTTGCAAAATCATCTCTTGTGGGAATCACGTTTTCGCTCTGTTCAAATTTTGCTCCGCTCCATATTTCCGAAAATCTTTGAATTTCCGCATTCATACGCGAACGTAAAGCTTCGGATTGCTTGATATCCCTGATGATAAGCTGAGCGTTTCTTCTGCCCGACCATTCGTTGACATCAAGATTGAAAAGAACGTCTACCTTATCGCCAACGTATATATCAAGCGTATCGGGATTGCAGGAGAAGAACATTCCCACAACAACGTTTTTGCCATCGGTAAATGCAAGTCTGGTATGCTTTCCTTCGCTCACAGGAGCGATCTCGGTTAGAGTGATATCTTTTAGAACAAAGCTCGGAACGGGGTTGCTGACGCCATAAGGCTCAAGTATTCTGAGGTCATCTGCAAGCGAAAGATTTACGTTCGAAAGAGATATCTCAAGGTCAGCCTCAACCGTAGGAATCATATTTTCTTCACTAAGCGTTTCTTTGGCGTATTCATTTATTTTGCGTCTGAATGCATCGAGGTTAGCTCTTGTTACAGAAAGTCCGGCTGCAAGCTCATGCCCTCCGAACTTTACAAGCTCATCCTGACAATGGCACAGCGCATCAACAAGGTTCATTCCCTTGATGCTTCTTCCCGAGCCCTTTCCGATATCATCGGGCATTGGAACGTCGCCCTCATTACCTTCAAATGATATGAGAATAGACGGTCTTGAATATTTTTCGGTAATTCTTGAAGAAACGATACCTATAACGCCGTGATGCCAATTATCCGCATCAAGAACTATTACGGGCATTTTGTCATATCCGAATTTCTCTATCTTTTTATATGCTTCTTCAATTATTCTGTTTTCTTCGTTCTGGCGCTCTCTGTTCGCATCGCAAAGATCTGTTGCAATCCGATAAGCCTTCTCGTAATCTTCGGTTAAAAAGAGCTCCACAGCCATTCCCGCAGTTCTGATTCTACCCGCCGCATTGATCCTCGGAGCAAGAGTAAATCCTATATAACTCGAGGATATCTTGGTTTGCTTTCTTTTGTTTGCAAAACGCTGCGCCTCATTTTTGCCTGAAGATGCTTCTATCAATGCCGCAAGTCCGAGTCTTGGTGATTTTTCCATCTTTTTTAGACCGTAGCTTACAATAAGACGGTTCTCTTCTTTTATTGGCATTACGTCTGCTATAGTTCCGATTGCAACGAGATCGGCATATTCGGAAACGATAGCTAACGCTGATTCCGCTCTTGATTTACCCGAGAATTTTTCCTCGCAAGCGCACAAGAATTTAAATACGACACCAACTCCCGCCAGCTCCTTGAACTTTGATTTACAATCGGGGCGGTGCGGATTGACTACAGCGCACGCTTCGGGTAGTACCTGTCGGCATTCATGGTGGTCGGTAATAAGGAAATCAACACCGATACTCTTTGCAAAAGCAACTTCGGCATCTGCGGTTATACCCGTATCTACGGTTATGATAAGCGTTGTTCCCGACTCTGCAAGCGCAGAAATCGCCGTTTCGGAAACACCGTATCCTTCGCCTATACGGTTCGGGATATAATAGTTTACCTCAAGACCAAGCGACCTAAGATATAGATAAAGCGTACATACGGACGTTACTCCGTCAACATCATAATCACCGTAGACTGTGACCTTCTCTTTCCTTTCGACAGCAAGTGCCAGGCGTTCAACCGCCTGTGTCATATCTGCCATTTCATACGGATCGGTGAGAATTTCCGATTCCATATACAAAAATTTCTTTACAGAAGCTACGTCACGGTAGCCCCTGCAATAAAGAAGATTTGCTATAATAGCGTTTATACCGAGTTGCTCTGAAATCTTACTGACAGATTCGAGAGTATCTTCGGTAACAGCATTTTTAATCAGCCATTTCTTCTCCTTCATTTTGCTTTTTTTCATTTTATTTTTAACCATCAGCTGAGCATATGCTCACCTTTCAATTTAATAATCAACTCAGGGAGGCAGTATCAAACTCAATTTGATGCCGCCTCGTTTATATGGAAAGTCAGTTTCGTGCCGGACCGCCGGACTTGACATCCAAAATTTCGGTCTTGATTTCGCCCGATATCAGTTAAAAGATTTGTATTTTTTTATTATAGCCAAAGCTGTGCGAATGCCATCGATAGCGGCACTTGTAATTCCGCCCGCATAACCTGCGCCTTCACCTGCGGGATAAAGATTATCGTATCCTATGGCAAGACGTGTTTCATCATTTCTTAAAATGCGCAGCGGTGCGCTGGTACGTGTTTCGGCACCTGTAAGTATAGCATCACGGTCTGCAAAACCGTGTATTTTTCTATCAAAATCATAAATCGCGTTCTTTATAGAATCGCAAACGAGAGATGGTAAATAATCGTAAGGCGAAGCAAGCTTAACGCCTTTGCCGCCCATATATGTCGGTAAAACGCTTTTCGGCTCACGTGAAAGCTTACCGTCAGAAAAATCACCGAAAGTTATTATCGGGGCGGAATAATCACTTCCTCCGGCGGCAAAAGCGGCTCTTTCAATCTTTCTCTGAAATTCCATAGCCGCTCTAGGATCGCTTCCGTAATCCTCACGGAATATCGAACAAACAACAGCACTGTTGGAATTTCTTCCGTCGCGCCTGCTCTCACTCATACCGTTGACAACGACTCCGCCCGTTTCGCTCGCGGCGGCAACGACCTCGCCTCCGGGACACATACAAAAAGTATAAACGCCACGTTCTCTGGTGTTGTACGAAAGAGCATATTCGGCATGCCCGAGATTCTTGTCCCCTGCCATTTTTCCGTACATACCTTTATCGATGGTTTCGGTAAGGTGCTCAATTCTCATTCCAACCGAAAAGTTCTTTGCTTCTATCGCAATATTGTTTCCGATCAAGGTTTCATAAGTATCTCTTGCGCTATGGCCTAAAGCCAAAACAAGCGCACCTACATTGATTTTGCCGTTAACCGTCGTTATCGAAGAAATAGTTGTTGAGTTAAAGTTTGCGCCTGTAAATGCCGTATGGAATCTCACTTCTCCGCCAAGCTCTTCTATCCTTGCGATCATTTTATCTATAACTCCGCAAAGCACGTCGGTACCGATATGAGGCTTAGCCTGATAAAGTATTTCCTCGGAAGCTCCGAATTCAACGAACTTACCGAGAACGTAAAGTGACATTCCGTCATTGATTCTCGTGATCAGCTTTCCGTCGGAGAACGTTCCTGCGCCGCCTGCCCCGAACTGAATATTTGTATTCGTATTAAGTATACGTGTTTTCTTGAAATTTTCGATTTCGCGTACTCTCTCGGAAACAGATCCGCCTCTTTCAATCACTATTGGTGCATATCCGTTTTCCGCAAGCATTAAAGCGCAGAAAAGACCGCAAGGTCCTGAACCTACGATAACGGGACGCGCATTCAAGGGTTCATCACCAAAGATCGGCTTAGGAACTTCGCTCTTTTCAACGCAAGCCCCCGCGGAAGAAAGAGTTTTTTCTGTAACGTTGAAAAAAACAGCAGATACAAAAACGGAATAGACAAATTTAATGTTATCCCTCATCCTTGCATCGATACTTTTTCTGTATATCTTGAAAGTCGCATCGGAAAATCTTATTCCCGCTTTCCGCAGTCTGCTTTCAGCAACTGAAAACGCCTCTTGAATAGAGGCGTCAGTTGGCAATTTTACATTGTTAATAATTAAATTCTGAGTTTTTGAACTCATTATTCCTCCAAAATTTAAAACCAATTAAATTTATAAATCAAACCTTGAAAGCATCGAAAGAGTAACCGTCAATACCTCTCGGGATACAATGTTAACGTAAAGCCAAAAGATAGTTGCGCACAAAAGGCTGAGTAAACCTATAAGATAAGTTCCGATCCTGATACCGAAAATCTTTTTTCCATATGAGCCGGAGGAAGCAACTACCGTATCGCGCTCGGATTTATCCTTGACCCACGCACGAAGAAGGAAGCTTCTTAATGTATCGGGTGTATAATTTCTTGTAAGAGTGCAATCGGAGGCAACAGAAATAACACCCGTTTCCTCGGAAACAACGATAATAACAGCATCACTTATCTCGCTCATTCCTATTGCGGCTCTGTGACGCGTACCAAGATCACCGTCGATATCCTGACGCCTTGTCAAGGGTAAAAGACATCCCGCGGCAACTATTCTTGCCTCATCGATCACTACGGCACCGTCATGAAGCGGAGCTTTATTAAAGAAAAGATTACGCACTAAGAATGAATTTACATCCGCATTGATGGAAACACCCGTTTGGACAACGTCGTCAAGAACGGTATTTCTCGAAAGAACGATCAATGCACCCGTCTTTGTTCTGGAAAGATCGCTGACCGCAGCGCAAATATCATCGACAGCTTTATAATAAAGCTGCTGCTTTTTCTTTTGATCGCCGAAATTGAGTATGCTCTTAAGAGGACCTGAGCCAATACGCTCGAGGGCATCTCGTAGCTCGGGTTGGAAAATAATGATAAGAGCGATTACTCCTATTTCAAATATCTTTGAGAATATAAACGAAGTTCCGTTAAGCGCAAAAGCCGTCGAAACAAACCATATAACAAGGCATATACCTATTCCAAAAAGAAGAGCTCCGCCTTTTTTGCTCTTTACGAATCTGAAAACGCAAAGGAACAAAAAGGACAGAACAAGTATATCTATCGCATCCGAAATACCGAATGAAGAAAACGAGTTCTTAATGTTTGACCAGAGCTCATTAAAATTCATACCGTTCTTCGGTGCGTCAGTATCAAGTAAAAAATTCATACCGACCTCAATATTTTATATCTAAACGCAAGCATGCAAAAATTTTATATATAAAGTATAGCACACTTTTTTTATAATTGCAATGCCTTTTTTTGAGTTTTTTGACTTTTTTTCAGAGTTTTTTTAGCACGGTATCGGGTCAAATAAATATTTCTTTGGTATTTTTCTTGATTTTTATTGACTTTTTGCAGATTATATGCTACAATTTGTCCCAGATGATACACTTTTGTAAGGTGGTGAATAATGAATCCCGATATAATAAATTTTGCAAAAGAAATTTTCCCTTTCAAAAATATGAAGGATAAAAACTTGCAGAGCATCTTATCCGAAATCGACGTTTCCGTATGTTCTTTCCAAAAAGGAGAAACTGTTTTTTCAAAGGAAAACTACAGAAAAACCGTCGGTTTTATAATGGACGGAGAATGCGAGGTAGAAAGGGAGCGTGCGGACGGTGACTGCATTTCGCTCAATACTCTTGGAAAATATGCTTCGTTCGGGATACTCTCTGTTTTTGCCCCGGATGCTGAATTTCCAACGGTAATAAAAGCCGTCAAAGCTTCAAGGGTTATGTTTATTGCCGGAGATGATATGATCGCTATCATCAAAAAATACCCTACGGTTTCGATGAACGTTATCACTTTTCTCTCGGGAAGAATTGCCTTCCTTAATAAAAAAGTGGAAACGTTTTCCGGTAAAAGCACGGTTGATAAGCTTGCAACTTATCTTTTGACAAAATCAAAGGAGCACGGTAACGAGATCACCGTCACAAGGACAAAGCTATCTGCCGAGATCGGCGTAGGAAGAGCTTCGCTTTACCGCGATCTTGATTGCCTTGAAAGTAAAGGTATTATCAAAACCGAACAAAAAAAGATTATTATAATTTGCCCGGAAGGGCTCGAAAGGATACTGAAATGAAAAAAATTATTGCACTCGTACTCACACTTACACTTCTTCTCTTCTCTCTCGCTTCCTGCAAAAGGGACGATACTAAGATCAACATCGGCGTTATGAGCGGTCCTACCGGAATGGGTATGGCAAAGCTTATGAATGACGAAGGCGCAGAGAGCGAAAAATACGGCTTTGAAATCTATTCGGATCCCACCATCGGCACAGCTGACCTTATGTCAAAAAAGCTCGATATGCTTTGCCTTCCCACCAATGCTGCCGCAAATTTGTTTACTAAACAGAAAAACATCTCCGTAATAGCAATAAACTGTCTTGGTTCTCTTTATCTCGTTTCGAATAGCGAAGAAATAAAGTCAGTCAAAGACCTCGAAGGTAAAACAATCCATTCCAGCGTTGCAACATCTACGACAAAGCCTATTATCGATTATATACTTAAGGAAAACGGCGTAAACGCAACGGTTGAGATTGAAAAGGATCACGATACCCTCGTTGCAAAGCTTGCATCAAAGGAAGTCAACATTGCGGTTCTTCCCGAACCTAAAGTAACTGCAGCTCTTATGGCTAACAAGGATTATTCGGTTAAGCTCAATCTTTCCGAAGAGTGGAGCAAGGTTTCCGACACGCCTCTTACAATGGGCTGCATTGTTGTAAGAAATGAATTTCTCGAAGAGCACAAATCGGTTGTTGATTCATTCCTCAAGGATTACAAAGCATCTATAGAGTTCATTGACGATAAAAATAACAATGCAACCGCAGCCGAAATGATAGTAAACGCAGGCGTTCTTCCCAAGCTTCCCGTAGCAAAGGGCGCTTTGAATAATCTTTACGGTTCGATCGTTTATATTGAGGGAGCAGAAATGAAAACTGCTCTCAAGGGATTCTATACTGCAATAGAGTGGGCGCAGCCGGATGATGCTTTCTACTATGAAAAGTAAGAAAAAAACAGTTTTCACCATCATATCAATATTATTTTGGTTCATTGTTTGGGAATTACTAGCTCTTTTAATTGATATTCCTATTATACTACCGGGACCTATCGAGGTTACAGTATCACTTGGAAAACTTCTTATAACCGCCAAGTTTTGGAAAATATTACTTCTTTCGTTTATCAGAATAATAATCGGTTTTGTTCTTGGAGTAGTTTTAGGCATTGCCCTTGCAATCCTGTGCAACCACTTCTCGGTAGCGATGCATCTGTTTTCTCCTATTATGACGATTATAAGAGCAACACCGGTTGCATCGTTTATTATGGTGCTCTGGCTCATTATCGGAAGCAATCTCGTTCCGTCTGCCATTACTGTTCTTATGGTTGTGCCGATAATCTGGCAAAATCTTATCGACGGATTTGCCGCGATCGACAAAAATCTTGACGAAGTCTGTAAGTCGTTCGAAATCTCGGCGGCAAAGCGATTCAAAATACTCATCGCTCCAACGCTGACAAAATTTCTCATTCCCGGAATAATCACCTCAGCGGGCTTAGGCTGGAAATCCGGTATTGCCGCTGAAATAATAGCCTATACAAGCAATTCTATCGGAAAAGAAATATTTATTGCAAAGAATTATCTAGAAAGCGCAGAAATGCTCGCTTGGACTCTAGTTGTTATTATACTTAGCTTGTCATTCGAATTCGTTATTTCTTATCTAGGAAAGAAGGTGTCGAAAAATGCCGCTTATACTGAAAAAAATAACTAAAAGCTTCGATCATAAAATACTTTTTTCCGATTTTGATTATACATTCGGTGAAAAAGGTATTTATGCAATTACCGGAGAAAGCGGCATAGGCAAAACAACACTTTTAAGAATGATTTCCGGCTTGGATAACGATTACAGCGGAGAGATCGTCGGTGGCGGTTTTGCCAACACATCCGTCTGCTTTCAGGAGCATAGATTATTCCCAACGCTGACCGCGATTGATAATATTCTCGAGGTTTCATTTAAAGAAAAGGACGAGAAGGCAAAATCAAAAGCATACGAAATTATGAAAAGACTTCGCTTCACCGATGGTGATATGAAGCTTTATCCCGATGAATTATCGGGCGGTATGCGGCAAAGAATCGCCTTTGCCAGAGCGGTATTGAAAGATTCGAAAATATTGATTCTCGATGAAGCTACAAAGGAGCTTGATCCCGCTCTTGCAGATATTGTACTTGATATTATCAAAGAGCAAAGCTCGAGCCGACTTGTGATTATTGTTACTCATAAAGATGCGGAAATTGCAGAGCTTGGAGCAACAAAAATTCATTTAATCTAAAGTCGGAAGTCAATTTTTCAAGTTTAAAACTTAGAAGCAAAAAACATAAAAATGGGTAGAGGTACTGATTTTACAATACTTCTACCCATTCATTTTTTTAAAAATTTACCGAGTGATAAGATTTATTTTTTATCGCTTTTTTTACTGCTGATTCCAATATCGTTTTCGATAATAGATGCTCGGATAATCGACTCAGTTCCAAATTTCTGCCTTATTTTATCTACCGCAATTTCTTTTTTCTCTATTTTCTTGCGTTCTTCTCGCTTCTCTGAACCAAAGAAATCGATTTGCTCGAACACCGAGTCCGCCCGAACCAGATTCGTAGCTGTAACGGTGATCATTCGTATAGGTCTTTCCGCGCTCCATTCACGGCAAAGAATCTTATAAGCAACGTCAGCTATCTCGGATGAAATATCGGTTGGAGCGTCCGTCGACGCGTTTCTCTGAATCGTCCTCAAATACTCGTCCTTAATACTTAACTGAACGGTGGAGCACTTTAACCCCCGTATACGAAGCTTGGTCCCGATTTCCTCGGAAAGATATTTTATTCCCGTCAGACATTCTTCTCTTCCGACAAGATCATGCTTGAACGTAAAACCGTTTCCTATGCTTTTCGCGTCAGCTTTTTCAATCGCTTCTACGGGTGAAGAATCCTCTCCTCTTGCGTACTTGGAAAGCATACCGCCCATTTTACCGAATTTCAAGATTAAAAGCTCGCGGTTAGCCTCTGCAAGATCTCCGATAGTTTTTATACCAAGGTGACGAAGCGAATCCGTTGTCCTTTTTCCGACGAATAACAGCTCCGATACCGACAAAGGATAAACGATTTCCTTATAGTTATCTCGACTTATAACCGTGGTCGCATCAGGCTTTTTGTAGTCGCTTCCAAGCTTGGCGAATACCTTATTAAAGGAAACGCCGACGGAAACAGTGATACCAAGCTCACGTTTTATATCACTTCTGATTTTCTCTGCGATTTCAAATCCATTCCCGAAAATACCGCTCGCCGTAACGTCAAGCCAGCTTTCATCTATTCCGAAAGGCTCAATCATATCGGTATATCTCGAATATATTTCATTTGCCTTTTGCGAATACTCAACGTATTTGTCATAGTGAGGCTTTGCCAGAACTAAATTCGGACATTTTTTCTTCGCAGCAAAAACGGTTTCTGCGGTTTTTATATCGTATTTTTTTGCAAGCTCGTTTTTCGCGAGAATTATGCCGTGCCTGTTTTCAACACTCCCCGAAACAGCCATTGGAACGTTTCGGTATTCCGGGTTCAGCACAGTTTCTACCGAAGCAAAAAAAGAATTGCAATCACAGTGTAAAATAATTCTGTCTTTCATCTTAAATATCTCTCGGACGTTCCTTGTGCAAAGCTACGCCTTCCTTAAGAGAAAACCAGAATTCCGCACCGCTCTCACTTGGAGAATCTGCACTTATCTGCTCTCCGTGCGCGTCAATTATCGTTTTGCAAATATACAAACCGAGTCCAACGCCGCTCTTATCAAGTCCGCGGCTCTTGTCCGTTTTATAGAATCTGTCAAAAATAAACTGTAATTCCTCTTTGGGAATTCCCTGACCCTCATCATAAACCGACAATCTGATTTTTTTATTTGAAGTTCTCGTTATATGGATTGCAAGTTTTCCGCCTTCCTTCGAGAACTTTATTGCGTTGTGCATCAAATTATAAACCACCTGATGGATAGCATCCTTATCGGCTACTACAAACATGGAATCTTCATCGGTTTCAAAAATGACGTCGAGATTTTTATCTCCTATCTTTTGTTCAAATGATATAAGGATAACTCTTGCCATTTCTGCAATATCAAAGCTGACAAAGTTAAACTTACGTTCACCCGACTCAAGTCTTGATATATCAAGAAGATCAGCAACGAGCCTTGAAAGTCTGTGTACTTCCGCGGAAATGACGCCAAGATAGTAATCATGCTTATCGGGTGGAATTGCTCCCGACGTTATTCCATCTATAAAGCCCGCTATCGTGGTCATGGGAGTTCTCAAATCGTGAGAAACGTTCGCAAGGAAAGAGTTCCTCATTTTTTCAAAGTTATCAAGCGACTCGGCCATATTATTAAAAGCTTCGCCGAGCTCGGCAATTTCATCGTGACCGCATACGGTTACTCTGGTACTGAAATCACCTTTTGCAAACTTCTTTGTCGCTTTAGTCATATTCTTAAGAGGATTTATGACTCTCTCGGTTATAAGATAAAGCGCAACTACGGCAGCAAGCATTACCCAAAGCGAGCTGTTTATAATTGTTTTTCTTGCCGCAAGAACCATAGAGTCCTCTTGAGTTGTGGATATCAAAGACACTGCATATCCCGTATGCTTATCTCCGGAAAAGATTTCTTTGGCACACATACGGTAATTCTCATTACCTATGACCTCGGCTCTTCCGTTATAAAGAAGGTAATCTCTGCCTTCTTTATCCGTTTGGTGAACAAAATGCTCTTTCAAATTCAGACTGCCGAGATCTTCATCATGCCATAGCATAGGAAGTACGTCATCGCCCACTTTATGAGTCTTGGCGGTCGTTAAAAGTATCTTACCGTCAACGTCGGTAAGCAATATCTTTACGTTTTTATACTCCAACAGTATCGGTGCCAGTATCTCCATTGTAATCGGAGCTTCAAGCGCTGTATCGATCTCACCGTACGTCGAACATTGCTTTGATATCTTTACTATAGCATTAACAAGCGACTCCTGCTTGCTATCCATTACGTACGCTCTTATCGTAGTTGTTATTATGCTGGAAAGAATGACAAAGCTTATTAACAAAATAATAACGAAAGCGGTTAAGTATTTCGCAAACGTGCTTTTAAACAATTTTTTACTCCTGTCATTGTATTTTTTTCTATTATACAACAATTCATGTCAATAAGTCAAATATTTTTTGTTAATAACATTGACTAAAATATTTTTTTGTGCTAAAATATATTCTGTTATAAATTTTAAGATATTTGAAAAGAGGAAAAAACTATGACAGTTACAAGATTTGCACCCAGCCCCACAGGCTATATGCATATAGGTAATCTCAGAACAGCGCTTTATTCATACCTCATCTCGAAGCACGATGACGGTAAATTCATCTTAAGAATCGAGGATACTGACCGCGAGCGTCTTGTTGAAGGTGCTACCGATATTATAAAATCCACTCTGGCTATTACCGGACTTGGATACGACGAAGGCCCCGACGTTGGCGGTGACCACGGTCCTTACGTTCAGAGTGAGCGCAAGCCCATCTATATGGAATATGCAAAGAAGCTCGTTGAGGCAGGACATGCTTATTACTGCTTCTGCACCAAGGAAAGACTTGAGGAGCTCCATAACGAGGATGCTCTTGGCGGATATGACAGACATTGCAGAAATCTTTCCGAAAATGAGATCGAAAAGAATCTTCGTGACGGCGTGCCCTACGTTATCAGACAGAAAATGCCCCTTGACGGCGTAACTACGTATTTTGATTCCGTTTTCGGTGAGATATCAATGAACAATTCCGAGCTTCAGGATCAGATACTTATGAAGGCAGACGGTTATCCTACTTATAACTTTGCTCACGTAATCGATGACTACTTAATGGGTGTTACTCACGTTGTAAGAGGCTCGGAATATCTTACGTCAACTCCTAAGTACGTGCTTCTTTACGATGCTTTCGGTTGGGAGCGCCCGAACTACGTTCATCTTCCCCTTCTTATGGGTAAAAATGCAGACGGTACAGTTTCCAAGCTTTCAAAGCGTCACGGTGCTGTTTCCTTCCAGGATCTCATCGATGACGGCTATCTACCGGAGGCTATAGTTAACTATAGCGCGCTTCTCGGCTGGTGCCCCAAAAATTCCGAAAGCGAATTCTTTACCCTCGATGAGCTCAAAGCCGTATTCACCATTGACGGAGTTTCAAAATCTCCCGCAGTATTCGACTTTGAAAAGCTCCTTTGGTTCAACGGCGAGTATATTCATAAGCTTGATGACGAAGAATTCAAAAAGCTTTCCGCGAGATTCATAAAGACCGAAATTCCCGCTAGCATTAATAAAAACAAAATGCTTGAGCTTCTTAAAACAAGAGTTTCCAAGTTTACCGAGCTTGATGAAAAAATGGAATTCTTTATCACTCTCCCCGAGTACGAAACCGAATTGTTCTACAATAAGAAGAACAAGATCGCAGACCTTGAGGTAGTAAAGACCGTTCTTGAAGCTTCCAAAGAAACTCTGCTCTCGGTAGATTCGTTTGATAACGATAGCTTATTTGCTGCGCTTATGCCCCTTTCGGAAAAACTCGGTCTTAAGACAGGCGCTGTTATGTGGTGCATTAGAATTGCAGTTTCCGGAATGGCTGCTACTCCCGGAGGAGCTACGGAAATTATGGAAGTTATCGGCAAGAAAGAATCTCTTGCAAGAATTGACAAGGCATTGGCAAAGCTTTAATTTAAACTAAACTTTAAATGCTTTATGAGGTAAAAAAATGGCATTTGATATTTCCGATAAAATTAGAGATTATTTCCCTACCTTTTCAAAGGGACAAAAGAAGATCGCCGCTGCCATAATCAGTGATTATGACAAGGTTGCTTATATGACAGCGTCTAAGCTCGGTCGCTTCGTCGGTGTTTCTGAATCAACAGTAGTAAGATTTGCAACCGAACTGGGTTATATCGGTTATGCAGATTTTCAAAAGGCAGTTCAGGAGCTTGTCAGAGCTAAATTGACGCCTAACCAAAGAATCGAAATAACTAAGCAAAGAATGTCTCGCGGAAATATCCTCGAGAACGTGGCGGATGCTGATATAGCAAAGATAAGAACAACGTTCGATAAGCTTAATAAGGAAGCTTTCTACAACTCTATAGATGCTATCCTTTCGGCGAAGAGAATATACGTTATGGGAGCGAGAAGTTCAGAGCCATTGGCTATGGTACTAAAATATAATCTTTCGCTTATATTTGACAATATCACTCTCGTTGCTCCGAAATCAACAGCAGAAGTGTTTGAACAAATGTTTTCTATCGGTGAGAATGATCTTTTGATAGCATTCTCATTCCCCCGCTATTCATCAAAAATGGTCAACGCTGTAAAATTCGCTAAGCAGAACAAGGCGAAGGTAATAGTATTTACAGATTCGGGTCATTCTCCTCTCGCAGAACATGCTACGTATCTTTTGACAGCGCAAAGCGATATGGCTTCGTTTATGGATTCACTCGTTGCGCCTATCAGTATAATAAACGCTATAATTGTCGAAATAACAGCCAGACGCGAAGGACGTATTCGCGACAGATTCGACAGACTTGAAAAAATCTGGGACGAATACCATGTATATACGAAAAAATGATCGAGAACAGTTACAATAAAAAAATTGCCGTTATCGGCGGCGGTCCCGCAGGCATGATGGCGGCAGGAACTGCTGAGGATTTTGGCGCTTCTGTTACCATATTCGAGCAAACCGACAGACTCGGAAAAAAGCTTGCTATCACAGGAAAAGGCAGATGCAACGTTACAAATAATTGCTCTATCAACGATTTTCTCGAAAACGTTACGAAAAATCCACGTTTCCTTTATACCGCTTTATACGCCTTTTCTCCCGAAAGAGCGATTGAGTTTTTTGAAGAACTCGGCGTTGAGCTTAAAACAGAGCGCGGAAACAGAGTATTCCCCGCTGATGATAAAGCAAAAACTATTGTTGACGCAATGAAGCGTTATGCATCAAACGCCAAGGTAATATACGAAAAAGTTACCTCAATATCCAAATCCGATGACGGAAGCTTTACCGTAACAGCAGATAATGTATACAGCTTTGATGCGGTTATAATCGCCACCGGTGGAAAGTCCTATCCCAAAACAGGCTCCGACGGGTCGGGTTACCGACTTGCTATGAAGCTCGGACACTCTGTTACGGAACTGAAGCCTTCGCTCATTCCTATCGAATCAAAAGATAAGATTTGCGCAAAAATGATGGGCTTATCACTCAAAAACGTGGCAATCAAGGTTATTGACACTTCCGGAAAAACTCTTTATACCGATTTTGGAGAGATGATGTTCACTCATTTCGGTGTTACAGGGCCCATGATTCTTTCCGCTTCGGCAAGAATCAAGGATACGGATATTTCATCATTAACCTTGTCAATTGATCTGAAGCCCGCGCTTGATGAAAAAACACTTGATGTAAGAATTCTTTCCGATTTCAAAGAAAATGTAAACCGTGATTTTGCCAACTCTCTTTCCGCGCTTCTTCCTTCTAAAATGATCGAGCCGTTCATCGAGCGGACGGGCATCCCGCCGCACAAAAAAATCAACTCTATAACTAAAGAAGAACGGCACATAATTCTATCAACCTTAAAGGATTTCAGAATCAAGCTCTCTGCATTGCGCCCCATTGACGAGGCTATAATAACGTCGGGCGGCATTGAGGTCAAAGAGATAAATCCGAAGACAATGGAATCGAAGATCATACCCGGTCTTTTCTTTGCCGGAGAGATCATTGACGTTGATGCTTATACAGGCGGCTTTAATTTACAGATTGCCTACTCAACAGGATATATCGCAGGAAAAAGCGCGGCAGAAACTTGGTAAAGGAGATTAATATGATTAGAATAGCAATTGACGGCCCCGGCGGTGCAGGAAAATCCAGCTTAGCTAAAGCGGTTGCCGAAAAACTGAATATCATATACGTTGATACAGGCGCACTCTACAGAACTATCGGTTACTATATGCTCAACCACGGCATAGATCCTAAGGATGCGACAAGCGTAGCTCCCGCCCTCGACGATTTTACACTTGAGATTACATTCGCAGATGGC
>JAZONS010000033.1:0-40125 GCA_045654585.1 Eubacteriales bacterium
AGTATATAGAATCCATCAGTTTGAAAAGCAGGAAATGATCGTTGTATGTAAGCCCGAGGAATCACCCGTATGGTTTGATAAGCTCTGGCAGAATACCGTAGATCTCTTCAGAACTCTCGATATCCCCGTAAGAACTCTTGAGTGCTGCTCGGGAGACCTTGCTGACCTTAAGGTCAAGTCTATCGACGTTGAAGCGTGGTCACCGAGACAGAAGAAGTACTTCGAGGTAGGCTCTTGCTCCAATCTCGGAGATGCGCAGGCAAGACGTCTTAAGATCAGAGTAAAGGGCGAGGATGGTAAGAACTATCTTGCTCATACTCTTAACAATACCGTTGTTGCTCCTCCCAGAATGCTTATCGCTTTCCTTGAGAATAACCTCAATGACGACGGAAGTGTTAATATTCCCGTCGCTCTCCGTCCTTATATGGGTGGTAAGGAAAAACTTATTCCTAAGGCGTAAAACATATGGACAAATATGCTATAATAATTGCCGGCCCCTCGGGTGCCGGCAAAACCACTGTTGCCGAAGGATTGATATCTTCGCTCGGCACTCTTGAGATGAGTTGCTCTGCAACCACGAGGTCAAAGCGCGGCGACGGCAAAGATGACGAATACGTTTACCTATCGGTAGAAGAATTTGAGGATTCTATCGCAAAAGGTGAGGTTCTGGAGTATACGAATTACAGCGGTAACTATTACGGTACGAGAAAATGTGAACTTGAACGCATCTGGGATATGGACAAAAATCCTATTCTTGTTCTTGATTATAACGGTGTAAAATCGCTAAAGGAAAGGCTCGACTGCCCGGTTTATGCAATATACGTTTACACTTCGCTCGAAGAAGCCAAACGCAGATTGTGCAAAAGGGACGAGATAAGCGGATCAACCGAAAAATCGCGTGAAACGATAGCGAAAAGAGTGAAGGAAAACGTGTCGGATTACAAAAAGCTTTACACTATGGCGGAGCTCTTTGATTATTATGCTGAGAACAGAAACGTTGCCTCCTGCATTGAGGACGTAAAGCGCGCGATTGATAAGCTGGCAGGTGGCAGGGAACCGATGGAGTTGGTTGAAAAGCTTAAGGTCACTAATTCGTTCAGGTCCATGGCTGCATCTTTTGTTGAATAAATTGTTAAATTATTGTAAATAAATCGAAAATAATACAGAAAACCGATATGAGCTTTTGAATTTTTCTTGAAAAAAAACGCGGAAAAACAACGGCGCATATCGGTTATTTTTTATTTTAAATATTTTAATTTGTTAAAAATGCTAAAAATGGATAATAATTTTTGTTTAAAATGGTGAATTGACTAGTGCTATATTATAATGTAAAATATAAGTAGCATTATTATACAATTCCGTCGTTGTACGCTTTTACAGAGCGTCATAAAGCGGAGCTTAAATGCGGGAGAATATTTTAAAAGGAGAACATATATGAAAAAACTCAACAAAATCCTTATTTTTATGCTTTCCTTGGCAGTTGTTCTTACGACGCTTGTAATTGTTGCAAGCGCTGATACGGGCAACGTTGCGAGGGTTGGCGCTAAGGAGTACGCAAACATCGATGAAGCGCTTGAAGCAGTGAGCGCCGACGGTGGTGAGCTTGTACTTCTTGACGATGCGTCAATGGCAGCCACCGTGCACGTTACAAAATCTGTAACAATTGATCTCGCGGGTAATACGCTTACTGCGTGCTCTGATGCATTTTCAGTGGCACCCGGAGGTACTCTTAAAGTAACAGGTGAGGGAACTATTGTTGCTGATACTAATTTTGTAACAACGGGTGTGACCGAAGAGAAAACGCAGGCTGTAAAGATCATCGGTACAGACAGTGGTATTGATATTGTTGCTTCGGGCGTGTTTGTGAAAGCGGGCTCGGGAACCTTCAACTTCAAAAACCTCAACGTAGTTGCAGATATCATTGCCGGAAATCACGGTGTTTTCGAGACTGTTGATAAGTCTGATGCAAAATTCAATTTCACCGCAGTTGAAGCAACTCTTACCGAAGGTGTGAATAATTACAGTGCGATCGTCAGACTTTTGGGAAGCGCATCTGTAAAGACGAATTACTGTACCTTCACGTCTAACAGGATAGTATTCGGATTTGGTGCATATAGCGGAAAAGACGTTGCTATCGAAGCTGATAATTCATATTTCTCAACCCGTACGGCTGCAGCAGGCAGTAACAAAAATCACGAGGTTGGAGTTATAGGAACGTATGCATCTGTTTCCTGTCAGATGATATTCAATAACTCTGTTATCGAGAGCTCGTTCAGACCTATTTGTCTTAATGCTACGAGCGATGCATTGGTTACGCTTAATAACTCCGCTATCAGACAGAACGGTATCACTAACGGAATGATAGCTCGTACCTGCTCTATTATGGTTAATTCGGGCTCCGAGCTTACATCGTCTGCGGCACTTGATGCTATTCAGCATGAAAACTGCGAAGCAGACGGTACTTACGTAGTTCTCTTCGAAGGCGCCAGAATGAATAAAGGCATTTACGATACTATTTTCGTTAAAGGGAAAAACGCAGGTATGAGATACGGTGAGGTCATCACTAATGCAGATGAAACTACCTCTCTCGACCTTTCTCTCCTTCCCGAAAACGAGAAATTCACCGTTATTTACGATCCCATAGGAAATAAAGAAGCTCCTTACGTTGTTGTAAAGAGAAGCTTTGAGACGGACGAGAACGGAGAGACGGTTGAGACCACTCCTTCGGGCTCTCCCATTCCTGACAACATATATTATCAGGACTTCACGGGTATTCCCGGCGGAGTTATGTGGGATAACGGTGTGAACGGTCCTTCTTATTCGGCTGCATACCTTCCTATAAAGACGTTCCTCGGATGGAACAAGAACGGTTTCATTTCGGGTGTCAACTTTGGAACTAACGGCGCGATTAGACTTGAGAATGACGAGCCTAACGCATCGACAAACAATACGACACTTGTATTCGGTGACGGCAAGGGTTATGCTCATAACGAGTATCAGGTGTTTGTAGCCGAGGCAGATATCGCCTTTGATTCTTCCGTAGGTATCCTCGCAGGTACAATGGGAATTTGCGCACGCGGTGAGAACAACGGTGGTGACTATGCGGGCACAAAGATATCCTTCACCCCTGACGGTAAGGCAACCGTAGGAACCAATTCCGTAGACGTTTCAACTACGGACTGGAACCACATAACTGTCGTAATATATTCCGATAAGGGAATGACGGGCACCTCCTACAAGGGTGTAGCTCACTACTATCTTAACGGTGAGTATCTTGGAAAATCCAACGGCTACAATATAAAAACGTCAAACGGTGACGTTGCATACCTTTGGGGACTTCGTTACGATATAAACGCTGTCACCTCCGAGATAGGCTCTTCCGTAGTATTCGATAACGTACGCTTTGCGGCTTACGAGAATTACATAAGCAGCGCGTCTGATGACCCAATTATTTATTCGGAGAGCGCGGCAACTCCTATAAATAAAGGTATTCCTTCAAATAATATTTCAATCGGCGGAATAAGCTTTAACAGTATAAATGAAGCGATTGAAGCAGGCAAAGCTCTGGGCGTTTCTCCTATACTTAAGGGTTCTGTTTCGAATCAGATTGTAACCGTCAACGGAACTGTTTATACCAAAGGTTATAACATTGGTATTGCCGAAGGCTCGAACAGCGCTTTGATCAAGTATTACGATAATGGAAGAACGAAGAGCTATACCTTCGATGAGGGCTTCAACGATCTTCACGTCACATATAAGTGGTTTGTTGGAAATAAGAACAACAGAGAAGAACTCTGGGATGACACAAAGTACTTCGAAAACGAGATATCTCTGGGTTGCGTCCCCGAATATACGGGCGAGGAGCTATCCGTATTGACTGAGCATATCGGACAGAAGATATACGTAACGGAGCACATAGGCTGGTCATTCGATCCCTATGCCGAGGAGCCCGAAACTATTAACGCATTATCACTCAGCGATGCTATCAACCTTGCGGGCACCGAGGTGAAGCTCTTCCCTGTATACACGAAGAAGGAAATAACCGGCTACAAGGTAATTATCCTTGATGAGAACGGTAATTTCAAGAGAGGAGTTAATCCTCCCGCGAGTGTTTACGGCTCCGACTGGTACAGATCTGATAAGCCTAACGGAGTATGGCTTGATTACGGTGAGACCTTCGTGCTTATGTCAAGCGATATTACCTGGATCGGCGGATTTAATTCTCCGAGATCTGCGAAGGGCGTTGACAAGGTATTCAATTTCGACCTTAACGGCTACGAGATGAAGATTGACGGTGCGAAGAATACGGGCGGTAAGTCTCCGAACTTCTTCCAGGCATTCAAGGGCGAAACTATAAACTTCTACTCATCCGTTCCCGGAGCTAAGGTTATCGCTCAGGGCACGAACGAAGATGCTACTTCTCCTCTTGGAAGCAATATCTTCCTGATGTACGGATGCTCCTCTTCCACTTCGGGACATACTCACACGATTGGTGAAAACACGGGAGATACGGCTCATAACACTAATATTAACATTGGAACGGTTGCTCGCTTCGGCAAAACTTACGACGGATCTAACCTCACGTTTGAGGGTGACTGCCTTGTTGATATGCAGTCGGGCGATGATACCTGTAAGGTCAACGTTGACGGTATAACGTTTATTAAATCCTTTATTGGAAGAAAGACAGTATTTTCAAGCACCTATTATAACGGCTCGCTCGACGTAAAGAACTGCAATTTCTTCTTCCCGAACGGCGGTCAGCTTCTTACCGGATCAAACTCGGGCTTGTCCGACTATAACGGTGACGGTGCCCGTAACGAAAAAGACGTTCAGGCAGCTGAGCCTGAAGGCGCGGTGGGATACAGATGCGCAGCAAAATGCGCTTTTGACGGTTGTTATATGTTCTATAAGACGAATAGCACGACATCTAACGAAAGCCTTATCGCTAACGACTATACCTTGCAGAGCGTTATCTTCACGAACTGCGTAACCAACGCGAGAATCAATCCCTCAAATACGGGATTGGCGGTAAGGATCGGCGACGGCTGTCTTGTATATAACCCCTCGGCAACGAGACTTGACGGAGTAACATCTTATAGCTACAATCGCGGTATGACATTTGGAAATTATTCCGATGCAGAGACCGTGACCGTAAGATACGTAGCAAGTGTATCGATGATCAACAATAATAAAACGAACGTTACCTACACTTACGAGGAATTCACCTTTGCGCTTCCGGGCTCGACCGCTGATGCAGACGTAGTTCTTCCTACCTTTGTAAATAAATTCACAACTGAAGATAATACTCACACCGTAACCTACGTTGACGAGAACGGTTTAACTCTCGCAACTCAAGTATACGCAGACGGTGCTAAGATATCAGCTCCTAAGTTTGATCCTATCTCGAGCGGCACGGTATTTTCTTACGCGTTTGACGGTGAGTTCACCACCGAGGTTCCCGAGAGTGTTGAAGAGGATATAACTCTTACTCCTGTATATACTCCCGTAGCGAACGTAACGGGACTTAAGTCTAACCTCACCCTTTATTCCGACTTTGTTCTTAATCTTCTCATCCCCGCAGCATATAAGGACTATATCACGTCCGTAGTAAGCGGCGGCGAAGTGCTTGAAGTAAAGGATACGACGGTTGAAGGAGAAGACTTCGTATACGTATCCGTTCCCGTATCCGCGAAGGATGCCGGCGAGGACGTTATCTTTGATATCGTTCTTTCCGAGAACGGTTATGAGGCAACCAAGAGCGTGACCTATAGTGTTGCCGACTATGCGGCAGCCGTTATCAAGAATGAGAACTCGGAATATTCCGACAGTGAAATGATTCTCACTTGGTACGTAGTAAAATATGCAAACGAGGCTTCTCTTTACTTTGACGGAGCAGAGGATGCAAAAATTTCAGAACTCGTTAATAACTATTCGGACATTTTCGAAACCTCAACCGAGAGAGTGTTTGATGACGTCATTGAGGACACAGGACTTACTTCTGTATTCTCGAGCGCAACTCTTAAGCTCACCGAGGTTCCCGAATTCGTATTCGTTGTTAAAGCGGGCTTTGTAGGAACCGTAACGGTAACCACGAGCAAGGGTGACTATACCTTCTCAAAAGAAGCATCCGACGTTGATACCAAGATCACCGTTGAAGGACTAAAGGCATACGAGCTTGCCGAAACCTTAAATATTAAGGTAGCAGGCACTCTCGGTGAAGAGCAGGTAGCAATTGAAAACGGTCAGATAAACCTTGCAACCTTCGCAAACTACCATATCGCGAATGCCGAGTCAAACGAAGTTTCCGCAAAGGCTCTTCCTCTTATCAATGCTCTTTACGATTACGTAAAATTCGCATCAAATTTCAATAACTGATAATTTTTTCAAAATTCAGGCAGGGCATCCCGCCCTGCCGACCGAAAAAAACAACTCTCGCAGGGCGAGCATATCATTCTCTCAATGAGATAATAATTCGATTTATTTGCACTAGCTTATAAATAAATAAAAAAGAAGGAGAAATCCAAAATGAAAAAGTACAGCAAAATCTTGGTTTTGATTCTGTCGCTTGCGCTTATATGTACGGGACTTATACTCGCAGTCAGCGCAGAAGACGAAACCCCAACCTTCGATCTTGTATCGGCAATCCAGAATGCGGCAGATGGCGATACGATCGTAATGACAGGTAATGCGGAAATAACCGAGGCCCATGGTGACCAATGGGGAGCGGTTGCCGTTAATAAGAACCTAACTGTTGATCTCAACGGTTATACTCTTACGACGTCGCATCCAAATCGCGCTTTCAACGTTCAGACCATTGAAAAGCTCTTCACTATCACCGGTAGCGGAACTATTAACGCCACCGGCGGTGATTTGTTTAAAGTCGGCGGCAATGACTTTACCGGACTTGCTATGAACGTTATAGGTACCGGTAAAGGTATAACGATCAATCAGAGCGGTGCCTCAAATTTACTTGAAGCTCCCGGCGGAACTTTCAAATTTGAGAACGTTACCGTAAATTCGTCTGCAACGGAAAATGTTTTCCATCTTTCCGGAACTAACTCTTTGTATTTAAATAATGTAACCATAAATCATACGGGAACTAAGAATTTGATTTATGCAACCAACGGAACTGTTGAAGTTAAGAATACAACCGTTACCACAAGCACTGCTGACAATGTTTTCTATAACAATAGCACTGCAGCGATGTCCTTCGTAGGCGTTGAGATTAACGCAACGGTATCGGAGAACGTACATAAGGGTGTTTTCTATCCTAATACAAGCGGAACTGTAGCTTTGGATTACTGCCACGTTACGACATCGGGCTTTTCGTTCTTTGCTATGCCTACGCAGACAAACAAAGTTGAAGATTATATTGTAGTAGATCATTCATATCTCCATGCTGCATATAACAGTACTACAAAAACGGCTCCCACCATAATTTACTCTTCCAGCAACGGATACGGTGATTTGGGAAGCGACGTCGTTATAAGCAATTCCTTCGTTTCGTTTAATACTCAGACATTGGCAAAGAATAACCATAACGATACTGCCATTATCTTTAGAAATACGTCTGTTTTATTTAATGGTAAGCAGGGAAATCTCTTCCGTTCTATGAAAATAAAACTTGAGGAAGGCTCTTCCATCAGCGGTAATCATTCTTATTATGCTAATGATACCAGAATCTATACCATGAATGATAATACCGGAGCTGTTACTCTTGGAGATAATACCAAGGTTCAGATGATCCTCGGTGTCGGTGCGCGCTTTGATGAAGCGACATATAAAAAGCTTATCAACCACACCGGCGTAAAGAAGGATGACGCATCGGCTACCGTAACGTACTATCCGCTGGGTTCGATAGCTTATCCCGACGGCTCGTTACCTACAAACAGTGAAACCTATAAGATGGTTTACGATCCCGCAGGTAACCCCGATGCACCTTACGTAGTAGTAACTGCGGATAAGGCTGATACTGTAACAAACGTTCTTCATTTCAGCAATAATCCTAACCTTATAACCTCGTATAACGGAACGGGTACCGCAAAATCCATTTCCGTTGACGGCAAGTATTTCTATAGCTTCACTTCAAACGGTAATCTTAACTCCAATGGCTCAGCACCTTGCTATATGTGGGGCTTGAAGCACGGAAACGGTATTGCTGCAAAGGATCACGGCGTATTCGTATTTGAATTCGACGTTGCAACCGATAGCGAGGTTGGCTTCACCGAAACTAACGTAAATATTCACGCAAGAGCAGATGCGGCAGGTAATACCAGCAAATCAAACTCCGGTTCACTCTTCAAGATTAAGAAGGACGGTACTATTTATAAGACCGCTTGGACTTATAATAGCGAAACAGGAAAGTATGATGACGTTGAGACCAAGACCGACGTTAAGCTTTCTCTTAACGATTGGAACCACGTAACCATCGTAGTTGATACGGCAGAAGCGCAGGGAACTGCTTACGTTTACATAAACGGAACTTTCGTCAATACTCACATAGCATATGATGCCAATGCATATCTCTTCGGCCCGAGATTAAATCCTACGGCTACGGGCGCTAAGGATACAGGCTCCAACTTCATCGTTGATAATATTATGGTAAGAACGGGTGAGGGCGCTGTTACCGATAACGGTGCGAGCTATCTCGTTAACGGCGGCAATACCTGGAACTCGAACTTTGCATACAGCAATGCTGCCACCGTAGGCAGAGTTAATATCAAGCCTGATGTCAACAGCATTATCGCTCTTCAGAACGAACTTGGCATCGTAGTAAAGATCAATAAGGATATTATCGAGCCTCAGTCAGTAGTAAACGAAGGTACGATATTCACAAACGGACATACCATTAACGTTGCAGAAGGTTCCGTTGCTTATAAAATTGAACTTGGCACTGACGGCTCCGATTACGGCTCTTATGTATTCGACGATGTATTTGCAGCTCTCGTTGCAAAATATCAGTTCTATACCTCTCTTAATTTTGACGAAGCATCTCTCGCAGATCCTGCTAACTGGACTGCAGTAGGCGAGACCGATATTACTACCGTTCTTTCTACTCTTTATACGGGAAGTGCTTTCCCCGTAATCGGTAAGTATTCAGATTCCGGATATCTTACTTCAACTCATATAGGCTGGACTGATATTCTCGGCTCGAGCGAGCTCAGAAATTCTCCCGCAACCGAAGAAGAAGCAAGATCCGGAGAAGTAATCAAACTTTATCCTGTTCTTAATTTCACTAAAGCATACACTATAGTTATTCTTGATGCAAACGGTGAGTTTAACAGAGGATTTACGGGTACTACCTTCTGGGGATCGGGACTTAGAAAGTTTGAGATGAAGTACGGTGAAACTCTCGTGCTTAACGCAAACGTAACCTCTCAGGCAAGCATAACTCAGGTATTTGGTAACTCTGCTGATCCCGCAAATGCAAGCTGCTTCAAGACCGCTGCAGGCGCAACCGAAGAGAAGTATAACGGCTTTGACTTCAACGGCTTCACCTGGACGGTAGATACTAACTATCAGCAGGACGGAGCAAAGGGCAAGGCAACGTCCTTCACGGTTTACCGTGGTGAGACCTTGAATATCTATTCCTCCCGTCCCGGCGGCGCATACGTAGCATACGGTAACGCTGTTGGTGCTGAGGACGTACTTTCCGCATCCGGCGGTACATTCCTTGCCTTCTACGGAAACTCCGGTGCTGAAGATAATATCAGCGCTAACGCAAACGGTGAAGTTACTCAGAACAATACAAAAGCTAACGTTGGTACGGTAACGGTTGACGGTAAGACCATCCCCGGCTCCAACCTTTCTATCTATACCGCGGTTATTGGCGATGTTTTCAACGGTGATAATACCTGTGAAGTAAACTTTGACGGTATTACCGCAGTTAAGAACTCTCCGGATTACGGCGGAATGTTTATCGTAAGAAAATACTTCGGTAAGCTTAATATCACGAATTCTACTATCATCAACGCAGTAAACGATAACGTATTCCACGGTCATGAGCAGGGCTACGTTGCGGCAACAGAAACTACTCCCGAAGAGAGAGCTCTCGCTGACGTAACCGTTGATAACTGCCTCATTCTCATAAAGAACAATGCGGGCGAAATAGCGGGCGACGTTATCAATAAGGATTACAGCTTCAATACGATTAAGTTTACTAACTGTGTAACTAACGGTAAATTAATTAAGGATAAATTCGGTGCTCTCGTTCTCGGTGAGGGTAACAAGGCTCCTCAGATGAGCGGTGATGCATTGGCAGAGGACGTAACTCTTGCTAAGTGGAACAATGCTATGCCTCTTTCGGCAGATATTTCTGTTCCTTACTTTACTCTTGTTGACCAGGAGATCACTTCTGCGGATAAGGACTATAACGATCTTGCTTTCTTATTCTCAATTGGAGCATATGAGGGTGAAGACGGTGTTGCTCTTCCTATTCTTGGATACGCAACCGTTCCCACCGCGGAAGCACTTGACGTAACCTACGTTAATGCAAAGGGTGAAGAAAAAGTAGAGAAGTATGCTGTTGGCGCTAACGTTGTTATCACTCCCGAGGATTATACCGGTACTGTTATAAATGTCGCTCACAAGGGAACATGGACAGTAAATGAGATCGCAGGCTCAGCACTTCCCACTAATATTCAGGAGAATGTAACCGTTGTTGCGGAATACGATGCTGTAGTTAATATCTCAGGTCTCAAGGCTAACCTTTCTCTCTACTCCGACTTCGTAATTAACGTATATATCCCCGCAGATTATACACAGTACGTCACAGCAGTTAACGGCGCAGCTCTTGCAAGCGAAACCGTAACTATCGGTGAGAAGCAGTACTACAAGGTAACTGCATCGAAGGTTGCTAAGGAAGCATCCGATGCGGCAGTATTCGAGATCGCACTTGCAGAGAGCGGCTATACCGCAACTAAGACAGTAAACGTAAGCATTACCGATTACGCTTCTACTATCCTTGCAGGTGAGTTCACCGATGCGGATAAGATACTTATGTATAATATGCTTAGCTTCGTAGGCGCGGCATCCAAGTACTTTGAGGGCGCAGAGGACACTGTAATTGCAGGTCTTCTTACTACCTACGCAGAGTGGAACAAGGTATCCGTAGATAAGTCTTATGCAAACGCACTTGAAGATACCGGACTTGGTGACGCGTTCGCATCCGCAGGTATCGTACTTGGCGATGCTCCCGCATTCACTCTCGTTCCGAACGGCAAGTTTGCAGGAACCGTAACCGTAACCTACGGTGACGGAAACGTAAGAACCTACACAGTAAATGCAGGCTCTACCGAGGCAATCAAGATCGAAGGAATGAAGATCTTCAACTTTGGTGTAAACATCAATATCACCGCAGTTGGAACTATTGCAGGTGTTGATGGTGAGCAGACCATAGCAGGAACTCTCAACCTTGATACTTATGCTAAGTACCAGACTGAAAACGCAGAGGAAAGCGTTGTAGCAGTAGTTGAAGCGCTTTACAACTACGTAAAGGTAGCAGAGCAGTATAAGGCAGGCACTCTCGTGCTTCCCGAAGAAGCTCCCGCAGAATAAAAAACGTTCACGTAGTGAACATATCTTGCTCGTAAAGCGAGCATATCGCGTCAACGTACGGTGATATATCGCATTTGCGAAGCAAATATATCGCTCTCGTTTAGCGAGACACCTTCAGCCCGACTAGCTGAAAGAAAAAGTTACCTCGGCTTGACTACCCGAAGTGACTTATCATCCTGACTGCAAACAAAAATTAGCAAAATCCTACATTTAAATATATATTACGCGCGGTAGAAGGGAACTGACTACTCCCTTTTACCGACGGCGTAGTGTATAGATTTTTCTTACTTTTGGCAAACCGTATTTGGACTAAACCATAAACGCTTATTATTTAATCTAAACACGGTCTTTCAAAAGAAGACTTTAAATTAGCGTTTTTTAAAAACAAAAATATAAAGGAGAAAACCAAAATGAAAAAGCTCGGCAAAATTCTAATTTTAGTTTTAGCTGTTGCCCTCATCTGCACAGGACTTATCCTCGCGGTAAGCGCTGATGACACGATTGAGTACACCTTTGATCTTGCCACCGCAATTACAGAAGCGGTCGCAGATGAAAACGGTATGACAACGGTTAAAATGACAGGTAACGCGCAGATTACAGAACCCTACGCGATTACCAAAAACGTAACTATCGACCTTAACGGCTATACGCTGAATTCCACAGCGCACGAAGCATTCACCGTTAATGAATCGGTTGATTTTTCTATCGTTGGTGACGGTAACATTACTCTTGCAAGTATGCTTATCCAGTCAACGACTACGGAAGCGTCACCTAACGTAACCGTAAAAGGCTCGATTGCGGGCATCAATATTACTCATACTGCAGGGCAGTCTAAATCTATTCTTCAGGCTGTTGCAGGTACGTATACCTTTGTAAACTGTGATATTACGGCAGTTTGTAATGGCTCCGGTTGCGGCGTATTCCTTATGCAGACAAGTGTGCCCACCGCAACCTTTAATTTTATTGATACAGAGATAAACGTTTCCGGTGCGGTAACCAGTAGCACGACCTGCGAAGCGGTAATTGGCGTTACGGGTAATGGACACGTTAATATCACGTCCTCGACTATTATGACGGACGGTGTAGTCGTAAAAGCAAACGGCTCGACGGCAAAAGACGAGTTCATAGTTATTAAGGACTCTTACGTATGTGCAAGAAACGGTACTGCAAGCTTTGAGCACGCTGCTATCGGTATGTACGGAGTAATTCAAGGTGTTATCAAAATAGAGGATTCCGTAGTTGAATCTTCGTACAGAATTATTGCTCTCAACCTTGAAAATCAGAATTCCAATGCAGTGGTGGATGATAACGGTACTATTTCCTTAACAAGTGGCGGTAGAGTTCTTGTTTACGACTCTATTCTTTACCATAACGGTTTAAGACTTGGTCAGATAGCGAGAGCTGTTCCTACTTTCCTTTATGGAAACTCAAAGATTCTCGTTGCTAATTCCAACGAAACGTCTGTTACGTCACTTGTAAACTTTGATACCGACGCTACGAATTATGATAAATCAAATAAGTACGTAAACGTATATATGGCAGAGGGAACGAGAGTTGCAAGAGAAACCATAACAACTAAAACAACTCAGGGTGTTAAGTTCCCCGACGGCTCCTCTCCCGTAACGAGTACAACGTATAAGTTCGTTTATGATCCCGTAGGCGATCCCGATGCTCCCTATGTAGTTGCGAAGATAGACGATACCGGAGCGAACGCTTATTCCGACGCGGCAATTCATTGGTTCGCAAGCGGAAATGCGATGTACTCTGCTTCAGCAGACCGCTCTGTAACTTATCAGAACGATGCAAAGCTTTCCGGCACTATAGCTTCCGATTTTGACCTGTTCCCGTTGAATAAGATCAGATGGAACAAGAGCGGTATCTATTCTATCAAGAATTACGACGGTAACGTTATGTTCGGTTATGAAACCTATGTAAATGAATCTAAGTCTCCGGTTCTTGGCTTCGGTAACCGTGCGCCCTTCAGTCCCGCCGATTATGCAAACGGAATAATGGTCTTTGAGATTGATATAGCTACCGATTCTAACTTGGGCTTTGCAACGGGCTCGTATAAGATTTCGGCAAGAACCTCTAATTCCTATAACACAACAGCAAGCGGCGCAGATGGAAAATCAAGTGTAACTATTGCTAATAACGGTGCTCTTACATTTTCCGGTTCCTGCACCGTACATAATGACGTAAGCCTCTCTTTGGATTCATGGAACCGTATTTCCATCGTAGTTGACATAGCAACTAGAACGTGTGAGTTTTATGTAAACGGTGTTCACGCTGCATCGGGTACCGAACCTTATAATGAAGGCTCATATGTTTGGGGTACCAGATTTGATATTACGACTAAGCAGAATCCCGGATATAGCCTTCTTGTTGATAACGCATTAATGGCAGTTTACGCAGATCCCAAGACAAAGACAGTTGACGGTGAGACCGTAAATTACGATGCATCCGAGTATCTTTCCGATATCCCGCTTAATGACGAGATAGTAAAGCGTAATATCACCGTTGGAACTCAGGCTTATTCCGATCTTGCGTCTGCTATGATTGCAGCTCAGGCTCTCGGAACCGTTGCTCAGGTAAATGCCGATATCTCGGGTCAGACAATAAAGATGAACGGCATCGTTTCCGCTAACGGACACATTATCGATACCACCGACGGCTCCTACGGAGCAAACATTATTTACGATGCAAACGGTAAGGCGGTATCCTACGAATTTAATATCGCGTACGATGCAGAAGTAACCTATAAGTGGTACGAGGGCGAGCTTGGTAATGCCGACCAGATGGCAGATCCCAATAACTACCGTTCGACCATCGTTGCCTTTGGTGACCTTCCTCAGTATACGGGAACCGCAGTTGGCGATATAATTGATACGGTTAATGGTAAGTTAACCTTGCTTGCAGGCTGGTCGGAGAATTCCTCCGCAACCGAGCCCGATGCGCTTACCGCTGTTAATGCCGAGCTTCTTGAATCTCTTGGCGATGATATGACGATAACCCTTTATCCCGTTTACGCTGCAGAAAAAAATATGACCGTTTCTGTAACCGATAACGCTACGGGTGAGGTTATTTATTACACCGATACAACGAGTCTTGATGCCACAGTATGGTCTAACTTCAAGGCTAACACAACCTTCAAGCTTCACAGCGACTTCGAGGTAACAGGCGGTGCCTTTACTGTCAGCTCGAACGGCTCTGTCTACAACCTTGACTTTAACGGACACGTAATCTATCAGAAGAGCAAGGCTACTTATATTCAGGTTAAAAACGGCGCGATACTTAACGTATACTCCTCCGTACCCGGCGGTATGTATTACGGTATCGAGCATGTTGAGTCCTCGACTGATAAAGCCACCAACGTTGGCTCAGGCGTATTCGTTCAGCTTAAGGATGGGTCATCCGAGTCGCTTGATGCAGGTAAGGCAAGTACCTACGCAACTACCGTTAATATCGGTAAGGTAACCGTAGGCGATACCACCTACGACGGCTCTAACCTCACTCTCGCGGGCGACTGCCTTGTTGAGCCCCGTGTCGGCGGTTATAACGCAAGCGTTAATATCGACGGTCCGACTATGATCCGCCCCGGCTCAGACTACGGTGGAATGATCTTCAGCCGTTACTACTACGGAAGCATTAACATTAAGAACACGAACTTCATCGTTTTCTCGAGTGGCAGCAACGTTATCGGTAACCACGGTAACGGTAAGGGTGCTGAATGTACCGCAACCATAGATAACTGCTCGTTCATCTTCGAATCCAGCGATACCACCAATCCTGTCTTCGCGGCTACTACAGGCTTCAAGTCTATCACCGTTACGAACTGCGTAACCAACGGAAACTTCAATCCTTCCAATGGCGGAGCTGTTCTTCAGTACGGTGAGGGCAATATTGCTGCGAACTTCACTTCGCCCGCTGATTATATAGCAGACGGCATACAGAAGGTATACGCTAATATAGCTATGCAGATGCCCGACGTAACTCTTCCGAATTATAATGGATTTGTAAGCCAGGATGAAAACGGCGTACTTAAGCTCAAGAGATGGGCATTCTCCAAGGATACCTCTATCGGTGCTTACGGCGGCGCTATTGATGACGGTTATCTCTATATCGTACCCCACGGCTACGAGGGAACTGTTGACTTGACCGATGCTGATGCTATGATCGAGCTTCCTCTCCTTACCTATAAGTCCACGGCTAACACCGTTTCAGTAACCTTTAGCGGTCTTGGAACTAACCCAAGTCAGAACTTTACCTACGCTGTAGGCGGTAACGTTATCGAAGGTCAGGTATTCGTTAAGGATTATCTTGGCACGGCTGTTAAGTACGTTGCTGACGGTAAGTTTGTTGAAGAGCTTGCCACTAACCTTGCGGCAGACGGTGAGTACGTATTTACTCCTACTTACACGGTAGCGGAAAACGTAACCGGTCTTAAGGCGAACCTTTCTCTCTATTCCGACTTTGTAATCAACCTTTATATCCCTGCAAATATCGCAGATTTCATCACTACCGTTAACGGTATTGCTCTTACCGAAGAAGTAGTCGTTATTAATGGCGAGTCTTACGTAAAGGCAACTGTTTCCAAGGTTGCTAAGATGGCATCCGACGATGCGGTATTTGAGATTGCTATCAACGAGGACGGTGCCGTTGCAACGAAGACTGTTTCTATCAGCATTGTTGATTATGCTTCTACCATCCTTGCAGGTGATTTCACCGACGCGGATAAGATACTTATGTACTATATGCTGAACTACGTAAACGAAGTAGCTAACTACTTTGAGAATTCCGCAGATGCAACCGATATCGCAAAGCTTCTTGCAGATAACGAAGAAAAATACGCAACCCAGAATATATCTCACGAGTATGCAAACGCTCTTGCAGATACCGGACTTGGCGATGCATTTGCATCCGCAGGTATCGTTCTTGGCGATGCTCCCGCGTTCACTCTCGTTCCTAACGGCAAATTTGCAGGAACCGTAACCGTAACCTACGGTGACGGCAACGTAAGAACCTACACAGTAAATGCAGGCTCTACCGAGGCAATCAAGATCGAAGGAATGAAGATCTTCAACTTCGGTGTAAACATCAATATCACCGCAGTTGGAACGATTGAAGGCGTTGAGGGCGAGCAGACCGTAAGCGGTACTATCAACCTTGATACTTATGCTAAGTACCAGGCTGAAAACGGCGAAGACGGCGTAGTAGCAGTAGTTGAAGCGCTTTACAACTACGTAAAGGTAGCAGAGCAGTATAAGGCAGGCACTCTCGTGCTTCCCGAAGAAGCTCCCGCAGAATAATTTCAAACTTACATCACGTTCAAAAAAGTGAACGTATCGCGAATGCGAGAAAGCCTTCTCCAGAGGGAGAAGGGGGACCGCTTGCGGTGGATGAGGTGTCAGTGTAAAGTCCAAACTAACTCCTCATCCGTAATACTCGCAAAAGCGAAAATATAACGGTCTGACTAACCGTAATTGACTGCAAAAGACCTCCCGTCTGACTAACGGGAGGTCTTTATTTTCTTAATTTATTTGTATTATATACAAAATATAGTATTTGTATTGACAAAAAAATATAAATATTGTATAATTAAGTTGTACCGAAGTCTTGATTAGCAACTGTGCTAAAAAACGTTTTTTAAATTTATGTAAAGTGTCTAAAAATAAAAAACGATTCGTGTACTAATTTATTTTGCGAAAAAATTAAAAAAATAAAAAGGAGAAAATCTAAAATGAAAAAGCTCAGCAAAATTCTAATTTTAGTTTTAGCTGTTGCTCTTATCTGCACGGGACTTGTTCTCGCTGTCAGTGCAGATGATACCAGCTTTGATCTCGTGGCTGCAATTGATTCAGCAGTAGCAGATGAAAACGGTATGACAACAGTTACTCTCGATGGTAATGCTACGCTTGATTCAGCGTATATTATCGCCAAAGATCTTACCATTAACCTTAATGGTTATACTCTTTCGAGTACTGCTGCAGATATGTTCGTTATTGAATCTGCAATAACCGTTAAAATTGTAGGTGATGGTAATATCAACCTCGCAGGTAGACTTGTTAATTGCTCTACCGCAGGTGCAGCATATAGCTTTACACTTGAAGGTGCAACCGGAATTAATGTAAATCATACCGGTACGCGAGCACCCGGCATTGTTCTTTCTATTGGCGGAACTCATACCTTTAATAAGGTAAACTTTGTTTCCACGAAGACCGGCGGTAGCCATTTGGATGCATTCTTCAGAGGTACTCTTTCTGCAGAATCCAACGATGCAAACGGAACTGCTTCGGGACTTAAGTTCTATTTTAACACGTCTTCCTTCTATCACGTAAAGAATGTTACTTCTCAAAACCAGCATACGTTTATTATGCCTACGGGTGCTGATTCTTACGTAGAGCTTAGAGATACTACCGTTCTTTCCAGCGGTACTCTCCTTTACTTCGGTTATACTACCGAGAGCGCTATGGATACGGTTCTTTTCAACGCTTATAATTCCGAGCTAAACGTTGTAAACGTTTATAATGAGCAGAGAAGCTGCCTTGTTTGGGCTCATAAGGGGGGCGGCAGTGATATGGATCTTTACGGCACCGTAAACTTCTATAATTCGCATATCGGCGGTAACTGCTACAGAGCTGTTCACGGTTCGACAGGTGATATAAACAAATTCCAGATCGTTCTTGATAACTCGGTAATAGCAAATAACGGTGCAAACGATAATAACAACAAAGATAGAGATACCAAAATCGTAAGAGGTGTTGCGGTTATCCTTAAGAACAATTCCGCATTGGTTTCTCAGGGTACTTCGCTTATAATGGGCGATGGTATTATTAAGACAGAAGTAGGAACAAGATTTAACGATAGAACTGTTGCATCTACCGCTTTCACTTGGATAGATGCAAACGGAAATACAGTTTCCGCTCCCACTATCGTTCTCGATCCTATAGGCAATCCTCATTATCCTTATCTTTCAACAACTGAAGCAGGTGCTGCAAACTACGTTCCCGACGGCGCATCTAAGTTCAACTATTGGCCTATCGAGTATGCTAACGGTTACGGCTCCAATTCCGAGCTCGGTTGGCACGTTGATAAGTCCGGTTCATATACATATGACTGGCCGGATGCTTGGCAGATGGGCTTCAATAACGGTGTTATGACCGATATTATTTACGGAACAAATACTTCCTTCAAGTATTGGGTGGGCCCCAACACTTCCGCTCCCAATCTCGGTGATACTCGTACGTTCCCCAGCAACGGTAGCGTTAAGGAAGACGTTTGGATGATTCTCGGTACTAAGCATAATCATACGTTTGAAAACCAGATAGCTCCTGTTGCAACTACCAAGGTAGCTGTTTCCGAGTTTGATGTTGCAACTGATTCTGAGTATGGTTTCCCCGATATGCAGTTCAAGAGCCAGGCGAGAACTACTTATGATGGAACAGGCGGTGGCGGTGACGCATCCGGTGACACTCAGTTTACCGTTCAGTCTGACGGTACTATTGTAAACGGCAACCTTGTAAACTTCAATAGCTCCATCAGATTCAATCTTGATTCTTGGAACCACATCACTTGCGTTATGTATACCGATTCCGTTTATAATGAAGACGGTAGCGTGGGTATTGGTCAGAACTTCGTTTACGTAAACGGTAAACTTCTTGGATATAGCAACTATGCATTCAAGAACACTGCAGGTTACGTAATGGGTACGAGAATCGTTATTCCTCAGAACACACCTCACATAGTTGGTGAGTCTATGCTTCTTGATAACATTTCTCTCAGAGCATATACTAATTACCTTGGTGAGACCGAGGCAGACGGCACTGTTAAGTCTCCTGAGCTCTACTTCGTAGAGGAACTTATGGATAACAATACTCCCGTTAACAACAAGATAACCGTTGCGGGAAGAGCATACGCTAATCTTAACGACGCTATCGAGGCAGCTCATGCTCTTGGCGTAAAGGTTCAGCTCAACGGCGATATCCGTGATCCTCAGACGGTAACCGTTAGCGGCGAGGTTGAGACAAACGGATATGATATTATTATAGGTAGCGATTCTTACGGTTTCGTAATGGATGGAACCAAGTACGTCTTCGATGAAGATTTTTGGTACAATGCATATTGGTACAACGGAGCTCTCGGTAATACCGAGGCTATGCTCGATGATGCTAATTATATCAAGACAATAGCTAAGGTTGGTCACGAGCTTGATTATGAAAATCTCTTCACAGATGGAACTGTTAATCTTGATATTCTTCAGATCGTAACCCAGGATGGTTGGGCATATGATTATAACGCAACTCAAAAGATAACTTCGTTTGTTCCCACTCTTGATGAGCTCGAAGCAGCTATGGCAGATGCTAGCAGAGCGGCTAGATTCTATCCCGTTATTACCGGCGTTGATATGGATTATTATCTGAAGAACGCTTCGGGAGAAGTTTATAAGGGTGGTATTGACAGCGCGGATATAGTTGATGTTATCAATAACTTCAATAGCGGCGATACTCTCGTTCTTCTTGAGGATGCTATTCTTGGAGAGAACTTCGTAATCACCTCAACCGCAGAAGCTCCTAAGCTTATTAATATCGACCTTAACGGATATACTCTTTCCAGAACAACAAACGGTATCTTCTTTGAAATCGGCGCATATACAACAGTTAACGTTTATTCCTCTGTTGCTGGTGGTATGTTGGTTGCTACAACGACTACTAACGGCACTTCTGTTTCAAGCGGTAGTACTGCATTCGCTATCAGTGACGGCACTACCGGCTGCAGAACTCCCAGTCAGAATGATATCTATTCTCTCATCGCATATAACAGAGCAGAGGTTACTGACGCTTACGTTAACGTAGGTAAGTTCGGCGATATCCCCGGCTCTAATATGACGGTAGTAGCAGATAAAATCTTCTTCGGTCATAAGGGCGGCGAGAACTGCGTTATGACTTCCGACGGAGCTAACATCTATTCTCCATCTAGCGATAAAACCGTTGTTGTTGAAGCTTACGTTTATGACGGTAATATTAACGTTAAGAACGCTGTAGTATTCGCTCCTAATAAGCAGAACGTTGTTAACGCGGCAGCATTCTCTACCAATAGCGGTAAGATCAGCGGAACGAGATATAGTGGATTTGAAGATGAATTCATTACCTCAGACATACGCTTTGAAAACGTCATTATCGTTAATAAGCTTTCAGGTATCGGTGACTCTACTAATGATAACTTAGTTGCAAATAACGGTGACCATACTCACGTTGCTGTAACGTTTAATAACGTTGTTGCTACCGGTCGTCTTAATCCCTCTAACGAGACAAGAAATTCCATGGATGGATTTGTTGCTGCAGAGAAGCACGATTGTAAGACCGCTAACCCCACCGAGGGAACGGTAAGCGCAGAGTGCAATATTCCTATGACATGGCAGACAATTGATCTCGGTATTACCGAATCCGTTCTTTCAATTACTATCCCTGCATACAATACTCAGACAGGCAAAATCGTTGATTGCATAACCTATAATATTGCAAACAACGGAACATCTGTTGAAGGTCTTGCTAATGCATACGTTCTTCCCAGACTTACCGGTGCTACCATTTACGCAGACGATGCGGTAAAGGTTAACTGGACAGGACTTGGCACGAACGAAAATGCAAAGACAGAGTATTATGTAGCCGGAACAGCTTATAATACTATCACAGCTCCTAATGCTGCACCCTATCAGCTTAACGTAACTAAGTATGTTTACAACGGTACATGGACAGGTATTCCTGAGGCTGGTACTATAATCACATCTGATGTTAACGTTGTTCCCGGATATACTATTGAGTCAAGCGTTGTAGGTCTTAAGGCTAACCTTTCTCTTTACTCCGATTTCATTCTAAACCTTTATATCCCCGCAGAGCTTAAGAATTATATTGTAAGCGTTAACGGCGTAGCTCTCGGAGATGAAACCGTAACTCTCGGTGAAGGTGAAAATGCGGCACAGTATATTAAGGTATCCAAGGCAGTTGTAGCAAAGAACGCAGAAGTCAATGTTGCATTCGAGTTTGAGGTTGCTGAGGGTGAGTTCTCAGGAACTCAGACTGTAAGTGTGAGTATCATTGATTATGCATCTACTATCCTTGCAGGCGAAAGCTATGATGAGGCAGAGAAGATACTCATGTATGCAGCGCTCAACTATATCAGCAACGCTATGTATTACTTCGATTATTCCGAATCTTCCGTGATTCTCGAGCTCCTTGGTCAGTATGCTGATCTCGCAGATAAAGCAACGGTTGAAAAGACTTATGCAAACGCACTTGAGAATACCGGACTTGGTGAATACTTCACTTCAGCATCAGTTGTTCTCGGCGAAACTCCCGCATTCGTTCTTGTACCTAACGGTACCTTTGCAGGTAAAGTAGTAGTAACTTACGGAAATGTTGTAAGAACGTTCGTAGTACCTGCTGACTCTACCGCTAAGATCGTTGTTGACGGTATGAAGATATATAGCTTTGCTGGCGACGTAAATGTAGCCGTTTATAACGCTAACGATGAGCTCGTAGCTGAAGGTAAGATCAATCTTGATACTTACGCTAAGTATCATACAAACAACGCAGAGGATTATAATTCCGAAACTCAGGAAGCTTCCGAAGCAGCGCTTCCTCTCATCCAGTCACTTTATGATTACGTAAACGTTGCTAAGATGTTTGTTGAAGGTACGCTCGTCGAAGCGCCTGCGGAGCCTGAAGTACCCGCAGAGCCCGAGGTAGATCCTGCTGCTTAAGCTTCAATATTAATGGATTGTTAAAATCCTAATATCAAAAAAGACTTCGGCTCCGATATATATCAGAGCCGAAGCCAAAATATCACTAATGTAAATGCATTTATGAAAACAAAAACCGTTTAAATCCTTTGTGATTTAAACGGTTTTTTATTAATGGGTAATATGTCAGAATCAGTTGCCGAGAAAATACGTGACAATTGATTTTTACAGCTCCATTTCGTCCTTAACAAAGCTGAAATAGTAGACAGAGTAAAATACGTAAGCAATACCTACCAGGGTAACAACAAGTCCGAACCATGGAACAGAGGATACGACCAGAGTCGGCATTGTAATATCGTTTGTATTAGTGAACATAAGCTGAACACTGCCGTTAACAAAAACGTTTATAAGGCTCATAATGCCTACAAGGATGCCGAGAGAAGAGAGGATTATAGTTCTTCTGTCGATATCCATATAGTATTCAGCTTTTATTTTCGGATTGCTTTCCGAGTTGAAATGACCAAGATTTTCGCGAGTATATTGCCTCATCGTAAAGAAGAATAAGAGAATAAGGCTAACGTGAAAGACGGTTTCCGCTACGGCAAGTATCTCAATTCTTTTGTAGAGAATAAGTGCTTCCTTATTATTTGAGTTAAGAAGTGTGGCGTATCCGAAATCCGTAAGGAATTTAATATCGAATAAGTTTTTAACAATTGCACAAATATTGAATAGCGCAGAAAATGCGATGACGGCTTTGCAAAGCTTTGTTTTCATTTTAAGCATTTTTGTAAGGAAGAAAAGTGCAAATGAGAAAACCGTACCGAAAATAAAGCTCGGTAAAAGATTGATATCATTTAAATTCGAAAACGTAAGATCAATAGAGAGAACCGCGGCAATGATAAATCCTAAGAATACGCGGTTTCTGCGTCTGAAATCGACCTTTTTCTCGTACTCCTCGTAGGAGCTTTCAGTTGCGAGCTTTTCAAGGGATAAAAAGAATTTACCCTCGCGCTTAATCATTTTCACGTAGCGGATACTTCTGTTAATCCAGACTCCGCCGAAAATAAATCCGAGTATGAGTGACGCCATAACAGCCCAAGGGTAGTAGCGCGAGCCCGTGAGCATAGACGTAGTGCTTCCTATCTCAACGCTTCTCGTAAGCTTCAAAAACTCGGGAAGGGTATAAAGCAGACACTTCATTATTACAAAAGCAAAGGTGAATGAGCGTAGTGTATCCGTCGAAACGAGTGTTCCGTTAGATATCAGCGCTCTTGACTCGCTTCTTTCGCCAAGGTAGGTTAGAGCATCAAAAATGTTCTTGATAGCGGGTATAATATAGATAAGCTCAAGTACCGCAAAAATAAGCGTCATAAGCGCGACTATATCGTTATCCAGAAGGTTGCCCGAGCGCACCGCAAGAATAATAAGGAGCGCGGGAATTTTAGATAGACTAATGAAGCCGAGCTTCATAAAAGCGCTTCTTGCCTCCTCGAAGTAGGGAGCTGCATCCGATGCTTTTTCAAAGAATTTGGCAAGTATAAAGAATCCGATAAAATCGGGCAAAATATCGATCAGCTGTATATTCGGATTGAATAACGTAATCAGCGCGAATATGAGCCAACCCGTTTTGATCGTTCTCATTGATTTTTTCGGCTGGCTGACGTCGGATAAAATATCCTTTTGGGCCATATTATTTTTTACCTTTCTTTGATTTTGATTGCTTTTTCTTTATCTTATACTCCGCATACTCGCGGCCGCTTTTCTCCATTGAATCATAGAATTTGTTCATAAACTCAAAGCGGGATTTTTTAGGCGGCTTTTTCTCCTCTTCGGGCATGCATATCTGCATATACGCCTTATAAATAGTTAGGAGATTTGAAAGTACGCTTACAACCACGGCAAGAAGTATAGCAAAATAGATATATGCGATATATGAGCCGAAGACCTTTGCAAAGGCTGATATTTCAAAAATGCTTGCTATTGCGAATATGATAGACAAAGGAACAGAAGCCTTTGCGTTTTTTGCAAGAGCGTAAGCTTCCACCTCTGTTGCAACGTCAGAAATAGCGCGCATGATAAATAAAGTCAGAATAAAAATGAATAGGTATCTTGCAGCTCCGAGATAGGATAAGACCGCGGTAAGCCACGAAGGCGAAGCGAAGAGTTCAACTATTGCGAAGATAAGCTCCGTAAGTGAAAATACGACGAATACGCCTGCGGAAATCATTCCGGACTTAAAATTCTTGTTTATCCCACTCAGCTTGTAAAGTCCCATCAGCATAACCATAGCGCTGATAATATCGGTGTAAGCAAAATAGCTTATATTTATAAGGAAAAAGTAGCCTATAAAAAGTGTGCCGAATCCCATATTGTAATCCTTTAATTTGCTAACTTGTCTTTCTGCTCGCAGCAGAGCTTGTATTTTTTGCCGCTTCCGCAATGGCAGGGGTCATTTCTTCCGGGGAGCTTTGCTTTTTTAACAACGGGCTTCTTTTTAGGAAGCTCGCCGTTACTGCCGGTACCCGTTTCTCTGGCAACCTGCTGTCTTTCTGTTACCTGACGCTTCGGAACCGCGGAAAGAACGCGTCTTACGGTATTCTCACGTATCTCGTGAGACATTTTGTCGAACATTTCTGCAGCCTCAAGACGGTATATTGCAACGGGATCTCTTTGTGCGTAAGCATTCAGACCGACGTAACTCTTAAGATCGTCCATAGCTTCGAGGTGCTCCATCCAGCTCATATCAACGCTGGTAAGCAGAGCTCTTTTCTCGACCTCTCGCATTGAAATCGGACATTCAGCCTCAATGAACAGCTGATCCTTGCCGCGATAAACAGCAATTGCTTTATCGATAAATTCTTGTCGCTTTTGCTCCTTATCGAAGTTTTCGAGAGACTCACCCTCGTAGTCGAGTATCTCTCCGTCGGTAAGATTACCGTTATAATACTGAGAGAAGTCCTCGGGCTTATATTCTTCTTTGTCATCTCCCGCAAAGTAATAATCGAAGTTTTCACCGACAGATGCGATTATCATTTGCTCGATTCTTTCACTGATATCGTCAAGATGAAGTATCTCGTTTCTCTGAGAATAGATAACGTTTCTTTGCTGATTCATAACGTCGTCGTATGTGAGAACGTTCTTTCTTCTCGCAAAGTTCATAGCCTCAATTCTCGCTTGAGCGCGCTCAACCGTAGAAGAGAATATCTTCATATCGATAGCCATATCCTCGGGAATCTTGAGAGCGGCAGCCATAGCCGAAACTCTGTCGCTGCCGAAGAGTCTGAGCAGATCGTCCTCGAAGGATAAGTAGAAGCGTGATTCGCCAGGGTCACCCTGTCTTCCGCTTCGTCCTCTGAGCTGATTGTCGATACGACGGCTTTCGTGTCTTTCAGTACCGATTATAAATAAACCGCCCGCTGCGCGAACCTTTTCAGCTTCGGGCTGAATTTTTTCCTTAAATTCGTCATAATACGCCTTGAAAACACGGCGAGCTTCAAGTATCTCGGGCTTATCAGTATCGTTTGTACCCGTTGCTTCAAGAATAAGCTCTTCCTCGAAGCCCTCATTCTTCATGCGTGCCTTAGCGAGATACTCGGGGTTACCGCCAAGCATAATATCGGTACCTCTACCTGCCATATTTGTAGATATTGTAACGTTTCCGAACGTACCCGACTGAGCAACGATTTCCGCCTCTTCCTCGTGCTTTTTGGCATTAAGTACGCGGTGGGGAATACCTTCCTTTTTGAGAAGGTGCGAGAGCTCCTCGGATTTGTCAATGGAAACAGTGCCGACCAGAACGGGCTGACCCTTCTCGTGGCATTCCTTGATCTGCTTGATTATTGCTCTGAGCTTCGCATTTTTCGTGCGGTAAAGCGCATCGTTGTAATCACGTCTTATCATAGGCTTGTTCGTTGGAACCTCAACGACGTCAAGCGAATAAATATCTTTGAACTCGTTTTCCTCGGTAAGCGCGGTACCGGTCATACCGGAGAGCTTTTTATACATACGGAAGTAGTTCTGGAAGGTAATCGTAGCAATAGTTGTGGATTCCTTCTGTATATCAACGCCTTCCTTTGCCTCAATTGCCTGATGAAGTCCGTCGTTATAACGTCTTCCGGGCATAAGACGGCCTGTAAAGCTGTCAACGATAACTACCGAATCGTCCTGAACGATATAGTCAACGTCGCGCTTCATGACGCCGTGCGCGCGGATAGCAATATTACAGTGGTGGTAGATCTCACTGTTTTCGGCATCCGAAAGGTTTTCGATACCGAAGAACTTTTCTGCTTTATCTATTCCGTGCTGTGTAAGCACCGCGGTACGAGCCTTTTCATCAACGATAAAGTCCTCTTCGTAAAGATCGTTGTCCTTCTTGGTATCCATTTCCTTTATAACGTGACGGCTCATACGGCGCACGAGCTCATCGGCTCTGTTATAAAGCTCGGTGGATTTTGTTCCTTCACCTGAAATGATAAGAGGAGTTCTCGCCTCGTCTATAAGTATCGAGTCAACCTCGTCAACGATAGCAAAGTTATGACCTCTCTGCACGAGGTTTTCCTTATAAACCACCATGTTATCTCTGAGGTAGTCAAAGCCAAGCTCGTTGTTTGTACCGTAGGTTATATCTGCGGCGTAAGCGCGGCGTTTTTCGGCTCTGTTCTGACCGTGAATGATAAGACCGGTAGTAAGACCGAGAAAGGCGTAAACTCTGCCCATTTCCTCGCTGTCACGCTCTGCAAGGTAATCGTTTACCGTAACGATATGAACGCCCTTTCCCGTCAGCGCGTTAAGGTAAGCGGGAAGTGTTGCGACGAGTGTTTTACCTTCACCGGTTTTCATTTCTGCGATTCTGCCCTGATGAAGAAGAATACCGCCCATAAGCTGAACGCGGAAGGGACGCTTGCCGAGCACTCTCCAGTCTGCCTCTCTTACGAGCGCAAAGGCATCGGGAAGAATGTCATCAAGAGTTTCGCCCTCGTTAAGGCGTGCTTTGAGTATGGCGGTAGTATTCGAGAGCTCCTCGTCCGTCATAGCTTCGTATTTATCGGAAAGCGCTTCTATTTTGTCAACAGTAGCGGTTATTTTTTTGATCTGCTTTTCGCTGTAGCTTGCGAAAAGGGAAGAAAACAAACCCATTTAAAGTTCCTCCAAAATATTCATCCTTTCTATTGTAACACAAATAATACAAAAAATAAAGGAATAAATGTAAATTATTTAAAAAAGATAAAAATATTTTAAATAAAGCTTGACCTTTGAGTGCGGGAAATGTAAAATAGTATACATAACAAGCAAAATTCAGGGGAAAATGCTGATGAAAAGAAAAATAAATATTGTACTTTACTGCCCCGAGATACCGGGGAATACGGGTAATATCGCACGTACCTGCTCGGTAACGGGAGCGGCGCTCCATATAATAAAGCCTATAGGCTTTGAGATCTCGGACAAAACCTTAAAGCGCGCAGGTCTTGATTATTGGCATACGCTTGAGATTTATTATTACGAGAATTATGAGGAATTTGAAAAGCTTCACGGTGATAAGCAGATATATTATTTCTCGGCTCATGCCAAAAAAATCTACAGTAACGTGGATTATGACGGTGACGTATATCTGATGTTCGGTCCCGAAACGCGGGGATTGCCCAAGGAGCTCGTATTAAAGAACGAGGAAAACGCGTTGAGGATACCGATGCTGGAGAACAGAAGATGCTTGAATCTCTCAAATTGCGCCGCAATAGCCGTATACGAGGTGCTGAGGCATTGGAATTTTGAAGGCTTTTTAAGTGAGGGCAGCTTTTAGTGCTTTTAGATAAGCTTCTGTAAAGTACAGAGAGGCTATGTATGAATAAATATTATGAAAAGGTTACACCCGTCCTGCTCGGCGGCGATCTGAATGCCTATACGATGGCAGCATCATTCGCAGAAGCCGAGGGGCTTATCTCCGTGTGCTTTGCACGGGATAGCTTAGCGGTATGTAACCTTTCTTCTTTTATAGAATTGCACGTTGTGTCGAATCTTGATGACGTGAACGTTGCCGTTCCCGAGCTTGTCCGATTTGCCGAAGAGAGAAGAGGCGAGAAGCTTTTTTTAATCCCTTGTGCGGATTGGTACGTGGAAATGCTCGAATATGCAAGGGATAAGCTTGAGGATTATTACTTCTTTAATATTCCAAGCTTTGAGGTATGGCGCACAACCTCTGATAAGGCATCTTTTATTTCAATACTCGATAAATACGGAATAGATCATCCTAAAACCGAGATCTTTGATTTTGAACTTGAAGATCTGGAGTATAGAGGCGGTAAGTTAAAGCCACCGTTTGTTCTTAAACCTGCCGATAGCACGGAATATTGGAGAAATCATTTTGACGGAATGGAAAAGGTATATTTTCCGGATTCTCTCGGTGAGGTAAGAGAGGTGGCGAAAAGAATCTTTTCGTCGGGATATTCAGGCAAGCTTTTGCTCCAGGAATACGTAAAAGGCGCGTGCGGCAGAAAATGTGCCGACGCATCGGTTCTTACAGTGTTTATGAGCAGAAAGGGAAAAGCAATAAAAGCCGTGCTTGGTGACGTTTTGCTTGAGGAACTCGGTAAAACCTCCAGAGGAAATTATTCCGTTATTGTGACAAGAGAGCTTGATGCAATATCGGGTAAGCTGATCGAAATGCTTGAAGGAATAGGCTATACGGGCATAGCGAATTTTGATATTTTGAGAGAAGTCGATAAGTCGTATTGCCTTGAACTGAATCCAAGGCAGGGAAGAAGCTTTGATTATATGCGAGCCTCGGGAGTTAATCTTGCAAAACTATTATTATCCGAGCTTCGGGGAGAAAGTGAGCTTCCCGACTTTAAATATCCGGCGGGTGTATGGCGGACTGTGAGTAGGAAAACAATGATAAAGTATTCAACCGACAGGGGGCTTTTGAATAGGGCGTTACTGCTCGAAAAAAGAGGAAGACTTAGGACTCCGTACGATTTTCTTGAAGAGAAAAAGATATCAAGAAAGATTTACGTACTGACTCATCTTCTTAGAGAGGGGAGAAGATATAAAGCAATAATGAAGTCGGGCGCTGTAAAAGAATAGAGGAACGGTAACGTAATTGTCAGCATAGGAGGTATAAATGCAGTTATCAGAAATAATAGCAGACCTTCGTGACGTGAAAGTCGAATGCTTCATCGAGCGAAATATTTTATCTGTAACAGAGGATTCAAGATGCGCTTGCGACGACTCCATATACGTTGCGATTCGGGGCTCGAAATATAACGGTGCGGATTTTATCCACGATGCCAAAGCGCGCGGCTCGAAGGTGTTCGTTTGTGAGGAGCAATATCCCGTATCGAGCGGAGAAACATTGATAATATCTAAAAACGCAAGAAAAACATTGGCAGAAATATCAAAAATTATATTCGGTGCAGATATAGAAAAAATGCGAATAATCGGTATAACCGGCACAAAGGGCAAAACAACGACCTCAAAAATACTGTCGGAGTGCATTGCGGCTTCGGGAGAAAAGGTTGTTTCTGTTGGAACGCTCGGTACCGATTTTTACGGTGTAAACGCAAAAGCAGATATGGCAAAAAACACCACGCCAAGTGCTCCGATATTATATAAAACACTGGGGCGTGCCTATAAAATGGGTATAAGGATAGGCGTCATTGAGGTATCAAGTCAAGCGCTTACGGAATACAGAGTTTTCGGCATCCCCTTTACCGTGTGCGTCTTTACAAACCTTTCGGAGGATCACGTAGGTGCATATGAGCATAAGAGCTTTGAAGATTATTATTGTGCAAAGCGTATGCTTTTTTCGTTATACAAGCCAAGGTGCTCGGTAATTAATGCACTCGATCCGCTAGGGCAAAAAATAACGGAAGGGTGCGAGCGTGTAGTAAAAGTTGGCGATAATGATAGTGACTATCCGTATAAGCTGTTGTCCGATGATGATACGCACGTTGATTTTTCGATAGGAAATGAGAGCTTTTCGTTGTCATTCGGCGGTGGGTATAACGGCTTGAATGCTGCGCTCGCTATCGTATCGGCATCTATCGTCACAGAGCGAAGTATCTCGGAATTTAAAGATGCTGTTGCAAAAATAAAGGTCTTAGGCAGATATGAGGCTTATTCTTTGAACGGAATTAAAATTATCATAGATTACGCACATAATAAGAAGAGCTTTTCTGCGATATGCCAGAATGCAAAAAGAAATTCACGCGGAAAGCTTGTAGTACTTTTTGGGTCTGTTGGTGAGCGTTCTCAGTCCAGGAGAGGTGAGCTTGCAGCCGTTGCGGAACAATATGCGGATCTATCTGTTATAACTGCGGACAATCCAGGACGTGAGTCTGCTGAGCGGATCGCTCTTGAAATATATTCGCATTACAAGGACAAATCAAAGGCGAAGATAATTACAGACAGAGAGCGCGCTATTTATCATTCCTTAAGTGTTGCAAAGCGCGGAGATGTTATTCTGCTTCTTGGAAAGGGGCAGGAGAACTATCAGCTTATAGGAAATGAAAAAATACCGTTTTCGGAGCGTGAAATAATAAAAAAACTCGGTGCGGAAGCTCTTAACGGTAGTTGCCCTTGAAAATAAATATGAGCGTTAAAGGCTCAGAACCTAAACTTATTTTTTTATAGAGAGGCTGTCTGAACATTCAGTGACTTTTGGACAACCTCTCTGATCGGTTAAAGTAAAGACGGTAGGTCGGTTTTTATTTTTGGCTCGGAGATGGGATGTGTTATTCCGTTTTTCTCCGCAAGCTTCAGCGCGGATAGTATCCAGTACATATTTTCCGCTACCGAACGCATATTCTGAAGTCCTTCGGCGTCGAATCCCGCACTTTCGTAGTCAGAGCCGTATATCAGAGCGGGATAGGCTCCCGAAATAATAGGGCAAGAAGCAAATTCAAAGAATTTTACTGTTTCATCTATCGCATTTGTAACGCATCCGCGCCGTCCTGAGCCGATAACGGCTATTGGTTTGTATTCCGCGCATTGTTTTGCGCTGAACATCAGTCTTGATAGCACCGAGAGAATATTGCCTGGCGCAGAGGCATAATGCGTTGGGACTCCGATTATAATACCGTCAGCCCTAGTAAAAGCATCGGTAAGATCATCAATATCGCCGAAAACGCAGTTTCCGCCGCTTTTGCATCCTCCGCAAGCTGTGCATGAATTTCTTGAGGCGTTACCTAAAAAATAATACTCCGTCACCGCCCCCAATTCTTTTAATTTGGCTCGGCATTCGTCAAGCGCGCGCGCCGTTGCTCCTTTTTTGTGCGGTGAAGCATTAACCAATAATATTTTCATTTCTTAACCCCCTTTTTGTGGCTTCTATTATGATATGCTAAAAGCAACAAAAATGTAAAATTAAGCCTTAATTTATTGACTTTTATATAAGTTTAAGTTATAATAAACTGTAAAAAAAATATAGAGGTAAATAGAATGACGAAAATTGATATTTTTTCAGGCTTTCTCGGAGCAGGAAAAACCACATTGATTAAAAAGCTTTTAAAAGAGGCGTATAACGGTGAAAAGGTCGTTCTTATTGAGAACGAATTCGGAGAGATCGGTATTGACGGCGGCTTCCTTCAGGATGCGGGAATAGAAATAACCGAGATGAACTCGGGATGCATCTGCTGCTCTCTTGTCGGAGACTTCACAAAGGCGCTCGAGAAGGTGCTAGACGAATATAAGCCCGATAGAATTATTATTGAGCCCTCGGGAGTAGGCAAGCTTTCGGATATTATCAAGGCTGTGCAGAAGATCGACTCGCCGAACGCAGAGCTTAATTGCTTTACCGCTGTTGCCGATGCTGGTAAATGCAAAATGTATATGAAAAACTTCGGTGAGTTCTATAACGATCAGATTGCAAATGCATCTGCGATAGTTCTTTCTCATACCGATGTTTCAAAGGCTTCAAAAATAGAAGAGGCAGTTTGCCTTATCAGGGAGCATAATCATGATGCGGTTATAATAACAACCCCCTGGGATAAGCTTTCCGGTAAAGAGATACTTGATGCGATAGAGCACAAAAATACTCTTGATGAAGAGCTTCGTGCCCTTGAAACCGAGGCTCACGAGCATCACCATAATCATGAGCATCATCACCACGACCACGATGAGGAGTGCGAATGCGGCTGCCACGGTCACGAGCATCACCACCACGACCACGACGATGAGTGCGAATGCGGTTGCCACGGTCACGAGCATCATCACCACGACCACGACGAGGAGTGCGAATGCGGCTGCCACGGTCACGAGCATCACCACCACGACCACGACGAGGAGTGCGAATGCGGTTGCCACAGTCACGATCACCATCATCACCATGCCGATGAAGTTTTTGTCAGCGTTGGCATTGAAACCGCACGTAAATTTGCGAAAAGCGAGCTTGAGCGCGTATTTGAAAGCTTTGATGAGGATTCCGAATTTGGAATGATCCTTCGCGCAAAGGGAATCGTTGAGTGTGAGTGCGGAAAATGGATTCATTTTGATTATGTACCGGGTGAATGCGATATAAGAGAGGGATCTGCGGGCATAATCGGCAGAATCTGCGTAATTGGTTCAAAAATAGATAAAGACAAGATCAAGGCGTTGTTTGGAGTCTGAGAAACAAACAATTCTTACTGAGGAGAGATTATGGAAATTCCGGTATATCTGTTTACAGGCTTTCTTGAAGCAGGTAAAACGAAGTTTATAAAAGAAACTATGCAGGATGAGAACTTCAACGATAAGAGCAGGAAGTATCTCATCATTCAGTGCGAAGAGGGAGAAGAGGAGATAGAAGCGGGCGAGCTTCCGGGAAACGTTTCTCTTTGCACCTTTGAAAATGAAGAGGATCTGGTTGCGGATAGACTCGCGGCGCGTGCAAAAAGAGCCGATGCCGATGTTGTAGTAGTCGAATATAATGGTATGTGGTCGCTTGATAAATTCTATAATTCCTTACCCGAGGGATTCATGGTTTACCAGGAGATATTTATTGCGGATTCAACAACGATTCTTTCATACAATGCAAATATGCGTCAGCTCGTTGTTGATAAGCTTACAAGTGCAGAAATGGTAGTCTTTAACAGAACCGATGATAGCACAGATAAAGAAGCTTTGCATAAGCTTGTTCGCGGCGTAAGCAGAAAAGCAAATATCTGCTATGAGGACGTAAACGGAGAGATAGAGTTTGATACTATTGAGGATCCGTTGCCTTACGATCTCGAAGCTCCCGTTATAGAGATAAAAGATGAGGATTTTGCGATCTTCTACAGAGATATGAGTGAGGAGCTTGAAAAGTATAAGGGTAAGACCTTAAAATTCAAGGGAATCGTTGCTCTCGATAACTCGCTTCCTTCGGGCAGTTACGCTATAGGCAGACATATTATGACATGCTGTGAGGCAGATATTGCGTATAGAGGCGTTGTCGCAAAGGGGCACGGAAAGTTAAAGCTTAAGACTCGTGATTGGGTCATAGTTGAAGGAAAGCTCAACGAAGAATATTCCCCCTTGTATCAGGGCAAAGGCCCCGTTCTTACGGTAACTCATATCGAGCCCGCAGAAAGGCCTAACCCCGAGGTTGCAACCTTCTAAAGTGAGTTTTATATAACGAAAGTATAAAATCTACAAAAAACAGACAAGGCAGTTGTTCAAACTGCCTTTTTCTTTTTAAAAAATACATAAAAACGATATTTTAGACAACAAAAGACTTTACAAAATCTAAAATATATGCTAAAATGTTTAAAGAAATAATTATTGAGAGGGAAATCATGAAACAGATAGACTCAAAATTCCCGTTTGAAATGTATTCCTTGTCTGGGGCAGGAACGTTGGTTTTGCCTCGATTCAGTGAAACGAAAATGGAAATAGTAGAGGTAACCGCGGGCAAGGTATCGATTCAGATAGGCACCGAATGTGTGGAAGCCGTTGTGGGAGATTTTCTCTACGTTCCTCATGGTCTTGTATACAGAGCCGATGCAATAGACGGCTATGCGGCAATAAGGGGCATGATATTTGATAGCTCTATCATAGAGGCCAATATGGTAAACTATGAAACAGAGATACTTTATATGTTCTATGTTCAGGCGGAGAATAAAATAAAGATATTCAAAGAGGGGCACCCGATACATGGTGTGCTTTCGCACTGTATGAAGGATTCTTACGAGGAGTATCTTTCAAAGGACGTTTGCTATAAGCTGCCGATCAGAGCGAATATTTATCTTTGTATGACATCTCTTCTACGTAATTATTGCAATGTAAGAAATGAGTCTGAGAGAATAATTTATCATAACGTATTGAGGCTTCGCCCGGTTATAAACTATATTTCCGAGCATTATATGGAGAAGATATACGTTGAAAAGCTTGCTGAGATCATAATGGTTTCTCCTGATTACTTCACTAAGATGTTTAAGGACAGTATAGGTAAAACTCCTGTTGATTACATAAACGGAATAAGAGTTAACCGCTCTATGCAAATGCTTATTGAGGGGGATGCTTCAATAGCTGATATCTCGGACCAGATAGGCTTCTGCAACGCAAATTATTTCCATAAAATATTCAAGCAGTATATGGGCGTCAGTCCTCTTGCATATAGAAAAAACGCAAAATAAGCTCCAATAGTTAAATAAAAACAGCAAAGGAGTAAGTCATGAATCTTTATTGGATAGCGAGTGCGATATCGTTAGCTTTGATATTACTGATATATAATCTTTCTTCGAAAAACATCAGAAAAACTAAAACAACAAAAGCATTCAGATATCTCTTGATAGTTGCGATGGCGCTTATCGCGGTAGATATAACTTGGATATTCTCGGAAAACAATATACTAAATCTGCCGTTATGGATGGATTATATTCTTGCGCCGCTTTATTATACCTTGACCGGCGGAGCGGCATTTTGCTGCTATCTCTACTCGGAAAGAGTGCAGGTAATCAACAATAAGCCGAATAATAAGGTTGTTTCTTTGCTCCTTAATATACCGTTTGCTGCATTGGCGGTGATGTCCTTCGTGTCTATCGGAACGGGTTGGATGTTCACTATAGCGCAGGATGGAGTACATACCAGAGGCACGTTGTATTTTTTGCAGCCAATTATATCACTTATATATATTTTACTTCCCGCAATAAAGGCTGTATACAATACCTGTAAGCAAAAAAATCCCTATAACAAAAACAGATATCTTTCTATAGCCATCTACTGCTTTACAATAATCGTATTTGCAGTATTTCAGGTATTTGAAGGTTCGTTCGCTTTCCTTAACGTCGGTATGATGCTCAGTACCGTACACGCATTTTTCTTTATCAATACATTTGAGCGCGAGCAGTTTACCAACTATTCCAAGATAAAGAGCTTCAGTAAGCTTTTTCTCAGCGCATACTACGTTGATATGAATGAAAGAATGCTTGAGAGGATAGATATTGCCGATCATATTAAGAATTCGGTTGACTATTATGAGAACAAGCAGCAGCATATCCGTCCTTATGATAAGGCGCTGAATTATTACGTTAACAAATTCGTTCACCCGAACGATAAGGAAACTGTAAGAGAAATGACTACTCTTGATTATATTGAGGAACATATCTCCAATAAAGAGCCTTATTATTCCATTACCTACCGTCAGGTAATAGGTGACGTTTGTAAGTGGTACAGAATTTACGTAATACTTACCTCTATGCTTGATAAAAACGAGCTTGGAAACGTGATTATTTGCGTTATGGACGTCAACGATGAGCAGAAGCTTGTAGCCAAGTCAAACTACTATAAGGATATGCTTACGAATACTGTTGCTGCGACTTATATAAAGATAATGCAGGTCAACGTAGATCGTGATAAGGTTTACGATCTAAAGATCATAGACGACAAGATCACGAAATTTGAAACAGGAAGAAATATCGAGCAGCACCTTGAGCATTTTGCGAAGAGTGTTGCTCCCGAATACAAGGATATGGTAATCTCTAACTGCCGTAATATTATAGAGAAGGGAAACAAGGGAGATACCATTTCATACGGATACAAGGGATTATCTTCGAAAAATTCCAATGAGTACAGTTGGTATGTAACAACGATACGTTCAATGGAGTATGAAGGTGATAGACTTCTTCTGATATTCGTTGCAGATAATACGGATAAGCTAAAGACGTTTGAGTTGCTTGAAGAAAAGCGCCACACTGAGTCTATGAATCAGTTTGTCGTTAACGTACTGTCGTCTGCTGTTGAGTTCAGAAGTATGGAAACGGGAGATCACGTTAACAGAGTTACGGCGCTTACAAAAGTTATTCTGAGTGAGCTTATGCGTAAGTATCCCGAATATGAAATAACCGAGCATGCCGCAAATCAGATAGCAAATGCTGCCGCTCTTCATGACGTTGGTAAAATAGCCATTCCCGATCATATTCTCCTGAAACCGGGTAAGCTTACCGCAGAGGAATATGAAGAAATGAAGAAGCATACGGTATACGGCTGTGACTTCCTTAGCAGGTTTGAGGATAAAAACGATAGCTTCTACCGTTATTGCTATGATATATGTATGTATCATCACGAGAGATATGACGGTAAGGGCTACCCCAAAGGACTTGTCGGTGAGGATATTCCGATTTGGGCGCAGATAGTTTCAATCATTGACGTATACGATGCGCTGATAAGCGTCAGGACGTATAAGCCCGCCTATTCCGCTGAGGAAGCGGTAAGAATGATAAACAACGGAGAATGCGGAGTATTTTCTCCGAAGATTCTCGATTGCTTTAACTCGGTCCTTTCGGCAACCGGTGCTGTTGATCTTGAAGCTGCCTTAGCTAAAAAAACAGATTAATAATACCTTTAAATAAAAACACCTCTTATATCAGTCAGCGGTCAGCTTGGTTGACATAAGAGGTGTTTTTTTTATTTAACTGTGTTTAAATAACCATTAAATTGTTATTAACCGTTTGCTGCGTTTTCATCGGAATCTGAGCTGTCATTATCTTCATAAATCACGGTAAGCTCTTCTTCACCTTTAACAAAGCCACGGGTGATTATCACCTTGACAGCGCCCTCGAGAGAGGGAATATCGTACATAGGCTTGAGCATAATACCTTCTATGATAGAACGCAGGCCTCGCGCGCCGGTCTCTCTCTCAATTGCCATTTTTGCGATCTCTGAGAGTGCGTCATCCTCGAAAACAAGCTCAACGCCGTCCATTTTAAGAAGCTTCTGATATTGCTTATAAACGGCGTTCTTAGGCTCCTTAAGGATTCTCACGAGAGCATTCTCGTCAAGATTGTCAAGAGTTACGATTATAGGAAGTCTGCCGACGAGCTCGGGAATTATACCGTACTTAACAACGTCGTGGGCAACAACGTCGCGGTAAACTCCGCGCTCGACCTTTTCTCGCTTGGTTGATTTCTCTGTACCGAAGCCGATCTGCTGAGAACCCTTGCGTTGCTCGATAATAGATTCAATACCGTCGAACGCACCGCCGCAGATAAAGAGAATATTCTTTGTGTTTATCTGGATGAATTCCTGGTTGGGATGCTTTCTTCCGCCCTGCGGAGGAACGTTTGCAACCGTACCCTCGAGAATTTTAAGAAGTGCCTGCTGAACGCCTTCACCCGAAACATCACGAGTGATAGATCTGTTTTCGCCTTTTCTTGATATTTTATCTATCTCATCGATATAAATAATACCGTGCTCGGCTTTCGCAACGTCAAAATCTGCCGCTTGAATAAGACGGAGAAGGATATTTTCAACGTCCTCACCAACGTAACCTGCCTCAGTAAGAGTTGTAGCATCCGTAATAGCAAAGGGAACTTTAAAGGTTTTTGCAAGTGTTTCCGCAATATAAGTTTTTCCAACACCTGTGGGACCGAGAAGGAGAACGTTTGACTTCTGAAGCTCAACCTCCTCGAACTCATCGTGCTCTTGCATCTCGGGCTGATCCTTCTTCTTTTTAGCCTTTTTTCTTGCGTTCTCTTCAAGCGTGAGTATTCTCTTATAGTGATTGTAAACAGCAACGGAAAGAGCAAGCTTGGCATCGTCCTGACCTATTACGTAAGCATCAAGCATGGACTTGATCTCTTTGGGGCGGGGAAGCGTTGCCATATCAAGATCGGATTTTGCATTGCTTTTCGGTGTGTCTAAAACATCTGAGAAATTCTCTGATAAAAATTCGGAAAAGAGCTCGGTACAGTTATCGCAGATATAGACCGACTCATTCTTAGCGGGAATAAGTATAGCTACTTCCTTTTCGCTTCTTCCGCAAAAGGCGCATCGGCGAAGTCTGTCATTGGGAGTCTGTGACATAATTAGATTTCCTTTTTAGTAATTACTTTATCGATAAGACCGTAAGCCTGTGCCTCGTCAGCGGTCATAAAATTATCTCTTTCGGTATCGCGCTCGATTACGTCAAGGGGTTTGCCCGTCTGCTCGGAGAGAAGAGAATTGAGCTTTGCCTTGATTTTAAGTATTCTGTCAGCATGGATCTTGATATCCGTAGCCTGACCCTGCATTCCGCCGAGAGGCTGATGAATCATAACCTCTGCGTTGGGAAGAGCAAAGCGCTTGCCCTTTGCGCCGCTCGAGAGAAGGAATGCTCCCATAGAAGCTGCCATACCTACGCAGATTGTGGAAACGTCACATTTAATGTAATTCATAGTGTCATAGATAGCCATACCTGCGGTAATTGAGCCACCGGGGCTGTTGATGTAAAGATAAACGTCCTTATCGGGGTCCTGCGCTTCGAGATAAAGAAGCTGAGCAACAACGAGAGATGCGGTAACGTCGTTTACCTCATCGGCAAGAAAGATAATTCTGTCATTTAAAAGTCTTGAATAGATGTCGTAGGAGCGCTCACCGCGTGAGGTCTGCTCAACGACCATTGGAACAAGTGCCATATCGTTTTCTCCTTTATAATAATATATTTAAAGCAGCCTGCGGAGTGCCGAAGGCTGCTTTACTTTCTTTTAGTCGTTAGCTACAACTGCATTGTCCTTAACGAACTTCATAGCATTAGCAACGAGCATATCAGCCTTGATGTCTTCAACAGCTACCATGCCTTTAACCTGATCTACGGGCACGTTATATGCCTCGGAGATTCTTGTATACTCAGCCTCAACCTCTTCGTCGGAAACGGTAAGCTGCTCAAGAACTGCGATCTTCTCAAGAGCGAGTCTGAGCTTAACCTGCTTTTCAGCATTGGGGCGGAACTGAGCGCGAAGTGCATCAAGTGTCATTCCTGTATACTTGGTGTACTGACCAAGATCGAGACCCTGCATTCTGAGTCTGTTATCGTAGTCGCGAAGGAAGTTCTCGGTCTCAGCTACGAACATAGGCTCGGGGATCTCAGCAACAAGCTTTTCAAGTAAAGCGTCAACGAGAGCATTCTCAAACTCTCTGTCTGCCGCGTCTTCGTTTTTCTTAGCAAGTTTTGCCTTAATATCGGCTTTGTATTCATCAAGAGTATCAAATTCGGAAACGTCCTTAGCAAAATCGTCATCAGCTTCGGGAAGCTCCTCAACCTTGAGAGAATTGATCTTTGTCTTGAAGGTAGCAGCTTTGCCGGCAAGCTCTTTTGCGCCGTACTGCTCGGGTAAGGTAACGTTAACGTCGAACTCCTCACCGATAGCCTTACCAACTATCTGATCCTCGAAACCGGGGATAAAGGAGTTGGAGCCAAGCTTAAGGGAGTAGCCCTCAGCCTTGCCGCCCTCGAAAGCCTTACCGTCGGTGAAGCCTTCAAAGTCGATAACAACGGTGTCGTCCATAGCGGCGGCACGGTCGGTAACATTCTCAAGACGGGCGTTGCGCTCGGCAACGTTCTTTACCTGCTGGTCAACCTCTTCATCGGTGACAACAGCCTTAAGCTTCTCAGCCTTGATGCCCTTGTA
>JAZONS010000034.1:0-5701 GCA_045654585.1 Eubacteriales bacterium
AAATAAAAGTATGGTTTAAATAAAAAACGCGCCTCGGAATTCCGAGGCGCTTTTAATAAGTTTTTATTTGTTTAAATACTTGTTTCGTCTATCTCAACAGCGGTATTTTTTATTTATTCAAGCTCAAATGCGCCCGTATAAAGCTGGTAATACGTGCCACCTTCTTCGATAAGCTTATCATGCGATCCGCGCTCGATAATTCTTCCGTGATCAAGAACCATTATAACGTCGGAATTTCGCACGGTTGACAGTCTATGGGCAATTACAAAGACAGTTCTGCCCTCCATAAGCTTATCCATTCCACGCTGAACTATCGCCTCTGTTCTCGTATCTATAGAGGAAGTTGCCTCGTCGAGTATCATTACGGGCGGATCTGCAACAGCGGCTCTCGCTATAGCTATAAGCTGACGCTGACCCTGCGAGAGATTTGCACCATTGCCCGAAAGCTCGGTATTATATCCCTGCGGGAGTCTTGTTATGAAATCGTGCGCCCCGGAAAGCTTTGCTGCCGCGATACATTCTTCGTCGGTAGCTTCAAGCTTGCCGTATCTTATGTTATCCATAACGGTTCCCGTGAAAAGATTTGTTTCCTGAAGAACTATGCCGAGAGAACGTCTAAGATCGGATTTTTTGATCTTGTTGATATTTATACCATCGTATCTTATCTTTCCGTCAGCAATATCATAGTATCTGTTAATAAGGTTCGTTATCGTGGTTTTACCCGCTCCGGTCGCACCTACAAAGGCAACCTTCTGACCCGGCTCAGCATATACAGAAACGTCGTGAAGCACCGGCTTACCCTCTTCGTACTCAAAATCAACTTCCGTCATTCTTACGTCGCCGCGAAGCTCAGTATAGGTTACCGTTCCGTCTGCGTGAGGATGCTTCCATGCCCATTTACCCGTATGATTCTCGGTTTCGCTGATATTTCCGTTTTCATCAATCTCGGCATTCACGAGAGTTACGTAACCATCATCGCACTCGGGCTCCTCATCAATGAGTGAGAATACTCGTTTTGCGCCTGCCATGGCCATAACTATTGAGTTAATCTGCTGTGAAAGTGAATTGATGTTACCTGTAAACTGCTTGGTCATATTAAGGAAAGGAACTACTATAGAGATTCCGAACGGAATTGCCGAAAGGCTGAGATTATAGAAGTTCGGGATAAGCATGAACAATCCGCCGACGGTTGCGATTATAACGTACATTATATTACCGATATTCATAATAATCGGTCCGAGCATATTCGAATAAGCATGCGCCTTATGGCTCTGCTCGTAAAGCTCGTCGTTTATTCTCTTGAACTCCTCGGAGCACTTATCCTCTCTCGAGAATACTTTTATTACCTTCTGTCCATTCATCATTTCCTGAACGTATCCTTCGACCTGAGCAACGGAGCCCTGAAGCTTGATAAAGTACTTTGCACTTCCGCCGCCAGCCTTCTTGGATACGAAGAGCATAAATACAACTCCTACAAGAAGGACAAGCGTCATCCATACCGAGTAGTATATCATAATGCCAAAGACTGTAAGAACGATTATTCCCGAACGAAGAAGCGTGGGTATTGCTCGCGAGATAAGCTCTCGCAAGGTATCAATATCGTTGGTGTAATAGCTCATTATGTCGCCATGCTTATGAGTGTCAAAATACTTTATCGGAAGGTCCTGCATTCCGTTGAACATTCTGACTCTCATCTTCGACAAGAATCCCTGCGTAATATATGCAGAAAGCTGAGTATCTACGGTTATCGCAATTGTGGCTACAACGTAAATTGATGCAAGAAGTATAATTGAAGGGATCAATTCTTCCTTTGCCGCAGAGTAATCACCTGTCTTTACGTAAATTTCGATAATCGCTGTTATCTTTTGCATAAATATCGCGGGGATTGCAGAAACAAGCGCCGCGAATACAATGCAAAGCGCATTTAGGGGAACGAGAATAGGATAGTCGTGATAAAGCATCTTGACTACGCGGACGAGAAGCTTTCCGTCAAATGCGGGCTTCATATGCTTATCGAAAGGAGCTGAGTTTTTCGTTTGCTTACTCATTTTCACTTCCTCCTTCCGAGCCTTCTGTCTGAGAAGTATATACTTCACGGTATATCTCGGAGCTTTCCATAAGCTCACTGTGAGTTCCAACCGCGGTTACCTTTCCTCCGTCGAGAACGAGTATTGTATCCGCGTGCATTACAGAAGAGATTCTCTGCGCGATAATGATCTTCGTCGTATCGGGAACGTAGGTTTCAAAGCCGCGTCTTATAAGAGCATCTGTCTTCGTATCGACCGCACTTGTAGAGTCGTCTAAAATAAGAACCTTTGGTTTCTTAAGAAGAGCTCTTGCGATACAGAGCCTCTGCTTCTGACCGCCCGAAACGTTAGTTCCTCCCTGCTCTATCCAAGTGTCATAGCCGTCCGGAAAGGCAGATACAAAGCTATGCGCCTCGGCAAGTCGGCACGCCTCTTCTATCTCTTCATCCGTTGCATTTTCATTGCCCCAGCGCAGATTATCCTTTATAGTACCTGCAAAGAGAAGATTTTTCTGAAGCACCATAGAAACGGAATCGCGAAGAGTTTCGAGGTCGTAATCTCTTACGTCAACGCCTCCGACCTTAACCCTTCCCTCGGTTACGTCATAGAGTCTTGGGATAAGGCTTACAAGAGTCGATTTACTCGAGCCTGTTCCACCGATGATACCTACGGTAGAGCCCGAAGGGATATGGATATTAACACCCTCTAAAACAAATCTTTCAGCACTCTTCGAATACTTGAAATTTACTCCCTCAAAATCTATCGAGCCGTCAGCCACACTCTCTATCGGGTTCTCGGGATTCTGCATCGTGGGCTCCTCAGAAAGCACCTCGTATATTCTCTTGAAGGACTCCGTGGACATCGTTATGATAACGTATATCATCGAGAGCATCATAAGCGACATAAGCACCTGCATAGCATATGTAAGCATAGCTGAGATATGACCTACGTCAACACTGCTTCCCTTACCTTCAATAGCAAGCTTCGATCCGATAAGAAGCACAAATATCATATTAAAGTAAAGACATATTTGCATTATCGGGGTATTTAACGCAACGATACGCTCGGCTTTAGTGAAATCATCTTTGATAGTATCAGATGCACCGAAGAATTTTTTCTTCTCATATTCCTCGCGCGAAAAACCTTTGACAACACGCGCAGCACGAACGTTTTCCTCAATAGATTCATTAAGCTTATCGTACTTCTTGAAAACTCTTCTGAACGCAGGCATAGCAAACTTCGCTATCATGAGAAGTCCGAACGCGAGCACAGGAACGATAATAACGAAGGTCAGCGCAAGCTTTCCTCCCATAACGGCAGCCATAACTATCGAGAATATGAGCATAAGAGGGCTTCTAATCGCCGTTCTTATTACCATCATATACGACATCTGAACGTTATTAACATCCGTCGTTATTCTTGTTACCAAAGAAGAAGTCGAGAATTTATCTATATTCTCAAAAGAGTAAGTCTGAATCTTGTCAAAAATATCATTACGCAAGTTCTTGGAAAATCCCGAAGATGCCTTAGCGCACGTTACCGCCGCAACACCGCCGCACGCAAGAGATATCATAGCCATAAGAACTAAAATAAGTCCGGTTCTTATTACGTTTGTGATATCCGATCCTGTGCGAAGCTGATTTACAAGATTCGCCGTAATGAAAGGTATTGTCGTCTCAATTGCCGCTTCTCCAACCATAAGAATAATGGTAAGTATCGTCGGAGTTTTATATTCGCGGACACAGGACAAAATTCTTTTTATCATTTTCTTTCCTTTCTATCCGTGGAATACTATTTTTTTACCTCGGATTTTTTACATCTTTATAATTTTAAACTAAATTTTTTATAAAGTCAAGTATATTTTAAAAAATAATTAACTACTTAATTAAGTTAAGTTTTCTCAAAATATAACTCTCTTTAGTCTGTAAAAATATGTTTTTTATTAATACTGCTTGACAAATTTTTCTCGTTATGCTATAATACAAATTAATTACACCGAGATCAATTGTTTTGCGGTGATTTTTTACGGAGGAAATATGGACGACGACGCGGATTGTTGTAATCCCAATACGTTACATATAATCTATATCAGGCTTGGCTAGACAGGTATATCGAGAGATATCGTGTAGCTAGGTCTTTTTTTGCTTTTTTCTCTGTGACACCCGCAAAAAGCTCTGTACGATTTTAATTTAATAAATATATTTAAAGAAAGGAAACAAAAAAACATCCTATCATGGACGAACACAGTATTATCATGCTCATAACGGTACTGTTCTGTATCCTTATGAGCGCGTATTTCTCGGCTACCGAAACAGCGTTTTCGACAGTTAACAGAATACGTCTAAAAACAATGGCGGAGGACGGCAACAAAAAGGCTGCAAAGGCTCTTAAGCTTGCCGAAAACTATGACTCACTTCTCTCCACCATACTTATCGGTAACAACATTGTTAACATTCTCGCATCTTCTCTTTCTACGTTGATCTTCATTGATCTTATTGTAAATAAGAGCCTTGCGACAACGCTTTCAACTGTTGTTCTCACTATTGTGATTCTTATTTTCGGTGAAATATCTCCCAAAAGCATTGCAAAAGAATCGCCCGAAAAATTCTCGATGTTCTCTGCACCTATCATTAATGCACTAATGATACTCTTTACTCCTTTGAACTGGATATTCAAGCAGTGGAAAAAGCTTTTGAAGAAAATCTTCAAAACAGAGGAAGAGGTCGGTATCACAGAAGAAGAGCTCATCTCTATCATCGAGGAAGCTGAAGAGGACGGTAACTTTGAAAAGAGCGAGACTGATCTCATCAGATCCGCTATTGAGTTCAACGAGCTTGAGGTTGGCGATATCTTCACGCCCAGAATTGACATCGTAGCCGTAAAGGCAGAATCCACAAATGATGAGATTCGTGAAGTATTTAAAGAGTCCGGATATTCAAGACTCCCCGTATACACCGAGGATCTTGACAATATAAACGGTATTCTCTATTATAAAGATTTCTTTACTAAAGATTTCGAATCTATCGAATCTATTATGAAGCCCGTAATATTTGTTACAAAAAACAGAAACGTTAACGAGCTTATGAACGAGTTCCAGGAGAACAAACTCCACCTCGCGGTCGTTACCGACGAGTACGGTTCAACCGCAGGTATCGTAACTCTCGAGGATATTATCGAGGAGATCGTCGGTGATATCTGGGATGAGCACGATGACATCGAGATAGACGTTAACGAGATCGGTGAGGGCGAATACATCATATCCGGTAAAGCAAACGCAAGCAAGGTGTTTGGCGAGATCGGTATTGATAATGAGCCCGATGCGCTCACCATAAACGGTTGGGCAATCGACGCTCTTTCAAGAATTCCTCGCGAGGGCGATGAATTTGAGGCTGACGGTCTTGCCGCTAAGGTTCTCAAGATGAACGGCAAGCGTATAGAAAATATTCACGTAACAAAGCTCGTTCTTGACGAAGAGGGCGAGGATGAAGATACAAAAGAAAGAAAATCACGTCACAAGTCCGATGACGAGGAGTCTGAAGACGAGGCGAATGACTAATAATAAAAATCCCCCGGTCAAACCGGGGGTATTTCATTTTCGGGTAAAACCCTAAATGTTACTGGCTACGCACAAGTGCGTTTAAGATTGGCCTGCCAGCCATGCATCTGTTACTTAC
>JAZONS010000035.1:0-42492 GCA_045654585.1 Eubacteriales bacterium
TTTTTCATAGATAAATCCTCCAATATGTTTTTTTATTTTGACTGGCAGGTCACTTTATTATAACATATTGGAGGATTTCTTTTCACCGGTTAACCTTTATTGAACCACGCGACTATCGCGTGGTTTTCGTTATACAAAAAACCCGTGTGCCTTTCGACACACGGGTCTTTTTTTATGTTAAGCTATATTCTAGCTTTATACATATTTTTTAGCTACACCGCCTGCAAGAGTAATCATCTTAACAGCCTGGAGCGAGAACTTATCTGCTTCAACGGTCAAGCACTTAGTCATTGTACCGTTAGCAAGCACCTTAAGTCTGCCTGCGGACTTATTAACGATTCTCTTAGCCTTGAGTGCATCGAGAGTTACGACTTCTCCGTCATCAAAGTTAGCGCAGATCTGGTCGATATTAACTTCAACCATCTTACCGCTTCTTGATTTCTTAATAACCTCGATAGATTGCTCTGCTACGTCATCGGAAACCATCTCATCAGCATGAACAGCATCAGTGAATACTTCGTGATGCTCTTCTACGGGAGCTTCCTCTACAGGAGCTTCCTCTACGGGAGTTTCCTCAACAGGAGCTTCCTCTACGGGAGTTTCCTCAACAGGAGCTTCCTCTACGGGAGCTTCCTCAACAGGAGCTTCCTCGACGGGAGCTTCCTCTACGGGAGCTTCCTCTACAGGAGCTTCTTCTACAGGAGCTTCCTCAACGGGAGCTTCCTCAACGGGAGCTTCCTCAACGGGAGCTTCCTCTACGGGAGTTTCCTCAACGGGAGTTTCCTCAACGGGAGTTTCCTCTACGGGAGCTTCCTCAACGGGAGTTTCCTCTACGGGAGTTTCCTCTACCGCAGAAACTTCGCTTTCCTGCTTATGGCTGTCAATAAGACTATCTACGTTTTCTTCAAGAAGAACGGTAGACTGATCAAGCTTAACGCCTGCAGGAAGAATGATCTTCATAAGTCCACGCTTAGCAAGACTGCTGTTTGCTTCGTAAGGCTTATGGTAATCAACATTCTGAACCTTACCAACAGGGATATCAAGGCTCTTCATAAGCTCGCCAATAAGCTCAAGCGCATACTTAAGAGCTCTTGCGCTTCTTACCTTAAGAAGCATAGGAAGCTTATCGAACTTAGGATCATCCGAAAGGTCGGTGAAGTGATACTTGGATGCGTTATATTCCTGAGGAACGAGAGCAAGGTTAATTGTAAGAGTCTTACCCTTGATATTGATTCTTGCGAGCTGATCGCGTCCCTTAGAGAAGGTTTCGTAGTTCCAGCTTGTTCTGGACTTAACGCCCTTGTAGGAAAGAAGGTGATTCTTAAGGGCAGTGTAGTAATCCTGAACATCGTTCTCAGACTGGATGAGACGAGATGTGAAGGAGCTTCTGTATCTGATAAGAACAACGTTTCCGCCAACGTCAACGGTATTTTCACCAATGATAACAGGTGCGCCTGCAGAAACAGATGCAGTCTCGGTTGCAACAGCAACGTCGGGTTCAGCCTCAACAGTTTCCTCTGCTGCAACTTCTTCCGCGGGAGCTTCTTCTACAGGAGCTTCCTCTACAGTTTCTTCTGCGACAGCTTCTGCTGCAGCTTCTTCAACAGCTACGTCTGCTTCGTCCTCGATAATTTCACTGACCTCTTCCTCATCATAGAGGAATACCTCTTCACGAGTTGTGGTAGTTTCACCACCGTCAATGATATCAGCAACGTTTGCTTCACGAATCTCAAGCGAAGGATCATACTTAACGCCCTCGGGAAGGATTACCTTCACGATGCCGCGCTTAGCAAGGCTTGCGTTGGATTCATAAGGCATATGGTAATCAACAGTGGGTATCTCACCCTGTTCAATACCGAGATTCTTCATTACTTCAGCGATAAGCTCAAGTGCATACTTAAGAGCTCTGTCACTTCTTACCTTAAGAAGCATAGGAAGCTTTGCAAACTTAGGATTATCCGAAAGATCGGTGAAGTGATACTTGGTTACGCTGTATTCCTTAGGATTAAGCGCAAGATGAAGTGTCAATGACTTGCCCTTTACATTGAGCTTCACGCACTGAGTTCTGCCCTTTGTAAATACTTCGTAATTCCAACTTGACTTTACCTTAATTCCTACATAGGAAAGGATATAATTCTTGATTGTTGTGTAGTAATCCTGAAGATTTGCACTTGCCTGGATAAGGCGGGAGGTGAAGGAGCTTCTATAATGCACATAAATAACTTCGCCGTCGACAAGCACACTGTCTGTATTGTCTTCGTTTTCTTCTGCAGAAGGAACAACAATCGCAGCAGCTACGGGCTCTTCAACCACGGGCTCTTCGGCTACAGGCTCTTCAACCACGGGCTCTTCAGCTACGGGTTCTTCAACCACAGGCTCTTCAGCTACGGGCTCTTCAACCACAGGCTCTTCGGCTACGGGCTCTTCAGCTACAGGCTCTTCAACCACAGGCTCTTCAACCACAGGCTCTTCAGCTACGGGCTCTTCAGCTACGGGCTCTTCTACTACAGGTTCTATAGCAACCTCGGGCTCTACAACCTCGGGTTCTATGGTAGCCTCGGGTTCTTCAACCACAGGCTCTTCTACTTCATCAGCTACGGGCTCTTCAACTGCGGGTTCCTCCACAGCAATTTCGTCTGCGACCTCCTCGACCTCAGGCTCTGCTTCTTCAGCAACCTCAGTCACGGGTTCTTCAGCAACAACTTCGGATTCGGGAGATTCTGCATCTGCTGATGTTACTTCTTCGGGAACCTCGACGGCAGCCTCTCCCACAGAAGGGGTGGTAGGCACGGGATCTCCTTCTTCCTTTAATGCATCTTCAAGTGCCTTTGCATCTTTCTTGCGCTTGATAAGTATCACCGCAAGTACAACACCGCCTGCTACGAGAAGCACTCCAAGTATAACAAGCAGCCAGATCCACCATTTGCTCTTAGGTTCTTCTTTATCTGAGCCATCGGGATCAGTAGGATCATCGGGGGTAGTTCCACCACCGGGACCACCGGGATTGTAATTGGGATCAACAGCTCCGCATTCACACTTACCGTCTACGTAGTTATGTTCGTGCTCAGACTGCTTATCCTCGAAAGCAACGATAGCATAATCGGAGAAGCTATCAGCCTCGAATGTGATCGTACCGTCGGAGTTGATAACGGAACCTTCGATCAATTCCGGCACACCGTTAACAATGTGATATATCTTAAGTGTAGGATCGTTCTCGTAGCCTTCCTTGATTGCAACGGTAATTGTGTACGTGGAAGATCCATTTACATAGCCTGCATAAGGATTGATAGCGTAAGCGATGATTACTTTACCAATCTTATTTCCGTTTTCGAGCTCGATAATAAGATTGCTATAATCATTCGAGCTGTAGTCTACCACAAACTCATTCGCTCTGTCACCTTCGATATAAGCATCGCCGTCAAGCCATGTACCCTCGTTTATTACAGGAGTAGTGGTTTCCTCAAGTATGTACCACTCAAGAGCAACATCGCAATTAAATACTACATCGGTAGTATCTATGCTGTAGTTAGTGGAGTTGTACGTTCCAAGAAGGGCATAAACTATTTTCGCGGTATCTATCTGTGCAAAATAACCATCTGCATTTACTTCGCTTGCTTCAATAACAGAACCCGAAGTATATCCGTTGGTGGTAGCACCAACAACGGCACTGTTTGCAATTACAAACTCAACAGTGTAGGTTACGCCATCTTTAGCGTATACAACGTAGTTTTTGCCATCCTTAGTCTGCCAATCAACCTTATTACCGTTTGCTTTGACTATCCACTCGGCAGAGTTGATATAATCCTTTGCAAAAATAGTCTTAGGTGTGATGTTAACAGTAAACGTTTCGGACGTATAAGTGCCTAACTCTTTTCCGATTTCGTTATCGATAAGAGTTGCGACGAAATAATACTCGCCGTTATCAGCAACGTCCTGAACGTTTATCCAAGCGTCTTCAAGCTTATCCCAAGTTCCAACGACTTCTGCAGCTCTGTTAACGCCATTAACTACCTTATACCAAACACCGGTCACGGTAGAATTGTTGAGTCTGTTATAGTTTACAGAAGCGGTGAGCTTATGTATAAGATTTTCACCATACGTAACACCGTCAGAATAATCGTCGGATGCATCGATATCGTTAAGGCTGAAGCCATATCCAATAGGATAAAGCTCAACATCATCTGTGGGCATCTCGCGAACGATATCACCGTTTGCGTCAACCCACGCGGGAATGCTTGTATTGTTTCCAAAGAAATCAATATCAGCGCCTACGGGAAGGAATCCGCGAACTGCGTGCGTATCACTGTAGTTGTAAGTTACCTGGTAGATATCCTTAAACTCAACGGTAAGGTCAAGTCCTACGGTTATGGACTCATGATGCTCGAATACGTTTTCGACAACAAGTTTTACTGCCTTCTGCGCTTTACCGATTACTGCATCGTAGATCCACTTCTTGCTTGCAAGAGTTTCGTTGCCGTTAATTACATCTTCAACGTTATCTTCAAGGTTATTGAAGTAAATATCAAACGCCTTGTCTACAACCTTATTAACACGGTCAGCCGTGAAAGTGATATCCTCACTTGCATGGAACTTGTTAGTGTCGGGATCGTAGAAATCGGATATAGTCTTGTTCATGAATCTATCATCAACATAATTATCCACGAGGCTTACGGCTTTGTTAATTGCTCTGTTATAGAGATCTCCGTACTGAGAAAGGAAATCAATTATTTCATCCTTATCGAGATTTTCGATTTCATCAGCAACATGGAAGTACTCAGCAATCTTTTTGAGGGATATATCCTTGTATTCCTTAGTGAAGAGCTCATCATAAGGAATCTTGCCGAGAATGGTAATTATCTCTTCAAAGGTAAGATCCTCGCTGATGAAGAGCTTAATATCCTCGCCGTCCTTATCAAGAGCAGCAAACAGCTTGTGCTTATAGTGATCGGGGATCACGTTAGCCTTCGTAGCAAGAAGAACTATAGATGCGAACTCATCGGGAACGGTAAGTCCAACAACAAGAGTATTATTACCGCCAAGAGAAACGTCTACCCATCTGGATACCAAACCTAAAACGGTTTTAAGATCGGAGCAGTCACCCTTGAAGCCTACGGTAACATCCATTTCGAGAGAAAGGAATGCAAAATCAACCTTTACGTCATAGTGGAAGAGGTTCTCGAACTGCTCGGGAGTATAATCAGCCATATCACCGGGCATAGGAATGTCACGGATAAGATCTTTTGCTAAATCGTAATTAAAGCCAATATCTATACCGTTAAGAGTTATAAGCTCTTCGTACTCGGTAGCATCACCGTCACGAACGGATAAGCCCTTAAATGTACGAAGGAGAGCCATAATCTCTGCTTCGGTAAACATCGAAGCATAATTTCCCTCTTTAGCCGCTGTAGCTCCGGTACGAGCAGGAGCAGCAATTTCCGTCTTTAACTGCTCGACAGTTTTTGTTTCGAAATTAGTAATGATGTTAGTAACGGACTCGGGCTTTTCGTCGGTACCTTCATATACCTTATCAAGCACTTCGTTAACAACATCGATGTTATCAACAACAACTTCAACAACACTCTCGAACTTTTCAACTATACTTTCAACATCGGCAGACGAACCCGCAGCATATGCAGCCGCTACTGCCTTTACAGCTGTTTCGATACCGAGATCAGCATAAATTTTCACAGTTTCCTGGACAGTTGCTTTGTTTTCTTCAACACTCAGATAATCCTCGACAGCTTCTTTGATCGGTTTGCTGTCATCAAGTTCAATTCCAAGGGTTCCAAGAACTGTCTTAAGAAGTTCCTTGTCAGCAGCGCTTATTCCGCTGAACTGATTTTGGGCATCTGTTTCAGCAGATGCAAGAGAGTAAACGATTGCAGCTGCACTTTCCTTCGCGGTAAAGAGACTGACATTCTGCTTGATATAACGCATCGCAATCGACTTAACTTCGTCAATAAGTTGATAAATCGAATCCTTGCTTATTTCACGGTAATCGTGATAGTCTGCGCTAAGCAAAATCTTCAGCTCCGGCGGTTCATCTCCGACCGGATCGGTATAACTAATGGTATACCAGTCAGTTTTGTACTCTTCTCCGGACTTCTGACCCGAAACAGGCGTTGCCGCAAACGCGGTAACAGCAACAACGCTGAACAGCATCATAGCCACAAGAAGAAGAGCAACAGCTACTTTAAGTTTTAAGCTGGTTCTTTTCATTTTCTCACCTCTCATATTTTTTACTTCGCAAGTACACACGTGAGTGAGGTATACTCGCGAATATTATAAGTATTATAAATACTATACACACCGATTATAGCACCTTTTTTTACCAAAATCAATAGCTTTTAATAATTTTGTACGAAATTTTGACATATTTTTTCAAGAAAGTGGGGTACGTGCCCATTTTCACCATCATAAAAACCAAAATTTAAGGAGCGCAGCAGCCTTCAAAACTTACCACGCTCCCGTTTTTTAAATTTCCATAATTATTCGGTAAAAAGAATTTTCGTATTAATTACTATTACTCCGAGTTACCATTTCCGTCAGAAGCGGTACCTTTATTAACATTCGCCTTTGCATCAGAAACTTTGGTACCTTTTGACTTTGCAACTTTGGTTTTCACATTTTTAACACGGAGAGCATTTTTATCACCCTCAAATTCATCACTACCCCCATGCAAAGTAGTTGATTTATTACCGTCTGCAACTACTTTTTCGCCGTTTTTCTTTTTTGCATCAAGCCTTGCGGCAATACGCTTATTACGGCGTACACCTCTTACAATTAAGAAAGTAATAAGTCCGATAACACACAAAGTAACCACGCTAAGCACTATAATAGCTATTTTTAAGTATTTTGCGAGTTTTACAGATGAATCGGGTAAAACGTCAGGATCTATCACGGGAGAGGGTATCTTTTCAAATTGCGCTACGTACGTAATATCACACGTTACGGCAGCAACCTCCGGACTCCATCCTGCAAATTTATAGCTATACTCGCTATCCGTCGCAACAGAAGGTGACTTTGGTGCTTTGGGCATCGATCCGTAGGCTACCTCCTGTTCAGAAATAACCACGCCGTTCGCGATAAAAACTACATTATATAATATATACTTGGCACGCACCGATATTACGATGTTACTATCGGTCAATTGAATTTTTCCGTCCAACGTCAATGTAATAGGGTTCCCCGCTTCATCAGTTACGTCTATACCGATAATATTTACACCGGGCTTTGCTTCGACTTTAAAGGATACTAAATCATTTTTGTAACCGCATTCTTTATCTACGGTTATATCACAAAGTTGATTTTTTACCACGGTTACGGAGTATTCCTTCTTCAAAGTATACTTAACCGATGGATTTATCCGCAAAGAAACGGTATTGGCATCAATTTTATGTAACGTATATTCGCCATTATTTAAAAGTACAAAATTTGACACGTCATCAAACGAATGCGCGATGTTAAGCTCAGGACGAATAGTTGAATCAGTTATTTTTATATTACTGCTATTGTACATTTCCACTTCAAATGAAGCAGATTCGTCGTTACTGAAATCAGCTCTCATAATCAGCGAGGAAACACCGGCATTGCTCATTTTAACAACGTCTGTAAAGCTAAAGCTGAGCATAAACACGGGAAGCTTACTGCTCGTCGTATTATTTACTATGGTTAATGATTTCTTTCCCGCTATTTTCGGCATAAGCACAGACAGATCAAAAATTGGATATTTAAATTCTGAAACATCACACGTCACGGTACTTCCGTCATCGGTGACATTGGCTCCTCCGTTTCCGCCTTGGAGAAGATATATCTTGTCAAAACGCGCTATGTACGTAACATCCGAATAAAGTTCGCTTACTCCTTCATAATTTACAGAATTGTACCATTCTCTAAAAACGTAAGCGCAATCACCGCTATCCGGTAAAGACGGAACAAATGACGGTGTTGGAACAGTTCCCGAGATGTGCTTCTCCTTGATCTGCTCATCACCGACGATCCAGGTTACGGTATAATAAGTGGGCATTCTATCGTAATGCGGAATGAGAACGGTATCCGAATCAAATCCTTGTGTCAGATCAACTCTTTTTCCGATTGCTTTATTGATCCATCCCGCAAATCTGTAAGAACCTGTAACATCGGTATAATCCTTAGGAATAATTCCGTCATAAACAACTGCAGTCAAACTATCGGTAATTATTTCTTCTTGGAAAGCATTGGCAGTATCTTTGATTTCCGGAACTTCAAAGGTTAGTTTTACTGTTTCTGAATTGCATTTTTTGTCAAGAATTGTTTGCAAAACTACACTTTTTGAGTTGTTAATGCCCGTTCTTTGCTTTATGCTACCGCTATTAAGTCCGTTTATCATAGCAGAAATATCAGCGGATTTCATTTTCGAGTAAACCTCTTTCGCCTGCGCTACGACGGGCGTCGGAAGAGTCGGTGCCGTAACCGTTTGCGGTGCTACGGGCTGCGTCACAGCCGTAGGCTCAATAGGCTTTGATGAGGGCTTTATCGGCAGAGTAGGGTTCTCAACAACCTCAATATTAGGATCAGGAACTTCTGCGGGATATCCGCCCGCAAGAGGTGTCGAGGTGTTATCATCTGTGAAGTATGTTACGTTATTAAGAATCCGGCTGTAGGTTCGCTTATCCATTTTCCACTGCTCATTATATGTTACAGTGCCATCCGGAGTGCTTACCGTACCGTCTATCAGTGCATTCGAGGTAAGGACCAGCTGAGCCACGAGAATAACGTATTTCTCGTGCTTATCAAACGCTTTCATTCCCGGTTTTACTCCCGGAGCATAATAAAGTCGATCCAAAGACCACGTTAAATCATACACGCTCTCGCACATCTTAGTGTAATTTGACACGTAGAATGAATACTTCTCTTCCTCGGTTTCGAGAGTTCGATACTCCGTCATAAGGCCTCTAACGTTCTTCGTGGCTCTCTCGGCGGTTTCAACCATATCTTTATACTCTTTACCAAGCTCCTTGATTATCTGACCGACACTGCCAAGAACCTGGTCTACTGTACCGCCCATAACCGCGCTGTATATATCACGGTCATCCTTCATTCTTACGTAAACGAGCTCAAAAGCAGAGAGCTGCTTTCTTATCTTTTCAAGCTTTGATAAATATTCTTCGTACTTCTTGATGTCCTCAGCTTTGGTCTTAAGGCTTTCGATATATGCGTCATACTTCGCCTTGTCGATTTCATACTGAGCCATAAGATCGTCGTAATGCTCGTATTTATATAGGATATCATTGTATTCTTTCAGATCTTCAAGATATCTGTTATATTCTGCAAGAGCATCGTCATAAAGTCTTTTTTCATATACGTACTTTTCATATGCCGCAAGCTTTGCTTCATAATCCGCAATGTCGGATGCATATTTCGCGGTATAATAATGGAGATTGAGTATAACGTTAAAATCTTCTTTCGATATCTCTGTCGACGCCTTGTAAAGAACGGAGGCGTCCTTTGCACAATCCGCAGTTAATGAAGCAATATAGGTATCCGCTGCGGCAGTAAACGGTAATTCATGACCGTCTACTATTGCCCTCTCGGGGATCCACACCAGCTTTTTACCGTTTTCTGCCGTATATTCAAATTTATTTGCCGTAACCGTCAGCGTTCCCGCAGTATAGTCTATCGACACCTTGTTCGCGTTTATGACAGAATTATATTTCAAAACAAGAGTTGAATAAGAATCAATGAAGCTTCGTTCTGCCTCGGAAAGCTTTGTACCGATATGCTCTTCTAAAAGGTCGGTCGAGCTTTTTTCGTCTGTTTTATCCGAACCCCTATCGCTTATATCATAATCTTCGAACGCCGCAAACGTAGGAACGGTAAGCGCAAGCGCGGAGATAATTACCAGTATAAGGGACAATAACCTGATAGTTTTTTTATCATTAGGTTGCATCATAACACCTCTCAATGCCGCAATAAAATACTACGGCGGTACTTAAAACTGCAAATAGAACGTATATATTCTATCAGCCGCTGAGATAACAATCAAAAGTCTTATAGCGTTTTGGTATTTAAAAGTCCATTAATTTATGAGAAAAGTCCTTCAAAAAATGATCTTATACTCTTCATAACGTTATAAACCGCAATAAACACCGTTTTGAAAACACGGTTGAAAAAGTTATCTCGGTCATGGTTTTCGCCATCATTTGGATGAAGCGGAGTTTTTTCGAAGCAAGCTTCGTAAAGAGCATCCCCGGTCACATCTTTAACCTCGGGACTCCAGCCTTTGAACGTATATGAATACTCTTCGTCCGAGAGCATCGTTGGAGTGCTCGGGAGCTTCGGCGTTGAACCGTACGTAAGCTCCTGATGAGATACTACGACACCGTTTGAAACAAAAACAACATCATAAACCGTATACCTTGCGGTAAGTGATATTACAATGTCACTGTCCTTAACGATTACCGCATTATTATCTTTATTAAATTCAAGCGGGTTTCCGTTTTTATCCGTTACCGATATCGAGGTAATCTCAACCCCCGGCTTCTTGATTATTTCGAATCTAACCGCATCGTCGGTGTAAGCAATAGTCTTATCTGTTTTTATTTCGGCAAGCTCGTTCTTTATAACGACAACCGAAAACTCCTTTATAAACGTATAAGGGATACAAGCTTCTGCGCGGTAATAAATATAATCCTCGTCACTGGAGAATTTTACGTATTCCTCACCGCATTTAAGAACGGTATCCGAAAGACTCTCAAGATCGTGATAAATTTTTATTTTTGCAAATACGTTGCTATCAGTAATTACACTTCCGTCGTTTCTGTAAAGATTAAAAGCAGATTCGGATTGGCTGATACCGTTCGATTGATAGAACATCTCAATTCTTTCAACCCCTAAGGCTGCCATTTTACTCACGTCGGTAAAGCTGAATTCAAGCTCTCCGATCTCTGTTATCAGCTTAAGTGAATATCTTCCGTCAACACGGTGAATCAATAATGACACGTCAATCTTACCGTTTTCGAATTCGGATGCATCGCAACTCAAAACACCGTTATCAGTTGTTAGGGCGGCTCCGCTCTCCCCGATGGGTACGATATATTTTTTCTCAAATACAGCCGTATACGTTACATCCTCGGTAAGAGCTTCAAGCTCCCTGTCCCATCCTGCAAACTCGAAATAAAAGTCACCGTCATCGGGAATGGCAGGTACAAACTGCGGCTCGGGAATAAGGTTAGACGGATGTGTTTCGACTATACTTTCGTCGCCAACCTTCCATGTTACGTTAAAATAAGCAGTAACGTTCTTGTATTTTGGAACAAAAACGGTATTTTCACTGTATCCCAACGATAGCGCCGCACTCTCATTCGTTGCCTCGAGCAGCCATCCGTCGAATGCAAACGTTCCCGTATCATCGGTATAGGTATCGGGGATAGGTCCGTCATAAACAACCGGCGTATCTTTATCTGTAATCAAACTGTACGTCTGAATTTCTCCGCTAGTAGTACGATACTTAAAATCAAGTGTAACTATCTCCGAATTAAACTTTTTGTAAATTTTAGTTTGCAGATTTATGGTTTTAGGAGAATCTATTGTGCTTCTTATTCTTATTTCGTTATTTTGTATTTTTTCGCAAAGCTCAGCTTTTTCATCAGCGCTGAGTTTTTTATAAATACTGCCAGCAGCAGCGATCTCTGCCTTTGGAAGCTCTGCGGGATGTACCGTTTTCGGAGCATCTCCCGGGTGATCAACCTCCTTCGGAGCAATAGGCTTTGACGACGGTTTTTCGGGAAGTTTTGGATTCTCGACCTCTTCTATATCGGGCTTTGGAACAGCCACGGGATAACCCCTTTCAAGAGGCTTTGAAGTATTGTCGTCAACGAAATAAGTTTTATTTTCAAGAACTTCGGTATAAGTTCTTTTATCCATCTTCCACATATCACCGTAAAGCGTATTTTCATGGCGTACTTCGCCGTCTATCAGAGCGCACGAGGTGAGAACGAGCTGAGCAACCAATATAACGTATTTCTCGTGTTTTCCCGCGCTTTTCATTACAGGTATGATACCCGGTGCGTAATATAGCTCATCGAGTGACCAAGTCAGACCAAATATGCTTTCGCAGATTTTTTTGTAGTTTGTTATGTAAAAATTATACTTTTCTTCTTCGGTTTCGCAAAGAAGATACGCTTCCATTAAGCGGCGCAGATCCTTCGTAGATCTATCCGCAACGGCAACGATACTCCTATATTGAGGTCCAAGCTCGGAAAGTATAGCTCCCTCATTGACGAGCACCTGATCTACGGTTCCACCTGTTACGGCATCGTATATATTGCGCTCCTGCTTCATATCAACGTATACAAGCTCAAACGCAGAAAGCTGCTTCCTTACGAGGGCGAGCTTTTCTTCGTATTTTTCATATTTTTTTATATCCTCTTCGTGTGTTCTGAGGCTTTCAAGATATTTGTTATATTTTATCTTATCTTGCTCGTACTTCGCAAGAAGCTCATCGTAGTGTTCGTATCTGTATTTTATTTCTTCGTATTCATCATAATCGTCAAGATAGCGATTATATTCCTCGAGCGCATCGTCGTAAATACGTTTTTCATATACGTATTTTTCGTATGCAGCACGCTTCGTTTCGTAATCTGCCATATCAGCCGCAAATCTCGCAGTATGATAATACAAATTCAAAATAACGTCGAAATCGCTTTTTGCTATCTCGGTCTCTGCTTTATAATAAACGTCCGCGTCATCAGCAGATTCGGTCTCAAGCAGAGCAATATAATCTTCCCCGTCTTTTACGAAATCTTTCGTTTCACCTTTTACTGTAACATAATCCGGAATCCAGACGAAGGTCTTTCCGTTTTCGGCAGAATAAGAATATTCCTTTGCGCGAACGGTAAGGACACCCGACTCATACTCAAGAGTTACTTTGTTTGCGTTTATAACCGAATTATATTTCAACGCAAGCGTCGAATAACTTTCAAGAAAGATTCTCTCTGCCTCGGAAACAGACTCAGTCAAGTGCTCTTCAAGCATATCCGCAGGAGAGAAAGCTTCGCTTTTATCCGATACGTGGTCGGTATAATCGTAATTCCCCTCAAATCCAAAGACGGGTATACAGAGCGTAAAAGCTGTAATCACGGCAAGTACTAAAGCTGTAAATCTTATTAATCTTTTTTTGTTCATCGGTAAACCTCTCATTTTCAATCGTTGCACTTAGGCGATTTTTCAATTAAGAAGAAATACGGTGAAGTCGGTGAATTAAGTATTTTAAATTCGGATGCGCATATTCTGAATCTCGAAAGCGTGCTGAAATATTCTCTCAGCATCTCACCTTCAAGTCTTCCCTCCTCGTGCCCGGGATAGATCGCTACTATAAGCACTCCATCAGGCAAAAGAAGATCGATCGCGGCTTCAACTGCCGCCATGGTGGTCTCGCGCATCGTGGTAACTGCCTTTTTGCCGCTTCTCGGAAGATATCCGAGGTTGAACATTCCCGCCTTGATAGGTTCTTTAACATAATCCTTCACAAGGTGATGCGATGCGCAGATGAGCGTATAATTTTCGGGGGCGCCGTTTTCCTCAAGATGATTTCTCGTTGAAACAAGCGCAGACTCCTGTATATCAAAAGCATAGACTCTTCCTGCACTACCTACGGTATTCGACAAAAAAAGTGTATCGTTGCCGTTTCCCATAGTGAAGTCTACTGCAACCTCACCCTCTCTCAGGTGCTCAAGTATAAAATGCTTATGCAATCCGGTAAGGTCTACCATATTAAGTCTCGCTTTCTTAGCTCCGGTCTTCGGAAGCCTATTATATAATTTCTTTAATCGGTTTAACGTATGCGGTATAATTTGTCTTATAGGTTACAAAACCGGGTTTTGCGCCTGCCGGCTTTTTAATATTCTTGACACGGGTATAGTCTACCGCAACAAGATCCCCCGTTGCCTTTGAGTAACCTGCAGCAATACCGGCAGCTTCGGTATAATCTCTGTCTGTAGGCTCACGCCCATCCGTAACAAGAATAACGTGAGAGCCGGGGATATCCTTAACGTGAAACCAGATATCGTCCTTTTCAGCTACCTTGAAGGTCAACCTGTCATTCTGAACGTTATTCTTTCCGACGTATAACACAAGCCCGTCTGTGGTGGTAAATGTCAAAGGCTTCGAGCGGGATACCTTGGGTGGCTTATAGCCTTTCATTCTGGATGCATACCCCGAGGAATAAAGCTCGTCTCTCAGATCCGATATATCCTGCTCGGTCTCTGCCGCTTCAAGGAAGCTTTGAACACTTTCGAGATATAAAAGCTCGTCCTCCCATTTTGTTATCTGCTCGGTGAGAACTGCTTTTGCGGTCTTACATTTATTGTAGAACTTATACATTCTCTGTGCGTTTGCCGCAGGCGAAAGTCTTTCATCGAGCTCCACTGTTATCTCGGGACAGCTTTCGTCATAATAATCTATAGCAGTAAATGATTTATCTCCGCGTTTTATTCTGTAAATATTTGCGGTTATAAGATCACCTGCTCGCTTATAGGATTCGCCTTTTTCACTGTCCGCAAGAGCTTCTCTCTGGATAAAAAGCTTCTTCTCGGTACGCGCTTTCGCATTTGAGATAAGCGTTCTGATATCATGCGCGCGCTGATGTATTTTTTCGAGCCTGTCTTTTTCGGCAAAATAAAGATCAAGCAGCTCGCCGAGCGTTCCAAATTTTCGACACGTCGCATAATCACCAAGATAAGTTATATCCATATAGGAATAGTCTATCGGCTTGCCTCCTTGATCAAGTGCAACTGTTGGAGTATACCGTTCTTCAATAAGTAATCTCTGCCACTCGGAAAATACAGAATAAAACTTTTCATTATTAATAGCGGCTATTGGAGTATCAACGCTACCCGTTGCACGGAAAACAATCTCGTGAGCTATCTGCGTAGCAATTCCCGAGTAGGTGGAGGTTATAAATTTCTCACCGCTTTTTTCACTCGGGAAATCAGAGAGCTTTGCATAAAATAAATTCTCGTCTATCTCAAGCGGCGAAAGCTTTTCTTGCATTGCGGGAGCTTTGTACTTAAGTCCCGGAAGAACCTGACGTATTGTACTCGCGGAGAAATCTATCATTTTCAGAGCGGAGATGATTTTATCTTCACCGTCGAGCAGAATAAAGTTTGCATACTTACCCATTATTTCGCAAACTATCTTCATCTCAGACGGAAATCCCATTTCATCGTAGCCTGACACAGAAAACATTGCAATTCTGTCAAAACCGGGTTGAGTAACATTCTTTATTTTTGCTCCAAGTAGCCTTTTTCTCAAGAACATGCAAAACATGGGAGCTTTAAGAGGATTTTCTTTTACTTTATCGGTAAGTTGAAGACGAGGTGCGTTAGGTCCAACGTTGAAAAGAAGTCGAGCAGACTTTTTTCCGTGATGTATAACAAGGTCTATTTCATCATTTGCCGGCTGAAGAACCTTTTCAATTTTTGCCTCGGGGAAGTTCTCGGAAAACTCCGAAAGGACCGCTCTCATCATACATGCATCAAATGCCATTTTCTCTTTTCTCCATTAATATCGCAAACACTAAAAAATATTATTTTATATTTTAACATATTTTAAATAATTAGTCAATAGTGAAACTGTGAACACTCGTTTAACAGTAGCAAGTCATAAAAAAGCTATCCTGTTTCATAAAAAAACAAGATAGCCAAAGCTACTTATAGGTCAAACTATTCTGTATACCTTAGGGTAAGGATCGTAAACGGATATACCCTGCGGAGAGAATCGGCACTCGGCAGAAATCATCCCCGAACGTATCATATTCACTCTTTTGTTTAGTAAAGATTCGAGCAAATAATATGCTGCGGCATACGCCGTTGTATGCGGAAGCGACGATGCGTCGACATACCTTACCGAGATATTTGAAGTGCCTTCCGAGAACGATACAGCCATAGCGGCAGACAGGGATACTCCAATTGACAATTCTGTAATCGAGAAAGAAATTATTTTAGAAAGGTCAACAACACTCGGATTATCGCAAAAAACGGTGGCATAGTTTTCTAACGGTGTTTGTATAAAATTGATATCAACCGCACCGCTTTCTGTGCAATTAGCGGCTTTTGAACACAATAGTTTACATTTACCTATATTTCCGCCATATTTTCCGCAAAACTCAGGTAGAACTATTCGCTTGCGATCTCTCTTCGAAATGAGATCATATTCTGAACTCGGATAGCCCTTCAGGAGATAAAGAAAGACAAGCAACGCGCGATGAAGATCCGGAGAATTTACACTCATCTGAGATGGAATATCAACTCTGTAATCATATTCCATATCCTCCCAAATTTCAACACGTATTCCATCTTCCCTTTCGCATAGAACCTCACCATCAACCAAAGCGGCGCCTTCACGCAAGAATCCCTTGTTTACGATCACAAAGCTTTTACCTAACGTTGAAATTTTATACATCTGCATAACTACACCTGCAAATCGGGTAATTGATTATTGTAAGAAAAAGCCGCGAGAAGAAGCGACATTCCTCTCGCGGTCTTATTATATTATATGCAGAAATGTTTTTTTAGCAAGTCTTAGCTTATACTCGAAGCTGCATATCCCACGAGCGCGCTCTTTTCATTTTTAAGCTTGCCTTTGGCAACAAGAAACAGCAGCTCCTTTAACATACATCCGATTTTCTCTCCTCTGAAGCCAAGATCAATAAGATCTCTACCATCTATTTCAAGATCGGCTATACTGCGCGGAGTATTAGCTTCGATAAGATGCTTTAAACGTTCATATACCGACTCAGAGCATATTTCAAGCGCGAAAGCTATTCTTGCGGCTATCAAAGCAGCTTCATCGCATATACTGCATAGATAAAGTCTTAGCTCCGACTCGTTCATATCATCCGATAGGGAAAGATTATCTATAACGGTTATTCCAAGGTCCTTTGTTTTATTATCTACCTTAAGCCTGCACATAGCATTTTCATATACTTTCGAATCCCCCGCACATGCAAAAAGAAGTATTTGCCGCTCTTCGGCACTCAATGTATCAAATTTAACACGGTCGGGAAACTTTATACCTTTAAGCTCGGGAATGCATTCTGTTATAACGTCTAGATATTCCGCGGTAACGGGATATGCCCATTTGCCCGAAAGAAGCTTTTTCCATTCGATATAAATTCTCTCCACGGATATGTTTTTGAGGCTTGACTTATACTCTCTTATTGCACGCTTGGTTTTCGCTTCAATTTCAAATCCGAGAACCGCCGCAAACCTTATTGCTCTGAAAACTCTGAGTGCATCCTCTGAAAATCTAAGGCCGGGATCTCTTACCGCTCTGATAATCTTATTTTCAAGGTCGGATATGCCGCCGAAAGCATCTATTATTCCGCTTTCGTGATTATAACACAGAGCATTTACTGTAAAATCTCTTCTCGCAAGGTCTAATTCAACCTTTTTTGTAAAAGAAACCGACACGGGGTGGCGCGAATCCTGATATTCACCATCTATTCTGAATGTCGTTACCTCGTACGGAACCCCATCGCAGATAACGGTAACCGTGCCGTGCGCTATTCCCGTATCAACTGTTTTTTCAAATATTGATTTTATCTCTTCGGGTGGGGCAGACGTTGTTATATCATAATCGTAGGGAGCTTTACCGAGAAGCGCATCTCTGACGCATCCGCCGACAATATATGCCTCGTGACCGTTTATTTTCAGTTTTTCGATAATTTTTTCCGCGCCTGCCGGTATGAATAATTTTTTCATTACTTTTCCTTTTTAATTCTTTATTTCTATTGACTTTGATTTGATTTAATTATATAATGTGGTTAGTTAAAACATCTATACGGAGGTATATTATGAAGATTTGCGAAAGACTCTCAACTCTTAACGTTCCCGACGTTCTCGCTCCGTTCGGCAAGAAACTAACCTGCGCTGCTGAATTTGAAGCGGTCAAGCCTGCTATACAGGAGCTTCTCCAGAAAGAGGAATACGGATTTATTCCAAAAAAGCCCGACGGTATTTCGGTTGAGGTTATCAATGAGAATCATAAGTTCTGCGCGGCGAAGGCTACCTTTACTCAGTACAAGCTTACAGCAAAATACGGTGAGGAAAGCACCGAATTTATTTTCTATTCGGTAATACCAAAAGTTCGTCCCAAAAAAATGCCCGTTTTCGTACATATCAATTTCAGTGATGCAATCCCTCATAAATATCAGCCCACCGAGGAAATTATTGACAACGGGTGCGCAGTTTTCACGATTTATTACCAGGACGTATCTACCGATAACAATGATTTTGAGAACGGTTGCGCAAAGCTTCTCTGTCCTGACAGAAGCGCGCCTCACGCTCCCGGTAAAATAGCCATATGGTCATGGGCTATTATGAGAGTTATCGACTATATCGAAACTCTTGATATATACAATCCCGACGCGCTTGCCGTTATCGGTCACTCAAGGCTTGGCAAAACTACACTCCTCACTGCCGCTTTTGATACGCGAGTAAAATTTGCATGCGTTAACAATTCCGGCGCTTCGGGTGATGCGCTCTCAAGAGGAAAGGTTGGCGAGAGCATCAAGGATATCACAAACAAGTTCCCCTTCTGGTTCTGCCCCGAATACTTTAAATATGCAGACAAGGAAGATACGCTTCCCTTCGATCAGCACTTCCTTATCTCGCTCGTAGCTCCGAGACACGTGCTGACGGGAACTGCACAAGAGGATACCTGGGCAGATCCGCAGAATCAGTATCTCGCTCTTACATTGACAGATCCTGTTTACGCTCTTTATGGCTCTAGCGGACTTATCCATTCCGAGAATATGCCTACCTGCCCCGAGTTGCTTCCCGACGGAGACTGCTACTACCACTTAAGAGAAGGCTCGCACTATCTTTCGCGGGACGATTGGAACAATTACATTAAATATATCAAGGCAAGAATTTAATTACGATGGCTCTTCCGCTTTACTGTGGAAGAGCTTTCTGTATTTCGCAGGAGTCATTGAATGCGCTGCTCTGAATTTGGCAATAAAATATGCCGAGGTCGAGAATCCGACGCACTCACCTATTTCTGTAACGCTCATATCTGTCGAGATAAGCATTCTCTCCGCTTCTCTGATTTTTATTGATGTAACGTAAGCGGAAAAGGATTTCTTCATTCCCTTTTTGAAAACTCTTGAAAGGTACGAGGTGCTGACACCGAGCGCCTTTGCCGCACTCTCCTCTGTCATCTCACTGTAATGTGAGTTAATATAGCTGATAGCTTTTTCTATAAGCTCACCTTGCCATATGCTGACCTGAATATCTCCCATATTCTTCTCGTGCCAACGGCGTAGGATATGTAAAAATATCGAGGTAACGTCTGCGCGAAGGCTTAGCTCGTAGCCGAACTTCTCTCCCTCCCACTCATAAAATGCGTGATGAAAAAGACTAGGAACGGGAGTTTCGGAAAGCTCGTCGCTCTCGAAAAAGACTTGCCTTTTATCCGTGTTCTGCATAAGAGTTAGCGTATAACTGTACTCCGAGAAGCTCTGCTCGGCTGTTAGCAAAATCGAAGGCAAAAATTTGATAACAAAATAGTTTGACGGCTCACCCGTTCCCGTTACGTCGTGGAGCTCGTGGTTATGCACTATGACCATGTCACCCGCACGAAGCTTATAATTCTTATTTCCAACGTAAACGTCTGCGACTCCTTCAAGACCGAACAGCAGCTCGGTGTAATCGTGATAATGATAGTCGAGTTTAGGACGAGGCTTATTCTGCTTCATTCTGATACACTGAATGGACATCGGGACTCCGTCTCTCAAATATCTTTTCTCATAATATGGCATATCGTTTCTCCTGAGCTTATGAGCAATTTCTTTTATATCACACCCGAAATAGGGGGGTTTTCTATCAAAGAATAAAATATATATGACAAAAAATTGATACTTTATGTAAAACATATTATATCACATATTTTTGGAATATGCTATAATTTTTTCGTAATTTATAAAACTTTTTTAAAGAAAGGGAAAATTATGATTCGCGTACTTGTTTGGAATGAATTCAGACACGAAAAAAAGTCTGAAAAAGTAAAAGAGATATACCCTAACGGTATTCATGAGGCTATTGCAGATTTTCTTTGCGATGATGATATCGAGGTCAAGACCGCTTGGCTTGATCAGGAAAACTGCGGTATAACCAAGGAGCTTCTCGATAACACCGACGTGCTTATCTGGTGGGGACATATGGCTCACGGTGAGGTTCCGGATTCCGTTGCATTTATGGTAAGAGATGCTGTTCTTTCGGGAATGGGAGCTATCTTCCTCCATTCGGGACATCATTCCAAGCCCTTCAAATACTTACTCGGCACGTCCTGCAATCTCACCTGGAGAGAGAGCGGCGACTCCGAAACACTTTGGGTTATCGAGCCCGGTCATCCTATCACAAGAGGTATTGACAGATACTTCACACTTCCCCACGAAGAAACATACGGTGAACCATTCACCATTCCTACTCCCGATAAGCTTCTCTTTATCGGTAACTTCTCGGGTGGCGAGGTATTCCGTTCAGGCTGCCTCTTTGAAAGAACCAACGGAAAGATATTCTACTTCCAGCCCGGTCACGAGACCTTCCCCACCTTCTATGACAAAAACGTTCAGACTATAATCAAAAATGCGGTTCGCTATGTTGCACCTACTTACCGCGAATTTATCGATTGCCCTCACGTTCGCAAGATAACAGACGAAGAGTCTTACGTAATCAAAAAGTAATTCCATTACAACGTTAAATACAGTATTTGCAAATAATTATTGACACAAAGGAGATAAAACAATGGCAAAACTCATCAAAGTTGGTATTATAGGATGCGGTGGCATTGCAACAAAAAAGCACATGCCTGCACTCAAAAAAGTTCCGGATTGTGAGATGGTTGCATTCTGCGATATCATCCCCGAGAGAGCTGAGAACGCCGCTAAAACGTTCGGTACGCCCGATGCTACTTGGTGCATCGATTACAAGGAGCTTCTTGCGAATCCCGATATTGACGTAGTACACATCTGCACACCTAACAGAAGCCACAGCTTCATTACCGTTGATGCGCTTGAAGCAGGAAAGCACGTTATGTGCGAAAAGCCTATGGCTATCAACTCAGTTGAAGCTAAGAAGATGCTCGATGCTCATAAGAGAACGGGCAAAAAGCTTACTATTGGCTATCAGAGCAGATTCAGAGATGATTCTCAGTATATGAAGGCCGAGGCTGATGCAGGCACGTTCGGTGAAATATATTATGCAAAGGCAACTGCGCTTAGAAGAAGAGCGGTTCCAACTTGGGGAGTATTCCTCAACGAATACGAGCAGGGCGGCGGTCCTCTTATCGATATAGGTACACACGCTCTCGACCTTACCCTTTGGATGATGAACAATTACAAGCCTAAATACTGCCTTGGAACGACTTATCACAAGCTTAATAAGGATACCAATCAAGGTAACGCCTGGGGCAATTGGGATCCCGATAAATTTACCGTTGAGGACTCTGCTTTCGGCTTTGTAGTTATGGAAAACGGCGCAACCATTATTCTTGAATCCGCATGGGCACTCAACACCCTCGACGTAAGAGAAGCAGTTACTACTCTTTGCGGTACGCTTGCGGGTGCCGATATGGGTGGCGGCGGACTTCGCATAAACGGTATCAGAAATAACAGACAGTACGTTCTTGAGCCTAACTTCAAGGTTGGCGGCGCAGCATTCAACGACGGTAAGGGCGGCGCGACCTCCGCCGAAGTTGAGGAAAGACTTTGGATCGAAGCCGTAAGAAACGACACAGATCCCGTAACTCTTCCCGAACAGGCTTTCGTTGTTACAAGAATCCTTGAGGGTATCTACGAATCCGCTAAGACCGGTACTATTTACACCTTCAATAACGATTAATTTAAATTTTATTTAAAAATGGGTTGGCATCGGGCAAAAGTTGTGATATACTTAAACCGATGTCAACCTTTTTCTTTGAAAGGTAATTTTTATCGTAGATACCGATATGAGCGCATTAAAAAAATATCTCTCGAAAAATCATCTCACCTTTCATGGTAGCAATCTTTTCCTCGAAACGATACTAGGTAGAGCGGTCATATGCGACTTACGGTAGCGCGACCGATAAGATACTCTCTAAAGCGGAAACCGTCTTTGATAATACCGATATATAAATCAAAATTCGAAAGCGGTAAATACGAATACACCATAGGTGATTACGTTCACACCGATCGGACATCCCCTGCAAGCGTTTAATCTTTACCCGACATAATCAATTAAATTAACCAATAAAACTTTTATTTAAGGAGAAACAGCATGCGTTATCAATTTTTAAGATTTCCCGGAGGAAAGATGAAGGCATTGACCTTAAGCTATGACGACGGTATCCAAGCAGACAAGAGGCTCGCCGAGACCATAGGCAAATACGGTCTTAAGTGCACCTTCAATATCAATACAAATAATTTTGGTAAAACCGCAAACCCAAACAAGCTTCAGCCCGACGAAATAAAAGAATTTATTATTGATAAAGGACACGAGGTAGCAGTTCACGGAGATACTCATATGGCACCCGGTATTGCATTCCCCATCGGCGCTATCCGCGACGTGCTCGTATGCCGCGAAAGACTTGAGAGTGCGTTCGGTATGATAATACGCGGTATGGCTTATCCCGACTCCGGTATAACACGTATGTTCAACGGAAATGACAGAGAAAATATCTACTCTTACCTTAAGGATCTCGGAATAGTTTATTCAAGAACTCTTTCGGGAGATAACGATAGCTTTATGCTGCCCGATAACTTTTACGCATGGATGCCTACGGCACATCATAACAATCCGAATCTTCTTAAGTGGGCAAAAACCTTCGTCGATATGAACGAAACCAATACTTATCTTACAAGACAGTATCCGCGCCTCTTCTACCTCTGGGGACACAGCTATGAATTTGACAACAACGACAACTGGAATTTACTTGAAGAGTTCTGCGAGACGGTCGCCGGTAAAGACGATATCTGGTATGCCACCAATATCGAAATATACGATTACGTCACAGCATACAACAGCCTCGTTATGAGCGCTGACGGAAAGCTCGTTTACAATCCAACCCTTATCGAAGTGTTCTTTATGAGAGATAGCAAAAACTACTCCGTGAAACCCGGAGAAACCTTAGTTATCAACTAAAATACACAATTTGACAATTTAACTTTTCAAAATAAGCAAAAAATGGAGATCAGCTGCACACTGATCTCCATTTTTATTTAATCATCGGAATCTTTACCATTGCATTCAGAATCGTTTTTTACCTGCCTTCTGGTGCTCATCATTTTGTTGAATTTAAATGCGAAGAAAAATACAAGACAAATCAGAGCTATGCAAGCAGCAATAAATCCTATCCAATGCCAAACGCTCGTAAATTTATCAAAGGGTATTATTGAAAAACCGAATATTATAGTTGCAATTCCAATTCCGCGTCCGATAACTATCGAGGGTATAAACCACTTCAGTGACATTCTGAGAGTTCCTGCTATCATAACTAACGCATCATCGGGAAATATCGGGAACATCATCATAAACGGGAAGAATACCGTTCCCTTATCACGAAGAAGCCCCAGTGCCTTAGCGCAATCCTCTTCTCCGAGGAACTTCGCACATAACTTATATCCTCCGAATCTTCCAACAAGATACATGACCGTGCTCGATATCATTACACTGGAGAACGAGAGCAGGAATGCTTGCCATGCAACCGGATAAATAGCCTGACTCAAGAAAATAAATGCCATTGCCGCGCCCGGAATAACGCACAAGAGAATACTGAGTACAGTCTGAGCTACAATGAATATGATCCATCCGTACCAAGATGATCTGAAGGAGTCGAACAGTTCAAGATTAAAATGCATTCCATCTTCAAAATAAATAACCTCGAATGCCATAAGCAAGAGCATCGCGATAATCGATAAAAGTACAAACGATGCTAAGGTTATCAAAATATTTAGTATGCCTTTTTTCTCTTTTATCAAAAAGGCTTTAATACTTTCCAAACTTCTTTTCATTAATGAAAACCTCTGAAACAAACCGCTAATTTAATAATATTTAATATTTACGACTATATTGTAACAAAGTAGCTCGCTAAAGTCAACCAAATCGACAAATTAATAAAGTAAATTTTTTATTAACAAGTTTAACAATTGTTAACATTACAGTTTGGTAAAATTATATAAAAAAGACCACATTTATATTCTTTTTCAGAATTGATTTTATTATTGACAAAAGAAGCGCGCAAGTGTATAATATATCTGTGAAAATTTGTTCTTTACGGAGTACGATATGTTAAAATTAATGCAGAAAATGAATCATCAGAAATGCTCTTGCGGAAAAATACATAGCTTCGACTGCGATATTTACGCAGGCACAGGCGCGGTAAAAAATCTTACCTCTGCACTCAAAAAATATGCAACACGCAAAGCATTTGTTTTCGCGGATAAAAACACCTATGCGGTAGGCGGCGCCGCAGTTGAAAAAATACTGGGCGATTCGGGTATTACGTATTCCATCTTCATTTTTGACGAAAGTCCCAAGCCCGATGAAAAAGCGGTAGGTTCTATTATGCTCCATTGTCCGAGCGATGCGGATACCGTTATAGCTATAGGATCGGGCGTTCTTAACGACATCGGCAAGATTCTTACAGCAATCGGCAACAAAACGTATATGACCGTTGCAACAGCGCCTTCAATGGATGGGTACGTTTCTCTATCCTCTTCAATGTGCCGCGACGGTCTTAAGGTAACTATCGCATCAAAGAGCCCCGACGTTATTATCGGAGATACAGATATTCTGAAAACAGCTCCTACGAAGATGATGATCTCGGGCATTGGTGATATGCTTGCAAAATACATAAGCATTTGCGAGTGGAGAATAAGTAATCTTCTCACGGGTGAATACTATTGCCCCGAGATTGCAGAGCTAACAAGGCTCGCCTTAAAAGGCTGTCTTAAAACTGCCGACGGAATCCTCTCCGGTGATGAAAATGCCGTTGCCGCAATATTCGAAGGGCTTCTCATCGGAAGCGCTGCTATGAATTACGCGGGTATATCAAGACCTGCATCGGGCGTTGAGCATTACATCTCTCACGTTATCGATATGAGATATGAAGAATTTGGCACGCCCTGCGACTTTCACGGAATTCAGTGCGCTATAGGTACTTATATCGCCGCAAAGCTTTATGCGCAGCTACAGAATATTACCCCCGACTTTAACAAGGGTAAAGCATATTCCGAAGCTTTTGATAAAGCTGATTGGAATGAAAGGCTCACAGCTCTTCTCGGCAAAGGTGCCGAAAGTATGATAAAGCTCGAAGAAAAAGAAGGAAAATACGATAAGAATAAGCACGCAGTCCGTCTTGAACTCATTATAAAAGAGTGGGACACTATTCTTGCCATAATTAAAGAAGAGCTCCCCACTGTCGAATATCTTGATAAGCTTTATGATAAGCTTGGTATCCCAAAATCCCCCGTCGATATTGGAACAGATAAAGCTCTTTTACCCGAGATCTTCCGTGCATCAAAAGATATACGCGACAAATATGTTTTATCAAGATTGCTTTGGGATTTGGGTCTGATTGACGAGTTTTCAAATACTATAGAATAATTCAAACCGCACATTATTGACACTTATTATTTACATTTTGATAAAATTAAGGCTTACCCAATTCATCGGGTAAGCCTTTTCTTTGTGTTATTAAGCTATTTAACCGAGATCAAAATCCCAGATACCGTCGTTATCCTCTTTCGGCGTAGTTTCAGTACCTAGTGAGGTCGTAATAATATCCTCTGCCGAAATTTCGAGTATTTCGATTTCGAGGTTTATATACTTTTTCATCATTTCGACCTCCTTATTCGGTTACTACGGAATTCTTGTACTCTCTTGCGCTCTCGGTGTATTTTATGAATCGAGCTACGAGATTTTCAAGCTCCGTGTTATTTTGTGTCTTAGACCATTCGTAGTATGCGTTAATATGGAAACTTCCGGATTCTATACCGTCTATCGTATATGTAACGGTTTCGCATACTGCATATGCATAAGTATCAAGGTCAATGTAAGTACCATTGGTGTTTGTACCCATCACCGTGTTAACTTCCACACCGTTAATATAGAACTTATAAGCGCTTGCGTCAGCCCCGGAAGCAAGATAGAATCTTATGGAAGGAGTTCCGTCAAGAACTAATGTTACCTTAGAAAGTCCTGTGCTCGGAGCGGTAGTACTTCCCTCACCCGAGGGCGCGTTATTTTCGTCGTAATTCTCACCGAGAATAGCGTCTATCTTCGCGATCACATCAGCCGCATCTGTATCAAAGTACGCATATGCCGCTCTTACGTAAGAGAGAACGTCGCATACGAGCGTTTTTTCTACGTCGGTACCGTCAGCGAGTATTTTCTCGGCATACTTGATTATACCGAAGTTGTTTCTTACCGTTACACTCTGTCCGTCAACGGTAAGATTTGCAACGAGTTCAATATTTCTTGCCGCTTCTTTTGCGGAAAGAGAAATGGAGATGCGATAAAAATCACCGCTGTCAAGAGTTACGGTCTTTACGTCATACTCACTCTCTGCCTTTCCGTCAAGCGTGAAGCCGGTAAGGAAGGATTTTACGGGAACGTAAACGTTAAGAATAAGATCTCTGTCAAGCGTGAGGCTCATCTTTGGAACGAAGTCAACATTCGCGAGCGCCTCGGGTCTGAGTCTGTACGTCGCGTACTCTCCGTCGTCGGATATCTTTACGAATACAGCAGTTGTGTTATCAAGCGCATAGCTGAGAGTTGGAGCGCTCGCCGTCGAAGGTAGCTTAACCGATGCGTAGTTACCGTCCGCGCTCTTAGTATATGTTACGGTATCCTTACCGCTTGTCATCTTATAAATGAGATCGCTTTCGGCATTACATATAAATTCACAGCCTTCAAAGCTGACGTGTATGTCGGTATAATCTCCGCTGCCTCCGGCAAGGTTTCCTAAAAGAAGATCCGTTCGCGAAGGACGGTTAGTCACCATATCAATAACGCAGTTGGTATAATTGATGTTATAAGTTACTCTTGCAGACGTATGCTCGCTTGCAACCCTTCCAAGAAGGTTTGGTGCTCCCGAACCGGCAACGAAACCGAAGTATACGTTATCAAAATTAAAGGTGAACGTCTTCTCGTAGCCTGCAGTATAAGAGCCAGTTTTCGCCATATAAATCACTCCGTGAGTTTTGACGAGTAAGCTTCCGTTCTTAACGTCTATTACACCGTTTGTTTTAACTATATTTCCCGTAGGATCAAGGCTGTTTTGCGTTGCGGTGTTGCAAAGGCTCTCAAGTATTCCAAGCTCTTTGCCGTTAAGGTCAACGGTTACCTTCGTAGCAATATCCCCGGTTCCCGAAGGATATCCGCCGCCGGACCAATTTTTTCTGAGATAGATCACGGCTTCGTCACTCCTGCTCGCGTTCGAGGTCTTAGTGAGCGCTATTGCAGCCGTCATCGCATTTTTGTAAGTATCGTAGCCCTTGCTGAATACGTAGTTTCCGTCAGAATTCTTATAGAACACGGCAAACGGATAACTTACCGTATCCACGTAATCGGTAGGAATAGTTGCGTAAGGCGTGCTTTCGGTAAGATTTCCGTCGGTGACGGTAAGCACGTACTTACCGTAGTTACCCGAGACGCCATCGTATGAGGGAACAAGAAGAACGCTGCTTTCTCCGTTATTACCGTCAAAAAGAACGGGATAGAAGGCGTATTCCTTATTATCAGTTAGAATTACAGGATAATTGCCCTCGGCATCAGCATTCATCGTAAATACGTCACCCGCGGTGCTCTTTGCGAAGGTTACCTTGCTAATATTGTCGGTTATAAACTTACAGTCGGTGAATTCTATACTGTACACTGAGTGTCCACTATCCTTTGAGGGCGACGTTGTATTAAGATTTCCGAGTCTTGCGGCAGTTCTCGCGTTGCTGATAAGATCAAACGTACAACCGGTAACGTTAAAGTTGTAATTTACGTTTATGGATGCCGGCGCACTTCTGTCACTTATAAGAAGATCTACACCCTTGTTATTTTCGGTAATTGATTCCGCACCCTTGGCGTAGCTGAAGTTTACGTCCTTAATATTAAATTCAAACGTCTTTTCGGTAGTGTACGTGCCGCTTCCCGCAGTACTGAACACAATACCGAAGTTTAAGAATACAAGATTACCGTTTTCAATATTAATAACAAGCTTTTTCTGCTCGGTAGCACCCGATGCCATACAGTCATCAACGTCCGTTCTGAAGAGGGTCATCGTGTTTGTAAACGTGTGACCGCCCAGATCTATATGAACAGTACCGGCAACATCGGAAACGTTTTCCGGATACGAAGCCTCACTGATATCGTTCATCAGGTATATGACGCACTCATCTTTCGTAGCGGAATCAGCCTTTATAAGAGCCGCAACCGCACTGAAAGCATTTTTCCACGTTCCGTAGCCTCCGACGTAGTCGTAGCTACCGTCGGTATTTTTGCTGAATACCGCAAAGCCCTGCTTTGAGTTTGCGTAGGTTATAAATCCGTATTTGGTGTCGATACCGGGAAGAAGCTCGTATACCTTATAGCTTCCCTCTCTTTTGCCGCTTTCATAGTAGGAAACGACATCATCACCTTCTCCGTCGAAAAGATACGAAGTGCTCGGCTCAACCTGATTCATAGAAAGAAAAACAGTGGGATACTTTCCTTCCGAATCCTTAAGGAAGGTAACCTTATCGCCCGATGTATTCATTTTGAATGCTACCTGATCCACACTGTCAGCAATAAACTTACAGCCCTTGAAGTACAGCGAATAATTGAGTTTTTCGAAAGAAGTGGATGCTCTAAGATTTGCGGCCATTGCTCCGCTTGGAGCTCCCGTCATATCTATCGTGCAGTTATTATAAGTGAATACCTCACCCGTTGCAAGAGAACCCGAGGTAGACATATTCGTTGCATCTGAATGTATGAGCAAGCTAGCTGCAGTTGAAACTGAGGTATATCCGAATTTTACGTTATCAAACGTAAAGTAATATGTTTTTTCTACGGTATAGCTTGAAGGAGCTCCCGTTCTGTTATAAACAAGTCCGTATTTGGTTGCGGAAAGAAACGTTCCATTCTTAACATTAACGTAAGTATCACCGCCAACTCCCGAAGTGAAATCCATCGAGGTCGTGTTCATAATACTTGTGTTATACGTCATGGCGTAGCCGTTAAGGTCTATTATCAAAGTTCCGCCGATAATACTTGTATTTGAGAAGAGCTCGTCTGCTCCGGCGCTTGAAAAATCATAATCTCTTCTGAGAAGTATAACTGCCTCGTCACCTTTGCTCGCGCCGTCGCTTCCCTTTATTTTTCCGCTAGCCGCAGTTATCGCGCTCTTCCATGTCTTATATCCCGAAAGGAATGTATAAGACGTAGCGGTTTTGTTCTTATAGAATACAGCAAATGGATAAAGCTTACTGTCAGAATAAGTTGAATTTACGCTTCCGTAATACGTCTCTGCGGCGGAGGAAGCAACAAGATCAAATACAGAATATCCGTTTTCAGTAGTTCCGGTGTCCTTGCATTTGAGTATGACGTCATTTCCGTCATCGTAGCCTACGTATGTAGCCGAATAAGTACCTGCGGGAAGCTGAACTCTGCCGAAGCTTCCGTCAGTATCCTTCAGGAACGTGACCTTATCGCCCTCGGCACTTGCTTTTACGGTAAGATTAGCTTCGGTGCTTGCAATAAAAGTACAGCCCTTGAAGCTGATATTATAGTCCGACATTGAAGCGTCGGTCATATTGCTTGTCGAAAGAGTTCCGAGTCTTGCATTAGATTTTGCGTTCGTCGCAAGATCAAGCGTGCAGTTTGTAAGATTAAGATTAAACGTAACGTTTTTGACTGTCGACGAGGATCTGTCACTTACAAGAAGATCAAAGCCTTTATTTGATGCAACAGATGTAGTGCCTGAGCAGAAGCCAAGATAAACGTTTTCGAAATTATATTCTAATACCTTCTCCTCGGTATCGGTTGAATAAGTTGTTCCCGCGGTATTAAATATTATACCGAAGTCACGCATAAGAAGCGTTCCGTTCTTGTAGTTTATTATTGCCTTTTTCGGTTTTCCGTCAACACCGAAGCAATCGTCAACTCCGATATTACCTAGACTCGTTCTTCCCGTCAGGGTATAGCCGTTAAGATCGACCGTAACGGTACCGCCGATATCGGATACGTTCTCGGGATAATCTCCGCCTGCATAATTTCCGCGAAGCAGGATAACAACATCATCGGTTACACCCGAAGAAGCATTAGTGAGATCCTTGGCTCTCGTGATTGCCGTGGAAACCGTTGTCTTGACACTGTCAAAAACATATTTTCCATCTGATTTTTTGAAAATAGCAAAATAGTTGGATGCCGCAGTATACTCGGTGGGAATAAATCCGTATTTCGTCTGCTCGCCGTCAATCGAATTGACCTTTTCAACAACTGCCTCGCCTAGCATCTGCTGAGTCAGAGAGTCGAAATGCCACCCATCCTGCTGTGTAGGCAAGGTCTGCGCGCCGCTTACAGGATCAAGAAGGTCGCTTCTCATATCAAGCATAAATACGTTTTCAATTCCCTTTTCAGCAACCGCATCCTGCGCTGACTGAACTGCCGCAAGATATTCAGGCGAACTGTGAGCAACGGTGGGATTTCTGTAAATTCTTCCGTATACAAAAGGCAAGGAGGAATAATCATTACCCGTTATTTCAGAAATGTCTGCTCTCATATCACTTATGAGCGTTGTTAGAAGCTCGTTGTATGCCGAGGAGGATGCAGAACCAAAGGTATCCGCTTCTCCCTGCATATAGTAGATTCCGCGGATAACGGGAGTATATCCCGCATCTTTAAGAAGTGAAAGACCGTCATCAACCTTCTTCATAAAGCTGAGATAAAGGTCACCCGTTCTATTTCCGAGCGTAGCTACGGAATGGGCTTCGATATACGAAGGCGGAGTCCACGTACCGTAGTTTATGGACTCATCACTCGTCGTATTATTGTAAAGCGACGTATTACCGTAAGCAAGCTTTATAATAGCACTCGTTTTGCCTTTTCCCGAAAGTGCTGTCGTAAGACCTATCTCGGGACCCGAAGATGAAGTTGTATGCCCCTGACCGAAACCGGCGGGAACAAATCTATCATTTTTGTTTCCGTAGAACCATACATCATCCGCTTTGTTCGTCAAAAGCTCTTTGTATGAAGCATAAGCTTCATCTGTTGGATAGTTGGAATTAGCAGCCTGACCTATCGCGTTCGACTGACCTGCTATGAGCCAGACGTCTATTTCCTTCCCATCCGTTACCGTGGGCAATTCACCTTCAGCCGCAGAGGCTGAAAGTGCCACGCATGTACCTACCGCGGCAAGCAATGCAAAAGCCATAATAAGTGATAATACCTTTTTTGCTTTCATAACTGTTCCTCACAATTGTGTTTTTGATATTTCAGTGACGATTCAAATATAACATATTTAAAAATCTTTTTCAATAAAGATATTTTATATTTATTAGTAGTATCCAAATATTTTTGTAAATTTTGCCAATTTTTACAAAACGATCTTATAAAGTGTTAAAAGCACCCGTTGAGTTCCAAGAATACTCAACGGGTGCTTTTCAAATGTATTTAGATGATTCGTAATTTAATCAGTCGTCGCTGTCACGGTAATTTTTATTACAGATACCGACAATTGCTTCAAACGCGCCAAAGAGAACGGCAGCAATAGGCCATACTATCCAGGTGTTGCCCCAATCTCCGCTAATGAAGCTCCAGCCAAGATATACCGCGAGCGCTACACCCCAATATGCGGAATCTATTGATTCCTTGAGCTTGCTTGTTTCTTTTTTGCCTTCACTATACTCACCCTCTCCGAGGAGCACGTCATACCCACCGCTTCTCACGCCGGAAATAATATAAAGCGCAACCGCAATACCCACAACAAACAGCGCCACACCGACCATGATAACGGTAAGAAGCTCTTTCTCGAGTATTCCGCATACGACGATTGGCAATGCGGCAAGTATGCAAAGCACGGTAGCGATAATATTCATTTTAAAACAAATCGGTCTTGATGCCTTTTTCTTCTCTCGTATAGCACCCTCAACACCGTATTCTCTATCAAACGGTGCGGAAAGATATGTAAAACGCTCGCCTAAATAGCCTGCGTATATAAAACCGGCAACAGCAGTTGCAACGAAGCCGAAAAGCATCAGAAGTCCAATAAGCACAGCGGTATCTGTGCCAAGAGAGCCGTACTCCGATATTCCGGATAATATTATTAGTGTTATCGGAGAAATGATGCATAAAAAAGTAGATATTGCTATGATAATAGAAGAGCGCTTTTTATGCTCAACATAGGCGTTTGCCTCCTCGAGGGATATTTTTTTAACAGTGGGAATATCTTCACCCGTAAACTCCTCTTCCTCGATATCATCCTTTAGCAAATAATCGGTAGTTACGCCAAAAAACTCTGACATCTGAATAATTTTATCAAGATCGGGTATGGACTGAGCCCCCTCCCACTTTGATACAGACTGCCTTGAAACGTTTATTTTCTCAGCAAGCTCCTCTTGCGACATACCGTTCTTTTTTCTCAATTTAATTATTTTGTCGGCTAAAATCATTTAATTCACCTTCATATTAATGATAGATACAGCTTCCGCTCGGCGCGGTTTTCCGTCTCTCCGATAACATAATACAACAAAACGCAAAATCCCGCAATAAAGCGCACTTTGCAATTTGTCAATTCACAGTTGCTTTTAACGTTTTTTGCGGTTGCGCCATGTAAACACCACTATCCGTGTGCAATTTCAATAATATTTTTAGTTTGAACTTTTATCTATTATGACATAGAATATAATCAAGATCGTCCGCAAGAACGAGACTTGATATCTTCGACCTCGCAGCAAGAGCCGACCGTATATTATCCTTCGAATTGGTCTTCATAAAGCTTGCTCTTATTTCATCGACGCTGCCCGAGATATAAGTTTTACTTGACTTGATCTTTTCTATAGCGCGCTCGTTTTCTTCCGATATGATCTTTTCAAGTCTTGAATAGGACACATCGAGTTCCGCGGAAAGCTCTGCCATATCTTCTTCGATATAAGACAGTAAATTCTGATGAGCGGTATTCACCGCCTCTTCAAGTCTTCCAAGCGCTTTTTTATTATCTACGGTTATGAGTGCAGCTGTGATGCTTTCGCTCTTTCCGCTTCTTATAAGTTCGATTATAAAGTCGAGCGCGCGGTAATATGATTGACCGATAATTCCTTCAAAATTACGCACAAGAGCAGCATGCAATGCCTCTCCCATAGGAACAGAAATCGATACAGCATCGGCGCGCGATAACCCATACTCATTCTTTCTATCTCCAAGTCCGCGGTTTTCGCCCTCAACAAGCTTTGCACCTTTTTCACTCTCTGATATCCAAGTCTTCGAGTCTATCATCAGCTGCTTTGCATTTTTCATCTTGATCCTCAGAGGCTTAACCTTCCTATTCAGTAAAGCAGACCGTATAAGCTCTATCAATGCAAGCACCAACGTTGCACCAAGCAAGATATCAAAAAGTAAAACGTAATCCGAGTCCGGCTTTCTTATGTAGTAAAGATATCCCGCAAGAATAAAGAGGCATACAGTAAATATCGAATGCACCCAAAGCGGAAAGCTTTTTTTATCATACTCGCGTTTTGCTTTGTTATAATCGTGCTTCGCGCTTTTGAGTGTCTTTTTACTTGAATTAACAATTGCATTATAGTTTATTATCTCTGCAGTATTATCCTCTATTTTGACGGTAACAGCTTTGAGCCTATCATCTTCGCCCTTAAGCTTCTCACTCTCTTGCGAAAGTGCCGACATACCGGCTCTTAGACAATACAGCTCAGCCAATAGTTCTTTTCTGTTTTCTTCCATTTTTGCTCCATATGTAAATAATTGTTTTATTTTTCTACACAAGTTCGTGACTTTTGATTTTTTCGATAAATCTATCAATCTGACGTTGAGTCTTTATCACAGTCACTTTATAGGAATACCTTTTCGCTACGTCCTCAAATCGGCTTCGTCTTTTTTTGCGTCGTCCGGTGAAAAGAAGCCAAGTGATAAATTCTCGGTCAAATTTCTCCTCGCATCCGGCCGTCATATCCGGACGACTCTTGTTTTTATATTTTTTATAACGTCGGTATGCCCTGAAAAAGCAGGTCAACCTCCCGAGACGGAGATAAATAATATGATCGGCTATTTCCATTCTGCGCTCAAAGTGAACTTTATTGTAATTCCCGTCAATGACCCAGCTATCGTTGCAGTTTATAAAGCTATCAACGATCTCAAGCTCACTCTCCCTTTCACGCTCTTTCCACTGCGGTAAATGATGAACGGTATCCAGATGCATTACGGGAATTCCGTACTGCTCGGAAATGATTTTTGCCAAAGTTGATTTTCCCGATCCGCTGAAGCCTATAATAGCAATTTTCATATCCTCTCCTAACTGATAGATCTTTCTTGTACTCTTTCTTAACTAACGCTGACATAAAATATATTCGATTTGGTTTGGTATTAACCGGCAATCCTATTTTATCATATTTATTAGTTATATTCAAGCAAAATTATTTGCTTTTCTATTTTAATTTGATAAAAAAATAAAATGATACGCACAGGAAAACTCTCCCGAAACGCGCATCACAAATTAATTATATCATACTTTATTTTAATTGTAAATAACTTTTTAGTCAAACTCAACAATTTCTACGTTTTATACAAAAAATAATTGTGAAGTTTTAATAATTTGCCTATTGAAAAATGTATTTCAAGTATGTTATACTATAGACACAGAGAGGAAGGTACAGTCCAATGAAAACTTAAATCTTCATTTCTTTGATGTGAAGGCGATTTGACTAAGATTCCGTGAACAAAAACACTGCGGTGCTACGCATTATATAGATTGGCTGACTAAGAATATCTCGTCTTTCTCCGAATAAGATTTTTTGCGAGTAAAATTCTTATTGATAAATGGATTAAGAATAGTTATTCCGAATCATCCTGTAAACCAATATAACTTAAGTTCACCGAATCCAAAAAACAAATGTCTTCAACTTAGAAACAAAAAATTCACCCGTTTCGAGCACACTAAAATCCAGCTATCTCGCTTAGAGAGTACGTATTAATTAAGATTAAGAAGATGCAAAGATGTGACGGGTAGACCGCAGAAAGGCAGGATAATCAAATGATGTTAGATAATAAGAACGACCAGAAGTGACCCTTGGTTGCGTGTGAAGAAATGCAATCAAGGGTCACTTCTATTTTAGAAATAATTTTTGAGTGTATCAAGCGCAGATCATACTCTGCCCCGGATACCTTTTTTTATTTTCGGGTCATATTGTCTTCCGAATAAGCTTCGTTAGCAGTTCGGAGAGCGGAACAATAAGAAATCCCGCAACGAAATTACCGATGCCGTGAAGTACGTCAAAGGTAAATCCCGCCGCTATCCAGGCAAGCGTTTGCTTAAAATTAAATCCGAACATAAGCGCTTGGGTGGGAGCGTACAGTACTCCGAACGAAAATCCGTGCAAGCTACAGATTATCGGATATATGATAACCGCTATTTTTTTGGGAATACTCTTTGGGATGAGCATCGTTATCGCCCAAAGAACAGCCCATACGTATAAATACGGTACCCACCACGTCGCAAAGCCTGCATAAAGTCCGTTGATAAAAACGTAGAGATAAATCGGTATCAAAGCTTTTTTTCGAAAAACAACTGTATACAGCATCGTGAACATCCCGAGCAGGTGAATGTTTGGCAATACTTCCATTATGATCTTCGAGCAAAACATCAAAGAGGCGAGCATTGCGAAAATGCACATTTCGCGTATTTTTTTTGAATTTTGCTTGATATCGTCTATTGTTTTTTTATCCTTCGCAGACAAGCTCGTAATGCTCCCCGTCAGCTATCGGCGTTGTGTCAACACCGGTCATCGAATACTCTCCGTTCTTATAAAGTGCCCAATAGGTTTTATCAACGTCATAATCTGCCATTATTCCGTTAACCTTTTTAACGTAAAGTCCGTATGCGCCCTCCTCGCCCTCAAGAAGGTTATGCTCCATCAGCGCGTCGCCAAGCATCTCCTTATCTGTATGCAAAGTAAACGTTATCGAATTATCCTCCACCTTCACTTCTACGAGGACAGTCTTTTTACCTTCGCCAAGCTCGGTATCCTTGCGATAGATCGCATCTTCCCAACGACCGGCTTTGTCGACTGTATTTCCTAAGATATGCTTGTCAATAAGCTCGCATCCTGCGAATGAAAACACAAGTGTAAATACAAGCAATGCTGCTGTAAGAATTCTTGCTGTTTTTTTCATTGTTTTTTTCTTCCTTTCTTTGTGTTTTTTTCACAAAGATAAAATAAAAGCACCCTTCGTGAGGGTGCTTAGATTAACTAAACAAAGCGAAAATGGATACCCTGCCGTATCCTTTTCAGCATCTCCCCACTTGCCCAAGAGACCTTTATGCGTCACCGCCCGATAAGCATTCCGACTTGACCTTTCAATGAAAGGAGATACGGTAATGGCTGTTGCTGCAGATTCTCACTGCGATTTCCTTATCCCCGAACAGTACCGTCACGCAGTACGTCCGACAACGGAGTTTTCTCCGATGAGCTGTGTTTATTTTTGTGTAAGAATATGATATCACCAAAAGTGAAAAAAGTCAATAGTAATTTAACAATTTTAAAGCGCTTCCTTTAGCGAACATTAAAAATTCAAATATGTACTCAATGCGCCGCTATGACAAAATAATCAAGATCGTCGTGAGCGCCCGTTTTATACATAAACTCGATAATATCCGAGTCAAGCGACAGAAGCTGATTCGGTATTTCACCGTCGGCAACGAGTGTGGGAACGCGTTCGATATAGTATTCAAGCGCATACTTTTTCTTCAGTTCAACGAGAATTTCCTCTTTACCGAAAAGATCCTTCAAGGACTTTCTGAGCATAGCATTTATATCTATATCGAACTCATAATTCTCTCCGATATGGATCGTTACGTCGGTTCCGTAATCCTTTATATATTCGTAATCAAGAGATAACCGCTCACAGAAATCCTTAAGATCAAAAGGTTTATTTCCGATGTATACACAGAAATAAGTCAAACAGGTCGGTATCATATTCTTACTCCTTTAGTAGCTTAGTAGCGTATCAAACGCATTTCCACTCTACGATCTCGCTCTCATAGCGCTCGGGAATCTCAAGCCTCGAGAGCATTTTTTCTATTCTTGCCTCCGGAACAACTCTCGCTCTGTTGCTGTTACGCATAAGACCCTCTTCCCATCCTGTTTCAAGAAATACGGTTCTGACCGACGCGCCGTAATCCTCAAAAAGTGACACGAGTCCGGCCCTAAGGTCGTATACTGTGCTCGTTGCATTCCAAACGAATGGCTGCTTTTTTCGTAAATACTCACGAGCCATCTCCATACCTATCGCCGCAACCTCTCCCTGAGGTCCGACAGGAGAGATATTATACTTAGCACGTATTTCATCGAGAGATATCATAGGAATATCGGGTAGATTCTTTTCTATCCAAGTGTCCTTACCCGTACCGGGCAAGCCTGCCATAAGAACGACTTCAAAGTCGCTGTCTTTATATAGATTATCATCGCGCCACTTGGTCTTACCAAGAAAATACGCTCTTTCGGTGTAGGGCGTGCTGAATTTATGCGGTTCATCGCAAACACCGAGCTCCTCCGCGAGCATTCTGCAATACTCGGTTCTCTCAAGGTAATCATCGGTGCTCGTTCCAACACGGCCTATCGCATCGGCGCTCTCGAGCGCACAAAGCTTTCTTATTGAAAAATCGGGAGTGAGCTCTCCGTTTGCCGCTATTTTCAACAATTTCAACTCCGCATCGGGACTCTTAATGGCAAACGGGGGAAACGAATGGTATCTGATAAGGCCGCAAACAGCCTCGCGCAAGGAGCGAATGTCGTCATTTCCCGACATTCCCAGCTCGCGAAACATAAACTCACGCGCCATTCTCGCTCCCGTTGCGGCATGGTGCGGCGAGATGATTTTCCCGCCCTCGCGTCGCGTGCATCTTATCTTACCGATATCGTGAAGTAAGGCTGATAAAAACAACACGGTCCTATCCCTTTCTTCACTTTCACGATAAATCGGCAGATCTATCATAGCTTCGGTAACAAGCTTAGTATGATTATATACGTTACCTTCACCGTGGTATTCGGGCTCCTGCTCTGTTGCATTCATTTCCGAAAGCAGATCACAAAGCGCACTTTCCCAAAGCAGCTCCCAATTTACCGTACCACCCGGCGGAGGTGCTGCGCTTAGTATTAAATTCAATTTATTATTAGTTCTCATTTTATTCCACCGCCTAAGCTGGACTTAATCCTTTTGCCTCAGTTGATTGGGGATTATGGGTCTTGACTGCCAATGGGATTGAGAATCAAATACGCACTGCAGAAAAGCGGCTCTGACAAACTTAAGTCTTTCTTTGACCACTCCGTCCTCTTCGAGCTTTATGTAAAGGCCTTCCATAAGCTTTGAAGGCTCGGTCTCGGCAAGAGCTTTTTCTACGTCAAGCCCATCCCTCTCTGCGAGTTTTCTTAACACGTCACGCGCGTTATCGGTTATGAAGTTAGAGTTACCGATAAGCGACAAGATGCTTTTTTTATCTCGGAATATACCCGACGCAAGAACGGGAACACTTGATACTATACCCATTTTTTCTGTAAAGGTGCGCCTTGTTGGCGTGTCGAGAAATACCCTCTCAACTCTATCAAAAATATCAAACTCCATAAAATAATCCGGCAAAGCATCATAGAATATCGTATGCTTCGCGTACATCCACTCGCCGTACATTATATATCTGTCGCCCAGTACGTCAAAAAAGATATCCTTATTGATATTTGCCCACTGCTTCAAAAGATTGTAATGGCGCTCTTTATGACCGCCGTATAAATAATGACCTCTGCTCTGTAATAGCAGATTTCCTTCTCCGTCAAATGAAATAGCCGTATTGGCTCCGTCTATTTTTTCTTCTATAACAATATTTCTTCCAAATATTGCCGAGAACGGGACCTGACTTAAGTCCTCATCTCCAGCCTGGAGCCTTGATCCTTCGAGATGACGGGTTCTCGGATATTTTATAATACTATAATCCATTATATATCACCGTCTTTCATATATGTTCATGCAAGAAAACTTATTTTTCTTGCGTTTTTTTGTTGCTAAAAACTCACCAATGTAAACCTTGTATTACATTTTATTTATTTTTTGCCTCCTTTCCTGCTTTTTTATATTCTTGCTATCATAAATAAATGCCCGGGTACTCCGTCAAAGCTAAGCTTGCTTACGCCGCAGGAACTAAAGTATGCTGTAAGCTTTTCTTTGGTTAAAAGGTGAATATGCTCGGGGTTATCATCTTCCTGCGACGGAACCGTTACCACAACGAAATTCCTCGCTAATTTAACAGCTGACGCTATCGCGGACTTAACGTCGGGGATATGCTCAAGCACCTCGAGCATAGTTACTACGTCAAACGATTTATCCGCAAACGGCTTATCGCATATGCTTGCTCTCTTAACCGAAAGGCGGTCTACACCGCCGCGACGTATATCGGAAAGCAGATCTATACGCTTATCGAGTATATCCAGACTCGTTACCTTAGCGTATGGAAACTCATCTAAAAACGGCAAGAGAAAAACTCCCCTTCCGCTTCCGACATCAAGAATATTTTCGAAGTATATTCCTTTTAAAAAACCAAGCACTTTATTGACACGGGGTAGCATTCGATCGCTTCTTTTAAAATGATATAGCTTTATTCCCAGCGATTTGCCTAAATCGATTATTTTTTCGCATTCCTCGCGGGTCAAAAGAGAAAGCTCACGGTCGAGAAGCTCGCTCTCGATAAGATGAGTCAGTCCCTGCCTTTTGATATTTCCTCTGACGGCTGCGGTAGCATATTGCAAATGATATCTCTCGTCCATAATCTTTCCCTCCTCTCGGTTAGTATAATTACATCCTTTGGACTTTTACATTATATCATCATTTTTAAACATTTACAATACCGCAAATTGTACATTTTATTATAAAATGAGCAAAATTTGCTATTAAAAACGTTTTTTTGCTTTTTATTTGATATTGCTTCTTACATTTTCGTAAATTATTATTTTTATTTCAGTAAGACTTCTGAAATTTGCATCGAACCGCTTAAAATATTAAATTACGCTTGACTTTTTGATAAACAGATATTACAATGTAGTTAATTATTATAATTCAGAAAAAAGGTGAGGTTTAAAATGAAGCTTGGAAATATTATGATATTCGGTGACAGTTATTCGACGTATGAGGGTCATATTCCCGCAGGATATGCCGTTTATTATTCGGGGCACAGAAAAGAACTGCCCGACGTTTATGACGTTAAAAATACCTGGTGGAGAAAGCTCATCGACTCCACAGAGTCTACTCTCATTCAAAACAACAGTTGGTCAGGCTCTACGATAGGATACACGGGATATAACAACTCGGATTGCTCGCACAGCTCCTCGTTTATTTACAGATTTGAAAAACTGCTTGCCGAGGGATTTTTCGATAAAAACAGGATAGATACTCTCTTTGTTTTCGGCGGTACCAACGACAGCTGGTCGAATGCGCCGCTCGGTCAATTCCGCGATGAAGGAATTACAGAGAGCGATCTGTACTCCGTTCTCCCCGCTATCAGCCACTTTGCAAAGCGTCTTTCGGAGAATCTCCCCGACACGAGAATAGTATTCATAGGCAACTGCGATATCAAATCCGAGATAACAGATGCAATGAAGCGCGCCTGTGAACGCCAGGGCTTCATATACGTTGCCCTCGCCGACATCGAAAAGGTGAACGGTCATCCAACAGAGCTCGGCATGGCTGAGATCTGCGAGCAAGTTCTTCGCGGTATTAAAAATTAAAATTAAATGACAAACATGGGACGTCGCATTTAGGCAGAACAAAACAAAAACAGTGGCTACATTGCCGAGACTCGCTCGGTGACATAGCCACTGTTCGTTATTTGTGATAATTAAATCTCAAATATGTATTCAAGAATTTATATCCAGATCCCAGATACCGTCAGTTTCATCCTTGGAAGTCGTTTCGGTTCCGGGGGAGGTAGTTATTATATCTTCGTTTTCGATTTGGATTACTTCAAATTCCGGCATTGTATATCTTTTCATCGTTGTCACCTCGTTTAGTTGCTTACCACGGAAGCTCTGTAAGCTTCTGCAGACTTGCAGTAGTTATAAAGCTTTTCGACAAGAGTTATAAGCGCGGTATTGTTCTTCTGAGCTTCATCCGTCGTAACGAAATCATAATAGCTGTTGATATGGAAGCTGCCGCTGTAAGTACCGTCGCTGTAAGCGATTTCGCGTATAAGCTGATAAGCGTAAAGCTCAACATCAACGTAAACGCAATTCTTTTCGCCCTCGGTGTATATTCCCGTTGTATAACCGAGAATCTTATCGCCGCACATAAACGTGTATGCCTCCGCGGTTTTACCTTCGGGGAGAATGAAGCGAAGGGTAGGCTTTGCATCAAGTATTATAGATGCCTCCTTAAGTCCTTGCTCGGTATTCGTCTGACCCGAAACCTTTGCAAACTCGTTGTTATAGTCTGCGAGAATGCCGTCAATTGCCAAAAGCGCGTCATCCTTATCCTCGGAATCAAAGTAAACGTATGCTGCTCTGATATAAGCAAGCACGTCTTTTACGAGAGTGATCTCTTCATTTGTTGCGTCAGAGTCAATAATCTTCTTAGCGTACTTAGGTATGCTTAAAGTGAACGTACCTGTATAATCATTTCCGTCGACGCCCAGCGTAACCTTAAGGACTATATTTCTTGCCGCTTCCTTGGCGGGAAGAGATATTTTTATACGGTAGTAGGAATTACCGTCATCAAGTGTTACGGAAACAAGGTTGTCATATGCTACACCGTCTACCGTGAAGGATTTGAGGTAATCTGCCGCGGGAACGTAAATATTGCATACGAGCTCAGAGCCGAGAGTGATACTCATTTTGGGCGTGAAATCAAACTCCATACGTTCCGCCTTGATAACGGTATCGACTTCATTCCATTCCACACCTTCGGGAAGCGTGATGCTATATCCGTCAGCGGTTTTAACGATAGTCACGGGAGTTTCGGTACCGTCATAATTCATAATAACGGCATTGCCCTTAAGGATAGTTCCGTCTGCTGTTTTGGGAAGTATCAAGGTGTTTCCGTCGGGCGCGTTAAGGACGTGAAGATAAATAACCCTTCCGTCTTTTGATTCATTGGCAACTCCCCACAAAAGATCGCTTACCGTAATATTTTCGGTCGTGGGATATGCCGTACTGTCGTTAGTATCAAAAATGAACTGTTTCATTCGGCTCAAATAAGCATTATTTAATATTCTAAGCGCATCACCTACTCCGGGTGTTAAATA
>JAZONS010000036.1:0-4868 GCA_045654585.1 Eubacteriales bacterium
AAGAAAAAAGAGCCTATTAGGGAAGGCTCAAATTAAAAATTTTTTCTACAAAGGAGAAAAACAAAATGAAAAAGAGAAGAACACTAATCATCTCGCTGCTCATTATCGCAGCTCTCGCACTTGGCATAGGTTATGCAGGTCAGACCAGCAGACTTATGATTAACGGTTCAGGTAATATCGAGGCAGATGCTAATAATTTTAAGTTAGTATTCGTTGGCGCCAAGGACGATGTTGCAGAGCATGACCATGCAACATTTGATGATACGATAGGTAGATTTGATGTATCTCATCTTGATACAATAGGTGATAGAATCGAATTTACTTTCACAGTTAAGAACCAGTCGCCCGGTCAGATAAATGCATACCTCGATCAGGCTATATCGTTCCAGACCGAGCCCACCCTTATCAGAGATAGTGACAGTACAGAACTTAATATCGACGATTATTACGATATTAGCTTTTCTATTGACAAAACGGAGATTGCCTATGAAGAAGAGGCTGAAATTACTGTGACGGTTGAATGCAAAAAGAGCTTTACCGACAATGCAACTCTCACCTACAACTTCTATATTGAAGGTCATTCTGATCCCGGTTCTGTAAAGTCCGCTACCACCAATCCTTAATCAACGTTGTCAAATAAAGTTGATTTCTAATTGAAACAACGGAAAGGAGGACGGTAAATGTCTAAAGACAGAAAAGTTTTATATTTAACATCTCTTATCACCTTTGCCGTTCTCCTTGTCTTTCTCTTTGTGGATATAGGGAGCAGCAAAATTGTTACGGCTTGCTTGCTGCTTCCCGTAACCGCGGTCGTATGTTTCCTGATCAGAAAAAGAAGCATACTTTCGATAAGCAAAAGAGAAGTGCTGCTCTTGAATGCGGTTACGGCTGCTCTCTATGTAATACTTCTTCATATGTCGGGCCTATATATGGGCTATTACGTCAATCCCTATTTCGTAAACGCCCAAAACGTATGGACTATGCTCCTACCGACAGTGTCGATCATTATTACCTCGGAGATCATCCGCCACGTATTTTTAGCGCAGAAAAACAGATTTGTAAGCGTTATCACCTTTTTAAGCTGTGTTGTTATCGAGACTCTCACATATTCGAGTTTTGTGGGCATCAAAAATTTCAACATGTTTATGAACCTTGTTGGAATGACGCTTTTTCCCGCGCTTTGCGCAAATATCTATTACCACTACGTATCAAAAAACTTCGGAGCTTTACCGAATATAGCGTTCCGCATCATCACGACCTGTTATATTTACGTGCTTCCGAGCGTTACCGCGATGTCAGACGCGCTTTCCGCCTGCATCAAAATAGTACTTCCCATATTTATGCTTGCGTTCGTTATGGCGATGTACGAAAAGAAAAAGAAGAACGCAAAAGAGAGAAAGGGAGGCAAGCTGTCGGCGGTATTTACTGCTATTACCGTCGTAATGATCGTCTCCGTCGCCATGCTCATATCCTGCCAGTTCCGCTTCGGCGCGTTAGTTATTGCGACCGAAAGCATGACGGGCGAGATACACAAGGGCGATATGATCATCTACGAGCAATATGATGATCAGTTGATCGAGGAAGGACAGGTAATTGTCTTTTCCCAAGATCAATCAAAAATTATACACAGAGTAATTAAAATCGAAAACATTGAAGGCGAGAGAAGGTATTACACCAAAGGTGATGCCAATGAAACTCCCGACTCCGGATATAGAACCGAGGCTGACATAGTCGGGTTGACCGACGTCAAAATTCCGTATATCGGTTATCCGACTCTGTGGCTTAGAGAAATTATTTCAAACTAATTAAGAAAGGAGGATACAATAAAATGTCGGAAAAGGAAAAGAAAAAACGTGCAAAATACCAAAAAAACAGGTCGCTCCTGATAATTGCGCAATCGGTTATTGCTGCTATGCTCACACTTTCGTTGCTTGTATCGTTGTTTGTTTCTTATCAGCTTGATAAGACTCAGTATATCAACTACCGTGAAAGCGGCAATATAGACTATGACGTATATTTGAAGGAAAACGACTACTTTGAGGAAGATCGTCTTGAACAGGGTCAGTCCTACGTTGCATCCCTTATTGACCAAGTCATTGCAAATATGAGCTATGAGATAGATATGGATGCCGACGATGTAAACTACCGCTATTCTTATAAGGTAACGTCAAGGCTCGAGATCATAGACAATAAGTCGAACAGAGCTATACTCAACGATGAAAAGGTGCTCAAAGACGTTCAGAACAAGGCGCAGAAGAGTGAAACCCGTCTTATTATAAGCGAAAACGTAGTTATCAATTACGACGAATATAACGACGTGGCTAACCGATTCCTGGCGCAGTATGATCTGCCAAGCACTACCAGTAATATCGTGGTTACACTTGAGGTCGACGTTCTCAGCGATTCATCTGCCTTCGCAAGTAACAGCGCGGAAAGTTACCGATCCGAGTTACGTATACCTCTTACTACTAAAACGGTCAATATCGAAATGACCTCCAACGTTCCGGGTGCAGAGACCAAGACCATTGCCTCAGCAGGCGGATCTGGAAGCGAGATATTCAAGGCCGCGTCCATCGTTCTTGGAATTATAGATGCTATCGTTATACTTATAATGATTGCGTTTATCCTTCTTACAAGAACCGAGGATATAACCTACACCGCGCGTGTCAAGAAGATAGTCAACCAGTACAAGTCTTACATCCAGAAGATCAAGAACGTGTTTGATACCTACGGATACCAGATAATTCAGGTCGAGACCTTCGACGAGCTGCTTGAAATACGCGATACTATCCAGTCTCCTATTCTTATGCATGAGAATGAGGATAAGACCTGCGCTAAGTTCATTATTCCCACAGATAACAAGCTTCTTTATTTCTATGAGATAAAGATAGAAGGTTATACCGATCCTGAGCCCGAGAAGCGTCCCGAGCCCCAGCCCACAACCATCGTCAAACCCAACATCACCAACGTGGTTCGCCCCGTGGTAAAGGTTGTTGTCAATCCTAAGCTGACCGAAACCGTGGTAGTTCCCGAGGTTAGGGAGTCCGAGGCTGAAATTGAAACTTTTATTGAAGAACCCGAGGTTGAAATCGAGGCTGCCGAGGAGATTCCCGAGGTTGAGGTAATAACCGAGGAAATCGCAGAAGAGCCTGTAGAAGAATCCGTTGAGGAGACCGATGCAGAGGAAGAGCCTGCTGAGAATATTGAGGATCTTCAGGATATTCTTGATACTATTCCCTCGGTTGAAGAAACGGCTGCCGAACAGCTTATTGTGGAGGCTCCCGGTGTTGATGCTATCGACGTCGTATGGCAGGAAAGAGAAGATAAAAGATACCGTTACGATCCTGACGGAAACGTAGTTGAAGAAGGAGACGTTGTTCTCGTTCCCACAAGAGACATTCATAGCGACAGAGAAGTTGTCAGAGAGGCAGAGGTAGCAAGAGGAAACTACAAAATAGATCCCGAAGAGCTGTCTTCTCCCCTCAAAAAGATTATCGGTGTTGTCAGACGCAAGGCTGAAAAGGCTTTTGTTGCAATGATAACTCCCGATGAAAAGGATTTTGAAGAAAATACCGATAGTTCTGAGAACTAATTAAATTGCACGGAAAGGAGGGTGTTTATGAAGCCTTGGTTGAAAATTATAGGCGGAGTAGCACTCTCCTTGATGTGTTTATTTACATCGATAGGCTACGCCGCCACAAGCGGAGAGCTTGAAATTCATGGCAGCGCTGAGATATCACCTCCCAATGAGTTGTTTATTGTAGAGGTAAGTCAAAACGGTACAAACGGTTCTTTTGCAACTGTCAACGGATTTAGTTCTACGGTCGTGAGCAGTAAAACTACTCTTGGAAACAGCGGTGGTGCTCAAGTGACGTATACCATAAGAATATTTAACAACACCGATGAAGATTATGGATACAACGCTATGATCTACGCATTGGGAGAAGGCACTTATGATAACGAAAATATCGTTGTAACGCCACAAATCGAGAGAAGAACTGTGGTTAATGCAGGCGGATTTTTGTCCTTTGATGTAATCGTAACCTATAAAAACAGTACACAATCCGCTAACAATGTGTTGAATTCGGTTATTAAGTATGAATTTCTACCTTTGGATGAAATTCCTGAGGATGAGGGTGAAATCGCGGTAAGCGGTGTCTTAGGCCAGTTCGGAAAAATACTTAATAATGAGGTTGAGGGAAATTCAGACTCCTACGGTCAGCTTTTGTCTCAAATGGCAGATTATAGAAATAATGACCGCCACAATGATTCTTATATAGGAAACGTTGACGGAGCTTCCGATAATGACATCGCTCTTCTTGACGGTCTTTTCCAGGGTCAGCTGTCTCTTAACATTAACGGTACTGATACTCCCGTAACCCTGATGATAAAAGATGAGGCAATCGACGGAAACACTGCAAACGGCAACGAAATGACGATCTATATGACTACCCATGATCTGCAAAAGGAGAATAACGGTTGGTTCTCTCCCACCGAGTATGCTCCCGTTTATGCGGCGGTATTCCGCAAGATTACTCTTGATAATGGTACTGTCGAATGGGAACAGGTTGGGGAGATGTATCTTGGATCTGCCGAGATCAAGCAGTATAACGGTTACCGTGGTAGTGGCTCCTTCGATACCGATACATGGAGGCAGTTGAACGAAGCAGGAAACCGTACAAACAAAACTATCAAAAACATTATTCAAGAATTGGAATAAAATCAAAAAAGGCTCGAAAGAGCGTTTTTTGATTTTGGTGAATTATTTATTTTGCAAGGTCGAGAATTATTCTCTCAACAATGTCAACAACTTTTTCGAGAGATTCCACGGGGAGATATTCAAATCTTGAATGGAAGTTCTCACCGCC
>JAZONS010000037.1:0-3027 GCA_045654585.1 Eubacteriales bacterium
GTATTCCGAGATTCACACCACTTATGATGACACCTATTATAAGAACATCGGAAAAGAAAACGAAGCCAAGGTCAAGGTGCTCATCTCATTCAAAAACGATATCTACGGAAACGGATACGTTATCAACGCGCATAACGTTACCTATAAATTAGAGGAAGATGCTGCGGGCAACGATATTGCCGCACCTAATTTCTTTGAAGGTCCGCTAAACTTCGTTATGGCAACCCATACGAATCCCGATAACGGAGCACTAAGCACCATAAGCGTTAAGGCGCAGGATAATATCTGCTTTGCTCTTTACGAAAACATTACCGTAAATAACGTTGAGCTCAGAGGCTGCGACCTTGAAGCAACCAGCGATGGCAAGTACGACCTTACTCACTTGAATTATATCGGAACGGTTGCCGAGGTTCTTGGAGATAACGTTAATATCGAGTATTCAAGACTCACTAACGGCAGAACTGTTCTCAGAGTCTTTGGCGATATTCTTGACAGCGAAAAAGCAATCAACGTTTCGATAAGCAACTCTGTTCTCTCAGGAGCAAGAGAGTTTATCATGCGTGTAGGCTCAAACCGCTTCAAAGAAGGCACAAAGAGCAATCCTTCGCCTAACCTTGACGGCGATAGCGGCACCGATTACGATACAAAAAAATCTTACAATAAACTCACCGCAGACCAAAAGAAAGCTTACGACGAAAAGTACATCAACACCTACGTTACGGTTAAAAACTCCGTATTCAAGGATACCGGTCTGTTTGCAATAGGTATGGACTCGCACTTTGCAGGAAAAGCGCTTGAAGACAGTGAAGCTGTTGTAAACCAATTCAGCCAACTCGAAGGTCTTCTTGACGGTTGGGAAAACCTGGCGAGAACAAGCTACGGATCAAAGGTAAGCTTTGACGGAGACGTAGAGCTTTATAACTGGAAGCCGGTTGATGACGTTGACAGCAGTACTCTTATTGAAATCAGCGGAAACTTCTCTATTTTCAATAATATGGCGTTCGACGTAAAAGGCATGATAAACGAGCTGTCAAAGCAAAGCACTTATTCCAATATCGTTACCAAATACAATAAAAATATGGTCCATGCAGGAATAGCCTTCTTTGGCGGCGGTAAGAACTACAGCGTATTTGAAGCGAAGAACGGAACCGTTTTAAACAATTACAATATGTCATTTGACGATATAGGCAGATCCGAGCTCACCTGGGCAGCAGGAGAGCAACCCTTCTACTTCTTCTTATATGACCAAACTTCCGGATTCTCTCCGAAGGTTCAGGAAGAAAAGCTTAAGACAGGTGAAGCCTACGAATGCATCTACAAAAAATAATTTCCTTTAGTTTCCAATAAGCGACAGTACGATCTATTATTTGAATCTATTGAATTGGTTTTTGCGAAATCGGCAAAATTCTGCACTAGCTTGTAGCTTTGCCGATTCGCCAAGCCATATATCACGAAAGGAGACTGAATTGAAAAAGACATTTTACCTTTCATTATTATTGATACTTGCATTATCCCTAGCATTACTTTCATCTTGCGATATGCTTCCCTCGGGACTCGGCGGAACGCTAGACGATTCCGATAATACGCCCGGTGATAAAACCGATGGCACTCCGGGTGAAACAACCACTATTCCTCTCGAGGCTATTGAGTGCAGTGCTTCAAAAGCAACGATTACCGTCGGTGAAAAAACAAGTATAACGACCGAATTTACACCAAGTAACTCCTCTAATACAATTCTGAATTACTCTTCAAGCAACGAGGCAGTTGCATCGGTTGATAAAAACGGTGTTATTACAGCTCTCAGCCGCGGCACGGCAACCATTACCGTTACATCCGACTTTGATAAAAACATCAAGGATACTATAGAGATCACCGTTAAAAACCGTGATGCTATGGACCTCGGTGAAAACAACATACAAACACTTGGCACAAAAGGCTCAATATCCATCTCGGTAGCTTCCGAAGATGCTATTGATGCAAAAAACATTTCCTACAAATTCTTTGACAAAGACGGAAATACCCTTTCGGGGGATATTATAACCGCAGAATTGGTTAAGACCGAAACCGGTTTCCTGCTCAATTATACTATTGCAAACGGTTTCTTTGGAAAGATCGTTGCAGAAATCACCCTTACTAACAATGGAACAGTTATAACCAAAACTTGTGAAATATCAAAAATCGAAGAGCTTGATGCTCGGTTTGATAAAACTGTTTTCGAAGCGGAAGTTGGACTAATATTTTCTCCCGCCTTCACCGTAACTCCAAGTGACGCAAACTTCACCTACGAGGTTACGGCGGATAACGATAACGTTACCGCAAAAATACTTAAAAGCGGCAAGCTTGCCGTTACCGCAAATAAAGCGGGCATAACAACATTAACTCTAAAGATCAAGACCTCGGGCGCAATCGAGCAGGAGATGACAATCGAATGTACTATCTTCATCAAGCCTTCTATGTTCGTTACCGAGGGTTCGGACGTAACATACGGTATTGAAGACATTCGCACCATAGGAAAGTATCAATACTCTTACGAAAACGGCGCTCAGTATCTTGTTGACACCTACGGAACAGACAAAGCATTCAAGCTCGAGTATGCAGTTCCAAAGAGCAAAACAGACTTTTCGTCTACCGCGGGTATCGGCTTTGCTGATAACATTCTCTGGCACTCAAGCGCTCCCGATGCGGTAACGATAGATAAGGACGGAAAGATACACGTTATCGACGAATCCTTCACCGGTATCGTTGAATTTTACGCCGAGTTCGCATATGACGCCGACGGTGACGGAAAAGCCGATGCATCTATGATTACAGATAAGGTTAAGATCCGCTGCGTAGGCTCGGGCGTTAACGTTTACTCATACCGCGACCTTTACTATGCAACCGAAAGCGAGCAGATAGTAGTTCTTCATAATAATATCAAGGACGATTTCGGTTACATTGACGGTGAGATCAAGTATTCCGAGATTCACACCACTTATGATGACACCTATTATAAGAACATCGGAAAAGAAAACGAAGCCAAGGTCA
>JAZONS010000038.1:0-111170 GCA_045654585.1 Eubacteriales bacterium
AAGAGGGATTCGAACCCCCGTGCCTTTTGGGCAAACGGTTTTCAAGACCGCCTCGTTGTGACCGCTTCGATATTCCTGCATATAACTGCAACCCATAGGGCTGCGGTTATATGCAGAGAATATCTACACGGCTCTGAAAAAAATGATTTTTTCAGAATTCGCTTCGCATACCCCACGAAGTCACAGTGGAGCTCGCTCACCGGTGACGAGTGTTGGTATCTTCGTCTTTGACGAGATATTCCGTTACAGCCTTTTTGGATTGTAATTTACTATTAAGTTGTTTTTTTGGAAAGTGTTAGATATTGCGTTAGATGTGCGTGATTTTATGATTCAAAGCTTTCCAATGCCGCTCGTATATAATATCATATTTTTTTGAAGTTGTCAATATTAAAATTAAATTTAATTGATTTTCGCCTGTTATTTCTTGCAATTATCTTTGCTACCCGAACGAAAGTAGGACGCTGCTTCGCTTTTTTTGTTTGTTTTTTGCGGAATGTGCCGTACCGTGCGAGATTTTGACGAGTTTGCACGAACGAATATTGGTAGACTATCCTACTTTGCTTGTTATTTTCTTTTTTGCTTGGATTTTGGTAGCTTTTGCGGAGATGATTGTGGGCGTTATGAGAGGTTGACCTTTGATTGTCATTTTCTGATTGTTTGAGTAAAAAAGGCGACGAAAGTTGGATTGTTTCTTGTATTTGAAAACTATAGTTTGCAATTTTGACTATTTTCTGCGTTGCTGCTCGTGCAGCGATTGTTATAAATGTGATTTTGTGGATCTGTAACGATTTGGTTTTGTACCCCGGTTGGACTTGTTGTTGCTTTATTGCAAAGGGGATATGAAATAAAAATAATCTCATTTTAATATTTGCGCTATTGCAAAACTTCGGACTTTGTGATAGAATATAAATGTTGATGTGAGGAGCATATGCTCAGATGACACTTTGAAGAATAATTTTAACAAAAAACATGAAGAGGAAAATAACATGAAGAAAATTTTGTTGCTTATTTTATGTCTTATGCTTGCGGCATCTATGGTATTCGCAATGACCGCTTGCGGTGATAAGAACAAAGGAAATGATACAGATGCAGGCGGCGAGAATGATAACAATGATGCTTGTAATAAAGGGCATTTTGATACCGATAATGATGACGTTTGTGATCTTTGTGATACTGCAATGCCCAAGAATAAAGCTAATGTAACGTTCACCATTAAGGATCAGGACGGTGTGGTTGTTTCGGGCGTTAAAGTCACGTTTACCTCGAAGACCGATGCTAAGAATGTAGTTACGACTACCGCGAGCGGAAGCGACGGAAAAGTTACCGCAGAACTTAAGTACGGCAACTATGGCGTTGATTATGACTTGGAAACGGTCGGTTACTTCCTCATAGATACATATTCCGTTACCGTTGCCGAGGGCACGACAGCGATTGATCTTATCCTTATCAATAACACGCCTAACGGTACCCCCGAAAGACCTTATCCGCTTGTTGCGGGAGAAAACGCTCTTGAACTCGATGCGGGCAAGACAGAGCATTTTGTGATCTACCACACCGTGAATCTTTATATAGTAATTGAGGGTGAGGGAATTGAGGTTACCTATAACGGCGACAAGAAGACTCCCGACGGAGAGGGCGTTATAACCTTCGAGCTTGTTGGTGAGGATACTAACTCAAGCGCGATCGTCGCTATTGGGAACAAAACTTCAGCGAAGGTCAGCATTTCTGCTACCGTAAACAGCAAGTCCGGAACGCAGAGTAATCCCACGCAGATCGCGGTTCTCGACGAAACACTTTCCACGGAGAACTACACATTCGATACCGTTTACTTCAAGTACGTTGCTACGGCAGACGGTACGTTCTCGGTTAAGCTTACGAGCGAAAAGAGCTCTGTAAGACTTCAGAACGGTAATCATACTGCCGATTCTACAAATGATGCCGACGAGAACGGAGTGATCAGCATTGCGGTCAAGGCGGGCGATACCGTAGTTATCGACTGCACTGCGATTGATGAAAACCTTACGGACGACGTAGTTCCGTTCGTTACGTTCATTCCGAGCTTTACTCCCGCGACAGAATAATTAAATAAATTCAAAACGCTCGCGCTTTACCTTGCAAGACTTTGATGCAACGTGGAACGTGAGCGTTTTTTATGTTTTTACTTGATTTTGTTTTTTAAAATTTTGAAAAAACAGGAAAAGTTAAAATATTTACGAGCGTTAAAATTATATATTTAATAAAAGTCTTGACAATATTATTATAATTGTGATAAAATGTATGGGTTAAAAAATGACTTTTCCTTCAAGGAGGCAAACTAAATGAAGTGGACATCACTTAACGATCTTCGCGAGAAATATCTCGCGTTCTTTGAGAGCAAGGGACATTTAAGACTTCCCAGCTTCTCACTTATTCCCAATAACGATAAATCGCTCCTTCTTATAAATTCGGGTATGGCACCTATGAAAAAGTTCTTTACAGGCGAGGAGGTTCCTCCCCGTAACAGAGTTTGCACCTGCCAGAAATGTATAAGAACGCCCGACCTCGAGCGCGTTGGACATACCGCACGTCACGGTACGTATTTTGAGATGCTCGGTAACTTCTCGTTCGGCGATTATTTCAAGAATGAGGCTATTCCGTGGGCTTGGGAGTTCCTTACAGTAACTCTTGAGATTCCCGCAGACCTGCTCTGGCCTTCGGTTTACGAGCATGACGATGAGGCTTACGCACTCTGGCGTGACGTTATCGGTGTTCCCGAGACTCATATTGTAAAGCTCGGCAAGGCTGATAACTTCTGGGAGCACGGATCGGGTCCCTGCGGACCTTGCTCGGAGATATACTTCGACCGTGGTATCAAGTATGGCTGCGGCTCTCCCGACTGTAAGCCCGGCTGCGATTGCGACAGATTTATGGAAATCTGGAACAACGTATTCTCGCAGTTCAATAATGACGGAAACGGTAATTATACCGAGCTTGCTCAGAAAAATATTGATACGGGTATGGGTCTTGAGCGTCTTGCTTGCGTTATGCAGGGCGTTGATAACCTCTTTGAGGTTGACACCGTACGAAACATCCTCAATACCGTTTGCACCATTGCGGGCAAGACATACGGTGAGGACAAGAATGACGATATTTCCATCCGCGTTGTTACCGACCATATCAGAAGCGCAACGTTTATGATCTGCGACGGCGTTATTCCTTCAAACGAGGGACGCGGATACGTTCTGCGCAGAATTTTAAGACGCGCTTGCCGTCACGGTAAGCTTCTCGGTATCAACCGCAAATTTATGACCGAGCTTTGCCGCGTTGTTATTTCTCAGAACGAGAGCGCATATCCCGAGCTCGTCGAGAAGAGTGAATATATAATCAAGGTTATTTCCCTTGAAGAGGATCGCTTTAACGTTACCGTTGACTCGGGTCTTGCTATTCTCTCCGGAATAGTTGAGAAGGTCAAGGCTGCGGGCGAGAGCGCAATTTCGGGCGCTGACGCATTCAAGCTTTACGATACGTTCGGATTCCCGATCGACCTCACGCGTGAGATCGCAGAGGAGAGCGGACTTACGATAAACGAAGAAGAGTTCACCGCTCTTATGCAGGAGCAGAAGACGAGAGCGAGAGAGGCAAGAGGAAACATCTCCGGTTGGTCGGATTCCTCAAAATCTCTCCTTGAAAATCTTCCCGAAACAAGCTTCCTCGGCTATGAGGCTGACGAGTGCGAGGCTAAGGTGCTTTCCATAATCGTTGACAACGAAGCGGAGGAGCAGGTAAGCGAGGGTGAGTGCACCGTTGTATTTGACAGCACTGTATTTTACGGCGAGGGCGGCGGTCAGGTCGGCGATACAGGTGTGATCGAGGCTGACGGCGTGTCACTTACGGTTCTTGATACTAAGAAAACAAACGGCATCTATCTTCACGAGGTAAGAGTTGATTCGGGCATTCTCAAAGTTGGCGATACTCTTACGCTCAAGATTGATGCAGATCGCCGTAATTCAATAAGAAGAAATCATTCCTCCTGCCACCTTCTTCAGGCGGCTCTCCGTTCTGTGCTCGGCACTCACGTTGAGCAGGCGGGATCCTACGTTGACGAGAAGCGTGTTCGTTTTGACTTTACTCACCTTTCCGCTATGACTTGCGAGGAGATAGCAAAGGTTGAGGCTATTGTTAACGCTCATATCCTTGCGGCAGAGAATTGCTCTACCACTGTTACCGATATTGCTACAGCCAGAACTATGGGTGCTATGGCACTCTTCGGAGAGAAGTACGGTGATACCGTAAGAGTTGTTAAGATCGGCGAGTCTTCCACCGAGCTTTGCGGAGGTACTCACGTATCCAGCACGGGTAATATCGGTCTGTTCAAGATAATCTCCGAGACGGGTGTTGCTGCAGGCGTTCGCAGAATAGAGGGTACTACAGGTCTTGGCGTTCTCGAGCTTCTTGCGGAGAGAGATGCTCTTATTCTTGACACGGCTCGCGAGCTTAAGGTGCAGAATACTCACGCAATCGCAACAAAGGCTTCGTCCCTTCAGGGTCAGCTCCGCGATATGAAGCGCGAGCTCGACAGCGCAAACTCGAAGCTCTCCGAGATGAAGACCGCATCCCTCGTTGATTCGGTTAAGCAGGTTGGAGCATACAAGCTCCTCGTAGCAAGACTCGATGACGTTCGCCCCGATGCGGCTCGTAATCTTTGCGATACCGTAAAGGCTAAGTACGCTGACGGAGTGGTTGTGTTCGCAATTGTTTCCGACGGAAAGCTTAACTTTGTTGCGGCAGCAGGAAGCGAAGCTGTAAAGGCGGGCGCGCACGCCGGAAATATCCTTAAGGAAATCTCCGCTATCTGCGGTGGTAAGGGTGGAGGACGCCCTGACAGCGCAATGAGCGGCGGTAAGGATATAGATAAGATTCCCGAGGCTCTTGCTGAGGTTGAAAAAATACTTACAAAGTAATTTAATATAGAAAAAGCCAACCATTGTTTACAAATAGACAATGGTTGGCTTTTTATTTGCTTGTTGTTAAGGTTTTGGAAATGATGTTATATATTCGGTGTCGTACTCTATAACCTTGAAGAATGCAGAGCCGTCATTGTATTCATAAAGGAAGAGATAGACCATATGATACGTTCCGTCGGACTTCGGGAGAGCTTCCGAATTGAAGCTATTCAACGTTTCATTGTAGAGCAGCGCTATTCGGGTATCGTTATCTCTGTCATAATCCGGCAAAAGACCGATGTGCGTGCTGGGGAAGGAGATGACGAACTTATCTTGCTTTGTTTTTGCGTATTCAATGAAGCTCGCTGCTTCTTCTGCGGTGATGTTCGAAGTGAGCTCCTTTGAGCCGTTTTCATCATCGGTATAGAAGAATACATCCTCGAGTTCGGGAATATCTATTCCGAGTTTGGTTTCCATAGTTGCGGAAAATGCCGCGCCGTCGCGTTCCATCGTGCCGTCATCGGTCATTATCGGCTCTGCGCCGCCGACGGAAAACATTATAAGAATAGCAAGAATACCGCCGAGGAAGTTCTTGAGGTACTTTTCTTTGTTTTTATAAAGAAGGACACCGAGAACAAGACTTGATATCGGAAGAACAGAGATGATAAGAAGGGGAACTGTGTTTGACGTTCCAATGAGAACGGTTACTACCGTCACGATAAGCGATAAGAAAATAGAGAAAATTGAAAGCGCGAAGGTTATTATACCGAGCGCTTTGAGTTTGCGGTTTTTACCGACTTCAACTACCGATTCGTAAATATAGGGAGAGGATGCTTCGGGGGCGCTAGCTGAGCTATATGCATCGAAGCTTCCCTCCTCGAAGGAGGACGCGTCCTTTACGTCGTTTATATTGATCTCTTCAAATTCATCGTTATCTCTTTCCAAATACTCTTCGCGTGCGTCGATCTTTGATGCGTTTTCTTCGCACGTATCGGTACTAAAGACGGAATCTTCGGTGTCTGTTACCGGTACAAACAACGAGTCACCGTCAAATGTCGATGCGGATATGCTATCACTTGATAAGGAAGAGTTTGGGTTGGCGATTTTGCCTTCGATGCCCGCATCCGTGTCGGTTTTTTGCACGGGTGCATTTTTTGAAAAACCAAGCTCCTCTATTGGTGCTGTGAAAAATTTCGGCGCATCGGGTGCGGCTTCGGGTTTTTTGCCTTTTAAGCTGTATAACACGAATATAAACGAATTCGGTGAAAGAACATTTTTCGGAATAGGAACGGAATAAATACCGTTTGTTATTATTATGTATTTATCGTTTTCTCCTACGATCGAAACCGAGGAAAGAGGCGTGGTGGAGAGCAGGGAAATTCCGTTTTCGCTCGCTACTTCAAGCACGAAAAAATCATTGTAGAAAGCGAGCCTGTAATATCTGTCGGTCGGGAAATCTTTCTGAAGTCTTATGCTTTTTCCGCTATTTCTTATTGCAAATATAAAGAACAATGCGGCGCAAGCAACAACGGAGAGCCCGCACCACATAACGGTATAGACCTCGCCGAGAATTCCTATGGCAACGATAAGACCCGCTGCTGCAAGTAGCAGAATAAGCAGCTTTTTGATTGAAGATACCGACGCTTTTGCTATACCGTCGAGGTCTTCGGGCGGAATTTTGAATTCATAGCTTTCACGAAGTGTTTGCTTTTTATCCATAATATGTCCTCGCTTTTGATAGTTTGTTAATTCGTTTTATTCATCGTTTTTTTGTAGTTTGGCGAAGTTAAATATAAAATATTCGGCCCTTGCTTGCGGTATTCACCCGGAGTCATACCTACTATCGCGAGAAACGCGCGGTGGAAGCTCCTTTCGCAAGAGAAGCCGCATTCGAGCGCGACGTCAATGATCTTTGCGTCGGATTTTGCAAGAAGACTGCATGCGTGTTCAATTCTGAACGAGTTTAAGAGTCCTCTGAAGTTCATATTATCTATACTTTCAAGGGAGTGAGATATATAACCTACCGTATACCCGAGATCGCGCGCGGCATCCGCCATGGTAACGTTTTCGGTGAAATGCTCCTTCATCCACGCGAGAGCTCTCGGAAGTATCTTTCCGCGGCTGTCAATCTTTTCTGTAGGTACGCATCTCGTGTATTCCTCGTATATTGCGAAAAGAGCTGATTTTAAGCTAAGAAAGATATGCGGAGAAATTTCATTCATGCGCACTATCTCCTCACCCGTGTCGGGAATTTTGTTCTTTACATACACGAGAAGCTCATACGTCGGAGTGAACACCGCATGCTGTCCGCATGCATATATCTTATCGGGTATAATAAACTCGGGTAAAATATCGTTCGAAAACAGACATAACCTAATATCGCAAAAATCCTCTGTTTCAAAGCTGTGCACCTGAAATGGGGATATAACGGCAATATCGTTCTTTTTCGCGATCTCTGCTTTTCCGTCAACGGTTATAGTTATGCTGCCCTCTTTAACAAATACTATCTCGGAAAATTGATGAATATGACTTCCAAGCGAATATTTGCCTATCTTTTCCGAGCATTTTATGGCGCTTCCAAAACCGAAGTTTGAGCCTTGAACTACGATCACAGACAAATTTTCCTTTCTGTAGAATAATTCTTCTAAATTTCACATAATAGCTTCTTTTGTTTTGTTTTTAGTATATCAAAAGATTTGTGATAAGTCAATTAAATATTATTATATTAGTATATTTTACACAAAAAATATTTATTTTTTTTGTACGCGATTATCGGTTAAATACTAATATATCAAGTTTTGTCAGTTTGAAATACATTTTTGTCATACATATTATTATTAAAAATGATAAACTGCAAACGGTAGATAATATAATTTACTACGAAAGGATAACTGCTATGAAAAAAAGAAAAAAGACGATCATGCTGATCGTGTTGGCTTTAACTGTTGCCCTTATTTCTACGGCGCTCATTATTTATGCGTGCGCCAGCTCGGGCGATAAAGCTACCGACGCAATGAACGATATCGAAGCGAATCTCGCCTCGTATAAGATCGGGGATACCGTTTCGGTTGAAAATGACGGTTATATAGGAATTCCCGTCGAGATATCTACGTTCTACGATATCTCAAAGGGCGCATCGAAGCCCGGATACAACGGAACTCCGCTTATAATTTACGTTGTTAACTCAAACGTAGAAAGAATAGGTAAAAAGACCGACGTTGAAATAATAACGTCGATGCTTGAGCGAGGATACATCGTTCAGGTGCTTGACTATCTGAATAATCCCAAGGCGGCAACTCCCGCTCTCGATTGGTCAACGCAGACTCTTCGTCAGACCTTTAAATCGGGAAAGAAGCTTCCAACAAGTGATTATCTCAAAGCGGGCACGTACTATGATACGATAGTGCTTCCTGCCGGATATGACGTATCGCTCAGCAATGTTTTCTGGGAGGTCGATAAGTACGGCGCTGACGGTGACCTTGAGAAAATAGTTGAAAACTGGAACACCGACCTTCGCGGTTGGTTCCGTGATACTATCATTTATTGGAGAGATGCTAACGGAGCGCAGAAGGCTACGCAGAAGGGAATTGACGACTCCAATCCCGTATGGTACAGCGATGCAAAGGGAACCAACGCAGTTGACGCAAGTGCCGAGAATGCTAACTATATAAAGGTACAGCATACCCGTGCTTACGATATTACCGACTGTACCGGCAAGGACGGCACGCCTATAGATCTTAACCTCTATATGCACGTGGTTTATCCTACTACAAGTGATAAGGACCCGCTCGGGGCAGTACCCGTAATGGCTCTTGCTAACTCCTCGGAGTATCTCTCTAACGGACTTAACACGGCAGACAGACCGCAGTTCTCGGGCTTCCTATTTAACGGATATGCCGGTGTTATATTCGATTATCTCTATCAGCCTATGGCACAGTCCGATTACTTCGGCTACTACGACGGACGCACGGATCAGGGCGCTCTTACCGCAGACCGTATGAACTACGGACTTCAGCTTTACGATGATAAGAGAATAAACACTGCTGCAATGAGATATATACGTTATCTCACTCTTACAGAGCCGGAGACGTATAGCTTTGATATAGAGTCTATCGGTGTATACGGCAACTCAAAGGGCGGCTGGTTTACCTTCCTCGGTGAGGCGGAGCTTAGGAACAAAACAGAGATTGCTGACGGTATGACTCTTGAAGAGTCTATCGATGCCAGAATCAATGCGTATACCTCAAAGCGTATATATGAAAATCACGTAGGTGAAACGCGATATAAGAATAAAAAGACGGAAAGCTACACTAGAAACGGTGTAACTATTGATGGAGGCGAGCTTCAGCCCTGGCTTACTTATACCGATAAGGATGGCACGAAGCGCGAAATCCCTTCGTATGCGAGCTGGATATATGCATCCAACGGCGGTAACGTTGAGGATATTACTCCCGGTCACGCACCCACGTTCTGCGCACTTCACATGCGCGATGACTTTACCACCACGGGTAATGCGTTCGGCGAGCTTACCGGCTGCATCAACGTTCCTTCTTTCTACGTTATAGTAGACCTTGGACATACGTTTGCGTACGGACCTGATTATCACTACGGATTTGATACATATCAGGCAATGCACGATTTTGCAAACTATTATTTACGTGGAGATGCCGTTAAGGTTGTCTATACCGTTCCCGCGACAAAGACGGGACTTATGAGCACGAGCGATCCGATAACAATCAAGTTCTCAGGTGAGGTTCTCTCATCCGAGATCGAAAAGGTTACTCTTGTGGCTGATGGCGGCGAGACGGTTTCGGGTTATTGGGCGTCCGTGAGAGGCGGAACCGAGTGGACATTCCATCATGAGGCTCTTAAGTCGGATACGGCTTATACTCTTACCGTTCCCGCGGGCTTTGCGGGAAACAATAATGCGAAAACAGAATCTGCATATACGGCTGTTTTCCACACTGAGCGTGAGACCGTCAGTGCCTCCGAGACTGTGACAGGTGCTAACGGAACTTACTTCACTGTAAAAGCGGGCGCGGCAGGCGCATCCGACGCGAGAATCAGATTCCACGTGGCAAACGATGCGGCTAATATCGCAGAGCTTTACTCGGTATCGAATTTTGATGCCTCGGCTCCCGATTCGGCAACTGTCGGTAATCTTGTCGGCAGCGTTAATCTTTGCGGCGCGGGCTATTATGAAATAGATGCTACTTCTTACGTTCTTTCCAAAGCAGAGGGAAGCGAGATAACCTTCCTTCTTAAGGCGAAGAAGGCTGCCTCTGTTACCGATACGTATGACGTATCGTTCGGCTCTGCTCTTACCGATCTTTCGATGGGCGCTTACGTAAGAGGCTCGGTTGAGGCCGCTCCCGACAAAACTCCCGCTTCGAAAATATACGTTACCACTAACGTTAACAGCGCGGGTAAGTCTCAGTATTATCATGAGAAGCCCTTCTATGCGAATACTACAACTGCATTCAGCAACAACAAGCTCTTCGGCACGGGTGCTATTACCGAGGCGGATCTCGGCAGAAGCTACCGCGTAACTCTCAGAGTTTACGATACCGCATCAAGAGTTGTTGAGGTGATGCTCAACGCGGCGTACAATAGTAACAACCTGATTCACGATTATAACAGAGTTTATTATACGTTCATGACCGAACCGAACAAATGGACGGATATTTCATTTGACTACACTGTATACGAGCCGATCTACGGCGACAATGCTTTGCAAAGAAAGACTCTTTCTGTTAAATTAGGTACAACGGGTGCGAGTGAAAAGCCCATTTATATCTCCGACCTCACCGTAACCGAAACGGTTACCGACATTGAGCTTGCATCTGATGCGGGCGCGCTTGTTCTCGGATACAGAGATGACGCGTACAAGGCAACCGCGGCGGCAAGCCCGTTTGCGATCGGCTCTACCGGATATTCGACTCTTTCGGCGGCTCTTGCTGCGGTAAAGACCGGCGGTACCGTAACTATGAACTCGGACTACACTCTTACCGCTTCAGATAACTTCACGGGTTATGAAAAGCTTAGTAGTGTTACGATAGATCTTAACGGATATAAGCTTTATACGGATTCTTCAAATCCCGTAATAAACGCAAAAACAACCTCGCTCTCCGTTCCCGAAACTACTATCAATATCAAGAACGGTAGCATATATCTTTCCAATGCTCCGCTTGTAGGCTATAACGGCTCTACCGCGGCAGGTGACGGTAAGGTATTCAACATCAATCTTACTGACGTAAACGTACTCAACGGCAATAATTCGAGACTCACCGCGGTTATGACTGCAAATACTATCGAGGCTGTTTCCGGAGCAACGGTTAACTTTAAGCTTGACGGATGCACGGTTGATTTTAAGCGCGCGTTCAATACGAGCGTTCCCGTATCGGTATTCTCCAACGGAACTGCTCCTCTTACCGTTAACTATACGTTTATAGGCGGAGAAATAAAGGTTGATAGCTTTGATATTACAACTCTCTGGGATGCATTCAAAAAGACGGAGTTTATCACTGATGCAAGCGGTAAGTACACAACTCTTGTAGTTCCCGAATCTGTTATAGTTCCCGATATCGCGGTAATGAGAGATGATGGCATCGGAATTTATGCCGTATCGTCTGCCAATGCATATGTGGCAACATACGCGGCAGAAAAGAGCGCTCTTTCGACTAAGTACGGTCTTATTCCCGAGCAATACGCGAGCACGGAAAATTACCCATTCGTGTTGTTTGATGAAAACGGTAACTTCATTGGCGCGTATGATCGTTGGCTCGGAGAAAATGGCTCGGGCAGCATACTTGGAGCTGCGAGAAACTACGTAGTAAATGCTTGGGACGGATATTCCTACGGCAGCAATCCCAAGGAAGCCTTTATCGTTATGAGAAGAGATTACACCTTTGACGCTTCAAAGGATTTGTACTTCAACAATCTTGCTCATATTCAGGGTGCTATCAACATAGACCTCGGCGGCTTTACTTTAGCTAATTCATCTGCGGTAGACGGCAAGGGAATCTTCCCCGCAGATTCGAAGGGATTCAGCTCGGCGGCAGGAAACAAAATATTCCCCACGACGATAAGAGTAACTAACGGTGCAATCAGGACGTATAACTGGGGTGTTGTTCAGGCAAGCACGTGGGATTCCGTAGGTGGCGGAACGATTGCAAATAAGGACTTCAACTTTATCTTTGACCACGTGACGCTAGGTTTTGTTGATAATCCCGGCGGAGCAGGACTTCTCTTCCACAGAAATCCGGCAACCAGTAGCGTTGCGGCGCCCTTCAATATGACGTTCAACGATTGTATTATAGACACGACAACGAAAAAAGCAAGCCACGGCTGTACGATATTCAAACTTAATGCTCCCGTAAATCAGTACGTACAGGCAAATTACGTGGTAAACGGCGGTAAAATAATTGCAGACGGTGTTTCCACCGTTACGATTGCAGAGTTTAATTCCGACGGAAGCACGACTCACGGCTCGTCCGTCGTATTCGGTAAGGGAGAGAACGGCGAGTACACGTCGTACTACATCCCATCGAGCACCACCAAGGCTCCTGCTACAGGAAAATGGAATTCCACCGAAGGTAAGATTCTCGGATTCTTTGCAAACGGAACCGAGAGCATCGGAAATACGTCTTATAATCGTTACACGCTTGATACCAATATTCTCGTAACCGAATACGGAACTATTCCTGACGCTAATAAAGATGTTAACGAGTATCCCTTCGTAGTATTTGATGCTGATACAAAAGCGTTTATCGGCGGTTATTCTACCTTGAAGACAGCCTTTGATGCGGCTAAATCAAGACAGGGTAATAACGTTTGGGATAAGACTACCGGTAAGTTTACGGGAACGGTTCTTTCCTCTGTGGTTCTTCAGAGAAGAGATTACACTACTGTCAGCGGTGACTATTATGATAACTGGGGACAGATAAAAGGCACGATAACCTTCGATATGGGCGGATACAAGCTCGAGCAGGGAACCGGCGCCGGAGGTGTATTCTGGCAGGTGACCGTCAAGGGTTGGGGCGGTAAGGTGTATCCCACCGTTCTTAATATTAAAAACGGTGCTATAAACGTATATAATGCGGCTGCAATAAAAGCAAACGTATGGGCAACCGTTGATATGAATTACAGACCCTTCACCATCAACTTTGACAACATTGATTTTGGCTTCGTATCCGGCGCCACTGCCACGAATCTTCTTGTTCAGTATTCGGATGAAAACACCGGAAGCGGATATTCGTCAACTATTGCTTCGACTCTTAACCTTAATTACAATAACTGTACCTTTGACCTTAAGACCAATGCGCCCGCGAGCGGAGCAACCCTCTTCAATGCGGCAGGCGGTGAGAAGGTATGGCTCAAGACTACAATAACCGTCAAGGGCGGTGAGATAATAGCTTCTAAGCTTACTCTTGCTCAGCTTTATGCGGTTGAGAACAAGTATGGCTCAAGCGTTAAGTTTGTAAAGGATGCCGAAGGCAACTACACTAAGCTTTATATCACTAAAGGCGGCGCAGCTCCCTCTGGAGATATCGCGACGGACAGCGGTGCTATGAGCTACGCAAAGACCGAAACCGTTGACGGCGAAACGCTTTATACTCTTTCCTCACTTAAAACACAATACGGTACTATTCCTTCAAGCTATTCTTCGATCGAGGACTATCCGTTTGTGATATTCTATAGTGACGGAACTGCAATGGGATATAAATATCTGCTTGGAGATAAGGGTGGAAACGGTGCACTTAATGCTGCAAAGGTTTATCTGGATAATGCGGGCAACTCATGGGACGGTGAAAAATTCGTTAACGCCAATGGCGAAGTAATAACTGCGGTCATTCTTATGCGCCGTGATTATACTCTTCAAACCATAAACACAGCCAACACAAGTAACAAGGATAACGTAGAGTACTTTGACAACCTCGCGCAGCTGCAGGGCTCTGTAACTCTTGACCTTGGAGGATTTGAGCTTTACGATAATTCGACGTATACGAAGGGCTTCATATTTGATACTGTATCAAAAGGTTGGAGCGGCGGAAACAATACGAACGGATTGACGTCGTTCCCCTCGACTCTTATCATCAAAAACGGATCGTTTAATCTTCGCGCATCCGCACTGTTCCATGTTGGAACTTGGAGCAATGCTTCAACTACCGATAAGCTTTGGACGCTGCAGTTTGATAACGTAACGTTCGCTCTTCAAAAGGGCGCAACGATAACGAATCTTATCGGCGGATATTTCAAGCACGACAATGTTAACAGCACGTACGGCGCATCACCTTACGATATCACGTTCAACGATTGTACGTTTGATCTCAAGACAAACGTTCCCACGAGCGAGTTTACGATCTTCCAAGCCGGAGCTGATGCGAGCTGGATGATCGACTGCGATATCGTGGTTAACGGCGGTACCGTTCTGCTTAACTCTATGACTAACGTTACGCCTTTTGCTCTTAATGCTTCAAACACCTCGTCGATAATATTCGGAAAAGGTTCTGACGGTGAATACTTAAGCTTCTCGCTTCCGGGCGGCGCGGCGTATCCCGCTCATACTTATCTGTTCACTACCGAGAAAGGTGAGGCAACTATCACATATAGCGGCACGTCGGGCGGTAATGATATTTATACGCTTCAGGCTTCAATAGTGACTAAATACGGAAACATTCCCGCAAGATTCGCATCGGTCGAGGATTATCCGTTTGCGGTCTTCAGAAACGGACAGTTTGTGGTTGCAACCGCACTGTTTGCTAAGGATGCTTCGGAAAGCGCTCTCCATAACTCAAAGAACGCGGGATCCGTAGTGCTTCTCAGACGCGACTACACGTATAAGACTGATAAGCGTTATGCTAACCTCAGCCAGACGTACAGCGTAACGATTGACCTCGGCGGATTTACGTTTACATCGGAAATGTCCGAAATGCTTTACGCTCAGAAGAAGACGAACCACGACACGACTGTCAAGGTTATCAACGGTACGATACTTACTTCTTCCGGTCCTATAGTCAGATTCTCCTCGTGGGCAGGCTCATCGGGTTCTTATACCGGCGAATACACGTTCTATATTGATTTTGAAAACGTGACCTTCGGAGCTAAAGAGGGAAGCTCGCCTGCGATACTTATTGCTACGGCATCGAAGGATCTTCCCGATCCTCTGACCTACGGAAAGCTCAATCTGACAAACTGCACGATAGATCTCACAGGTCTTACGGGAGGTACGCTCTTCGACCTTGCTGATGCATCCGGTAAGATAAGAGTTGACGCAACCGTTACGGGCGGTAAGATAATTGCCGACGGCTTTGACGGCATAACGATCGCTGACGTTTCAGAATCGTACAACTCGCTCACCTTTGTTAAGGACGATGCGGGAGATTATACAAAGCTTTATCTTAAGAATAGCTCTGCCGCTCCTACAGAGCAGATAAATACTGCTGAAGGTAAGCTTTCGTACGTTCGTGTCGGCGCTGAAGGAGAGTATGGAATTTATAAGCTTTCATCTTCCGAGCTTTCGGGCTTCACTCCAAAGATAAGCGTTACTCTTTATTCCGACTTCATCTTTAATATTTATATTCCTTACGTTTCGGGCGTAGAGAGTATCGAGCTTGACGGCGAGTCCGTTGATATCTCGAGCCTCGAGATAACCGAAATCGAAGGTGAACGCTTCTACACACTCCACAAGTCGCAGACTGCAAGCTCTGCCGCTGAAAACTTCACCTTCAGAATAGGTGTTGTGACGGGTGGAAAGACTGTATACGGCAACTGGACTGTAAGCATCGTTAAATATGCTAAGCTCGTTCTTGGTGACAGTGATAGCACAGACGTTGAAAAAACGCTCGTTCGTGATATCCTCTCTTACGTAAGAAGCGCTTATATCTACTTTGAGCGCGCAAATGCTGCTGAAGTAAAGAGCAAAATTGATGCGATCATCGGAGAAAATTACGATGCAACATCTCTTCCTACCGATATAGAAAAGGTAGAAACGGGCAGTGGATTTGATTCTGCAACCTTTGATCTCGGCGGTACTCCTTCGTTCCTCTTCTATCCCGAAACGGATGAAAACGGAGATCTCGTTTATGACACGGATGCCTACGTATTTACCTTGAGAGGCAATGTTCTTGCAAAAGAGGTCCTTACCAAGACTGACGGAACGGTCTATATCAAGGTTACAACCTACGCATACGGTATATGCGAGAATATAGGTTACTCCATTGATGGAACCGAGATCTCGGGACAGTTCAATATCAAGAGCTATTACGAATTCGCAAAGACGCAGAATAACGATGCGCTTGTATCCCTCGTTGAAAGACTCTGGAAGTATTCCGAGTCTGCGGTGGCATACAAGGCTGAAGCAACTGCATCTTAAGGGGGAAAGCTATGTCTTTTGAAAACAAAAAGAAATATACTTTGCCAACCCTTGAGCTCTCGGCACTCGACGAGTCTGACGTAATAAGAACCTCTCCGGGAGTAGATGCTCCGCTAGAGGATGACCCGTTCGGCGAATGGGAGATTTAAAAGCAATTTTTTGAACTGAAAAGGTCGGTTCGGTGTAAAAGCCGAGCCGACCTTGAATTATAATTAAAGAAAATAACATTACATATGTAAATAAATATATACAAAAAACACAAAAATCTTGCTTTGCACAAGATTTTTGTGTTTTTATTACTTATATGTTTTGTGAATTAAACGTACTCGTTTACAAGCAGACGGTAGGGCACTTCGTCCTCTTCAATGGTGGAGAAACGGTCTCGTGGACTTGCGAAAACGTTGTCGATATTATCATCATTTATCTTGGATACCTCGCCGATGATAAGATCGCCCGTGCCTGTTTTCGTAAAGAAACGGTGGTAAACGTAAGGCGTAAGTGTAACGCTGTTACCCGTGGTAACTTCAAGCACCTCGCCGGCCTTTGCTACGTAACGAACGCCGTCGCGCCAGAGGACTACGTCTTTATTGGGATCGGGCTTTCCGTCGTCCCCGTTTGCAAACACCTGGATCATAAGAAGTCCGCCAGCGCGGTTGATTATATCCTCGGTTTTATGAACGTGATAGTGAAGAGGAATCTCCTGCTCAACTCCGTCTTTCATAAAAATATATTTTTCTGCATAAGGCGTGCCGACGCCCTCCTCGTAAATGCTTCCGTTTCTTACGGTGAAGAGAACTGCGCCGCAATGCTCGAAGTCTCCGAGATTAAAGTCGGTTATATCCCATCCGAGCATTGTTTTAACGATGTTTGCGCGTGCGGGATCAGCCATTTCTTCGCGAGAGGGTGCATAGCGTGCGAAATCGGGAAGGGTTATTGAATATTTTTTGCAAAGCTCCTCAGCCCAGTGTATGTTTTTGTTTATATCGGAACGTTTCATTTTCTGTTCTCCTTTTTATATCTTTACTAAAACAATATCACACTTTTCTGAAAAAGTCAATTGTTTGAAGTCTTCTTTTAGTAGAATATTGGAGTTCGAGTAGTAATAAAATAGGAGAAATCGCAGGTTTTCAATTTTAACTCTTTTAAATTCGTACTTAATAGCAAAGGGGTACTGTGTTGTTTTCACAATACCCCTTCTTTTTTTATTGGTTCTGTCTAAATGCGCCGGTCCAAAAGAATTATTAGTTTTTATCTGCGTCGTTATCTTTGTCGAAATGGCAAAGTCCGCATGCTCCGCAGTTTCCGCCGCAGGAGCAGGATGGTTTGCCTTTTTTCTTCTTTATTATCTCGTTTGCAACTACCGCTATAAAAAGAAGCGCAATGACCGAAGCTATAATAATTGTGGCGATGGTTTTAGGTGTCATATTAAATCTCTTTCTTATTTATCCGACGTGGCTGTTTCCTTTACGATCATCTTGGGCTTCTCTTTTATATGGGGATTTTTGCGTACGAGAAGGTAAATAACGAATCCTATCACTGTAAATGCAAGAGTCGCGGTAACGGGCTCCCACCAATGGAAGCCGCCTGCGAAGAGTGAGCCTATCTGATAGATACAGAATGAGATCGCATATGCGAAAACGCACATATAACCTATTGCAAAGGCGGTCCATTTGCCGCTGTTCATCTCTCTTTTGATAGCGCCCATAGCTGCAAAGCAGGGAGCGCAAAGAAGGTTGAATACCATAAATGAGAAGCCGGCAAGCTTTGAGCCTGCAAAAATTTCTTTACCGATAAGAGCAAGCACTGCCGAGCCCTCTTCAACTGCGGAGAATGCAAGGTCAGCATTACCCATAGATGAGAGCGTGCCGAATACGCCAACGACCTCTTCCTTTGCGAGAAGTCCGAGTACGGTCGCTACTGCCGCCTGCCAGTTGCCGAAGCCGAGCGGCTTGAAGAGCCAAGCTATGCCTGTTCCGAGAATCTCGAGGATTGACATACCGCCGCGAGACTCGGTTATGTAGTGGAAGCCTCCCTCAAAGGAAAGACTGTTAAGTGTCCAGATAATAACGCTTGCCGCAAAGATTACGGTACCCGCACGCTTAATGAATGACCAGCCGCGCTCACCCGTTACACGGAGAGTGTTTTTAAGCACGGGTGCGTGATACTGCGGAAGCTCCATAACAAAGGGAGCGGGATCGCCTGCAAAAGGCTTTGTTTTCTTTAGAATAAGTCCGGATACGACTACTGCCGAAATTCCGATAAAGTATGCCGCAACCGCAATAAACGTACCTGCCGTCTTACCGCCGAAGAGCGCTCCCGCAATAAGAGCAACTATAGGCATTTTTGCGCTGCAGGGGATGAAGCCTGTTGTCATTATCGTCATACGTCTGTCACGCTCCTGCTCGATGGTACGTGATGACATAATTCCGGGAACGCCGCATCCCGATGCTACGAGCATTGGAATAAAGGATTTTCCGGAAAGACCGAACTTGCGGAAAAGTCTGTCCATAATAAACGCAACTCTTGACATGTATCCGCAGTCTTCAAGAAGAGATAGGATAAGGAAGAGTATAACGATCTGAGGAACAAAGCCGAGAACTGCGCCAACACCGCCGATAACACCGTCCATAATGAGAGAATATAGCCATTCTGCAATAACGGGCTCACCCGCACTGTCAAGCAGAGCCAAGTCGAGAAGCTCGGGAATGCTGAGCCAATTCGCCAAAAATGTATCGGGATAGGTCTCTGCAAATGATCCGAAAAGACCGTCGTTCATAAACGTTACCGTGAAATTACCGATAGAGCCGATAGATATGTAATAAACAAGGAACATTATAAAGGCGAAAATGGGAATTGCCGCCCATCTGTTTGTAACAACGCGGTCTATCTTATCCGAAAGAGTCATATTCTCGCGGTTCTTTTTGTTATAACAGCGATCGATAAGATTTGTAACAAAATTATAACGCTCGTTTATTATGATCGCTTCGGCATCGTCGTCGAGTGCTCTCTCTGCTTTGACGATATCCTTTTCGGTATGCTCGCGGATCTCCCCGGAGATATTCAGCTCGTCAAGCACGTTTTTGTCGCGCTCGAATATTTTGATCGAGTACCAGCGCTGCTCGTTTTCCGGAAGATTGTGTACCACCGCCTCTTCTATATGAGCGAGTGCGTGCTCCACCGTTCCCGAGAAGGTTACCGTGATTGCTGATGACTTACTGCCTGCGGCTTCTATGGCGGCGTCTGCCGCTTCGTTTATTCCGAGCCCTTTGAGCGCGGATATTTCGACTATCTTGCATCCTAGCTGTGCGGAAAGTTTACCTATGTCGATCTTATCTCCGTTTTTTGAAACGATATCCATCATATTGATAGCAATAACGATGGGAATTCCTATCTCCGCAAGCTGCGTTGTAAGATAAAGGTTTCTCTCAAGGTTCGTGCCGTCAACTATATTTAAAATAACGTCGGGGTGCTCTCCTAAAAGATAATTTCTCGCTACTACTTCTTCGAGAGTGTAGGGAGAGAGGGAATAGATACCGGGGAGGTCTGTGATTATTACGTCGCTGTTGCGCTTTAATTTACCCTCCTTCTTTTCAACGGTAACTCCGGGCCAGTTTCCTACGTACTGATTTGCGCCCGTCAGAGCATTGAAAAGAGTTGTTTTTCCGGAGTTGGGATTGCCCGCCAAGGCGATTCTTATACCCATAATACGTTCCTTTCTACTATAGTAAGTGCTTTTTGGTTAGTCTTAGCTAACTTAAAAGCAAAAAAAATCAGAATTCAACCTCGACCATTTCGGCGTCAGCCTTGCGAAGAGTGAGCTCGTAACCGCGAACTCTTATTTCGATAGGGTCTCCGAGGGGAGCGAGCTTTCTTACGTAAATTTCAACCCCTTTGGTTATTCCCATATCCATAATTCTACGCTTGAGTGGACCTTCGCCGCATAGCCTAACTACTTTTACGGTTTTTCCAACCTTAACGTCGCGCAGAGTCATTTTATGCGTCTCCTTGTTCAAAAATGATGGTTAGCCTAGGCTAACCGATATAATTATACTCTTGAAATTGGAAAAAGTCAACATTAATTTTACAGTTTTTTGTTTTTTGTATGTTTTTACAAAAAGTTAGTTTTGACTAACCCGGACTTTTGTTGAAAAATAAAAAGCTTGCCGTTATGCTTATATACTACATAGGGGAGCGAAGCGCGCTCTCAAAGAAAAAAGAGAAAACCTCGATGTAAGCCGCGGTTTTCTCTGTAATAATTAATTATTTAAGCTGTTTTTTATAGCTTCGAAGGACTCTTCGCTTATTACGTGCTCAATTTTGCACGCATCCTTTGAAGCGATCTCGTCATCAACGCCGAGCTTTTTCAGAAAATCCGTTAAGAGCGTATGACGCTGATACATGCTTTCGGCTACCGAAAGTCCTTTTTCGGTAAGGCGGAGATTTCCGTCATCCTCCATGACGATGTATCCTTGCTCTTTGAGAATCTTTACGGCTCTGCTTACCGAAGGCTTTGAGTAGCCCATATATTCGCATACGTCAATCGAGAGAACGGTCTTGCTCTTTTTTGAAAGAACGAAAATGGATTCAAGATACATTTCGCCCGATTCCTGTAAAGCCACTTAAAGCACCTCTTTCCTTTTTATTTAATGTTCTCATATTTTAACATAAAAATACGAGATTGTCAATGATAATAAATTTTTATAAAACAGTATAACTTATCAGTACACCTAATAGTAAAGCCGAATTGCGATTATTTGATAAGGATATCCACTTCTTTACCCAGGTGAAGCGAATAAACTCCAACCTTAGACGGAGCCCTGCCGAACATTTTCGTTATAGCATCGCAGTAGTATGAGAGCTGAAGAGAGTGCGCGCGTCTTAATCTTTCTTCACCGAGACGTGGATCGCCGCGCTCTTCCTTGGTAAGTCTATCTGTCTTATAATCTATAAGATGAAGTGTTCCGTCATCTCTTTCGATAATGCAGTCTATGACACCTTGAACGAGAACCTCGCTTCCCGCGAGCTTTTTCTTGCGTTCTTCGTCAAGAGTAAATTTATCTGCGGGTAACTTGACGTTGAAGCGCAGTTCTCGGTAAAGCTTTTTCGCGTTTTTCATCTCGGTAAATAAAGGCGATTTCAGGAACGTTTTGATCTCGCCTATGCGAACGCGCTCCAAGTCTTCTTTTGATATGAATTCGAGCGCATAAAGCCGATTAAGCTCACTTTCTACGCCGCACGACTCAAGCTTCTCAAAATCGCAGAACTGCATAACCGTGTGAGTTGCAATACCGCGTTTTGCGCTTTCACGCTCGGATACTCCGGTGATAAAGGAGGGAAGCGTAGAAGGGATATCGGTAGATATGAACTCACCGTCGGATAAGTTTAGCGGCTCTTTTTTTGGGATGCTGCTGAGCAGCGTCATCTCGCTTGAGATCAGATCGTCGAGAGTATACTCTCCGTTCTCACTTCCGTCGAGAACTGTTGGAGAGAGCTTAGATACGGATATTTTCTCGGGTAACGTTTCAAGGTGCGCGTTTTGAGATATGAATTTAAATCTTTCCTTAAGCTTGTCCGAAATGCCGGATACGTTTGGAGATTCGATCTGCGTGTCGGTCGGGTCTGCCTCTGCGTACACTCCGTGTGAAGAAGAGTCGACAACTGTTTCTCCTGCGGGGGAATCAACGTAGACCTTGCCGCAGCTTCGTCCAAGCATAATGATATCAAGAAAGCTTTTTGCCTTAGAAGCAAAATAGGGAGAGATAAGCTCTCTTGTCGTATCTATTGAAGAGAGATAATCCTCGGCACTTTTCTGCGTGCACGTGCCGTAAACGTAGAGCATTTCACGCGCTCGGGTCAGGGCAACATAGAGAACTCTCAGCTCCTCGTCGTATTCTCCTCTTGAAATATAGTGCTTGACAGCATTGTGAACGGGGCTATCAACAAGAGCCAGACCGCTGTCATCCTTCGGCTTCAATGATATACCGAAGTTTTCCGAGAAGATTATTCTGCCCTCACTGCCTCTCGAGGAGCCCGAAGCACCGGCTATAAAGGTAACGGGAAACTCAAGACCCTTGGATTTATGAACGGTCATTATCTTGACGGAGTTTTCCTCCTCTGCGGATGCCGCCGCGGGGAAGGTCTCTCCCTTTTCTATCAGCGCATTGACGTAGCTTATAAAGCTGTAAACACCCTTGAAGTCGGACTGCTCGTATTTCCTTGCATACGAATGCAAGAGAATGAGATTGTCACCCGCGCCGTTCTTTGCCGCAAGGGCATAGAGTCCGCTTTCTCTGTATATCATTGAAATGAGTGCGTCTGTGGGCTGTCCCTCGGCGAGCTTTCGGTATCGCAAAAGAGAAGAGATAAAGCGGTGCCCCTTTTCAAATGAGGGGTTGGCGTTTGTGTAGTCTATAACTCCTTCCCAAAGTGCCTTTCCGCCGCAGGCGTGTTTGATTTTGAATATATCATCGGCGGTAAAGGCGAAAATGGGAGAAAGCATTACCGCGGTAAGATATATATCCTTTCTCGGGTTATCTATGCTGCAAAGGAAGGATAGCGCGAGAAGCACCTCCTCGCAAAGGAAAAGATCTTTGATCTCAGCTACATCAGAGGCTATACCGTGTGCGCTTAACTCATCCGAAATAGATATGGCAAGCGAGCCTTTAACGGAACGTAAAAGTATCGCGATATCCCGTGGCTCAACGCGTTTTCCGTTTGCGAGCACTCCTTCGTTAAGAAGCTCCTTGATCTTTTTCGTTATTTCTTTTGCTTGGGTGCGGTTTGCATCAAGGTCTTCGCCCAATGCTTCGTCTGCGGAATCCGCGTCGGCGCCTTCCGCGGGGGCGGCAGAATTCGATTTTTCAATAATGTGTATCTCGGGCACGTGACCGATGGGGAATGAGCCGTCAGGATATAATTTTGAAAATTCAAGGCGGTCCTCGGGCTTGTAGCCGATACTTTCTCCAAGGTTACCGAACATTGTATCAAATATGCCGTTAACGAAATCAACAACACATTTGTCGCAACGGAAGTTGTTTGACATGAAGATTGATGCGGCGGGGTAGTCACCGTCGTCGCCGAGCATCGGAAATTTTTCCTTCATGTCGGCGAATATCTCGGGGCGTGCCGAGCGGAAGCAGTAAATACTCTGCTTGATATCTCCAACCATAAACCTGTTATTGTCTTTTGCAATAGCGGAGAAAATTTTGCTCTGCAGACCGTTGACATCCTGGTATTCATCGACGTAAATTGAGTCGAATTTTGATGAAAGCTCTGTGGCAAGAGGTGTTATATTGCCATCTTTGTCATAAAGAGCTTCGTATGCATATCTTTCTACGTCGGAAAACTCGCAAATACCTCTTTTGCGCTTTTCATTCATAAATACGGTATAGTATTTTTTGAGGAATTTATATAGAATATTTAGCAATTTGTAAAGCTTTATATACAAATTGCGCCAATCCTCAACTGTATAGGCGAAAAATCCGGTAGAGATTTTCTTTAAATCGTCGGTGAAATAAGAGTGCAAAACCTTGAAGCTCTGATAAAACTCCGTAATCTCATCCTTTCCGGAACGCGAGGGCTTGCCGGGGACGAAGGAAGTGATATTATCTTTAAGAATTTCGTATGAACGCTCTGATTTGCATCTTTCGGAAAGCGCCGCCTCCGCTTCTGCTTTCGGCGCGTTTTTTTCATCAACGCGCTCTGACGTCTGCTTGCGCAGTATCTTTCTGTATGCCGCCTCGTATTCCGAAAATACAAAATTAGTATGATCGATTATATATTTACCGATGCGCGTATTTTCCACGGACGTAAAGCTGTCAGGCGAGTATTCCTCAATCAGGGGCAGAAGCGTATCTATACCTTTTTCGGAATAGGTGAGCTTTTCAAAAATGTAAGCTATAGCCTCGGATAATCCCTCTGAATACTTCACGTTCGAGAGGCAATCCGCAAGCTCTATAAATTCATCGGCGTTGCAAACGTCGGATAAGTCGCCTTCGTATGCCGCGGTTATAAGCGTATCGAGTACTGATGAAGAGAGAATCTTTGCCTCGGGCGGCTCTGCTATTCTGTAGTTGGGAGGCAGACCGATGCTTTCTGCCGACGAGCGGAGAATACTGTTGCAGAATGACGTTATAGTAAGTATTTTAGCATCCTTGAGTCGGAGAAGCTGATCCTCAAGCCGCGTATTGTCGGGATTTTCCGCCGCAGCCTTTTTTATTGCCTTGCCAATTCGCTCCTTAAGCTCGTCTACCGCCGCGTTTGTATAGGTTGCTATCAGCATTCTGCCGATATCCGCGGGATTCTTATCGTCGAGTATAGACTGAATGATTCTTTCGGTCAGAGTTGCGGTTTTACCAGAGCCGGCCGCCGCGCTGACAAGAAGAGTCCTATCTCTCGTATCTATTGCTTTTTGCTGTTCCTTTGTCCAAGCCATAGGCTTCTCCTTTCTAAACGTCGAATTGCTTAATAGGCTTTATAGCCGCTCCCACGTCATATTCTCTTACTTCACCAAGAGCGAAGAAGGTGTCACCGTCATAAAGCCTGACGTGTTCTCCGATATCAAGCCGTGCGCCGATCTTGTTCAGATAGATTTCAACACCGCATCTTGCGAGTCTTGCGAAAAAGGGTGAAAGACTGATTTTTTCATAAGACTCAAAAACTCTCTCTGTCGGAATGATAAGAGCATCGCGCTCGGTTTCGCTCATCGCTTCAATTTCTGCGAGCGTATGCGCCTCGTCAAGTCCGAAAACGGATGCGTGCGTTCTTTCCAGCGTTTCCATAACTCCGCCGCATCCAAGCGTATTTCCTATATCTGCGCAAAGCGTTCTTATATACGTGCCCTTTGAGCAGTGCACGTCAAGTAAATAGCGTGCACGGTCCAGTCTTTTTACGTCTATGGAAAAAACTTTAACGGGTCTTGCTTCGCGATCTACGGTCTCGCCGTTTCTAGCGAGATCGCAAAGCTTCTTTCCGTTTATCTTGAGGGCCGAATACATCGGCGGTGTCTGCATTATTTCTCCGACGAAGCCGGATACTGCCGAGATGACCTCGTCCTCTTTTGGGAGAGCGTCTGTTTCGCTCAGAACCGTACCGGTTATATCCTCGGTGTCCGTAGTTATGCCGAGTCTTAAGGTGGCTCGGTAATACTTGTCCGACGAGAGCATATATTCGCTCGCCTTAACGGCGCGACCTATTAAAATGGGCAGAACTCCAGTCGCGAGCGGATCGAGAGTCCCTGTATGACCTGCCTTTTCGGCAGAGAAAAGTCTTTTTACGCGATTTACCGCGCCCTGAGACGTTATTCCTTCCTCTTTTTTAAGTACAATTATTCCGCTTTTCATCGAGCTTCCACCTTGTTTTTTATTAGATATGACTATTTTAACATAAAGCGCAAAAAAATTCAACCAAGCTATTGCTAAAACTTATAAAATGTAGTAAAATAAAATAAATATTTTTTGAGTACGCTTTGCGTTACTGATGAAAACGAAAGGAACTAAATTTATGAAGGCTGTTATTACGGTTATAGGTAAGGACAAGGTTGGTATTATCGCGCTTGCAAGTGCTGAATGCGCAAAGTACGGTGCAAATATTATTGACATAAGCCAGACTGTTATGAAGGAGTATTTTACAATGATCATGCTCGTTGAGCTTACGGGAGTAAAGGTTGATTTTGCTTCGTTTGCGGGTGCTATGGAGCAGGCGGGCCGTGATAACGGTGTTGACATTCGCGTGATGCACGAGGACATTTTTAATTCGATGCACAGAATTTGAGTCGGAGGGGAAAATGCTTAACACACAGGATATTCTTGAAACAGTCAGAATGATAAGAGAGGAAAATCTCGATATAAGAACGGTAACTATGGGTATATCGCTCTTTGATTGTATATCGGATGACCCCTCGCGTCTTGAACAGAAAATATATGACAAAATAACTACCTCTGCAAAAAATCTTGTCAGCGTATGTTCGGAACTTGAGCGTACGTACGGTATTCCGATCGTTAATAAGAGAATAAGCGTAACGCCTATATCCTATATCGGAGCAGGTCTTTCGTCCGACGGATTTGTCAGACTCGCAAAGGTGCTTGAGCGCGCGGCGACGGATCTTGGCGTAAACTTTATCGGCGGATACTCCGCTCACGTGCAGAAGGGAGCTATAAAGGGCGCTACCGCTCTTATAGAATCTATCCCCCAGGCTATGCTTGAAACCGAGCGCGTTTGCTCGTCTGTCAACGTTGCCACGACGAAAGCCGGAATTAATATGGATGCCGTAAAACGCATGGGCGAGATAATAAAGGATACGGCTTATCTTACAAGAGATAGAGATTCGATCGGTTGCGCAAAAATAGTCGTTTTCGCCAATATGCCCGAGGATAACCCGTTTATGGCGGGTGCGGTGCACGGTATAGGTGAGCCCGATACTGTTATCAACGTAGGCGTTAGCGGTCCCGGAGTTGTTGCGGCGGCGATAAAGGAAGTCGGTCAGTGCGATTTTTCTGTTCTTGCGGAAACGATTAAGAAAATAGCATTTAAAATAACCAGAGTAGGTCAGCTTATTGCCGCTGAAGCGGCAAAGCGCCTCGGTATTCCTTACGGAATCGTAGACCTTTCACTCGCTCCTACTCCTGCGGCGGGGGACTCCGTTGCGGAGATACTTGAAAATATGGGTCTTGAATGCACGGGAACTCACGGCACTACCGCCGCTCTTGCGCTTCTTAACGACGCTGTTAAAAAAGGCGGAGTTATGGCAACAAATCACGTCGGCGGACTTTCGGGCGCATTTATCCCCGTATCCGAGGATAGGGGAATGATAGCCGCCGCTGAAAAGGAAACTCTTTCTATTGAGAAGCTCGAGGCTATGACGGCTGTTTGCTCGGTAGGTCTTGACATGTTCGCCGTTCCCGGAGATACTCCCGCATCAACGCTTTCGGGCATCATTGCAGACGAGATTTCTATCGGAGTTGTCAATAATAAAACTACTGCAGTGAGAGTTATTCCCGTATACGGCAAGGGCGTTGGAGAATACTGCGAGTTCGGAGGACTTCTCGGATATGCTCCGATAATGAGACTTCACGGTGAGTCCTGCGCTGACTTTGTGAACAGAGGTGGCAGAATTCCCGCGCCGATACACTCGCTTAAGAACTAATGGAAAATATGCATAAAAATAACGCAAAATAGAATATAAAGGACAAAAAGCCGAAAAAACTCGTGAAAAAAGCTTTTTGTCCTTTTTATTTTGACCGAATAAGTTTTTTTACGACAGAGGCAAAGCGACAAAATGAAACGAAGTTTTGAAGTATAATGATAAAAAACGGGATTTTTCAGGAGGTCATATGGAAGCTAAAGAAAAGGAAAAAACTAAAAGGTCGGGGTTGTTTTCGGGGCTTGGAAGCTCTGTAAAGGAGAGCATAGGCAAGGAGGGCGGTCTCGGTACGTTCAGGCTCTGGATAAATCTTGCTACTTTAACTCTCGGATTTTTATTTGGAGGATGCCATTTGGTGTTCGGCTCTTATCCGCTTGGCCTCGCGCTGATATCGGCACTGCCTGTATCTGTCTGGCTTGCTATGCTTGGGGTTGTTCTCGGCTCGCTGACTCTCGGTAGGTCGGGAATAATCTACGCTATGATTTGTGTGCTTGGCGTATTCTTGCGAGTTATTATATCGGGAAACGATAAGGTTAAGCCGAAGGATGAGGAGAAGGAGGGCGGTCTTTTTCGCGAAAGCTTATCTCTTCGCGTTTCGAGCTCGGTAATTGCGGGGTTCGTTGCGGGTATATATGAAATATTACTTGAGGGCTTTTCGCTCGAAACTGTGATTTTCGGTGTGTCAATGGTAATTCTTCCGGCGGTCTTTACATTCCTTTTTGCGGGAGCTTTTTGTCACGGAGTAGGTGTAAAGACGTTGATTTTCGGAAGTGCCGCGTGCTTTAACACGGGTGAGGGAAAAAAAGAAAAAATTCGTGATGCGTATTTTAAAATATCATTGCTTTGCTATATAGCACTCGTTGCGATAGCTTTTAATAAGTATAGATTTTTCGGAATAGACTTAAGCTTCGTCTTTTCGTCGCTGATAACTTTGTTTGTGGCAAAACGCTTTGGGGCTCTTTTTGGTGCCGTCGTTGGCTTTGTATCATCCGCCTTCGTGTCCGGCCTTTATTCTCCTGCATTTGCTCTTGCGGGAGCGGGCGGCGGAGCGCTTTTCTCATTTGGAGCTTGGTACGCCGTATTTATTGGCGGTACGCTTCTGTCGCTCTGGGGCGCTTACGTATCGGGCGTGTCGGGTTTTCTGAGTCTTTTGCCCGAATACCTGATAGGTTGCTGCATTATATTTCCCATGTTCAGATTCTTTGAGCGCGAGAGCTCGCCCGATAATAAGGATAGTGTTCTGAGACGTTCGACCGATATGGTCGGAACTATGGCTTTGGCGTACAGAAACAGACAAGCTCTGTTTCCCGAGGGGGTAGAGGAAAGCTTGAATGCTCTTATACCAACGGTCGCTGATTTTTGCCACGGGGATGCACTATCCGAGGATTATTCTGCTTTTTCAAAGATGCTTGGCGAGGTAAAAGGAAAAACTCTTGTAAAAAGGGAACTCGATGAGGAGCTGACCGATAAGCTTGAAGTGATATTTTCCGATTTTGGCTTCAAGGGCGGCGTAATACGCGCTTTTGGTGACAGAAAAAAGTATATCATCTGTTCGGGAAAAGACCGTGACGGAACACTAATAACCTCTCCCGAGCTTAAACGTCGCTTTGAAGACGTATCCGGGATGAGATTTTCCGCGCCCGAATATTACAGGCGCGACGATATGGTGCTTATGGAGTGTGAGGCGGTGGCAAAATATAAGCTCGAGGGAGCTGTCGCTGTCGGTACAGGAATAAGCGGAGAGGTATCCGGAGATAGCGCTAAACTTTTTAAAAGTAAAGAATTATTTGCATATGGTGTGATTTGTGACGGTATGGGGAGCGGAAATGAAGCTAAATGCGCATCGGAGTTTTCAACGAGTTTTTTAGATAAATCTCTTGAATGTGGCACGTCGGAAGCAACAGTGCTCCATATGCTTAACAGAGCGCTCAGCTACGGCAGAGAGGAGTGTAGCGTTGCGGTAGATATTTTTTCTCTTGATCTCATTCTGGGCGAAGCAAAATTTATAAAAAGCGGTGCGGCGTGCTCGTATATCAAAAGAAAAAGCTCACTCTTCAGAATAAAGAGTGAAACGATGCCGATAGGTCTCATAAAAAAGGTCGATGCCGAACAGATTTCCGTAAACGTTTCCGAAGGAGATATCATTATTATGATTTCTGACGGAGTTTCGTCGCCCACGGATGACTCTGCGTGGCTCGTCGAGTTTTTGAATAAGCCTGCAATGACAGAGCTTGAGGAGTATGCCGAGGCAATTCTGGAGCTTGCGAAAAAGAACTCAAAAAGCGGAGACGATATGAGCGTACTCGTTATGAAGGTAGGGTACGAGAATTAGCATTTGCACTTGATTATCCTCTATCCGTGTGATATAATATACGTACTATGTCGTGAAGGCGGTACATTTTTTGATGAAGGTTAAGCTATCATTTTGTTTTGCATAGGCGGAGCTTTAGTCTTTGCTTCAATTTTAAAATTCGTTTTTTCGTTAATGATATCAGAACCTGCGAAAACCGCAAAGGTAATTGGTTTTCTCTTCGAGTCGAAAACAAAAAAATAAAGCGGATGCTCGATACTTCTTGGTAAAGATCATCCGCTTTTTCTTTGGCTATTTTATTGTGTCAGGCATTAATTGCTTTGAATTTATTTTACAAGCTCGCAGAACTCATCAATATCGTCTGCGATAACCTGAAGACCTGCGCGCCAGAAGTCACGCGAGGTAAGGTCAATGCCCGCGATCATAGCGCACTCCTCGATATCGGTAACGCTCGTTGCGTGAAGGAGCTTTTTGTATGTGTCAACAAAGGCTTTGCCCTCTGCCTTGTATTTAGCATAAAGACCTCTTGCAAAAAGACCGCCGAATGCGTAGGGGAAGTTGTAGAACGAGAGTCCGCCGCTGTAATAGTGTCCCTTGCAGAGCCACATATAAGGATGCATAAAGTTTTCGTCAAGTCCGTCGCCGTATGCTTTTTTCTGCGCTTCAAGCATAAGAGTGCACATTTTATCGGCGTTCATAAACTCTGTGGGGCGATTTTCGAAGACGGAGCTTTCAAACGTGTATCTTGAGTATATATCGCAGATTATCTGGCAAGCATCCATAAGCTGGCTTTCGATAAGAGCTATGCGCTCTTCCTTTTCTTTAGCCTCTGCAATTACCGTGGACATTACGAGTACCTCGTTAAAGGTTGATGCGGTTTCGGCAACGGGCATGGAATAATCCTGATTGAGAAGAGAATGAGAGAACACTTGTCTATCGTGGAATGAGTGTCCAAGCTCGTGAGCCAGCGTTACGATATCGCTGAACGATCCGTCAAAGTTTGTGAGAACGCGGCTTTGCTTTGCGGAGGGAACACCGCAATCGAATGCTCCTCCGACCTTTCCTTCGCGAGGATAAAAGTCTATCCAACGGTTCTCAAATGCGAACTTTACCATATCGTGAAGCTCACTGTCGAAATTACCGAATATGTTAAGGAGGTAATCCTTTGCTTCTTCGACGGTATAGGTCTTGTCGCACTTGCCCATAGGAGCAAAGAGGTCGTACCAGGGGAGTCCGCCCTCGTGACCGAGCGCCTTTGCCTTTGCCTTAAGATATTTTCTGAAGTGAGGCAGATACTCTTCCATAGCACCGAGAAGCGCATCGAGAGTTTCTTTCTTCATTCTTGAAGTGTAGAGCGTTTTTGCAAGAGGAGATTCGTATCCTCTGAGCTCGCACTCGGTGAGTACCTGAAGCTTGATGCTGTTAAGTGAGAAGGCAACTGCGTCCTTTATGGAGTCGTAGCAGGCAAGCTCTGCCTCGTATGCCGTACGGCGGGTTTTTGCATCGGGGCTGTAAGCAAGATTTCTTACGCTCGAAAGCCCGATTTCCTTACCGTCAACGGTAGCTTTTACACTGCTCGTAAGCGAGCTCTGAAGATCTCTCCATGCCGATGCGCCGCTGAGGTTAAGCTTTGCAAAAACAGTTTCCTCGCCCTCGGAGAGAAGATATTTGCTATCGCGGAGAATGTTCATAAGGTAGTACTTATACTCTGCAAGCGCAGGAGTACTATCGATTATTTTTTCGAGGTCATCAAAGCTTGCGATAAGCTTGCTGAGAGCGGCGCTTGGCGCTGCGGTTGCGCTTATTATCGCCATAACTCTTCCGAGCGCGGAAGCGGCTTCTACGTCCGCTGTGTTTGCGGAGTATCTGAGGTTAGCGAATATTGCAAGCTTATTTGCAAGTGACGTGATATTTTCCGTTTTTGAAATGAAGCTTACGAGAAACTCGCTTTTGTCCATTGAAGCCGCATCTTTTGCAAAATCGGCAAGAGCCTTCGCCTCACTGTCTAAAGCGGAGAGGTCCTCGGCATATCGAGGATCGTCAAATCCGTTATATAAAATACTAAGATCCCAGGTTTTCATTTGTTTATCCCTTCTTTTCTAAAAAATTATGCTGTTATTATATCATAATACCGTAGAAAAGTAAAGAGCTTTCTCGCTTTTGTGACCCTATTCTTGTTTTTTCATAAAATGATAAGGGGTAGCCCATGCAGGCGTTGGCAACCTATATATACTCTGTATCAGAGGAAGGGAAACAGTATGAAAATCGTTCTTGTTCGTTCACCGAAGTTTTTAGCGCCTATACTTAAAAAGCTTTTCGGGATAAAGTAAACAATTAAGATAATTTTTTATAGGACATTAGTTGCATACTTTATAAATAAAAAGCAGAGCGTGTTAAAAATTACGCTCTGCTTTTTTGGATTAAACAATATGTTTTTGTTCTTTTGTTATTCTTTGAGGTCGGTTGATTTTTCTATCAAAATATATTTTGGATTTCTTATGAGTATTCCTTCTTCTGTGGTTAGTATTTCTACTTTGCCATCAAATTTATAAAAAGCTCGTAGTTCTTTCGGTATAACGATCCGTCCGACTTTGTCGATTTCGCGTATTATTCCAATTTTTCTCATATTATTAATCTCCGTACAAAAATTTCTTCTTTGTCTTATGATAAGACAATTATTTCTTGAAAGTAGTATATCATAAAGTATGTCTTATGTCAAGACAAAACTTTGCGTTGGAGATTGTTATGGCACGTATTATAGATGGAGAAAAAAAGAACTTAATAGGAAAAAATCTAAAAAAGCTTAGGAAAAAAATGAAAATAAGTCAGCAAGAATTATCAGCAAAGCTGGAGTTGTTAGGAGTATATATTTGCCGAGGCTCGGTTTCAAGAATTGAGGACTATTCCAGAACGGTTACGGACATTGAGCTTTATGCAATTGCCAAAGTGCTGGGCGTTGACACTAGTGAGCTTTATTCGAAGGATGATTCCAAAGAGAATTAAGACATGCGTTCTTATTATTAAAGAATTAATATATTTTGAAATAACATAGGCCGGTTCAAGTTGCGAAAAACTTGACTGGCCTGCTTTGTTGAGAGAATAAGGGGCTGAGTGGAAGCTTTTAATTAAGCGAATACTCAGCCCTTTTATATTAAAGATTGTCGCAAATAAATTTGAATATAAGATCGCCCGAGTCCTTTAAGCTCTCGTGACCGTAATCGGGATAGATTTCCATTTTCTTCTCGGCGGTTATTTTGTTATAAGCCGCAAACTGAGTCGAGGGAGGGCAGGTTGTATCCATAAGACCCGTGGACATATAAACCTTTGCCTTTATTCTCGGAGCTAAGAATTGAAGATCGATGTAACCGAGCTTTTCAAAAAATTCGTCAATATGCTCGTGACGGGGATCAAAATGACGGAGATAATATCTTATACCCTCGTAAGCACCCTTGTCAAGATCCATATCCCATACTCTCTTGTAGTCGCAAAGGTAAGGGTATACCGGAGCGCAGAGCTTAAGCTCGGGAACGAGAGCAGCGCAAGCAAGTGTAAGAGCTCCGCCCTGCGAGCCGCCGGTTGCGGCAACTCTGGTTTCGTCAACGTAATCAAGCGACATTACGACCTTTGCAAGAGCCGCTGTGTCAAGGAAAAGATCTCTGCAGAGAAGGTCCTTCGGCTCTCCGTCGAAGCCACGCATAAACGGGGTTGTGTAAGTTGTGCCGGGTACGCCGCCGACGTCCTCTGAATAACCGCCCTGACCTCTCGTGTCAAGCATAGCAACGACGTAGCCTTGAGCTACGTATTTAATCGCATCAGTCCATTCGGGTGATGAGCCCGAAAGTCCGTGGAAAACGAGAACGGCGGGAGCCTTACCGACTATCGTTTTCGGCTTTAAGAATTTAGCAAATATTCGTGCGCCTTTGGTACCGGTGAAGGTGAGCTCGAATGCTTCAGAGATCGAGCAAGGAAAATCGTATGGTATGAAGGCGGGATCTAGGTCTATAGAGTGAAGCTCCTTAAGCGATGAGTTCCAGAATTCATCGAAATCATTTGGGCGTGGGTTGACGCCTTGGTATTCCTTCAGCCGCGCGAGCGGCATATCTACAACCGGCATATTATTACTCTCCTTCGTAAATAAATGTTTGTATTTAAAGATATTATTGCTTTAAATCTTCATTTTTGGTGGTTGAATCTGATTTAATTTTTGGTTGATAATTCAGTATGAATATACCAAGGCAAACGAGGGCAAGAGCGGCAATAAGGTTTATTACTCCTACATTGCTGTCCTCTGTGAGAAGGAGCGCTGTGAGCAAAACTCCGAATATCGGTGTTGTGAAGCTGAATATAGTCACCTTTGACACGGGGTTGTACTTAAGAAGAATACCCCAGAGCGAGTATGCTATAGCGGATAGAAAGGCGAGATATACGAGAACTGCGATTCCTTTGCCGCTGCCGAGGTTGATTTCTCCGCCGAAGCAAAGACCGATAATTATCATTACTGCGCCGCCGAGTATGAACTGATAACCGCTGATAGTTACGGGGTCCTCGTCCTTTGAGAATATCTTTATAAGGGTTGAAGATACCGCAAGGGAGATTGCAGAGAATATACAGAATCCGTCGCCGAGGAAGTTCATCGTTAGGTTAAGTCCTGTAAGATTTATAACGATTATACCGCTAAGACCTAACACGCATGCGAGGATCTTCTTTGTGTTCAGCTTTTCAAGTCTGAATATCAAGGATGATACGAGGATAGCGAAGAAGGTGGACGAGCCTGTAAGGATAGTACCTTTAACGCCGCTCGTGTTTGCGAGTCCTACGTAGAAGAATATGTACTGAAGAATCGTCTGAAATGCCGAAACTATCGCGACCTTTCCGTAGTTTTCCACCTTTGGATAAAGAAATTTCTTTCTTGCGATACTGAAAATTACGACGGTGAGTACTCCCGCGAAGAAGAAGCGTATTCCCGCAAACAGAATCGTTGACGGAACGTCCTTTTCGGGGAGAAGCAGACTGTATCCTATCTTAATAAAAGGGGTTGCGCTGCCCCAGAGCGCGCAGCAGAGAAGCGCTACCAGTGTTATGAAAAGGGGATGAGTAAAAAGAGCCTCTCCCTTGATTTTTATATTTTTCATAGCTATGATACTCCGTTAATTTTAATCTATCATAGCATAACAAATATATAAAGTCAATATTGAAGAGGCTTTTATTGATGTTTTTTTGTTTTGCGCTGTATTACTGCTGTTTTTTTGTGATGTAAGTGGGCTTATATCCGTAAGCATCCTCAAATACGGCATTCCAAGCCGCCGTGTTGTCTGCCATCATTTTCTTGACACGGTCACGTTCATCGAGCGACGTATCCGGGTAGATGGGAGATCCAATATTTACGGTGTATTCTTGAATTGGGAAGCCGTCCTCACCTGTAAGATCGGTATCCTTCATGGTTATAAAGCACGGAAGTACCGGTACTTCGTTTTTGACTGCAAAGCTGAATCCGCCCGCTTTGAGGGGCTTAGGCTTTCTGTAATTCCACCACATACTCTGCTCGGGGTAGATAAGAACAAAGTTGCCTTTTTTGAGTAGAGTATCCGTTGCCTCGATGAATTTTTTCAGAGTCTTGCGGTTTGAAGAGAGGGGGAGCGTGTTACAATTTCTCATAAGAAATCCGTAAAATCCCGGGAAGCTCGTGTAGTTTCCCTCTCTGACAACGCGGTAGAATTTTCTCTTTTTGTGACCCGAGGCATCGTACGCCATCTGTATCGCAAAGCTGTCAAAGGCGTTGAAGTGGTTGCAGGTTATTACTGCGCCGCAGTCAAGGTTTTTGAAGTTTTCGATACCCTTGATTTCTTTGACGATCATTTTGCGATCCTTGATAAGGCGTCTGACGAAAAGACGCGCCGCACCGAATGCAATAGCGGTCTTGATCTTTTTGAAAATGCTGCAGCTTAAGTAATTGATATTCTCGGGCATAAGAACCTTTGACGGTGGATCGTCCTCGACGTCGATATCAAACTTTCCCGCCCTTTCGTATTCGTCGATTTTTTTGAGTACGGCAATTCTGTCGGCAGAACGCGCTTTTGCATTCACGCGTGATAGATAGTTATCCTCTCTGTTTGTTTCGGTTATCGCAAGTTGCAAAAGCTTGTTGCAGCTATCTCTGTCGTGTGCACGATCTGAGTCGGTATAGGCGTCGAGCTCAGCCTTAATATCCTCGCAAACGGACGTTTTTTCTGCATATTTCCAGAATATATCACCGTGCCTGCAATCAGCGTAATGCCATGGCTTGCTTGTCATTATATAATGAAGTATCTTCGCTTCCTCGATGGGATAAGCGATCTCTCCGAATATTTCGGTGTTCCACCTTTGGTCGAGCCAGAAAACATGATCCTTACAGATAAGATTGAGATAATCCTCGTCCTGTGTTACGACAAAATTATATTCACCGAGAAGCTTGATAAATTTATCAAGCACCTTTTTCTCTCTGAGCTTAGCGCAATTCATAAGCAGTATTCCCGCGTTGAAGAACGCGTGTCTTGAAACCCCGACCACCTGCTCTGCATAAGTACCGTATTCGTCAACCTGAACCATTGCTTGCTCGTGGCACGCGCCGACGTAATTATCCTTTATATCTATTTCGTAAAGCTCGCTTATATCTCCCTGCACCACGGTGTCGCTGTCAATATATATAGCTTTATCGTAGCCCTGGAAGAGCTCTGCGATAAACATTCTGTAGTAGGTGGTTTTAGAGTAATAATCTCTTATGGGAAGTCTGTATGCTATGCTTTGAAGCCTGCTTGCGAGATTTATAAAGCTTAATGAGAAGTTTTTGTTTTGAAGCTTTGTCAGCTCTTCCCTCATCCTCTCGGATAATCCCGTGTTGAGAATGTATATTCTGTAATCATAGTCTTTGCTTGCGTTTTGGATCATTGACGTGAGTGATACTATCGTGTATTTTATAAACGTGTCATCGCATGCGTAAAAAATAGGTATTGTCTTTCCGGTCATTGATTGTTAAACTCCCTGTCGTACTTTTCCTTAAGATAAACATACTCATAAAGAATATCGTCAAAGGTGTAGTATCCGAATGTCTTGTGTATTCTGCTTACCTGCCATTGCTTGATATTATCGGTGTGAGGGTAGGGAAGCCAGAAAAGTCTTTTTGAAAAATGGCGCACAACCGTGCTTTTGTGCAAAAATTTCTGGTCATTGAATTTTTGCGGAAGGATCTTCCTTTTTGTGCTCGAACGTATGATCGCGCTCTGATCTGCGAAAACGAGTTTTTTTGTTTTTATAAGTTCGCGCGCTTTTGTGAAAAGTCCCGTTTCTTTTGCGCGGCGCATATTGAAAAGAATAACGCCCGCATTGATATAATTTGGATTGATTAAATATTTGCCGTAATGATCTCTTGCGGCAGCGTACTCAACGTCTTCTACGTCGATCTTATAAATAAGTCTTATATCGCGGTTGAAGAGTATATCCGCATCGAGATATAGAAGCTTATCCGGAATACAGTCTGCCAAGTCGGCAAAAAGACGGATAAGAGTATAAGGCGAGCAGTATGCTCCCTCGTTAGGACATCCCGAGAAATCTCTCATATATAACTCGGTTACGTCACATTTTATAACTTTGTTTTCGGGGTTATAGCGTCTTACTGCGTCTGAAAAAAATGCGATCTTGCCGTCGCTTATGGAAATGTAGCTCTCTTTCAGGTGAGGCAGGTCCATAGTGAAAATATAGAAGGTGAAAGGCTCTTTTGTGCTCGTGCGCTTGAGTATCGAGAGGGAGCTTGTCAGAATGCCGTCGAATACTCCGTCGTTGCCGCAGAATAATATATTAATCATCTTTTTGTTCTTTCTTTATATACTGTATCTTGACGTACGTTGAAGATTTTGCCCGCTCGCACATACAAGTGTAGACTTTATTGCGTAGCTCCGTCCTTTGCTCTTTCGGAGAAAGCTTAGGATCCGCATAGAACGGTCCGTCAACGTAGGTGATTATTTTGACCTTGGTCCTGAAAAGAACCTTGCGCTCGTGGTAGGTATTTGTAAAGCAGAATACCGGGGTGTTGAGCTTCACGGGGTATGAGAATGATGCGTCGGTAAATGGGCGTATTCCCGTATAATACGGCCATATATGCGCTTCCGGGTAGATAACTACTGCGCGTCCTTCCTCTATTCGTCTTTCTACCGCGGCGATGAAGTTTTTATATGCCTTCATATTGTCGGGGAGAGGGATTGCCCCGAGAGAAGGAGTTATTCTTCCGAGAAACGGCATTGATACGTTGTTCGGATGAACGATCACGTATTTATCCTGCGTTACCCCGAGCATGTTCGGAATTAAGGCGTCACCTATATCCTGAGTGTGATTTCCGTAAATAAAATATCCCGTTTTTTTGAACGGCTTAAGCTTTTTCACGCCTTTTGCTTCGTGCGCAAATTTGAGCTTGGTATATAAAAATGCAAGAGGCGTTGCGATTATCCTGTACCAGAAAAAGTGAGTGAATTTTTTAAAAAGCGAGTCGTGGCAATAGACGTAATTTTCATCTATTTTTTTGGGGGTTATCTCAGCCACGGAAAACTCTTCATTTAATTCGTCTGTGTAATATATTACTTTTCTCTTTTCCATTTTTTTGAGTCCTCGTTTGCGTTTTTTGTGAGGCGTGCTGCTTTTTGCGTCGAAAGTATAACATAAGAAAAAAACAAATTCAATATTTTTCACTCTATACTTGTTTCTATCAAAAAGAGAATTCTCGGAGGGGGTGAACTTGCGTGTCTAATGCGACTCCACAAAACTGAGAATTCACCAGAGCGTGTTGACTTTTGCGGCTTTTCGTGTTATAATTAGCTCAAACAGTAAAAAGATTAATAAATATCTTAGAAAACAAAATTCGCCACAAAATAACGAAAAATATATGTGTAAATAATAATTTACATCATAAAATAGTGGAAAAAGGAGGTAGTAAAATGCAAAAAGTCAAAGAAATTATAGCTAAAAATCTTGTTGCTTTGAGAAAATCACGCAAGCTTACGCAGCAGGATCTTGCCGAAAAGCTTAATTATTCAGATAAAGCGATTTCGCGTTGGGAGCATGCGGAGACGCTCCCCGATATAGAAACGCTTTGTAAAATATGTGATATCTACGGTGTGAGATTTGAATATCTGCTCCAGGAAGAGCAGCCCGAAAAGAATAATCCGTACATAATAAGGACCGATATCCCGAGCAGGATAGTTACGATGTGTATAGCCGTATGTACCGTCTGGATAATAGCCTTTGTCGCGTATATGTATGCAAACACGCTTTTGGGTAATAACAGATGGACACTCTTTATCTGGGCTATTCCGATATCGTGTGTAGTTTGTCAGATATACAATAAGGTGTATTTCACCAACAACGCTTTCAGGTGCGTTATGTATTCGGTTGGGCAATGGACTACTATCCTTTCTATTTATCTGCAGCTTTTAGAGTATAATATCTGGATGCTCTTTGTTGCCGGCGTACCTGTTCAGGCAGTGATAATTCTTACTACTATTCAGAGATATAAAATGGGAAATATACATATATCAAAGGAGAGTAAATGATGGGTGTTGTAGGAATAATTATATTGATAGTGGAATGCGTAGGACTTTTTGCTCTTCTTGTTGCATATCTCGGAGGTTATATAACCTACAGAATGGCTTTTTATAATAATCCGGAGAAAAACAAAGTAGATCCCTATAGATTCATCAAGGATAACGACGAGCCTAGAAATCTTTTTTCAAAATCCCTGGTCGATAGGATACTCGCCATACCGTGTGAAGATATATACGTAACCTCTCATGATGGACTGAAGCTTCGCGGAAGACTTTATATGGTGGACAAGGATGCGCCGTTTGCTATTCAGTTCCACGGTTATAAGAGTATGCCGATGATAGATTTTTCGGGCGGCGGTGAGATGGTAATGCAAATGGGCGTCAACGTTATTATGGTTGATGAGAGAGCGTGTGGCGAGAGTGAGGGAAGATGCGTTTCGTTCGGATATCACGAGAGCCATGACGTGCGCACGTGGATAAAGTACGTGACTGATAATTACGGCAAGGACAGAAAGGTGCTTCTTTTTGGTGTTTCTATGGGCGCCGCGACCGTAATAATTGCGGCAGGTAAGGGGTTGCCTAAAAACGTAGTCGGAGTTTGCGCCGATTGCCCTTGCTCATCGACTAAAGAGATCGTTACAAAGGTTATTTACGATATGAAGCTCCCAGGAAAGCTTTTGTATCCGCTGGTCAGACTCGGTGCTATTATCTACGGTGGGTTTGATCCGGATATGGCCGAAGCAAAGGCGGTGGTTCACCGCGCAACTGTTCCGATTCTCCTCATTCACGGTGAGGGAGATGATTTCGTACCCTGCGATATGAGCCGTGATATTGCTGAAAGATCGGAACTCGTTGAGCTTCATACATTCCCCGATGCGAGGCACGGACTCAGCTTTGTATACGATACGGGGCGTTACATAAAAACAGCAGAAGAATTTTGCAAGAGATGCTTGAATACCGAAATATGACAATAATTAGTTACAAATAAGGAGAAATATACAATGAAACCTCAGAAAAATATGCATGGATTTGAATTTATATCCTCGCGAGATATTCCGGAACTTTCGGGAACGCTTCACGAGGCTGTATATACAAAGAACGGAGCAAAGCTTCTCTTTATCGACAGAGAAGATTCGAACAAGACCTTTGCTATTGCTTTTAAAACCATACCGACGGATGATACCGGTGTTTTCCACATTATCGAGCATTCGGTGCTTTGCGGATCTGAGAAATATCCCGTAAAGGAGCCGTTTGTTGAGCTTCTTAAGGGATCGCTCAAAACCTTCCTCAACGCCTTCACATTCCCCGATAAAACGATGTATCCCGTGTCATCAAGAAACGAAAAGGACTTTTTAAACCTTGTTGATATTTATATGGATGCGGTGCTCCATCCTCTGGCAATAAAGAAAAAGGAAATCTTTTATCAGGAGGGCTGGCACTATGAGCTCCACAAAAAGAGTGACGAGATCATATACAAGGGTGTTGTATTCAACGAGATGAAGGGTGCTTACTCTTCTGCCGATGAGGTCGAGATGGAGGAGATGAGCTCGCTTCTCTACAAGGACAGCTGTTACGGACGTGATTCGGGCGGTAATCCCGTTGCGATCCCAACACTTACTTACGAGGATTTCGTTGCTTCTCACGCTAAATATTATCACCCATCAAATTCGAGAATTATTCTTGACGGAAGCATTGATCTTGATAAGACCTTGGCGCTTCTCGATAGCTTTCTTTCCGAGTATGACTATCTTGAGGTAGATTCGGATATACCTATGGTCGAGCCTATGGGATATGCGGAGAAAACTATAGCTTACGAGATATCCAAGGGGGAGGATCCGGAGGGCAAGGCGAGAGTCTGCCTTGGCTTTGCGACGTCCGATTTCAGCGACAGAAAAACCATTTCGGCTCTTGCGATACTTTCCGATGCTATCGCAGGCACCAATGAAGCGCCCTTCAAAAAGGCAATGCTCGATTCGGGACTTTGTGAGGATGCCGCCTTTATTGCCTACGACGGGATTCAGCAGAATTCTATCCTTATAGAGTTGAAGAACGTGAAGGAACAGAATATAGATACGGTAAAGGCTCTTTGCTTTGACACCCTCAGAGCTCTTGCGGACGGCGGAATAGATAAAGAGGCGCTCCTTGCTTCCCATAACAGCCTGGAGTTCCGTATGCGCGAGCAGGATATGGCTACGTTCCCTGCGGGAATAGCTTATGCGATAAGCGCGCTTGATACGTGGCTTTACGGCGGAGATCCCATGAGCTCTCTTTCCTTCGAAAGTGATATAGCATTCTTAAGAGAAGCACTTTCGGGTGATTATTACGAAAAGCTTTTGAGAAGTATTTTCCTTGAGTCTAAGCATAGCGCGGCTCTCTATATGCTTCCTTCCTCAAAGCTTGGTGAGCAGAGAATAGCGCTTGAGAAGAGCAGACTTGCGATTGCAAAGGCAAACATGGCTGACGAGGATCTTGATGAGCTTATAGCTCTCAACGAGGAGCTTGAAGCCTGGCAGAAAGCTTCCGACAGCGCAGAGGCTCTTGCAACGATACCCTCACTTAGCGTTGAAGATATAAACAAGCTTCCCGAAAAATATCCTTCGACAGTTTATGAGCTTGAAGGAATTCCTGCGGTTTATACTGAGTCAAACTCGAGAGGAATAACATATACAAGTCTTTTGTTTGACATTTCTGACTTTGATAAAGATGAGCTTTGCGTGGCATCGCTGCTTGTTGAAATTTTAAAGAACGTCGAGACCGAAAACTATGACGCGGCATCGCTTCAGAATAAAATAAAAACCGAGCTCGGTACGCTCGGGTTCGGTTCTATAGTTGCGGCAAAGGAAGGAAAAACGACTCCTTATATTCAGATTGGAATAAGCTGCCTGGACTCAAAGAGAGAATCCGCTGTGGAGCTTTGCCGCGAGGTTGCTCTTGGTTCCAAGTTCACCGACAAGTCGGTAATTGAGATCATAGTAAAGCAGCTTAAAACGCAGAGCGCCGAAGCAATTGCCGCATCGGGTCACTCGGTGGCGTTTTCGAGAGCTGCATCGTACGTGAGTCGTGAGGCAGCCGTAAGCGAATATATTGACGGACTTGAAAACTATCTATGGGTAAAAGAGCTTGATAAGAATTTTGCGTCGAGAGCTGACGAGCTTTGTGAAAAGCTCACGGCTGTGGCTTTAAAGATATTTACAAGAGCAAGACTTACTGCCTGCCATTCGGGCACGAGAGCAGATGATTATATGAAACGTATGATCGCTATGATTCCCGAGGGCGTGAGCTTCGAGCGCGGAAGTAAAATAGAGCCTCTTGGTGCAAGACGCGAAGGAATCCTTATCCCCGCAAGTATTTCGTTTGCATCCAAGGCGGCAAACGTTCTCTCCGTTGCCGACAAGCTTCACGGTTCTCTCGGCGCTGTTCGTTCTATTCTTTCGTTCGGATATCTTTGGAACGCTATCAGAGTTCAGGGGGGTGCTTACGGAGCAGGATTCATTAGAAGAAATAACGGTACCGTAGGTTATTATACCTACCGCGATCCCGATGCAAAGCGTTCGCTGGGCGTGTTTGACGAGAGCACGGCATTCCTTCGTTCGCTTGCGGAGTCGGGCGATGATATCACGAACTTTATTATAGGTGCTGTGGGAGATAGCGATCCGCTTATTACTCCTAAGGTGCTTTCCTCGCTTTCCGTGGCTTCTTATCTCAGAGGAGAGACCTATGAGAGCCGGGCAAAGGCTCGCGAAGAACTTATTTCGACGGGTAAGGATGAGCTTCTTGCGATGGCAGACCTTCTTGATGCCGCCTTTGCTAACGGCGGTGTATGCGTCGTCGGAGGCAAGGATAAGCTCGAGGCTTGCGGAGAGGCGCTCGATAGTATAATAGAGATCTGATCCCCGACAAAAGCTTGATCAAAAACTATGTTTTACGGTCGAAATAAGCTTTTGATAACTAAAAAACACGAGAAAAAGAGCGAAGCTTCCGATGTTGGAGCTTCGCCCTTTTTAATAAAAATGATATGATTTATGATTAATATACCGTTATAGGCGTGCTTTTAGGAAAAAGCTTCGTCTGACAGCATTTTGCGTAAGGTCGTTTCTGCGTTTGCATAATGCTCCTTGGCGCGCTTTTTACCGCCGGTGAATTGCGATAAGATTCTGAAGCAAATTACGGTATCACTCGGAAGATGCTTGAATCCGGGCTTCTCGGCAAGCGGGGTAGAGGATAAATAAACAGCGTACTCGGATGCTAAACGGTATCCCGTGCCATCATTATCATCAGCGATTTCTGCATTTTCGGGAAGGTATGGCGCGATTTTCATAAACGGATTGTTTTTCTCGTTTTTGGTCCATTCCGTGAAAAGATGCTCCGAGATAATGCATATGTAATAATCGCCGTAAAGAATCTGCTGACCGAAATTATCAGCGTTTTCTTCGAGGAGCGAGGGATTTATGGTATTACCCTCGGCTTCCTCTGCCGCGATCTCGCTGTCTGAGGGCAGATATATATCAAGGAAAGAAACGTGACGGTTTCCGTCGCCGTCGAAATCGTTAACGTATTTGCCTATAGCATCGCGAAGAGGCTTGTAAGGTGCTTCTCCCGCATCCTCGTCAAAAACTCTGAGATTCTTTCCACCCGCGTAAAGCACGTAGGCATCAAAGGATGTTTTATTGCAGGTCTGAAGCGTGCAGAATAGTATGACGAAAACGAGAAAAAGCGCAATTATCGAGTGCCACTTGTAGTGATAGATAAAGTTTTCGGTCCAAAGCCGTGCCTTAGACTTTTCTTTCACTTCTTTTTCGGAAATATCCTCACCCGTGTCGATATTTTCACCGTTATCCGCTTTTCTTTTTCTGAATACAATGTCGGGCGAAAAGCGTTCGTCGTCTTTTTTTGTAAAATCGGATCTGTCGTTTTTATCGCTCATAGCCGATCCTTTCTTTTTTAGGTTTATAAAGCAAGTATAGCATTTTCGTTCGGTTTTGTCAATGAAAAGACTGTTAACATTAAATCAAAAAAACTAGGAGTGATTTCGTATCAGTTTGCGGAAAGCTCAATCAGAATTATTTCGGGTCTGTTATTCAATCTGAAAGGAAATAGACTGTTTCCTATCCCGCGATTGACGATCATACGGGTGCTACCGTCTTCAAAGAGTCCCTCATCATATTTCGGGAAGAACCCTTGGTTAGGAGCGAAAACTCCGCCGATCCAAGGAAGCCTGAACTGCCCACCGTGCGCGTGACCGGATAAGACAAAGTCAAATCCGTATTCGGCGTATACGTTAAAAAGTTCCGGTCTGTGTGAAAGGAGTAACGTAAAGCTATCCCGTGAGCTTTGCAAAGCCTCGATTTGATCTCTGACTATGTCTTCTTCGCTTTTACTGCCTCGGTCTTTATAAAACGAGGGATCGTTAATACCCGCAATGCAAAGAACGGAGGAGTCTTTTTCTATTATAGATACGGCGTTTTCAAGAACATTAACTCCGAGGTTTATTAATTCATTCCTCAAAAGACTGTATTCCGTAATTCGTGATTCGTGATTTCCGGTAACATAATAACACGGGGCGATACTTACGGCTTCTTTAACGAAGTTTAAAGAAATATTGATATCGGTTCTTCTTGAATCTACGAGATCTCCGGTTATTACAATAATATCAGGGTTGGATTCCTTTAGTTTTTTGATAAGTTTTTTGTTATCATTGCCTATTTCCGCGTTATGGAGATCTGAAATGTGTGCAATTCGGTATCCGTTAAAATCGTTGCCGAGTTTCTCGCTTTTAATAGTATAAGAGTTTATCTCGAGCGCTTTATTTGCTATCATAACCGGTACCGTGACAAGTATTAACACGGATATCAAAATAAGCGACACAATGATAACGGAAAGCCTTTTGTTTGATCTTTTTGTTTTTGTGCTTGTTTTGGTGCGCTTTTCTGTGTTTGGCATAAACACCTCTATTATTGCGTTTTAACGAAAGTATATCGTTTTTATGTATTCGAGTGAATAAACGTAATATTAACTATTGACTAATGTCGCCGTCGTTTTGCTTAATCTCCATTCTGCGCCAACTGAGAAATCCGTATATATCGTGAGCGAGAAAGGCGCAGAAGCATATTATAACCGAGAGATACGATATGTTTTTTATTGCCGCCAGTGTCCAGAGCGTGATCAGCACAATATCGTTTAACGCATACGCAAGCGTGAAAAATTTTGAACGTTTATAGGTAAGGAAAACTGCCGCAAAGCTTGTCGTGACAGAAACTGTGCTTACTGCGAGATTTTCCGTTCCGAAGGTTTTCAGAACAAAGAAGAAGATAACGGAAATTATAGGAGCAAGCACGGCAAGCTGGTATACGTCCTTCTTTTTGATTTTTGCCGTTTTTACCTCGGATTCGCCCTTTTTGTAGGGGTTTTTTAGCCACGATATAAGAGAAAGAACTGCCATGGGCGCCGACATTCCGACGTACGTAAGAACCTCGCCGTAGTACTTGCAGGAGAAGGAAATTATTCCGTACATCGAGCTGAATGCAATTATAAGCACTTGACCGAGAGGGTTTCCTTTGGCGCAGAGAATAAGTGCGAAGATACCGATAACGGATGCTATAAGTGTAAGATAGTTCTCTCTGTCGAATATGAGAAACGAGGCGATTATAGCGGTAAGCGACGAGCATATTAATGTAAGCTCTGTTTTCGTGAAATAGCTTTTCGATTTACTAACAGTCATTTTGTACTCCAAAATAATAAAAACAGAATAAATGTAAACAATAGTTATCTTCTGTTATCAAAAAAGCATTCGAATACACATCTTCTATGACCTAACGATGTGTAAACGAATGCTTTTGCTTTTAGCTGAACATTCACTACCCGGTGGCAGCTTTATGTTTGATTGTTCTATGGTTTGTTGCTGAGGGCACAGCCGAAGCGGCGAGTCAGTTAGTTTACTTCGGGCTTCATTGTGGGGAAGAGAAGCACGTCTCTTATCGAGGGGGAGTCGGTGAGAAGCATAACAAGTCTGTCAACTCCGAAGCCGAGACCGCCTGTAGGAGGCATACCGTATTCGAGGGCTGTTACGTAGTCGTAATCAACCTCTGCGGGAGAGGTGGGATCCTCAGCCTTCTTTTTAGCAACCTGCTTTTCGAATCTCTCGCGCTGATCGATAGGATCGTTGAGCTCGGAGAATGCGTTTCCGTATTCGGTGCAGTTGATGAAGTACTCGAATCTCTCGGTGAAACGGGGATCCTCGGGCTTTCTCTTTGCAAGAGGGCTGTTTTCAACGGGATAATCGTAAATGAAGGTGGGCTGAATAAGCTTGTCCTCAACGTATGCGTCGAAGAGCTCAACGAGAACGGTACCTGCGGTAGCGTCAGCGGGAACTTCAACGTGAAGTCTTTTTGCATCAGCTCTTGCTTCCTCGTCGTTCTGCCAGCTGTAGTAATCAACGCCCGCGTACTTCTTAACTGCGTCAACCATTGTTAGACGCTCCCAGTTGCCGAGGTCGATCTCAACACCCTGATAAGTAATCTTTGTATCACCGCAAACCTCTTTTGCAAGAAGCTTGTAAAGCTCTTCAACGAGGTCCATCATTCCGTAATAATCGGTAAATGCCTCGTAAAGCTCGATAGTTGTAAATTCGGGGTTGTGCTTGGGGTCCATACCTTCGTTTCTGAAGATTCTTCCTACCTCGTAAACCTTATGCATACCGCCGACGATGAGTCTTTTGAGGTAAAGCTCGGTTTCAATACGAAGGTACATTGGGATATCAAGCGTATTGTGATGAGTTTTGAAGGAACGCGCCGAAGCTCCGATCTCAATAGGAAGGAGTATGGGCGTGTCAACCTCAAGATAACCCTTTGAATCAAGATACGAACGGATGATAGAGAGGATCTTGGAACGCTTTATGAACGTGTCCTTTACCTCGGGGTTAACGATAAGGTCAACGTATCTCTGTCTGTATCTCTGCTCAAGGTTGGTAAGACCGTGGAACTTTTCGGGGAGGGGAAGGAGTGATTTTGCAAGAAGGGTTGCGCTCTTTGCGTGAACGGAGATCTCTCCTGTTCTGGTGCGGAAGAGTACGCCCTCAACGCCGATGATATCACCAACGTCCCACTTCTTGAAGCCTGCGTAGGCATCTTCGCCGAGATCGTCGCGAGAAACGTAAAGCTGAATCTTTCCGTCGCCGTCAAGAAGGTGAGCAAAGGATGCCTTACCCATAACTCTCTTTCCGACCATTCTTCCCGCAATTCTTACGGTGAGCTCGCGACCCTCTGCTGTGAGTGTTTCTTCATTGTCCGCGAATTCCTTGATTGCGTTTACGCTGGTGTGTGTTACATCATATTTTGTGATTTCAAAAGGATTTTTGCCTGCTTCGCAAAGTCCCGCAAGCTTATCACGGCGGATCTTAAGCTCGCTGGTATCGTTTAAAACATTAGCTGTATTTTCTGCCATTTCTGTGTCCTTTCTTTTATCTTTCGATATTAGTGGTTTTCCTTAGCTCTTGTTACGCTCTTTACCTGGAGGACCTGCTCACGAACGCCGGGAACGAGAACCTCGTCACCCTCACCTGCGCCGAGAAGTGAATGTCCTACAGGAGAGTCGTCTGAGATCTTTCCGTTTGCGGGATCGGTCTCGTAAGAGCCAACGATGTGATAGGTAAACTCTCTTCCGCGTGTTACGTTGTAAACAACTACGATAGAGCCAACGCTTACCTTGGACTCATCGATCTGCGACTCGTCAATGATCTTAGCGTTTGCGATCATCTCGCGGAGCTCTGCGATACGGGCGTGAATCTTGCCCTGTTCTTCCTTGGCAGCATCGTATTCGCTGTTCTCGGAAAGGTCGCCGAACGAGCGCGCGGTGGATATCTCCTTTTTATTTTCCTCAACTCTTACGTTAACAAGAAAGTCGAGTTCATCCTGAAGAGCCTTGAAGCCTTCGGGGGTATAAGTCTTTGTTTCTGGCATTTTTGTATTTCTCCTGATTAATTATTTTCTATAAGCTTGAGTAGCTCTGAAAGAGCTGTGTTGAGGCGCTCACCGTCATCCTCCACGAGCACGTCTGGAATTACTCCGACGTCGTTGAAGTTTTCACCCGAGGGTGGATTGTAAAGCGCTGTTGTGAGGGTGAGGCTTGAGTCGTCCTTTAATTTGTACGTGCTCTGCATAACTCCTTTTTTGTAGGTGGTTACTCCGACAACGGTACATTCGAGAATCCCCATATCGTTGTAATCTCGCATAGCCGCAGTGAAAAGCTCCGCGGCAGAAGCACTGGTTTCGTTGCATATAACGACAGCGGGAACATTAAGCGTGTGATCGTCTGTTTCAAAAATGCCGCCGTTCGACGCATTTATAGGTGCTTTTGAGCTCGAGAACGAAGCTATCGGCGTTCCTGATGGAACGAGGTAAGAGAGCATATCCGTAACTGCGGTAAGGTAACCGCCTGGATTGCGTCTGACGTCAAAAATAATTCCTTTGACGTTTGCTTTTTCAAGGGCGTTTACAGCCTTGAAGAATTGAGATGCTGTATTTGCTTTAAAGCTGGTAATTTTAATATATCCAATGTTTTCTTCTTCCATAACGGAATAAGAAACGGTGGTTTCCGTAATCTGTGCGCGGATCATGGTGAAGATTATCTCTTCTCCTGCGCGATCTACTGTGACCGTGACTGAGGTGCCTTCTTCGCCTTTGATCATATTTACCGCTGCGAGGGTTCCGATCTCCGAAACGCGCTCGCCGTTTACAGCAACGATATAATCGTCGGGAAGAATGCCTGCGCCGAACGCGGGTGAACCCGGCTCAACACTGTTGACAAATATAGTCTTTTCAAGATCGTTTCTGAGTACCGAAACTCCTATGCCGACAAAGCTTCCGCTCATATCGTCGGTATATTCCTCAGATTCCTCGGGACTCCTGTAAAATGCGTACTTATCACCAATAGTATATATATAACAATCTATTAACGAATATGTTACTTCTGTTATTGACGCAGGGTCTACCTCGGAGCAAAATTCAAGATATGCGGATTTGGTTCCTTCCGCCAGCGTTGCGTTATCAGGCAGTTTTTTGTAATACCTGCTGATAAAGCAGCCTTCGACCGCGCTGAAGATTTTTTTATCAAATTCCGGTATATCTTCCATCTCTTCGAGTCGCGACGATACGGAATCGGAATCAAGCACGGTATCGTTCGGAATAACTAAATTGCACGATGCTAAGCTCGAGAGCGCAAGTATCAGAACGAGAATTGCGGAGAGTGTGCGTAGTTTCAGTTTTTTTATCATATACACCTTTAGTATTCGCATGATTTTACCCTGCGTCGCAGGAAATGCTTTGCATCTCGCTTTCTGCTGAGCAGGGCAATAATTTAAACCTGTTTATAGATTTTATCAAACAGTCTTTAAAAAATCTGTCGAATTATCAGAATTTGGTAGGCTTGCTCGTAAGATATTTCTTAACCATGAGCGCTACCTTGAAGGTGACTGCGTGGTCAAACTCACGAAGATCAAGTCCTGTAAGCTTTCTGATCTTTTCAAGTCTGTATACGAGGGTGTTTCTATGTACGAAGAGCTTTCTTGATGTTTCGGAAACGTTAAGGTTGTTTTCGAAGAAGCTCTGAACTGTCATAAGTGTTTCTTTGTCGAGCGACTCAAGAGAGCCTTTTTTAAATACTTCTTGAAGGAATATTTCGCAAAGAGTGGTGGGAAGCTGATAAATAAGTCTTCCTATGCCGAGGTTTTCGTAGGACATAATGGGCTGCTCGATATCGAAGACCTTTCCTACTTCAAGAGAAATTCTTGCTTCCTTATATGCTTTTGCAAGATCCTTGAGGTTTTCAACGATAGATGAAATACCGATAAGCGCCTTTGCTCCGTATTCATCGTGAGCGATCTTGAGAATACTCTTGGCAAATGCGTCAAGCTCCTCGCTGCCTTCGCTTCTGTCTACTTCTTTAACGATTACGATATCCTGCTCGCTGATGCTGATCACGTAATCCTTTGTGCTTTCATCAACGATGTTCTGGATGATCTCATAGGGAGGAGTATCGGTCGAGCCGTGGAATTTTATTACGAGAACCGCGCGGCAGTCTTCGTTATTGAAATGAAGCTCGTTGGATTTGATATAAATATCACTCGGAAGAATGTTATCAAGAATTATATTTTTAATGAACGATCCCTTATCGTACTTCTCGTCGTAAAGGCTCTTGATGTTGCCGAGAGAAATTGCAAGCAGTTGAGTTACCTTATCTGCCTCGGAGTCTGTACCCTCTGCAAAAGCGATACAGTCGTTCTTTCCGGAAGCTGTAATAAAACGGTAGGAGTATCCTTCGTAGCATATAGAACCGTGAGAGAAGGTAAGCTCCTCGCGGATTCGCTGTCTTGATTCGCCTATTTTACCGAGTTCGCTGCAAGCGATAATGATTCCGTTTTCGTCGATCACACCGATGGTACGTCCGAGAATGTCCTTCATCTGGTGGATGACAGTTTGGAACAAACGGTTAGACATATTTTATCCCCTTTCAAATCTAAACAAGTGCGTTTTGTTTATACTGTACTATATTCTACCTTATTTTTTAGCATTTTTCAATAGTTTTTTCAAAAAAGTTTTATTTTTCACCAAAAAAAATACTTTTTTTTTGTAAAGTTTGTATTTTTATGGGCTCAAAATGAAAAATTATAGCTCAAAACGGTATGAAATTGCCGATAAACAGTAATCCGGAGCGGTTTCGCACCTTAGAATTCTCGGTCCGAGATTAGCGAGCAAAAGACCTGCATCCTTTGCCATAGCGGCTTCCGAAGGGGAAAATCCTCCCTCACAGCCGACAACTACGGAGATCGTTTTTGGGGGTTCCGACTCATCGTCAAGTATCTGCTTGAGAGACAAAGTGCCCTCGCCCTCATAACAGAATATACCGAGCTCGCATTCTGCCGCAAGCTCGAGAGCTTCCGTATAGCTTAACGGCAGTGATACCTCGGGGAGAATAGATCTTCCGCACTGCTTTGCGGCTTCTTCGGCGATTCTGACGAGTCTTAAGGTGCGTTCCGCCGCTTTGTCAGCTTTAGGCCTTTTTATACATCTTGATGACTCGAAGGGGATTATTCTTGAAACTCCGAGCTCTACCGCCTTCTGGATAACGGTTTCCAGCTTGTCCGATTTCGGGTATGCCATGAACAAAGTAATTTTTGATTTCGGCTCGCGGCATGAAAGCTTTTTTTCTATTATTTCGCAGTCACAGCGCTCGTCGCGTATTCTTGTGAGAGAAGAACGGTATTCTCCGCCTTCGCCGTCGCAAACGGTGATCTCGTCGCCGACTGCCATTCTGAGCGATCGTGCTATGTGTCTTGCATCATCACCGAGTATGAATATGAAATTATCTCCGATCTGCGATCTGTCAACAAAAAATCTAGGCATCTTAAGCTCCTCTTTTTATCATCATAGCGACCCAATCGTTTTCACGTTCAATACGAACAACACTGTACCCGTGCGTTGCTGCGGCGGTTTTTATATCGTCCTCTCGCTCGGCAACGATTCCCGAAAGGATTATCGGGGCTTCGGGGGAGAGATAAGCGTGAATATCGGGAAGCATCCTTATGATTATATCTGCAACTATGTTTGCGACGCAAAGATCATAGCCGTGCGTCTTCTTTTCAACTCCACGAAGAAGATCTGACGTTCCGACAGTAATATTGTTGCAGCCCGCGATTTTCGCGTTTTCCTTTGCCACCTTTACCGCAACGGGATCGATATCGTATGCGTTGCATTCCGCAGCGCCGAGCTTTGACGCGGTTATCGCAAGTATACCCGATCCGCATCCAACGTCGAGCACGCACTCGCCGCCGCTTACGACGTCCTGCATTATTTTCATCACGAGTCTTGTCGTTTCATGCGTACCCGTGCCAAATGCCATACCCGGGTCAATCTTGATTATGACCTCGTCCTCGGAGGCGCAGTAATCTTCCCAAGCGGGTACTATCGTAACTCTTCCGAGTTTTATCGGCTTGAAATATTTTTTCCAGGAATCAGCCCAGTTTTCCTCTTCCATGCCTTCAATCTCTTTTTCGAAGGAAATCGAGAGGGAAGAGAGCTTTGCGTCGATGAACGCTATATATTCCGAGAGGTTTTTCTCCTCGGGGACGAAAATTGATATTTTTGCTTTTGTTTTATCCGCGTGAAGGATAGAGTCGTCAACGAGCTCTCCGTACATTCCGTTTAATGAAAAATCACTGTAATCCTCGATCATAAGACCGTTGTCAAGCATACCGATAACAGCGCTCGCGCGGTCAAGATCGTTTGTGTTTACCACTATAGTCAGTTTAGTCCAAGTTCCTGCCATTTTATATCTCCTGATATCTCTAAAGCTTTGTTTTTGTCAATATTTATTTGCATTATCAGCTCTTCCGCGTTTGAAAAACGTTTTTCGTCGCGCAAGTGAGCGATAAAGTATATCCTGACGTTTTGATCGTAAAGATCTCCGTCAAAGTCAAGGATAAACGTTTCTATATGTGCCTCTCGCTCATCAAAGGTCGGGCATGATCCGATGTTGGTGAGTCCGTTGTAAATCTTAGTTCCGATCTTTATCGCTGTAAGATATACACCGAATGGAAGAATGAAGCGTCCTATCGGTAGTTCTGTGTTTATAGTCGGTATGCCGAGACTTTTGCCAAGTCCCAAGCCGCGAGAAACCTTTCCGCTTATAAAATACGGCTTACCGAGCAGAACTGCCGCTTCTTTGAGCTTTTTTTCGGAGAGCAGATTTCGGATATACGATGATGAAAGCGTTTTGTTTTCATAAAGGTATTCATCGAATATTTTTGCATCTCTTCCCGCGTCCATCATCAGACGGCGCAGATCGTCCGAGTTGCCGGATGCGTTTTTTCCGAATCTGAAGTTGAAGCCCGATACTGCCACCCGTGTATTTAAAGAGTTGACGAGAAAGTCTTTTACAAATTCTTCTTTGGACATTTCGCGAAAAACGGAAAAATCTGCCATTACAGTGCAGTCTGCACCGCATTCCTCGAGTAGCGAGAGCTTTTCATCGTTATTGAACAGCCTTTTTGCCGAAGCTTTCAGTTCGTTTGTCTCTCCGGAGAAGGTGAAGACCGTCAGCGGAAGAGCTTCTTTTTGTGCAATTTCTTTCGCTTCGCGGATCAGGGCTCTGTGGGCGATATGAACTCCGTCAAAGAATCCAAGCGCAGTAACAGTTCCGGAGCGCGAAAAGGCACGGTATTCATCAAGCGAATCTTTATAGCTTTTTTTCGTGACTCTTATGACTTTCATTTTTCTCCTTTCAGACACCTTGTCTTAACACAAAAATTATCGCCCGAAGCCGAGCGATAAATTAAAAATCCAAAGTATAATTATTTTAGCATTTTGAAAGAAAAAAGTCAATAGCGTACTTTTGTCTTTTTACGGGATAAATTAACGGGGGAATACCGTTGTAACATTTCACAAAAGCTATTGTATATATTTTACTAATTTTTTTATAATAAAATGTTTTGTTTGACAAAATAATATTAGTGTGGTAAAATTGCTTTGGCAATCATTTAATATACAGTTTGCCAAAACTCTACAAAGAAAGGTTTTTAACCATGAAGCTTAATTACAAACGTACGATACTCGTAGGCTTTGCGTTTTTCCTTATAAGCGCGTTCTGGCAGGCTTACGATACCATCGTTCCTCTTATTCTTACGAATAAATTTAACATGGAACAGGATGCTTCCGGCTTTATTATGTCACTTGACAATATTTTTGCCGTGCTTCTCCTTCCGATTTTCGGTATGCTTTCGGATAAAACGAAAACACGTTTCGGTAAAAGAACTCCTTATATAACTTTAGGTTGTATATTTGCGGCTGCGTTCTTGGTAATACTTGGTTACACCCCGTCTCTTGTTTGGTTCATCGTTTTGCTGCTTGCGTGCCTTCTTTCTATGGCAACGTTCCGTTCTCCTGCGGTAGCGCTTATGCCTGACGTAACCGTTAAGCCTCTTCGTTCGAAGGGTAACGCGATTATCAACCTGATGGGAACAGCGGGCGGTATGCTTGTTCTTGGACTTGGTATAGTTTTCAAGACGAACACAGCGGGTAAAACCGATTTCTCCGTTTACCTTATATCCGTCAGTGCGGTTATGGTTGCGGCGCTTGTCGTTTTCTTACTTACCGTTAAAGAGCCGCTTTGGTCATCTGAGGCTGAGGCAGAGAATGCAAAGCTCGATGAAGAGAATAAGGCTAATGAAGCTCCTGCCGAACCCTTCAGAAAGCTTTCTCGCGGCGAGATTACATCTCTTATCCTAATTCTTGCGTCGGTTGCTCTTTGGTACATCGGTTACAATGCCGTTACTTCAAAGTACTCGGTTTATGCGACAGAAGTTCTTAAGGTGCCTTATACCGTAACGCTTCTCGTTGCTCAGGGCGCCGCGATAATTTCTTACATTCCCGTAGGTATCGTTGCTTCCAAAATAGGAAGAAAGAAGACCATTCTTGCGGGCGTAACTATGCTTACGATTGCGTTTGCGGCGGCTTCGTTTATAAAAGAGGGAACTGCTCCTATCGTAATGTATCTCCTCTTCTGCCTTGCGGGTATTGGATGGGCTACGATTAACGTTAACTCCTTCCCGATGGTCGTTGAGCTCGCTAAGGGCGGTGACGTTGGAAAGTATACCGGATTCTATTACACTGCATCTATGGCTGCTCAGATAGTAACTCCTACTTTATCGGGAATACTTGTTAAACATTTAGGCTGGTGGATATTCTTCCCATACGCAGCTGTCTTCGCAGGTCTTGCTTTCGTTACCATGTTCTTCGTTAAGCATGGTGATGCGAAGCCCGAGGCTCAGGGTGCACTTGAAGCTCTCGCGGGCGGAGATGACGATTAATTATTGAGTTTATGACGGCTCGTCCGCCTAGGTGAGCGAGCCGTTTAGCATATCATAAAAAGGTAAAAATATGTTAGCACTTTACGTTTCTATTCCAATTCTTGTTCTTTTCGGGCTCTGGATATTCCTTATAGCGCCCGGAAAAAATAAAAAAATGGATTATTTCAAATCTGTAAAATACGCTCACAGAGGTCTTCACGGCACCGTTGATGCGGAGATATTTGCGGCGGAAAATTCGCTTACGGCTTTTGCGCGTGCGGTGGATCACGGATTTGGTATCGAGCTTGACGTTCACGTGACGTCTGACGGCGAGGTTGTCGTTTTCCATGACAATACTCTCGACCGTGTAACCGGTGTTTCCGGCCGTGTCAAGGATTTTACGCTTGAGGAGCTCCGTAAGCTTTCTCTCTTGGGAACCGAGGATACGATACCCACGCTTCGCGAGGTTCTTGATCTCGTTGACGGACGTGTACCGCTTCTCGTTGAGCTTAAGGAGAGTAATTTTGATCACTCTATATCCGAAAAAACAGCGGAGTTGCTGAAAGACTACAAGGGTGAATTTATAGTTGAATCGTTCAGCCCGTTTGCTTTCGGAGCGATAAAAGAGAAGAATCCCGGTGTGCCTTGCGGATTTCTTGTGCATAAGTATACCGAGAATGAAAAATACCGCGCGCTTAAATACAGACTTATGCAAAGGTTTTTGTTTAACTTTGTAGTGCGTCCGGATTTTATCGCTATGGATCACAAGAATCCGAAGCTGTTTCCCATAGGGCTCATCAAAAAGCTCTTTGGAACTCCGACGATTGCGTGGACCGTGCGCTCAAAGGAAGAGGAAGATGCGGCTTATAAAAACGGATTCTCAGGCGTGATCTTTGAGGGATATCTCCCCGAATAAGTCTTTATTAAAGGAATTTTAAATGAAATTACAACTTGTTGCAACCTGTCTTTTTGGCCTTGAGCATCTACTCGGTGAAGAAATAGATGCGCTCGGATACGAGCGCATATCCACTATAGACGGAAGAGTGACTTTTCTCGGCGACGAGCAGGCGGTTGCTCTTTCAAACGTGTTCTTAAGATATGCGGAAAGAGTGCTTATAAAGGTAGGCTCGTTTGAAGCGAGGAGCTTTACCGAGCTTTTTGACGGAACGTACGAGCTTCCTTGGGATAACTTCATCGGTAAGCTTGATGCTTTCCCCGTAAAGGGACATTCGATAAAATCCGACCTTCACTCTATCCCCGATTGCCAGGCTATTATAAAAAAGGCTATAGTTAAAAAACTGTCTTCAATATACGGAATAACGCTGTTTCCCGAAGAGCGTGTAAAATATCAGATAGAGTTCTTTATTCTCAACAATGAAGCGACGCTGATGATAGATACGAGCGGTATGCCTCTTCACAAGAGGGGATACAGGAAAGAATCCAACGATGCTCCCATAAGAGAAACACTTGCGGCGGCTATCGCGAAAACGTCAAGGCCGAGAGAGGAGGTACTTCTCTGGGACCCTATGTGTGGCAGCGGAACTATTGCTATCGAGGCTGCGATGATTATGAATAATATCGCGCCCGGTAAATCCAGAGGCTTTGCCGCCGAGAGCTTTCCTTTTATTAAGCGGAGCCTTTGGGCTGATGCGAGAGAGGAAGCTATCGAAGGGGAGATCAAAAGCGGGTTTGAGGTGTTTGCCTCGGATATTGATCCTGCATGTATTGAGCTTACAAGAAAAAACGCAAGGCTTGCGGGCGTTTCGGATACGGTTACGTCCTTCGTCTGTAATGCGCTCAATATTGAAGCTCCGGGAAGGCGTGCGACGATAGTTACGAATCCACCCTACGGAGAGCGGCTTATGAGCGTATCCGACGTCGAGCAGCTTTACCGCAAAATAGGTAAGCATTTCAGATCGCTCGAGCCTTGGCAGGCTTATATAATAACATCACATAAGGGCTTTGAGACCTTCTACGGCAGACGCGCCGATAAGGTGAGAAAATTATATAACGGTATGATACCGTGTTACCTTTATCAGTTTTTCAAGAATCAGAAAAAATGATTTTCGGTTACATCGATGAAAATAATTTCAATTTGTCAATAACAAAAATATTTATATAGAGAGGATTAAAAAATGAATAAAAACGTTTGTCCAAGACCCGAATATCCGCGCCCCAATCTTGTACGCGAGGATTGGCTTTGCCTTAACGGTGAGTGGGATTTTGAAATAGATAATTCCGTTTCGGGAAACGAACGAAACTATCAGAACGGATATGAATTTACAAAAAAGATAATCGTACCCTTCTGCCCCGAGAGTAAGCTTTCGGGAATAGGCAATACCGATTTTATGAACGCCGTATGGTATAAAAAGAAGATAACTTTGCCGAAAGAGTATGACGGTAAGAGAATAATCTTACATATAGGTGCGTGCGACTGGCAGACGACCGTTTACGTTAACGGAAAGAGAGCGGTTTGCCATCAGGGTGGATATACTCCCATTCGCGTTGATATTACCGATTATCTTCGTGAAGGTGAGAACGTTCTCGCGATAGAAGCTCAGGATGACGTTCGCTCGGGCAAGCAGGTAGGCGGTAAGCAGTCGCAGCGTTATGCTTCGCGCGGATGTTACTATACCCGTACCACGGGAATTTGGCAGACCGTTTGGATCGAAGCTCTCGATCCTGCGCATATTGTAAACTACGGTGTACATTGTGATATAAATACACCGTCGGTAAGTTTTGATGTTGAAGTAACCGAAGCTGCGTTTGGGAAGAGTATTTCCGCGGTTGTAACATATGAAGGACGCGAGGTTGGACGCGGTAACACCGCGATTCTTTCCTCATCCGCGCATCTTGATATTGCGCTTTCCGAAAAGCATCTTTGGGACGTTGGAGAGGGAAGACTTTACGACGTTAAATTTGAAATTTCCGATAACGGCACCGCGCTTGACTCAGTCTGCGCATACTTTGGTCTTCGCTCGGTAAGGATCGGAAAGGATGGCTTCTTCCTCAACGGTAAATATGTATTTATGCGTATGGTTCTTGATCAGGGCTTCTATCCCGACGGAATTTATACTGCACCAACCGATGCCGCTCTTAGGCAGGACATTATAGATTCTATGTCGCTCGGATTCAACGGAGCAAGACTTCACGAGAAGGTATTTGAGCCGAGATTCCTTTATTATGCAGATAAGCTTGGTTATATGGTATTCGGCGAGGCAGGAAACTGGGGCTGGAATCACAGTGAACCCGAAAATATTTATACCTTCCTTCCCGAATGGATCGAGGAGATAGAAAGAGATAAAGCGCACCCATCGGTTATCGGCTGGTGTCCTCTCAACGAAACGTGGGACAGACCTGACGGAAGCCGTATGCCCGAAAAAATGATAAGACTTATTTATGACATGACACTTGCTAAGGATGATACAAGACCTGTCATAGCGAATAGCGGATTCGTTCCTTATTACGATATGTACGGCAAGTCTCTCGGTGCTGCGTTTGACGTTCATGATTACACGCAGGATCCCGTTGCGTTTGCAAAGGTATTCGATGAATTGGATAAGGGAATCATCAAGGATCAGATTTACAGAAATCCCCTTTATAATAAGCGTCAGATTCTCGATACTTCGAAGTGCATATTCGTCAGCGAATACGGCGGAATTGCTTGGGTAGAGAACGGCGAGGGCTGGGGATACGGAGCTTCCGTTAAGTCCAAGGATGAGTTTATAGAAAGACTTGAGGGTCTTACCGCTGTTCTTCGTGAAAATCCGGATATCTGCGGATTCTGCTATACTCAGCTTTATGACGTTGAGCAGGAAAAGAACGGAATAATGACCTACGAGCGTGAGTTTAAATTTGATAAAAAGGTTATTTCCGATATCTTTGCAGCTCCCTCGGTAAAGGAAAGGAAATAATAATTCGTAAGAAAAATTTTAAAGATATTTGATATTTATTAATAGCTTTTTCATAAAATAATGCTAGAATATAATTGTAAAACCAAATTCGGCAAAATATTTTATCAAATATCGGAGGAAATATGAAAAACATTACAAGAATTACATCAATCTTATTACTGCTTTTTCTTCTCACTTCTCTTCTGACATCCTGCCTTTGGATATCTCCGGGGAATCTTACGGGCAATGCATCGGATAACAGCGATTATGCAACCAAAGAAGAGGTTCGGGATCTTATTGAGAAAATAGAAGAAAACGTCACAGTAAATGGCGGTGATAATTATAACGTAGAGATAAATTCAAACGGAAATCAGAATCTTCTTGCCGCAAGCAAGGGTCTGCTTTCTGCGGTGTCGGTTCATTGCAAGTTCAAGGTTACGACGGTGAGCACGCCTCTGTTCGGTCAGTCTACAAGCAAGACCGAAACTATTCCGACCGCGGGCTCGGGCGTTATATATCAACTTGATAAGAATACCGGCTCTGCATACATTATAACAAATTATCACGTTGTATATTATAAGGGCGCAAATACCGATAATGATATCAGCGATGATATAACCGTCCATCTTTATGGACTTGAGGACGAAAAGTACGCTATAAACGCGGAGTATATCGGAGGCTCGATGAACTACGATATAGCTGTGCTTGAGGTTAAGAACAGTGACGTTCTTCGCACGAGTAACGCAATGGCTGCGGAATTTGCCGATTCAAACGACGTTGCTATTCTCGATACAGCTATCGCTATAGGCAACCCGGAGGATTTCGGCCTTTCGGCAACCGTTGGCGCGGTTAACGTTGAGAGTGAGAATATAGTTATGACGAGCGTTGACGGAAGCGCATATATTTCGCTTCGCGTTATCCGTACGGATGCCGCGGTAAACGGCGGTAACTCCGGTGGCGGTCTTTTCAACGATAAGGGTCAGATAATTGGCATCGTAAATGCAAAAATGTCGGATAGCTCCATTGATAATATCGGATATGCTATCCCGTCGAACGTGGCAAAATACGTTGCCGATAATATTATCTTCTATGATAAGCAGGATTCCAAAAACGACTGTGTTTACAGAGCGCTCATAGGATTGACCGTCGGTGTAGAATCTGCGGGAACAAATTATGATACCGAGACGGGTAAGATAACAAGATATGAGAAGGTTCGGGTTGAAGAGGTTTCTGCCGGAGGACTTTCCGAGGGTAAGCTTTCCGTTGGAGATATCATAAAATCTGTATCGGTTGACGGTGTGACGTACGAGGTGCAGAGAACCTTTAACGTCGTAGATATTATGCTCACTGCAAGAAAGACGAGTAAGGTCGTTATCAATATCGAGCGCGCGGGTGAAGCTATTGCTGTGGAATATGATATGAGCAAAGCGTCGCTTTCCGCTTGGTAATTAAAACTATATAAAGAAGTAAAACCCCACAAAATGACAACAAAGAGTTGCATTTTGTGGGGTTTTCTATAATTGTGTTTGAGTTTTGGTTTTATATTATGGATGCTTGTCGTTTACGGCTTTTTTGTACTTAAGCGGTGTTATTCCATAAGATGCTTTAAAGAGCGCGATGAAATGTGAATAGTCGGAAAAACCGCTCTCGTCGCAGGCTTCGCTAACTGTTTTGCCTAAAAACAGAAGCTCGGCTGCATGAGCAAGTCTTTTTTTCTTAAGATATGAGCCGGGAGAGATTGAAAGAATACTTCTGAAGTGCCTTTCAAGCGTGTTTATGCTGACTCCTGCACCGCTTGCGACATCTGCTACGCTCACTGCGCTGTTTTTAAAGTTTTTATCTATGAAAGCAAGAGCCGTGTCAACTTCTTGCGGGTATTTAAGTGTTTTATCCGTAATTGCGCTCGCCTCTTCTATAAGCTTTATGAGAGTGAAGAAGCCTGCGTATTTTTCCGGAAGTGTCAGATTGTCCTCCGTCATTCTGTGGCACAGCGCAATAAGTTCATCACGTCTCACCTTCGGGAGCATCAGCAGGTTATAGGTACCGATGGGACGGGAAAAGAATTTCGAAAAAAGCGACATTCGGATATTTTCGCTCTCGCTAGGCAGAGAAAAGAGTATCCAGAAGTGGCGGTGAGGCTTATCCGTGTGATAAATACAGTGGTGATATTCGTAAGGTCTTGTCACTATAATACTTCCCGGTGTTATAGAATAGATCCTTTTCTCTACCATAAACGATACGTCGCCTGAAAGATTTATATATATTTCGCACTCAGGATGAACGTGCGAATCGTTTGTTCTGTCAGATTCCTCGGGGCGCATATCGACGTATTTTACGTCAAACGTTATGGGGTCCTGAGCGGGAAGAGTAATAAAGTTTGATTTTATCATAGCGGTTCTCCGTGAGTATATCTGTAAGGGATTAAGTATCTTTGATAACTTTTGTTAATGGGTATTATTTAAAAATGCGATAATGATGTTTTTTGCTTTTATATTCCAGCAATGCATAGAATATCATATTTTTTGGTGAAAAGTCAATGGAAATATTGAATTTTTTCTGCTAAAATAATAATAACAACTTATTTTCAGAGGTGATTTTATGTATTTAATGCTTCTATGCGCGGCAATGCTTCTCGCAGTTTGCTTTGTTATCAATAAGCTTTACCAGAAGCAAGCGGGCACAAGCCTTGCGGCGGGACTTATTTATAATAGTCTGTTGGGAATATTTGCGGCAATCATTTTCTTCTTTATCGGCGGACTCAAATTTGAGATAACCGCGTTTTCCGCGATTATGGCAACCGCCATGACGGTGGTGGTTATGGCTTATACATTGCTTGGATTCAGAATTCTGAAGAACGGAAGCGTTGCTATCTATTCGATATTCCTTATGAGCGGAGGAATGACCGTTCCTTACATATACGGACTTTTGTTCCTTGACGAGGAGTTCAGCTGGCTTCGTACCGTTGGTCTTGCTGTTCTTATTACTGCCGTCGCGATCTCAAACTTCGGCGGTAAGGGCGAAAAGATCAATGTCAAAAGACTTGCCATGTGCGTATGCGTGTTCTTCCTCAACGGATGTGTGAGCGTGATCTCGAAGGTCCATCAGGTTGAAAGCGTTCGCGCGACTGTCGGAGCAGAGCAGTTCGTAATGCTCGGCGGAATCGCAAAATTTATAATCGGAGGCGCAGTTCTCGGAGTTCTTTTACTCGCAAACAAGCATTTTGCCGCTTCTTCGAATGATGATGAGATAAATGAAAGCGCAGAAGCGAAACCGAAGCTGTTCTGCGCGAAGAGTATTAAAATAATTCTTCCATTGATAGTAATTGCCGCTGCGGTTGACGGCGTTTCATACTTCCTTCAGCTCAAGGGCGCGGCAAATCTTCCCGCAACCGTGCTTTACCCTATGATAACGGGCGCAAGTATGATATTCTCTGCGGTAGCCGATTTTGTGGTATTTAAGCAAAAGCCTACGAGATTTGTTATTGTCAGTGTCGCTCTTTGCTTTGCGGGAACGCTTATGTTCCTTTAATACGAAAACACAGAAAATCGAAACAATGTAATATTTAAGGAGAATGATATGAAGTTTTTATCGGATAACGCAAGGTTGTCATTTTTATACGACGGTGTATCTGCGTTTGACTACCTTTACACTTCAAAAACCGCCGAGGGGGAAAACACGTTCGTTACGGAATATCTCTTTGAAGATGCCTTGAAGGTGACGAACTCTGCAAGAAAGATCTCGGGATTTAATGCGTACGAGTGGGTGAATTATTTTGAGAATACATCTGCGGACAATACTCGCGTTATATCCGAGCTTTGGGATGCTGACGTGGAGATTCCGTGGCCTCACGAGGAGCCTCGATGTGCGACCCCGTGGCAAGCGAACAGAAAATTACATACCATTATACATTCCACAAAGGGCTCATCCTCGGGACCGAGTGATTTCGCGGATTCCGAGAGAATAATATTCCCCGGTCAAAATGCGTTCTACGCCTCAAACGGTGGACGCTCAAGCGAAGGAAACGCACCGTATTTCAACATCAATAAAAACGGTCACGGAGTTATCGTAGCTCTCGGTTGGACGGGGCAGTGGAACGCAAGGTTTGACCTTGGAACCGACTCGCTTCGCATCAGAGCAAAAATTGAGGATACCGAGTTTTATCTTAAGCCTAAAGAAAAATTCAGAACGCTCTCAGTTACCGTTATGAGCTACGAGGGAAGCGTTACCGACGGTCAGAATCTTTGGCGCAGACTTATGAAGCAAGAATATTCGGGTACACTTACCCGTGTTGGAAATTTACCCGTTTGCGCTAACTTCTGGGGTGGACTTGAATCTGCAGAGATCATAGACCGTGTTAAGAAATTTAAGGCTGCCGAGATTCCGTACTCGTTTATGTGGATAGATGCGGGATGGGGCGGAGCAGAAACTCTTCCGACGTTTGACGAATTTACGGGAGATTGGTATTCAAGAGTCGGTGATTGGCGAGTAAGCCCGAACGTTCATCCGTGCGGTATGGTTGACGTAGCGAAGACTATCCGTGACGCGGGATATAAATTTATCCTTTGGTTTGAACCCGAGCGCGCAAGAGAGAATACCGATGTCGTAAAAGAGCATCCCGAATACTTTTTATCCGACGGCGGTGTAAACCGACTTCTCAACCTTGGCTCTGGAGAGGCTTACGATTATATCAAGGATGCTATTTTTGGTGTTATAAGAAAGCTTGGAGTTGATTGCTACCGTCAGGACTTCAATTTCTCTCCTCTCCCATTCTGGAGAAGCAACGACGAAGAAAAAAGACGCGGAATTACCGAAATTATGCATATAAATGCGCTTTACAGATTCTTTGACGAGATGCTTTGTGAGTTCCCGACTCTTATCATAGACAACTGTGCCTCGGGAGGAAGACGTCTTGATATTGAGATGATGAAGCGTTCCTTCCCGCTCTGGAGAAGCGACGCGCAGTGCCCCGCAGATCCAACACCCGAGACCACTCAGCTCAACAATATCAATTTCTCAAGATGGCTTCCTTACACGGGTACGGGCTGCGGCCGTGTTTATGACACTTACCTTTGCCGAAGCTCTTATACTTCGGGAATGGGATCAAACTTCGGGTTCTCGAAGCACGACGTGTTCTATGACGATCCCGAGAAGCTTATCTGGATAAAGGATAGGATCGAAGAGCTTCAGTTGATACGCAGATTCTTTGAGGGTGATATGTATCTTCTCACCTCTATGGCGTACGATGACGTTAACTGGTGCGCGGTAGAATGGCGACTCACCGAGAGTGACGAGGGAATGATACAGATATTCAAGCGCGAGAGAAGTCCGTTTGAATCGGCGGTATTTAATCTTCATGGCATTGACGAGAATAAGACTTACGTTTTCACCGATGTTGACGGCGGAAGCTTTGAGGTCAGCGGACGTGAGCTTAACGAAAACGGCTTATCGCTGATGATCTCCGAAAAACGCGTGGCAAAAATATTTACGTTCAAGGCAAAATAACCGATACGGAAAGCTCTGTCTTTTTTGACAGGGCTTTCTTTTTGTTACAAATAAAGCTTTTATACAGGCGATTATCTGCGCCCTTGTCGTTGTCAATATCTGTTTGTTTTTGTGTTGCGGTGTTTGCTTTTTTCTTATACCATCCGTCAGATTTTTGACCGAGTGCTTTTTGGAAATATCCTCTAAATATATTAAAAAATTAAAAAGTCACTTGACGGATTGATAAATTTATGCCATAATATATGAGTAAAAATTTATTAAGGAGTTTTCCGAATGAAAGATGTAGTAATTATCGGAGCCGGCGTTATCGGAGGCGCTGTGGCAAGAGAGCTTTCAAAGTATAAGCTTGATATATGCATTCTTGAAAAGTGCGCTGACGTTGCAATGGGAGCAACACGCGCAAACAGTGCTATAGTTCACGCAGGCTTTGATGCAAAAGCGGGTAGCCTTAAAGCTAAGCTCAACGTTATGGGATCTGAGATGATGGAGGATTACACTCGCGAGCTAGGCGTAAAATATAAGAGAAACGGTTCTCTTGTAGTAGGATTTACGGAAGAAGATAAAAATACTCTCGAAGAGCTTCGGGAAAGAGGTGAAGCCAACGGAGTCCGTGGACTTCGCGTTATTTCGAGAGATGAGATACTTAAAATCGAGCCTTCGATAGGCGAAGGTGTGACCTGCGCGCTCTATGCACCTACGGGCGCAATTGTGTGTCCTTATGAGCTTTGTATGGCAACCGTTGGAAACGCTATGGATAACGGCGCCGAGCTTAAGCTTAATTTTGAAGTTAAGTCTATAGAAAAGATCGACGGCGGATATAAAGTATCCTCGGATAAGGAGTCCGTATCCGCAAGATACGTTATCAACTGCGCGGGAGTATATTCCGACGCCGTTGCTAAAATGGTAGGCGACGATAGCTTCACGGTTATTCCGAGAAGAGGAGAATATATGCTTCTTGATAAGGAATGCGGAAGTCTTGTTTCTCATACTATTTTCCGTTGCCCCTCGAAGATGGGCAAGGGAATTCTCGTTTCTCCTACGGTTGACGGAAACCTTCTTCTCGGTCCTACTGCTGAAAATATTGAGGATAAGGAAGATAAGTCTACGACCGCCGCAGGTCTTGCAAAGGTAAGAATGCAGGCAAACGAGCAGGTTGCGGGTATTAATTTCGGTAAGATAATAACCTCGTTTACCGGTCTGCGCAGCGTTGGCTCTACCGGCGATTTCATTATCAATGAAAAGGACGGATTTATCAACTGCGCGGGCGTTGAGAGCCCGGGTCTTTCTTCCGCTCCGGCTATCGGTCAGTACGTAAGAGAGCTTATTGAGAATTCCGGCGAGAAGCTTGTTAAGAATGAGAGCTTTAACGGAGTAAGACGCCCGATGCATTACTTCAAGGAATGCACCGAGGAGGAAAAGAACGCGATCATCGCAGAAAATCCCGCATATGCGCATATTATCTGCCGCTGCGAGATGACAAGTGAGGGTGAGATAGTTGAGGCTATTCATACAAATCCCAAGCCTCATGACCTTGATGCGATAAAGAGAAGAACACGTTCGGGAATGGGACGCTGCCAAGGTGGCTTTTGCTCTCCTTACGTTGTCGAAATTCTTGCGCGCGAGCTCGGTGTTGACTACGCGGATATTACCAAGTTCGGCGGCGAATCATACATCAATATCGGAAAGACTAAGGAGGTATGATCAATGAATACGAAGGCAGTTAAAGAAATTAATTGCGAGCTCGTTGTAGTCGGAGGCGGTCCTGCGGGCATGGCTGCTGCCGTTGCTGCTTACGAGGACGGACTACGCGATATACTTATTCTTGAGCGTGACGATAATCTTGGCGGTATTCTCCGCCAGTGCATACATAACGGATTCGGTCTTCATCGCTTTGGCGAGGAGCTTACGGGACCCGAGTATGCTTACAGATACGAAAAAATGGTAAGAGATTACGGCATTCCCTTTATGACCGACACGATGGTAACCGGCATCTCAAAGGACAGAGTTGTTACCGCGCAGAATACCAAAGAGGGAATATTCAAGATCCGCGCGGGCGCTGTAATTCTCGCTATGGGTTGCCGTGAGCGTCCGAAGGGAGCTCTTAATATCGCGGGTCACCGTCCTGCAGGTATTTATACCGCAGGTACCGCGCAGAAGTTCGTTAATATGAAGGGCTATATGCCCGGTCGCGAGGTAGTTATCCTCGGTTCAGGCGATATCGGACTTATAATGGCAAGAAGAATGACACTTGAGGGCGCAAAGGTAAAGGCAGTTTGCGAGCTTATGCCTTACTCGGGCGGTCTTGCGAGAAATATCGAGCAGTGCCTTAATGACTTTGATATTCCGCTTATGCTCAGTCACACTGTTGTCGAAATCCACGGTAAAGACAGGCTTACGGGTGTCACGATAGGTCAGGTTGATGAGAACAGACGTCCTATCCCCGAAACTTTTGAGTATATTCCTTGCGACACGCTTCTTCTCTCATGTGGGCTTATCCCCGAGAACGAGCTTACCAAGGATGCGGGAATCTCTCTCGACAGAGTGACTAACGGCGCCGTTGTTGACGGTGACAGAGAGACTGAGATCGAGGGCGTGTTTGCTTGCGGTAACGTTCTTCACGTTCACGATCTTGTTGACTACGTTTCCGAGGAAGCGAGCATTGCAGGTCACGCGGCTGTAAGATTTATCCGTCACGAAACAAGCAAGACCGTAAACGTTCAAATCAAGGCTGACGGTCAGATAAGATATACAGTTCCTCAGAAGCTTACCGAGGTTGCTCCGACAAGAGTTTACTTCAGAGTTGCCGACGTTTACCGCGATAAGAAAGTTGTTGTTGCTGTCGGTGATAAGGTGCTTTACGAGAAGAAAAAGCAGAAGCTTGCTCCCGGTGAAATGGAAACCGTTGAGCTTACCGATAAGATGATTGCCGAGGTTGCAGAACTTGGCGGTGTGCTTGAATTCAAGCTTGTGTAAGGAGAAGAAAAAATGAACAAAAGAGAACTTACCTGTATTGTATGTCCGAGAGGATGCGCTCTTGTGTGCGAGCTTGATGGTGAGGGAAAGCTTATAAGTGTTTCGGGTAACCTTTGCCCGAGAGGAAAGAAGTACGCCGATGACGAATGCACGAATCCTATGCGTGTTGTTACAAGCACCGTTAGATGTGAGGACGGTGCGGTTGTAAGCTGTAAGACGTCAACGAGCATTCCGAAATCTCTCGTTCTCGAGGCAATGAAGGTTATAAACAAAACAAAAGCTCCCGCTACCGTAAAAATAGGCGACGTTATAATCAAGAATATTCTTGACACGGGTGTGGACGTTATAGCTACTGCAAATAAATAAAAACAGAACCGTCGCACAATAATAGATATAAACGGGCGAGGGGTCAAATTCTACTTTCGCTCGTTTTTTATCAGTTAGTGTGTTTTTTCTCATTCTCAGGTCAATACTTAATAAAAAAAGGAGTCAGTTATGGCTAACGTATATTTTACAAGAGAGATAACCCCGGAGGCGTGTAAAAGACTTTACGATCTTCTTATCGAAGAGAGAGGCGTAATTCTTCCCGCGCCCGTAGCGGTAAAGGTGCATTCGGGCGAGGTTGGAAACCAGAACTTCATAAAGCCGGATTTCTTCGCGCCTACGATACTTGCATCCGGCGGAGTTGTTACCGAGTGTAATACCGCTTACGACGGAGGCAGAGATACTACCGCAAAACATATCAAAACCTTAAAAAAGCATGGCTGGAGTGAATATTTTGAGGTAGATCTTCTCGATGCCGAGGGACCGGACCTTTGCCTTGATATTCCCGATGGAAGAATGATAAAAAAGAATTACGTAGGCAAGAATATAGAGAAGTATTCCTCGGCTCTCGTTCTTTCTCATTTCAAGGGTCATCCTATGGGGGGATACGGCGGTGCGCTCAAGCAGCTCTCTATCGGATTCGCTTCATCCTTTGGAAAAAAGTATATTCACGGCGCGGGCGACCCCGTGGCGAGTTTTGCGGGTGATCACGATAGCTTCCTTGCGTCCATGGCAGATGCGGCGAAGAGTGTCGTCGACCTCTTTGAGGGGAATATCGCATATGTAAACGTTATGAAAAATATGTCCGTTGACTGCGATTGCTGCGCTGTTGCCGAGGATCCTTGCATTGCCGATATCGGAATTCTCGCATCCCTCGACCCCGTTGCAATAGATAAGGCTTGTCTTGACCTCGTTTATGCAAGCAGTGATAAGGGCAAAGACCATCTTATCGAAAGAATAGAATCGAGAAACGGTATATATACAATTGAGTGCGCAGAAAAACTTGGTGTAGGCACTACGAATTACAAGCTTATCGAAATATGAAATTAAAAGTTTACAAAAACAACGAAATTATAAAGAAAATAACGTTCGGAGCAGTATCATTAGCACTATTTCTTGTTCTCCCGTTTGTGACGGGATCTATACCCGAAATAGGCGGTATGCTTTGCCCGATGCATATACCGGCTTTGCTTTCAGGGGCGCTTCTCGGGCCTTGGATAGGAGGTGCGATTTCCTTTGCCGCACCTATATTAAGAAGCCTTATCTTCGGTTCTCCCGCGCTCTTTCCAAGAGCAGTGGCTATGACCTTTGAGCTCGCTGCTTATGCTATATGCTTTGGAGTACTGCTCAAAGTGTTACCTAAAAAAATAGGCTACGTTTACGCATCTCTTGGCGTGGCTATGCTTGTGGGAAGAATTGTTGGAGGAATTACAAAAGTATTCTTTCTTGCCTTTGGCGCGATTAATGCTTACGGCTGGAATCTTTTCTTCGTCGGATATTTTGCGGAAACTCTTCCGGGCGTTGTTTTGCAGTTTGTTCTGATACCGCCCGTGCTCTTTGCGCTCGAGCGAGCAAAACTGTACGATTATTCAAAAAAAACGCATTAGCCCGATCGTTAATGTGCGGAGTCTGATAAGTAAAATAAAAAACAGAATGAAAGGAGTGGTGTAATTGAAGAGAAAAAACGAACTTCCCGAGCTTTTGGCTCCCGCGGGAGATTATAAGGCGATGATTGCCGCTATTCTCGGAGGCGCAGATGCGATATACCTGGGCGGTGAAAAATTCGGTGCGAGAGCATATGCAAAAAACTTTTCCGAAGAAGAGCTTTCATCTGCAATCAAGCTCTGTCATATGTGGGGCGTGCGTGTTTATACCACTCTTAATACCTTGATATTTGATAGGGAGCTCGACGATGCGGTAAGCTATGCCGCAAGACTCCACGGGATGGGCGTTGATGCGCTAATCGTCTCCGACCTCGGTGTTATTTCCAGAATAAGGAAAGAAGTACCCGAGCTTGAGCTTCACGCTTCGACCCAGATGGGCGTACATAACACAGAAGGCGTGAATTTCGCTGCAGCACTTGGCTGCAAACGGGTTGTGCTTGCAAGGGAGTGCTCCTCGGTTGACATAAAGACTATTACAGAGAATTCCAATGCTGAGATTGAGGTGTTTCTTCACGGGGCGCTTTGCGTTTGCCATTCGGGGCAGTGCCTGTTTTCCTCGATGGTGGGAGGCAGAAGCGGAAACCGCGGAGAGTGCGCTCAGCCTTGTCGCTTGCCTTATAATAACGGAAAATATCCGTTATCCTTAAACGATCTCTCGCTCTCCGGGCATATCGAGGGGCTTATAGAATCGGGAGTTGCATCTCTCAAGTTAGAGTGAAGAATGAAATCGTCCGACTATGTTTACGAGGTAACGAGAATATACAGAGAGCTTCTTGATAAGAGAAGGAGCTCAAACAAAAACGAAAGGCAAAGACTTCTCGATATTTTCTCTCGCGGCGGATTTACCGACGGATATTTTGTCGGTGATGTATTACGAAAGATGACGGGTGTGAGAAGTGACGAAGATAAGCAGGTATCCCGTGCGATATCCGGCGGAAGCTTCGAGCTGCCCAAGATACCGATATACGCAAAAGCAATCTTTGCGGCAGATAAGCCGGCTTTGCTTACTCTTTCGGTGGATGCGGGTGAGCGCATGGATAAAGATAATATGAGCCGACTTTCGGTGACTGCTTACGGTGATATACCCGCAGCGGCGGAGAATTCTCCCTTGACAAAAGAGGGACTTTCCGCAAGGCTTTCAAAGATGGGTAATACTCCGTTTGTGCTTGCTCCCGAAAATATAGAGCTTGAGCTTGACGATGGACTCAATTTGCCGCCCTCCGCAATCAATGCTCTAAGACGCGATGCGGTAGCAATGCTCGAGGATCTGTTTGCCCTGAAGCTTGATAAAATTTTGCATAAAAATGAAGAAACGCCTACCCGTAACACGATTTTTTGCGACCAAAAACAAAAAGAAACAGCTAAAAAGCTTGTTACTGCTCTGTTTTTCAAAATGGAAACCTATGAGAAATTAATCGAGAAAAATGCGGATCTGTTAAGTGGTATCGACTTGATATTCCTTCCGCTTGCAGATTACGTGACGGCAGGAGAAAAAACTCGAAAAAGAGTTCTTGGGGTATACCTTCCACCTGTTATTATGGAGCGTGAATGGGAAGAGGTCAGGGGGCTTGCGGCGAAGGCGCGCGAGCTTGGTGCTACATTTGCCTTGGTAGGTAATATTTCGCACGTTGCTTTGGCAAAGGATATGGGACTTACCCCTATCGGTGACTTCAGACTCAACGTTGCGAACTCCGCCTCTGCCGAGCTTTACTCCTCGCTTGGAGTGGATAGGATTGTTCTTTCTCCCGAGTTGACGTTACCTCAGGTGAGAGATATCGGAGGCGGAGTTATAACTCTCGGAAAAATACCGCTTATGCTGACAGAAAGATGCTTCATTAAAGAAAACTTCGGATGCGAGAAGTGCGGAAGGGCAAGCTTTACCGACAGAAAAGGAGCTAAATTCCCAATCTTGCGTGAGTATCAGCACAGAAACATTATTTTCAACTCGGCACTCACCTATATGGGAGATAAGAAGAGCGATCTGCGTGCAGCCGCCGTGGTACACGAGCATTATATATTCTCTACGGAAACATCTGAGGAGTGCGCAAAACTTATTTTTGATTATAAGCGCGGTAACGAACTTTCAGTACCGCACAGAAGAATAGGAAAAAGATAAAAATATCAGCACATTTCGAGGACTCGTATCTCGCGCTTGAAACCGCAAAGAACGCGGGGTTTTTTGAGCGTTGGTATACATCATAACGGGAATTATGAACATGGCAGCCTAAGAGCGGCTTCGGACTTTTATATTGACGAAGAAATGACATTTTTAGGTATGATATGTAAACAATGATATACAAAAAGAGCAAATTTGATGCTTATAGAATCAAATTTGCGCTTTTTAATTTATATAACACATTTGAGAAAATCGATTACGTTTTCACCTGCTATTTTTCTGACGGTACTCTCGGGGTAGCGGGACAGAAGAAAATCTGTTACTCTGTCGTGTATGGAGGAGTTTTCGTCAAGCCCTTTTAGGTACTTGCCGTCGGTGCCGTCGATGTCGAAGCCGAACGCGAGTCCATCTTCGCCGAAGTGCTCGAGATGATACTCTATATGGGGTATGATATCTTCGAGTGAGGCATCGCCCGATTTTACAAATTCGGGATAGAGATTAAGTCCTATAACGCCACCTCTTGCAATTATTGTTCTTGCCATATCGAGAGTCAGATTGCGCGGAGAATCACACACGTCGCGGTAGTTTGAATGGGTGGCTATTATCGGCAGGGGGTAAACGTCGCATAGGTCATAAAAGCTTTTATCCGAAAGGTGCGAAACGTCGAGGACTATGCCGAGCTCGGCGCATTTATGCGCCATTCTGATTCCCTCGTCTGTAAGCCCCGTGTCATTTTCGTCCCACGCACCGCAGGCAAGCTCGTTCGTGTCCCAGGCAAGGCCCATAATGCGAAGACCCGCACGGTAGAGTGTGAAAAGCTCATTGGAATCGGCAAGCAGACCGCCGCCGCCCTCTATTGTAAACATTGCGGAAGGGAGCTTATTATCGGTAGCGTAATAAAGGCTTCTTACATCCTCAATTTTAGTGAGGGACAGTCTTTCGCACTCATAAGCGTAGATATCAAGACAGTGCATAACGTCGCGCTTCCGCATCTCCATAGTGCGCGATCTTCTTGGCGTAAATGCCGCAAAAAATTGCAGAAACGGGTGCTTTTTTGAGGTGTTGTATTCGCTTATAAGTCCTTTTTCCGAGTTAACTTTCAGAAAACTGTCACAATGCATATCGGCAACGTACATAATGATCCTCCGTAACGGTTTGGTTTTATTTAAATGCTCAAAGGCTCGGATCGTCAAGCCTCGGTAATGAGAATAGTTTACACCATTTAAAATAATATGTCAATCGGAAAAGTAAAATGCTTGACAAATAAAGAAAATATATATATAATTATACCATATAAATTAATTTCGTGAAAATGAAAGGCGGAACAGATAATGGATGCAATCGATAGAAAGATATTGAAGCTTCTTGAGGCTAACGCAAGAATGGAAAATGCGGATATTGCAACGGTTACAGATCTTCCCGAAGAGGAGGTAGTCGCCAGAATTGCGGCTCTTGAAAAGGCGGGCGTTATATGTGCGTATAAGAGCGTTATCGACTGGGAGAAGGTTGATACCGACAGTGTCAGTGCTATAATAGAGCTTAAGGTTACCCCGAAGGCGGGACTCGGATTTGAAGAGGTTGCCGCGAGAGTGGCAAAATATCCCGAGGTTGAATCGGTATATCTTATGTCGGGCGCTTACGATCTTAACGTTGTGGTTAAGGGAAAGACCTTCCACGAGGTTTCAAACTTTGTTTCGCGCGAGCTTGCTATGATAGATTCCGTAACGTCTACGGGTACGCAGTTCGTTATGAGAAGATACAAGGAATATAAAGTCGAGCTTATAGGTGACGATGAAGATGGAAGGAGCAAGATATCCTTATGATCGATTATTCAAAGGTTTTGAATGGGGTTGTCAAGGATATAAAGCCGTCGGGTATCCGAAAATTCTTTGATATCGCAAATACTATGGAGGACGTAATCTCTCTCGGTGTCGGCGAGCCTGATTTCAGAACGCCTTGGCAGGTTAGAAACGCAGGAATACGTTCGCTCGAGGTAGGATCGACGCGCTATACCTCAAACAGAGGTCTTGAGGCGCTGAGAGATGAGCTTTCGAAATACGTTAAAAGAAAATACGGCATCGAATATAGATCATCCGATGAGATACTTGTTACCGTCGGCGGCAGCGAAGCCATTGACGCGGCAGTTCGCGCTATCACTGAGCCCGGGGATGAAATAATCATACCTCAGCCAAGCTACGTTTGCTATGAGCCGATAGTACGTCTTGCGGGAGGCGTTCCCGTCATTATCGATACTAAAGCAGAGAACGACTTCAAGCTGACGAGAGCTGAACTTGAAGCGGCAATGACATCTAAAACTAAAGCTGTAATTTTACCTTACCCTTGCAATCCTACAGGCGCGATTATGGAGTACGAGGACATACTCGCTATTTCCGAGGCGCTGAAGGATACCGATATTATGGTGATTTCGGATGAGATATACGCGGAGCTTACCTTTGGTGGTAAGCGTCACGTCAGCGTACCATCCGTCCCGGGGATGAAGGAGAGAACAATCCTTATCAACGGATTTTCAAAGACCTTCGCTATGACGGGGTGGCGTCTCGGCTATGCCTGCGGTCCTGCAGAGCTTATGGCTATGATAACCAAGATTCATCAGTTTGCTATAATGTGCGCTCCCACAACCTCTCAGTATGCGGCAGTAGAGGCGCTGCGCAATTGCGACGGTGAGGTTGCGAAAATGCTCGAGGAATACGATATGCGCAGAAAGATAATCGTCTCGGGATTCAACAAGCTCGGACTTACCTGCCGTGAGCCGAAGGGTGCGTTTTATGCCTTCCCGTGTATAAAAAGCACGGGGCTTACGAGTGAGGAATTCTGCGAGAAGCTTCTTGAAAGTAAGCACGTTGCGGTAGTGCCGGGAACGGCGTTCGGTGAGTCGGGAGAGGGCTTTGTCAGAACCTCTTACTGTTATTCTACCGCTCATATAAAAGAAGCCTTGAAGCGCATAGGCGAGTTCCTAGAAGAATTAAAGACAAAAGCTTGAGGGGCTTAAATGAGAATTATATTTATAAGGCACGGCAAGCCCGACTATAAAACCGATTCGCTTACCGAGCTTGGATGGGTGCAAGCAAGAGCCACGGCGAAAAGATTACTCTCCGAGGGGATAAGTGAAATATACGCTTCGAGTATGGGCAGAGCTCAGCAAACGGCAGAGGCTTTTGCGGAAGCTTCGGGACTACCTGTAACGCTTCTTGATTTTATGAGAGAAATAACCTGGGGAAGTGAGATTGAGGGCGAAGAATTACCGTTTGGTGGCCATCCGTGGTTACTTTTGCCTGAATATGTAAAGGGAGGGAAAAGCCTTTCTTTGCAGGATTGGACTAAAGACGAGGTATTCTCAAAGAACACAAAGCTGCAGAAGTCGTTTAAGCGTGTTATCAATGGGGCTGATGCCTGGCTCTCGGAGCTCGGATTTGCGCGCGAGGGTGAGTTTTACCGTGTAACGCGTGATAATACCGATAAAACCGTAGCTCTCTTCAGCCACGGAGGCGCATCTACCGCTTTTATTTCGCATATCTTCAACATTCCGTTCCTTGCGGCGTGTCTTTTTATAAGACCCTACTTTTGCTCGGTCGGTATAATTGAAATAGAGGGTAATGTTGGCGATTTGGTTTTGCCGAAAATTGAAATTCTGAATGACGATCGCCACGTTCCGAAAACGTCTGATGAAGCAAGAATAGAAAATTAAAGCTCATAAAAGTAAACAAAAATTAGAATTAATAGTGATTATATATTAAAAAGACAAAGTGCTCGGGTTTGAGAAGTTCAAATCGAGCACTTTGTTTTTGTGTTTAATTAATCCTGTTTTGTTTTTAAATTAAAGCTTTTTGAGAGTATCCATTACGTAGTTACCGAACTCCTCGCAGGTAGCGCCGGTATCTCTTCCCGTAATAGTAAGTTTCTTTTCCTCAAACGAGCAGATGTCGAGCGCGCGTTCGAGCTTTGCTGAGTATTCTGCGTAGCCTATGTGTGAGAGAAGCATTACGCAGGCTCTGAGCATTGAGCAGGGGTCTGCGTAGATCGCTCTGCCTTCCTTGACCATTCTGGGTGCTGAGCCATGGATAGCCTCGAACATAGCGTATTTTTTACCGATATTAGCGCATCCCGCAGTGCCCACTCCGCCCTGAAATTCAGCCGCCTCGTCGGAGATGATATCACCGTAGAGATTCGGGAGAAGAAGTACTTGGAAGTCGCGTCTGCGCTTCTTGTCAACGAGCTTTGCGGTCATAATATCCGCGTACCACTCGTCTGTCGTGATCTCGGGGTAGAGGTCTGCAACTTTGTGGCAATCCTCAAGAAAGTTACCGTCGGTCGTTTTTATAACGTTTGCCTTTGTAACAAGAGAAACTCTTGTCATGCCGTTGCGTCTTGCGTAGTCGTATGCGAGTCTTGCGATTCTGTCGGAGCCCTGCTTTGTGGTTATGGTAAAGTCAACGGCGAGGTCCTCGGTAACGTTGAAGCCCGATGAGCCTACCGCGTAGCCGCCCTCAGTGTTTTCTCTGAAGATTACCCAGTTGATGCCCTCCTCGGGAACCTTAACGGGACGTATGTTCGCAAAGAGGTCAAGAGCCTTTCTCATTGCAACGTTTGCGGATTCAATGTTAGGCATACCATCGCCCTTCTGAGGTGTGGTCGTTGGGCCCTTGAGGATAACGTCGCAGGATTTGAGAGCCGCCATAACGTCGTCGGGAATAGCCTTTCCGTGAGCTATTCTGTTCTCAATGGTAAGACCGTCTATTGTTATAAACTCGATGCGGCCTGCCGCTTCTTCTTTATCGAGAATAAATTTGAGCACGCGTTCGGCTTCCTTTGAGATTGTCGGGCCGATGCCGTCGCCGCCGCAGATTCCGATTTTAATAGTCTTTAATGACGCATAGTCGGTGAAGTCGCCCTGAGCTTTCATATCCTCGACTCGGATGAGTTGTTTTTCTAGTATCGCTCTGAACCTTTCGCATGCAAGCTCCAGCTCTTTATTGTAATCGTTCATTGTTTTTACCTCTATCAGTTTGAGTTTTCCTTTGTGTAGTTAAGAAGACCGCCCGCAAGCAGTATCTTGCGCTGACGCTCTGTAATCGAAAGGTTAAGTTTAACCTCTGCACCGCTTTCGCTTTTTATCGTAACAGTGTCAAGAGAAGCAATCGCTTCTTTAAAGTTTTCTATTGTGGTAAAGTCATTCTCGGAAAGCTTTTCATAATCGTCGGGATCGGCGAGAGTGAAGGGAACTATACCGAAGTTGATAAGGTTCGCGACGTGTATTCTCGCAAAACTCTTTGCGATAACTGCGCGGATACCGAGATAAAGGGGAACGAGAGCCGCATGCTCTCTTGACGAGCCCTGTCCGTAATTCTGACCGCCGAGAATAATTCCGCCTCCTTCTGCCTTCGCTCTCTCGGGGAAGGTGGGATCGCATACCGTGAAGCAGAACTCGGAGAGCTTCGGTACGTTTGATCTGTAGGGAAGTATCTTTGTTCCTGCGGGCATTATGTGGTCTGTTGTAATATTATCCTCAACCTTGAGAATTATCTTTGCCAAAAGCTTCTCATCGGGAGCCTTTCCCTTCGGTATAGGCTTGATGTTGGGCCCTCTGACAACCTCTACCGCGGGTGCATCTTCTTCACCGGCGGGAAGCTCTATCATATTGTCGTTAACAAGGAATTTTTCGGGTAAGGTGATCTTAGGCGCCGAGCCGAGCTCTCTTGGGTCAGCAAACACGCCTGCAATTGCGGATGCTGCCGCAACCTCGGGGGATACGAGATATACGTTTGCATCCTTAGTGCCCGATCGTGCTAAGAAATTACGGTTGAACGTACGCAGACTGACACCTGCGGATTCGGGCGAGAAGCCCATACCGATGCATGGTCCGCAAGCGCATTCAAGTATTCTGGCGCCCGCTCCTATAAGGTCGGCAAGCGCGCCGCATTCCGCGAGCATTGTATATACCTGCTTTGAGCCGGGAGAAATTGAGAGGCTTACATCGGGGTGAACAGTTTTGCCTTTAAGCATTTTCGCTACCGTAAGAAGGTCGCGAAGCGATGAGTTGGTGCAAGAGCCGATGCATACCTGATTTATCTTCATTCCGCGAAGCTCTTCTACCGATTTTATATTGTCGGGAGAGTGTGGACAAGCCGCGAGGGGTGATAGCGTGCTGAGATCTACCGTGTATTCGGCATCATATATCGCGTCGGGGTCGGATGATAGAGGTATGAAGCATTCGCCGCGTCCTTCGGCTTCAAGGAACGCCTTCGTCGTTTCGTCCGAGGGAAATATTGAGGTGGTAGCTCCAAGCTCAGCACCCATATTGGTAATAGTTGCGCGCTCGGGGACGGAAAGAGATTTAACGCCTTCTCCCGCGTACTCAACGATAGCGCCGACACCGCCCTTTACCGAAAGGAGCCTAAGCACCTCAAGGATTACGTCCTTAGCGCTGACAAAGTCGGAGAGTTTACCTGCAAGATTAATCTTTATCATCTTAGGCATCGTAATGTAATACGTTCCGCCGCCCATAGCAACCGCCACGTCAAGACCGCCTGCTCCCATAGCGAGCATACCGATACCGCCCGCGGTCGGTGTATGGCTGTCAGAGCCTATAAGCGTTTTTCCCGGAATTGCGAATCTTTCAAGATGAACTTGGTGGCAGATTCCGTTTCCGGGGCGGGAAAACCTTATACCGTGTCGTTTTGTGACGGTCTGGATATATCTGTGGTCGTCCGCATTCTCGAATCCCGCCTGAAGAGTGTTATGATCTATGTAAGCTACGGATAGCTCGGTTTTAACTCGCTCGATACCCATAGCCTCAAGCTGGAGATACGCCATAGTTCCCGTTGCGTCCTGAGTCAAAGTCTGATCGATTCGCAGTCCGATTTCTTCTCCAACCTTCATCTCTCCCGAAACAAGGTGAGATTTAATAATCTTTTGTGCAATAGTATATCCCATTGTATTTTTCCTCTGCTTGAAAATAAATGTTTACAAAATCAAGTCATTTGCCTTTTAAAATTGTTCAAAGCATTGTCAATATGTACCGAAGTTAAGCGTTCTGCTTCGTCGGCATTTCCTGAAATAATCGCCTCAAGAATCTCCCTGTGCTCCGCGATGGATTTTTTTGCTCTGTCGGATTTTGAGAGTGACAGACGTCTGTATGCTTTGATGTTCTTATGCAGGTCGCAAAGTATCTTGCATAGGTGCCTTGAGCCGGAGGCTCTGAATATTATACTGTGGAATTCCGAATCAAGCTCACCGCTTTGTTTATCGTTGTTCCTTACCAGATAAAACTCGGATAATTCAACGGTCTGCTTGAGTGTCTCTTTGTCCTCGTCGCTCATACGCTCTGCGGCAAGCCTTGCGGCAAGTCCCTCGAGTCTTTTTCTAACGGCGTAAATATCCTCGATATCCTCTTTTGTTATGCCTATGACCGTAGCGCCTTTGTTTGCGCAAAGCTCAACGAGTCCCTCCTCGGCAAGTCTGTGTAAGGCGCCTCTTATCGGTGTTCGGCTCGCTTCGAGCCTTTCCGCAAGAGCGATCTCGCGCAGTTGCTCACCGCGCTTAAGCTTTCCCGAGAGTATTTCCTCTTCCAATATTGAATAGACACGTTCTTCAAGTGAAAGCGAAGTGTTTGAAATAATCATTGGAATTCCTCACTTATCTGCGTTTGAAGATACCAAAGGAAATGCGTTCTGCAATTTCCTCAAGTTCATCATCGCCCATAACGGTGGTTCTGCCTTCGGCATATGCCTTGTCAATTTCCTCTTTCATAAGAGAAACTATCTTATCCTGCTTGGTGAGCATATTGTCACCAACGAGGGAATAATGACTGTTCATCCAGTATGCGATACCCGCAAGTCCTGACGTGTTGGATATTGAAACCTCTGCGGGGCGGGCGAGAATCTTCTCTGTGTCAAATATGTTGTAAATCTCGGCATCCTTCATAAGACCGTCCGCGTGGATACCTGCTCTTGTGAGATTGAAGTTTGCTCCGACGAAGGGAGTCATCGGAGGAATATCGTAGTTTAGCTCGTTTTTGTAGTATTCGGCAATCTCCGTGATAACCGTCGGATCCATACCGTCGAACGTACCCTTAAGTGATGCGTATTCGATAACCATTGCCTCAAGCGGAACATTACCTGTACGCTCGCCTATACCGAGCAGTGAGCAGTTAACTGCCGAAGCGCCGTAGAGCCATGCCGAAGTAGCGTTTGCAACCGCTTTATAGAAATCGTTATGTCCGTGCCATTCAAGCATCTCGGAGGTAACGTCTGCGTAGTGGTGCAGACCGTAAACAATACCGGGAACGCTTCGTGGGAGAGCAACTCCCGTAAAGGGAACACCGTAGCCCATGGTATCGCACATACGTATTTTAATGGGAATACCCGCTTCCTTTGAAAGGTCGGTAAGCTCATTTACGAACGGAACAACGAAGCCGTAGAAGTCGGCTCTCGTTATATCCTCAAGGTGGCATCTTGGCCTGATACCCGCATCAAATGCGGATTTGACAACTCCAAGATAGTGCTGAAGCGCCTGGGAGCGCGACATTCCGAGCTTTTTGAATATATGATAGTCCGAGCAACTGACGAGGATACCCGTCTCCTTGATACCTATATCCTTAACGAGAGTGAAGTCTTCCTTCTTTGCTCTTATCCATGTGGTTATCTCGGGGAACTTATAGCCGAGTGACATACATTCCTCGACGGCCTCTCTGTCCTTTTTAGTATAAACAAAGAACTCACTCTGTCTTATAATACCGTTAGGACCGCCGAGCCTTGCAAGCATTTTATAAAGATCTACGATCTGCTTCGGAGTGTACGGCGCGCGTGACTGCTGACCGTCGCGGAAGGTAGTATCGGTGATCCAAACGTCGGCAGGCATACGGAGAGGAACGCGTCTGTGGTTAAACGCGACCTTCGGTATTTCGTCGTAAGGGTATATCTCCCTGTATAAATTCGGCTCGTCTACGTCCTGTAGCGAGTATTTGTACTGCGACTGCTCAAGCAGGTTACTGTAAGGGCTTTTAGCTATCATGGTTTGATCCTTTCTATGTGCTGAAAAGCTTTTTGTATGATTTGATTTTATCAAATTCAAGTATAATTACCGTATTCAAGACGTTTTAAAAAAACGCCCCTCAAATAAAATTGTATACAAGAATACAATTTAAAGTTTTTATCATTATACAACACAGAGGTATCTTTGTCAAGTATTTTATATAAAAAACATATTATACGTTAAAAATACTCTGCATATTGTGAAGTATTTGCCGCGCTGCTCCGGCTCAAGGAAGCTTTTTTATCCACCTGAATCGGTTGATTTTTATTGCCGCGGGAATACACTTCAACAGCTGATCGGATTTTAAAGCTAGGAATATAAGCCATACGGGAGCGTTCAGCTTTGCGGCAAGCAGAGAAATCGGAATGACGACGAGGAAAACAAAAAAAGCGTCGTTTTTCAGTATAAACGAAACGTCACCTCCGCTTTTGACAAGACCTATAAGGCAAGCCGATTGATATGACGTTCCTATTATTGTTATTGTAAGGACCGAAATAAGAGCTTCTGCAACATCGGCAGCTTCATCTCCTATGTTATACATTGATATAAACGGAACCTTTGCTATAAACAATGAAACCGAGGTGAGAAGTCCGAGGAGAATAAAAATAAGCTGAGTGGTATAAGCATAGCTTTTGATTTTATCGGTTTTTCCTTCTCCTATAGTTTTGCCGATTATTATGCCGACGGCACCCGAGAGTCCGTTCATAAGAATATACGAGAGGGAATTCAGGGTGTTAGCTACGGAAAGCCCAGCAACAACGTCGTCCGATCCTACCTTGGAGAGAAGATACGATGCGAAAAGTGTGTTTGCTATCCATACCATCTGCCCGAGGACTATCGGAGTCGTATATCTTAAAAAATCAAGAGAAATATCCTTATCGAAGCTGAAAAAGGATTTGACGGTAAGCTTTAGTTTTTTGTCTATGAAAAATACGTATATAAGAATGATCAGAAGCTCTGCTGCTCTCGCCGCTACTGTAGCTATTGCCGCACCCACTATACCGAGCGCGGAAAAACCAAGATTACCGAATACAAGTGCGTAGTTGAGGATAATATTTACTGTGAATGCCACGATCGACGATACCGCTGTGACCTTTGGCGATTCGATGCTGCGCATAAGCGCGCCGAGTGCTCCCGAAAGGCAGAAAAACGGGAACGAAAAAGCAAGAAGTTTTAGATATTCGGCACCGCCCGAGGCTGACTTTCCGTTCAAAAACAATGAGATAAATGCTGACGGCAAGAATATTGAGAGCGCTGAAATAATCGCACCGAAAGCAAGAGAAATACCCGTTCCGAACGCGGCTATTTTTTTGATTTTTTCCGTCTTTCCTTCGCCCCAGCTTCTGCTTGACGCGACGGTAATTCCGCTTTCAATACCGGTTATGAACATCTGAAGCAAAGTGAAAATCAGAGTGCCTATATAAGCTCCGGCGGTTGCCTCTGTGCCGAGTTTACCTATCGATATACTGTTTGTCAGTGTTATCAGAAAGCTGACGAGATACTGTGCCGCCATAGGAAAAGCGAGATGAATAAGATTCTTGTAAAACTCCCTGTCTTTGGTTATGATTTCTTTTATTTTCATTGAACTTGATGCTTCCTCCCTTGTTACCTGCCGGTATTTAATGTGTTGCAAAAAAATGTCTAAACACTTGTAAAATCAAAAAACTTGTGCTAAAATAGTATTGTGGGAGAATTGGTTTTTATAACCCACGATAGTTTCCGACGAAAGGATTTGACATAATGAGGAAGACAAAAATTGTATGCACCATTGGTCCTGCGTGCTCTGCGCCCGAAATAATGGAAAAAATGCTTAGAGAGGGTATGAACGTTGCGAGATTTAATTTTTCGCACGGAACGCACGAATATCATAAGGAGCTTATAGACACATTTCGTTCGGTAAGAGATAAAATGAAAATTCCCGCAGCGGTTCTGCTCGATACGAAGGGACCCGAGATCAGATTTTGCGACTTTGAAGGTGGGAAAATACGAGTTAATAAAGGCGGTAAATTTGCGCTCACCTCAAGAGACGTTATGGGAAATGAGTGCGAGGGGAAAATAACTTATCCCGCGCTTATCGGTCAGATAGCAAAGGGAACGAGAATACTCGTTGATGACGGAAAGGTATCGCTTATCGCGGAAGAACTTACCGATACGGATATTATATGCCGTGTTGAGGTCGGCGGATATATTTCAAATCACAAGAGTATAAATATCCCGAATACATCCATAGATATGCCGTATATAAGCAAAAAGGATGAGGAGGATCTGCTCTTCGGCATAAAAGAAAATGTTGATTTTATAGCCGCATCCTTTGTCAGATGCAAGGAAAACGTTATAGAGCTCAGAAGATTTCTTGACTATCACGGCGGTCATTCCATAAAAATAATTGCAAAGATTGAAAATATGGAGGGGGTACGCAATTTCGAGGATATTCTCTCCGTTTCGGACGGAATAATGGTCGCGAGAGGCGATATGGGCGTGGAGATTGCGTTTGAGAAGCTCCCCGGTATTCAGAAGCGCTTCATCAGAAGATGCTACAGCTCGGGTAAAATGGTCATAACCGCAACTCAAATGCTTGAGTCTATGATCCATTCGACGACTCCGACGAGAGCAGAAATAACCGACGTTGCGAATGCTGTATTCGACGGCACCAGCGCCGTAATGCTTTCGGGTGAGACCGCAACGGGTGATAACCCTGTGCTCGTTGTAAGAACTATGTCTAAAATAGCAGAGCAGGCAGAGAGCGACGCTAGCGACCTTAAAGTATATTCCAACCTTGTATATGATGACGAGAAGCTCGATATAACCAACGCGGTGTGCGATGCCGCGGTAACTACGGCAAAGGATCTTAACGCAGATCTTATCGTAGCTGTAACAAAATCCGGACTTACCGCACGCAGAATGTCAAAATTCCGTCCGGATCAGCCGATAATAGCCGCGACGCCCGAGGAAAAGACCTTCCACCAGCTTGCTCTTTCCTGGGGCGTGCTTCCTGTGCTTTCGCTTATGCAGAAGGATACGGAAACCTTATTTATCCATGCGATAGACTGCGCGAAGCAGCTTGGACTTGCAAATCCCGGAGAGACTGCTATTATAACCGCGGGAGCTCCCGTTAATCTTTCGGGTACGACAAACCTTCTTAAGGTTCAGATAGTAAATTAAGATAATATTCATTTGACGTATATTTATTGACAGCCTCGGAAAATATCCGAGGCTGTTTTTTTAAAAATCGGAGAGAGTAATGAGAAAAATATTCAGAGTGCTTGTGTCAAGATATACGCTGTCAGCTTTGATTATTCTTGCAGAGATAGCTCTTATAGCTTATCTTGCCTTCTATGCGTATACTTATTCGTTTTTGCTTGTTTTGTTAGCAAATGTTGTCAATTTGCTGGTTATTCTGAGCTTGATCAACCGTGATACCAATCCCGAGTTCAAGCTTACATGGCTTGCCGTAGTTGTTATGATACCGCTTTTTGGCGGAGTTCTTTACATTATGTTTTATTCAAGACGATTGACGCGAAAAGAGACAGATTTTCTCAAAAAGCTCGGTGCGGATATGCTTGAATGCGATAGGGAAAACGGAAATGACGCAGCGTCTCTCCGTGTACTGGATTCGTTGGCTAAGTGCTCCGAGCGCGGTGCGGGCTGCGCTCTTGCGCTTATGAAGGACGACGCTCTCGCAGAGATTTATAGTGATTGCAAAACCGAATACTTTTCATCAGGTGAAGCTTTTTTTGAAGCCTTGCTTGAATCGCTGCGATGCGCTGAAAAATATATCTTCCTTGAGTATTTTATAGTAGAGGACGGCGTAATGTGGCAATCAATACTCGAAATTCTTCTCGAAAAGGTAAAGTCGGGCGTTGAAGTGAGAATGCTATATGACGATATAGGCTCGATGAGCACCGTTCCTGCGGATTTTGATAGGAATCTTCGAAAAGAAGGCATTAGTTGCTATCGTTTTGCGAAGGTCAGACCGAAGTTTTCCGCGTCTTACAACAATCGCGACCACAGAAAAATATGCGTTATAGACAGTAAGATAGCCTTCACGGGCGGTATTAATATAGCCGATGAATATATCAACAAAAAGGAACGCTTCGGGCATTGGAAGGATGGGGGCGTGCGCGTTTTTGGCACTGCCGCCGTGGGATTTGCAAGATTGTTTTTAGTAATGTTTGACTTCACTCGCAGAAAAGAGAGCGATTACGGAGCTTATCTATCGAGGGAGAATAAAGTAAGCGCGGAGGTAAGCGACGCAAGTCACGGCGGTGGAGAAGGAAAAGTTCCTTTTGGCATCAGTGCGGAGCCCATCGAGATGAGCGGATATCTTATACCCTTCGGCTCGGGCCCCGCGCCCATTTACCCCGAGTCCGTGGGAAAAGGTGCGCTTATGAATATCATAAACGCATCGAAACGCTACCTATATATAACGACTCCGTATCTTATCATTGATTACGATCTTACAGAAGCCTTGCGCCAAGCCTCCAAAAGAGGGGTTGACGTGCGTATAATAACGCCCGGCAAGGCAGACAAGAAAATAGTAAAGATAATGACGAAAAGCTCGTATCCTTATCTTATAAAGGCCGGAGTACGAATTTTCGAATATACTCCGGGATTTATTCACGAAAAGCTGCTTGTATCGGATGACGCCTTTGCAGTTGTAGGTACTATCAATTTTGATTACAGAAGCTTCGTACATCATTTTGAGGATGCACTATGGATATGCGGCGATCACGTTGTTATGGATATAAGGGATAGTTTTATGAAAACAGAGAGCGTCAGCACCGAAATTTCGCCAAATGAGGCAAAGCCCGGATTTAGTGAGAGAGTTATAAGAATTCTCATTCGTATTTTTGCCCCTCTCTTGTGATAATATAAAAGCCTGCGGCTCCGAAAAAACGGTTAAGCCGCAGGCTTTTCTTATTAAAGCGATTCTATTGCAAATACTACGTATTCGTGAGTGTGAAGCTGATTGATAACGTCGTTTAAGCTTACGTTTTCTTTTCTGCTCGTTACAAGGCTCACTTCTATACCGACGTTGCCGTCTACTCCGCTTCGCGGAACGGTAACCTGCACGTCGTGAGCTTTGTATGTGTTTTTTAAATGTTCTATGCATTCCCTGATATGGGAATCCGAGTTTATCTCAACGTAAAGACCGAAGGACGAGTGATGCTCATTGATGTGGCGCTCTATTTTGTTGAGTACCATCACCGTAAATACCGAGATAAGGAAAGCGACTATTCCGCCTTCGTAGAAGCCCGCTCCGATCGAAAGTCCTATTGCTGCTGTGACCCAGAGTCCCGCTGCGGTAGTAAGACCTACTATCTGGAAACGTCCTTTTAACATAATAGTACCGACACCGAGGAAACCTATACCGGATATTACCTGCGCGCTGACTCTGAGCGGATCGGAATTTGTTATTTCGAGTATATCTCTTGCGAAGAATCCTACCATAGCCGTGAGTGCCGCACCTATGCAAACGAGAATATGCGTCCGAAGACCTGCCGCGCGGCGCTGCCTTCCTCTTTCAAGTCCTATAACGCCGCCTAGCAAAGCGGCTGTAAATAGTCTTATAAGAATAGTCCAGAAATTGAACTCTCTTAACCACTCCATCATATCTTAATTACTCCAATCTGTTGTTACGAAAGCTGTAATATCATTATAGATATACAGGGACAGTAGGCTTATATTCTACCACTTATTAATCTACCACTTATTAATAGAAAAGTCAACCTTTGATTTTAAGTTTATGCGAAATTCGTGATAATGTTGAAGAAAAAACGGTATAACTATTGAAAAAGAACTTAAAAAATACTATAATTAATACGAAGACGAAAGAAAGTGAGTATGATATGGTAACTTTTGAGATAATAAAAAACGATCCGGCGATAAGGACTTATATACGCGAGGCGGACAGATCGCTCGAGGCTCTCGGCTATACGGAGCACAGCTTTGCTCACGTGACGTTCGTTGCCGAGCGCGCGGCGGCTCTTCTGTCGTGGCTCGGATATGATGAAAGAACGGTTGAGCTTGCAAAAATTGCAGGTTTTTTGCACGATATAGGAAATATAGTTAACCGAACAGATCACTCTCAATCAGGAGCGCTTATATCCTTCCGAATTCTCGATAAATACGGAATGGATGCTTCGGAAATCGCAGAGATCGTAAAAGCTATAGGCAATCATGATGAAGGCACGGGAGTTCCCGTAAGCGCTATCGCAGCGGCACTGATACTCGGAGATAAATCCGACGTCCGCAGGACCCGTGTGAGAAACAGTGACGTATCAAGCTTCGATATTCACGATAGAGTAAATTATTCCGCGACCTCGTCGGAGGTCATACTTTCCGACGATAAAAGGAGTGTTACGTTGAAGCTTAATATAGATACCGAAATAAGCCCTATTATGGATTATTTTGAGATATTTCTCGGACGTATGAAGCTTTGCAGAAGTGCCGCAGGTAAGCTTGGTGTTGACTTCAAGCTTTGTATAAACGAGCAGCAGTTTATCTGATTTGCATTATATTACAAATTTTTTCGACTATATTTATTGTTTTAGGGCACGACACGATTTATAATTAAAGCATAATAACATATAACGGGAGAGCTTATTATGGAACAGAAAAAGCTGATAGTTATAGGCTGCGGAAGCAGAGGAAAGGGCTACTCGGATAAAGCGCTTAATATGGACGGAAAGTTCAAGATAGTGGGTATTGCCGAGCCGATAGAGGAAAAAAGAAAATATTTTAAGAAAAAATACGGTGTTCCGGAGGATATGATATTTGAAAGCTGGGAGCCTCTTCTTGCTCTTGGTAAGATAGCCGACGCGGCGATAATTTCTACTATGGACAGAGATCATTTTGCTCCGGCTGTCGCTGCTATGAGAGAGGGGTACGATCTTTTGCTTGAAAAGCCTGTCTGTCCCACGAAGGAGGAGTGCATCGAGCTTTACAGAATTGCGAAAGAGCTTGATAGGCGTGTTATAGTTTGCCACGTTTTGAGGTATACTCCGTTCTTTAATGCGTTGAAGCGCATCATAGATTCGGGTATGATAGGTAAGGTGATGAACGTTCAGCATATCGAAGCGGTCGGAAATACGCACCAGAGCCATAGCTTTGTCAGAGGTAAATGGGGAAATTCCGAGAGATCGTCTTGTATGATACTCCAGAAATCCTGCCACGATATGGATATTTTGCAGTGGCTTGTTGGCAAAAAGTGCCTATCCGTGCAAAGCTTTGGCGACAGAACGTATTTCAGAGATGAAAATGCTCCCGAGGGCGCACCCGAGTTTTGCATCGAGGGATGCCCCGAATACGATACCTGCCCTTATAACGCGGTTAAGCTATACTATGAAGATAAGAAAAACGGATGGTTTCGCGGCGCTGCCGCAAATATGCACGAGCCGACTGATGAAGCTGTTCTTGAAGCAATAAAAAGCACCAATTGGGGCAGATGCGTGTTCAGGTGTGATAATGACGTAGTAGATCACCAGGTCGTTAATCTTCAGTTCGAGGACGGTATTATTGCAAGCTTCACTATGAGTGCGTTTACCAAGGGCGGACGCGAGATACGCATAATGGGAACCGAAGGCGAGATCATATCGGGTATGGAACGTGATACGATAACCTATTTTGATTTCAAAACGAGAAAGACCGAAGAGCTTCCTATTAAGGATATGCTCAAGGGCAATACTATCGTTGAAGGTCACGGCGGCGGAGATGCGGGCATTATGAACGCGTTTTACGATATGCTCTGCGGTGTTGATTGCGGCAACCTCAGTGATATCGAAATATCTGTACAAAATCACATGATCGCCTTTGCGGCAGAGGAGTCAAGACTCACGGGCAAGGTCGTTGTCGTAGAGGATATCACTTCTGTCAAGTGAAATACATATGCAGATAAATTCCGGGTTGGAATAAAAATAAGCAAATAAATGCTTGGATAAGAAAAGGTTGGACATACCGTACGAGTGAGTCCAACCTTTTTTATTTTGACAGTAGTTTTTAAATAAAAGCTGAATTTTTGTCTGTTTTATCTTCTGCTTTGTCTAATATTTTATTCTAAAAAATGATAGAATAAATATGATAGACTCAGAAATATTTTGTAATACCGTGGTTTATATGTCCTGTGCTGTATTTTGAACGGTATTCCTTAGGTGTGCTTCCGGTGATATCTTTAAACTGTCTGTGAAAGCTTCGTTCACTTCCAAATCCGCATTCGTAGCAAATTTCAAGTCCTGTTTTTTTTGTTTCAAGAAGCAAATATTTTGCTTTATCCGAGCGGATATTTGCTAAAAGAGAGCAGAGATTGATTCCGAATATTTCTCCGATACGTTGAGATAGGTAATTCGGATTGTAACCGAGAGCGCCTGCAATATCGGAAAGCGTTATTTTTTCGGATATATGCTTATTTATATAATCAACAACGCCGACGGCAATGCTGCTGTCATGTGTGCTCTCGCAGAGCTCTGTGTTTTCCAATAAATCACTTAGCATAAGATAGATGCATCCCTTTATATCAAAAAGCTCAAAATTACTCTTTTCGAAAATTCGGGAGCGAAACATATTTAAGGTGGATTCTTTGGGAGAGAAAACGCTGCCCTTTCCGACCTTTCCCGAAGTCTGATTGAAAAAATCGGGTATCATCGACGGAGAAAAAACGAACATCGCAAGCTTGTTTTTTGATGTTGAGTAATAACTATGAGGCTGAAAGGGAAATACAAATGCCGCCTGACCGACGTTGAGCACCTCGGTATTTCCGTCGACGGTTATATTGAGAGCTTCTTCTATTGGAATAACGAGTTCAGCATACTGATGCATATGGGTAGGATATATGTACTTTTTATGATGCATCTGAAATCTTACGGCGCGTTCTGTGCCGAAATTTTGACTTTGAATTCGCGTTCTCATGTTTTACTCCTCATAAAGATTCTTTAAAATGATTATACCGCTTTTTTGGTTTTTTGTCAACATCTCGGAAAATTAATGATAAAATACAAATAATTATTTACAAAAAAGGAGATTTAAAATGAAAAAGAGCAAAATTTTAATTCTGATCCTAACTATGACTCTCCTTGTCGGAATTGTGTGTGCCGTAGCTGTTCCCGCAGCTGCTGACAGCTCCGTTGTCGAATCCGACTGGATAGAGGCGCCAAAAAACACTCTCGTAAAATGCAATGGAGGTGATTGCGATCATACAGAGTGTGACTACGTTTATTCTTTTGCTGTAATTGGAGATACTCAGAATCTTAACTACATCGATGCGCAAAATTACACAGCGGCACTTGCGAGCAACTCAAAGCTTACTTATGATACCTATACCGAGGCTCACATGAGAACGCTCTACAACTGGATACTTTCCAATAAGGATTCTAAAAATATTCAGTACGTAATGGGACTTGGAGATATTACGCAGTCCTTCGCTACCTCGCAGACCTATTATGATGAAGAATGGGCTCTTGCCAAGGAAGCGATCTCGCTTCTTGACGGCAAGCTTGGTTACTCGCTTGTCAGAGGTAATCACGACATATCCTCCGGCCTCAACGGTGCGTTCGGTAAGGGCACTGACTATTATACGGCTCTTGCGGCTCTCGCTGAGGAGAAGGACAATGAGGGCAGACCTATGGCAGGTATTCGTAACTCGGAGAAAATAGAGGATACGTATAGAAAACTCATTATAGGCGATGATAAATACATAATCTTCACCCTTGATTACTATCCTACCGATGAGTGCGTTACGTGGCTTAACGAAATGCTTACTGTAAACTCGGATTACTCTGCTATAATTACTCTTCACGCATTCGTAACTAAGGACAGAACCTTTGTTGATCCTTATGAAACGACCACTCCCGCGCAGGATGCTGTAAGCGATACGTGGAGCGAAACTGCAACCGGCGGTAATGTAGATCCGAGATCTCTTTGGGAGAAATCGCTTTCGCTTCACGCTAACGTTAAAATGGTACTTAGCGGTCACGTTGATGTAGATGATGTTCTCGTAAGTCAGCTTAAGGGTGTAAACGGTAACACTGTTACCTGTATGCTTATTGACGGACAAACTATTGATTCTACCGTTGAGCCTGTTGGCCTTGTTACTATGTTCTATATTTCCGCAGACGGAAGTATTATGAATGTTGAGCATATATCAACTGTAAGAAAAAAGGCCGGTAAGAACGCATATCTTAAAGAAAAGAATCAGTTTGAGCTGACCATTGATTATTCCGATGAGAACGGTGAAGGTTGGACGTCTACCGCATACGGTAACATTCCCACGAGCGCTTATAACGCTCACCCGTTTCAGATAATTCTCGACGATGACGGTGACGGCGTGAACACTGCTTTCTACTGGGGCGGCTATGATACCTGGAAAGAAACCCTGGATGCGATTCACGCGTATAACGGTATTGGCGGAATTACAGCGAGAGTTAAAAAGGTATATAACATAATAATGACTGAAAATTGTACCTTTGAAGGAGGCGTTGCCCCCAATAAATCCGGAAGTAATCCCGGCAAAATTGTTCTTGATATAAACGGTAAAAATCTCACGCTTGGCGGCAACGGTGTGCTCCTTCCGTTGTATAATAATTATAATAGCTTTACCGCAAGCTTTGTTGTCAGAAACGGAAATATCACTATGGCCGGCACAAAAAGCCTCGCTGTTCTTCAAACTTCAATAAAGGATAACGGTTCTGTAATTAATCTTGATTTTGAGGACTTAAATGTAACCTACAGCGGTTCTACGGCTTCGTTCGTTAGTATGTTTAACGGATATAATGGATATAAAGCTGATGTAAATCTTACGGTTACCGATTGCGACTTTGATACTACTGACGCAGGCGGCGCGGTTACCCTCTTTAATTTCAATGATACGTATAATAACAACGACGTTGCTTTGGATATTTCCGGTGGCTCAATTATCGGCACGTCTTCCGCAAACCTTAATCTTTACTCCCTTAATGAAGGAGATGACAGTGTAATCTTCTCGAAGAATTCAGATGAAAATTACACAACGATCTCTCTTACTGAAAACGTAGCTCCCTCGGGAACTTTCAGAAACGGTGAAGGAAAGCTTCTTAACTTCGTTACGGCATCTACCGAAGCTCCCTACGTCTTCAAAGCGGAGCTTGCTCCTATAGAGGAAACGGTTTACGGCGATATTTCCACTAATACTTATCCGGTTGCTGATTATCCCTTCGTTCTCTTCCGTAACGGTGTAGCCGTTGCCGGATATGCGTCTTGGGCGAATTTCTGTAATACTCACGATAAAAGTAAGCTTACGGAAGAAAATAATTCTGTTCTTTATTTAAGAGATAGCTTTAATGATACTGCTACATCGGCAGTGCAGAATCTTCACAACGTTAAGAATCTTACAATAGACCTCGGCGGTAAAACACTTACGGTGAATACAGTAATGTTCTACCTTACTGTGAAGAATAACTCTGATTTTACGACGAATATTACAGTTAAAAACGGAAACATAATCTTCACAAAAGCATGGGCTGCACTTATTGCCTTCAACTCTTCCGGAAGCACTACAAGTGCGATAGATGCTCGTTTTAATCTTACTTTCGAAGATGTTAACATTAAGGCATCCAGCACATTTAAGGGACGCTTTATCGCTGATGCTTACAGTAACGGTACTTATGGAAGCGTGAGTAAGCTTGTCTTTAATGATTGCACCTTTGATGTTACCGGAGCGGCAGTCGGAAACGTTTCGAAGCTCTTCCAGCTTGAGGAGAGTTCCGGCAATAAGTTCGACGTTGACGTTGTTATAAACGGCGGAAAGTTTGTTACAAACAGCTACATTACTCCCGCTACCTTCAGCGTCGAACGCGAGAGCGGTAAGGGCTCACCTGACTCTATTACTTTTGGTAAGGGAAGTGACGGTAAGAGCTTCTGCGTTGAGATGCCAAACACCGTAGCGCATCCTACAGCCGGAATTGTTACGACCGAAGGTACTCTTTATCCTATAGAAACCGTTGATGACGGAACAAATTCAACCTATTATTTTAAGAGCATTATAACCAAATACGGAACGATAGATACAGCATATCTTTCCGAGGTGGATTATCCCTTCGCCTTGTTTAAGGACGGAGAGATGATACATGCTGTCTCTAAATGGAATGCATTTATAGAAACTGATGTAGTTACAACGAGCAACTACGCTACCGGATGCACTCTCCTTTTAAGACGTGATTATACGACGAATAATGCTAATTCGCAAAACCTTTGTTACATAAATGATTTAGTCATAGATCTTCAAGGAAATAAATTTATTCGCGGAAGCAAACATATGTTCCAGGCGTACGGAAAAATGACTTCTACTACGGGAAGCGAAACCAAAATAACCGTAAAGAATGGAATTATCTTAACATCCGCGGGAAATTCACCCATTGCTTTCAACAACAGCTCTAACGTAGGAGCAAGCGCAAAATTCGATTTTGTGTTCGAAAACGTAACCTTTGGACGTATGGCGGGCAGCACCGCTAAGCTTATTGCAGAGTCCTTCACGAATGGCACATACGGAAGTGATAACACGATAACTCTGAATAATTGCACAGTAAGCCTTGTTACAGATGAGGCGGTTGGAAGTGTTGCTTCTTCTGCTTCGGCGGATATGTTTGATCTTCTTGATAACAAGACGGATTACGAAAGTGGTTTCAACAGCATTGCTGTAACCATAAACGGCGGATGCTTCAAGCTTGCAAATTCAACATCGTTTAAACTTGGAGCGATGGATACCGCGGGCGACAGTGTAACCTTCGGAAAGCTTGACGGCGAAAACTATACGGCATTCATTCTTCCCTCGGGATCTGAAGCTCCTTCGGTCAGAATGAACGACGGAGAGCTCATCTATGCAAAGATATCCGACGACGGCACCGTTGCAACCTACAGACTCAGACCTGCAGAGGCTGCAAGTATCGATTTAGTACCTAAGATGAGTCTCACTCTCGACAGAGATCTTATACTTAACGTATACGTTCCCGCAAAAGACTTCCTTGCAGGATTTACTCTTGACGGAACGAAGTATACAGACTTTAAAAATTTGAAGCAAGTAACAGTTGATGATGAAACATTCTACCTTATCTCCGTTCCGCTTTCCGCAAAGACCGCGGCAAGAGACGTAACCCTTGAAGCAAGCGTTATAGCGGGAGATAAAATTGGTTCAGTAACCTTCACCTTCGGTATAATCAAGTATGCCGAAAAGATACTTGCCGACGGAAGTGAGATTGAAAAGGCTCTCGTTTGCGACGTGCTCTCTTACGTAAGAGCGGCATATGCGTACTTCGATACCGACGCGGCTGAAACGCTCGAGAAGATAGACGCTATTCTCGGTGAAAGCTATGACGAGAATAACGCACCCTCGGGTGAGGGAAGTGCTAGCGTTCCGAGCACAGGACTTTCAGAAGCAACATTCGTGCTTGACGGAACTCCTTCTATGAGATTCTATCTTGCAGAGGGTGCAAACGCAGACGCGTATAAGTTCTATATTAACGGTGTAGAAGTCAGCGCGGTAACAGGCGCGAACACCAAGGGAACGTATATCGACCTTGATACTTATGCATATGCTGTATGCGAGACCGTTACATATACGATAGACGGTGTAAATGGCGGAAGCTTCCACATTGCAGCATACTACGAATGGTCTAAGTCACAGAATACTGCGGAGCTTGAAAATCTCGTAGCTCGATTCATAAAATACACCGAGAGCGCAAGAGAGTACAGGAATTCCGTAGTAACCGAATAAGGAGGTCGAAATTATGAAAAAGTATATAAATCCGGAAATTGAAGTTCTCGAAATTTCGGCAGAGGATATTATTACGACCTCACTCGGCACCGAAACAACACCGAAAGAGGATAATGACGGTATCTGGGATTTTGATTTAGGTTAATAAGTCCTAAACACAAACGAATATTTCAGCGAAGCTTTCGGCGAATTGTCGGGAGCTTCGCACTTTTTTATTAGCGACTATAGCGATGCACGGAAATCTTCGACTTATTACATTACTATTTTTATATTTTATGACGAATTTATTATAGTTTTTGCGTGTAATATGTGATACACTATGAATATAATACTAAAATTGTATTTTAAGGAGAATATTATGTATAAGCTTCCTCAAAGACAGGTGCACCTTGATTTCCATACGGGTGAGTGCATTGACGGAATAGGCTCAATGTTTGATAAGGAGCAGTTTAAGAGCTGCCTTAAGAAGGGCCACGTAAATTCTATCACTATTTTTGCAAAATGCCATCATGGATGGAGCTATTTCCCATCGGAGGTAACTCCGATGCATCCGGGACTTCACGGATTTGACCTTCTTTCCGCAATGCTTGAGGCGTGCCGTGAAGCAGAGGTTGCGGCTCCCATATATATTTCTGCAGGATTTGACGAAAGATATATTACGGAGCATCCCGAACACGAATTTTTAGGCAGCAGAAACGAAAAACATGCCGAGGTGTATGAGGATAACGGTCATCAATATCTGGCGGACGGTCCGAGATTCCATTGTATCTGTCTGAACTCTCCTTATCTTGATTATCTTGAGGCTGAAGTGAGGGAAGTATCAGAGAAGTTCAAGCCTGAAGGTATATTTATGGATATAGTCTCTCCTTCGCGTTGCCGTTGCTTCTGTGGCAGATGCAGAAGCAGAGTCATTGCAATGGGACTTGACGAGAGTGACGATAATAGCTACACGAAGCTCTCCGAGGTTGTTTATAAGGAATATTACGAAAGAATAAACGCAGCCGCAAAGGTTGGTAATCCCGATGTCAGAATATTCCATAACGGCGGTCACATAACCACAGGAAGACGCGATCTTGCTCATGCCAATACTCATCTTGAGCTTGAGAGTCTTCCAACGGGCGGTTGGGGATACGATCATTTTCCGCGTTCCGTAAGATACGCTGCAATGCTTGGTATGGAATACCTTGGAATGACGGGTAAATTCCATCTCTCTTGGGGCGAGTTTGGCGGCTTCAAGCATCCTAACGCATTGAGATACGAGGTTGCACTCTCGTTGGCAAACGGTGCGAAATGCTCGGTAGGCGATCAGATGCATCCTTACGGCTTCCTCGACGACGCAACGTATGAGCTTATAGGTCAGGCATACGCTGAGGCTGAAGCGGTAGAGGAATATTGCTACGATATCACCCCGGTGTCCGATATTGCTATCGTTTCCGTTGAAGCTGTCTCCAACGTTGTAATGAAACACGGCCAGCAGGACACGGGAGCAAACCGAATACTTCTTGAGGGTAAATATCTTTATGATATCGTTGATAAAGAGTGCGATCTCTCGAAGTATAAGCTTCTGATACTTCCCGATAGAGTGAAGATCTCGGGTGAATACGGCGAAAAGATAAAGAGCTACGTTAAAGCGGGCGGTAAGGTGCTTTGCTCGGGCGTGTCGGGTCTTGACGATAACGGTGAGTTTGCCTTTGACATCGGTGCAAAATTCATCTCCGAAAGCAAATATTGCCCCACGTACTTCAATCCTTGCTATAATGCGGAGGGCTTGACTCCTTCGAATTACGTTATTTATTCTAAGCTTTATGACGTAGAGAAGACGGGCGGCGCAAAGGTGCTTGGATACGTGAAGAATCCTTTCTTCAACCGAACCCGTGATCATTTCTGCTCGCATAAACATACACCTTTTGTTATGGAAAATAACGCCCCTGCAATTACCGTAGGTAAAGACGGAGCGTATATCGCTTGGGATATATTCACCGAGTATGCGACAGTAGGAAGCTACGCGGTAAAGGAAGCGGTTATCCGAGTTATAGAAGAGCTTATCGGTGATAAGAAAACTCTTAAAACGAATCTTCCATCGTCGAGCGTCGTTACGCTGAACAAGCAAGAGGACAAAAACAGATACGTTCTTCATGCTCTTTATGCCGCGCCCGTTGTTCGCGGAGCAAACACTCAGATAATTGAAGACCTTGTGCCGATTTACGACACCGAGTTTGAGATAAAGCTTCCCGAAGTTAAGGCGGTTAAGCTCGTTCCCGAAAACGAGAGAGTTGACTTCGAGTATAACAACGGAATTTGCAAATTCAAGATTGACAAATTTGAGTGCAAGCAGGTTGTATCTATTGAGTTGAAATAATTAAAATACAAATATTTGAATATAATTGTTTACAAAATATATAGAAACAGAGAGCTATCGAATGACGGCTCTCTGTTTTTTTATATTACTGTTTTTCTCTTGCGTCTGCATCGGCTTTGGTTTTGTCTATTGTGCCGAATGGATGCCCCTTTGGTGTATAAATTGAGTATAGCTTGAGAGGTGTTCTGCCGGTGTTGATAATGTTGTGGTACGTACCTGCGGGAATCAGTATGGCGTAACGGGAGTCGAGCGGAACTTTATAGTTCATATTGCTTCTTAGTCTTCCCATTTCAACTCTGCCCGCGCCTGATTCTATCCGTATGAACTGATCGAGATCGTTATGCATTTCTATACCCGTTTCCTCTCCCACGGGTATAGACATGACAGTGAGCTGAAGGTGTTTTCCGGTCCATAATGCGGTTCTGTAAGAATCGTTTGATGCCGTTGCGTTTGCTATATCAAATGCATAAGGGGCATTTCCGAGATCTCTGTTGGAGTCCTCGCCTCGGCAGTTGGGAGCTTTACTTTGTGTACTATGACCGTTTTGAATGCTATCTGTTCTGTTACCGCGGTTGGGGCGCTCGTTTCCACGCGAGTCGATCGCACCGCCATTCGGCGCAGGAGATGGATTTCCATCCTTATTGAAACAGCTAACATCCGTTTCGCCATCTTGCGTAAATTTCTTCAGTAGATTCTTTATGCTTGGTTTTGTGAATTTCATTATTTCTCCTTCTTTTACCGTTTTTGTTCTTATAAACAGTATACGTACGGTGAGCAAAAGTGTGCCTGCCGTACGTATAAGAAGGATATTTGTTTTCGATTACTTATTTCTGTAAAGAAGTCCGTTTTTGTCGAGGTATTTTGTCATAACTCCTACCCAGTCGGTCTGGATAAAGTCAAATCCCCGTTTTGCGAGCCATCCCCAACCAAGCTCGGGATTGCCGATAACCGATACGTCATCCGAGTGACCTGCAGCTATCTGCTCCTTGTAGTTGTAGATTATTGAGTTTGCCCATACGAGCTTTCCGTCGCGGTGCATCATATCGATAAAGCTCTCGGAGCAGACCTCTGCGTCATCCGAATAGAAGAGCGCCTCGGCACCGATATAGTTTATACCGCTTGCCAACAGCTCGCTGTGCGCGGGGTGGGTATCCGATACTATCGGCATGAACGCAATATCAGGCGCGAGTTCTTTAAGTACGGTTATTACCTTTTCGTTGATAGCCGACTTAACGAGGACCTGGTCTTCCATTCTGTGGCGCTTGATGGAGCGATATATCTCTTCGGGGTGCCCCCAGAATTTATCAACGTTAATAAAGCATTTGCCCTTGAATTCCTCCATTACCTCATCAAAGGTAGCGAGTCCGTAATCGGTAGGAGTTTGATCGTAGTTTTTGTATCTTTGCGCCTCGACCTCGGCGTTTGTCATTTCCGGAATTCTTTTCGCTGTGCCAAGAAAAGGCTTCTCCATACCGGGGTGGAATATATAAAGCTTGCCTTCGGCGCTCATATCCACGTCTATCTCTATCATATCTGCGCCCTCGGTGAGTGCTATCCTATATGCGGGTAGGGTGTTGCATGGGATGTTTCCCGTGAACATACCTCTGTGCGCAACAACGATTATTTTTTCTTTTGCTTTGTCGTAAAGATCAAATTTCATTTTTCTTTCCTCTTATGCTTGATGAATTACTTGAAAAGGTATAAGAAACTATTGATGGTGTGATATTCTCCCTCAGGAAGTTTGTCACCGGGATGAACGTCGGAAGATCGGTCATCATCATTGAGGGTAACCCTGACGGGAAGCGGATCATTTATGAGAATAACCTTAGCTAATGGGAGTCCCGAAGCCTCTTTCGGGAGCTTTGCCTTGAAATTGTAGGCGCGTTTTTTGCAGGTTTTAAGAATTACCGATGAAGCATCAAGCTCGGTTTTGTTTCTGACGGTCATGATCCCAAAGCTTTTTTCATCTTTAAATTCAAGAAAAACGTTAGAGGATATAAAGCTTATCATCTTAACAGCAATGACCCTGCCGTCGAATATTATGTAAAAATCGCAGTATTTTCCCGATATACTTCCCATATACCATATAGGGTTTACCGGTATGAATTTGCATCCCGCTTGCTCCAGAGCGCGTTTCACGGTTGCTGCGGCTGATGCCTTTTTTGTCATAGCCACAAGATAAGGAACGGAGCTGAAAAGCATAACGAGAATGAATATGTATAAAAGTAGCATAGCTTTCTCTTTCGTTATCCAAAGAAGAATATTTTAAATCCAATAATAACAAGCACGGTGCCGCCGAGAATAGATGCTTTTCCCGCAAGCTTTGTGCCGAATTTTTTTCCTAAAACTATTCCCGCGATGCAGATGAACAGTGTTAAAACGGATATTATTGCCGATTCAAGCAACGCCTCGGGGAAGGAAAGGTGAGATATCGTTAGTCCTACCGAGAGCGCGTCGATAGAGGTCGCAAGACCTTGAATCATCAACGCCGCAACGGTGATGCTCTTTTCACACTCGCAAGGCGATACATTTTCTTCGCACTCGCAGGGCTTTATTCCCTCGTATAGCATCTTTCCTCCGATGAAAACAAGTAATATCAGAGCCGCCCACGGAATATATCCTTCAAGAACGTCGAATAAGGATCTGAGCTTGGTGACGAGAAACCAACCAATAAGAGGCATTATTCCCTGGAAAATCGCGAAGGTCCCTGCGATACCGACTGTTTTGTTTTTATTCATTCTCGGCTCGTTGAGACCGTTGGCGAGGGATACGGAAAAAGCATCCATCGCGAGTCCGAATCCCAGCATGCATCCGTTAATTATAATTTCGGTCATTGATTATCTCCTATAATATTGCGTATTACTTCACCGGCAATAAAAAGTCCTGCCGCAGCGGGCACGAACGAGATGCTTGCGGGCGTTGATTTTGAACGTTTTTCTTCGCACGGGGTGGCGTTTATGCTGTTTTTGCAGGTGATTGGCTTTCTCGGCTCTTCTTTTGAATAGAGAACCCTGAGAGACTTAACACCTCTTTTGCGAAGCTCGGTACGCATAATTCTCGCAAGAGGACATACCGAGGTTTTGTAAATGTCTGTTATTTCAAATTTTGAAGGATCGAGCTTATTTCCCGTTCCCATAGAAGAAATAATGTTGACGCACTCGCATTCTGCCTTGACCGCAAGAGCAATCTTTGAGCTGACTGTATCTATCGCGTCAATAACGTAATCATAATCGGCAAGGGTCATTTTTTCAATCGACTCGGGAGTCACGAAAAACGTGTGTAAATTAACACGGCATTCGGGATTTATGCTTTTTATCCTCTTTTTGAATGCTTCTGTTTTGTATTCTCCGACCGTATCGTAGGTTGCGATAAGCTGCCTGTTGATATTGGATTCGGAAACAGTATCGTTATCAAAGAGATCTATCTCTCCTATCCCTGCGCGAACCAGAGCATCAACTGCATGACCTCCAACTCCGCCAATGCCGAAAACAGCAACTCGCGCGGCTTTGATTTTCTCCAAACCGTCAACTCCGATAAGCATTGCGGTTCTGGTATCTCTTTCTTCCATAAAATACCTTTTCTGACAATAATAGTTTACAAAATACCTTGTTTTATAACTTTTTTGAGATTAAAATTCTCATCGACTAAAATGAAATCCGCATCATATCCGACTTCTATTTTTCCTTTATTAAGACCCATAAGCTTTGCGGGGTTCTCTGTTGCCATCTTCACTGCGGACTCTTCGGCAATACCCATAGAAACAGCGGTTTTCACGCACTCGAAAAGGGTGACGGTAGAGCCTGCAAGGTGACCTGTTTCGGTGAGTGCTGTGGAATCTTTTACGATTATTTTCTGACCCCCGAAGACGTATTCTCCGTCGGAAAGTCCCGTCGCGCACATGCAGTCACTTATAAGAATCACTCTGTCCTCACCGACCGCTCTGACGTACATTCTTATAACCGACGGATGAATATGCTTTCCGTCAGCGATAAGCTGAACGTATGCGTTTTCACTGTCCATTGCTGCCATAAGCGGACCCGGCGCTCTGTGGTGAACGCCCGGCATAGCGTTAAATGCGTGAGTGAGGCATCTTGCCCCTGTCCTGAAAGCACCCATTGCGGTATCGTAGTCGGCATCCGTGTGACCTATTGAGATAACGGCGGGGCATTCTTCTATAAATTTCTTGCTGCCCGGGAGCTCGGGAGCGAGTGTAACCATTTTTACGTTAGAGCATTCCTCAAAAAGTGTTATATCCGGGCGGAAAATGAAATTTTCATTCATTGCGCCTTTGTATTTTGGGTTGATAAACGGTCCTTCCATATGGAAGCCCGCAACCGTAGCGCCTTCGGTGAAGGATATATCTCTGCTTGTTGCTCGGATGATATCTTCGCGGGACATCGTCATTGTGGTAGGATACCAGGTGGTTGTGCCGCACTTCAGTTGATATTCAGACATTTCTTTAAGGTGGTCCTCTTCGTCCATAGTGTCGAAGCCTATGCATCCGTGTGAATGTATATCAATAAGTCCGGGATATATTTTCAGACCCTTGCAGTCGTATCCGTCCTCTGAGGTTTTACCTATGCTGACTATTTTTTCGCGGTCGATTCCGATATCGGTAATTTCGCCCCCGAGATTGACGTTTTTTAAATACTTCATTTTTGCTCCTTTTTTAAAGAGTTGAAGAGAAAGCTCGGTGCTTTGCTCTATTCACTATATTTTACCACGCAAAAATGCCATTGTCAACAAAACTCTCTTGATTTATTTTTGCTTTTGTGCTAAAATTAAAATGATTTCGGTTTGTCAATGGAATATTATTCAAAGAGGATGTGTTTTATGATCTCACGAGTTTACAGTTCGGGTGTTATCGGCATCGACGGCTATGAAATAACCGTTGAGTGCTGCAGCTGGAACAGATTGCCTAAATTTGATCTTGTAGGCCTGCCCGACGCGGCGGTAAAGGAAGCAAAAAACAGAGTTCAGAGCGCCTGCGAAAACAGCGGAATAAAATTTCCGTCTCTTGATATTATTATAAATCTTGCTCCCGCGGATTGCAAGAAGGAGGGAACTGCGCTCGATCTTGCGATAATTATTGCTATTTTGCAAAGCGACGGCTTTATCTCAAAAGAGCTCGATATGTCGGATAAGTGTATTATCGGAGAGCTTTCACTGTCGGGTGAGATAAGGGGCATCCACGGAGTTCTTCCGATGACGGTCTCGGCAAGAGATTGCGGAAGGAAAGAAATATTTGTTCCCAGAGCAAACGCAGGTGAAGCGGCTGTGGTTTCGGGCATAAAAGTATATGCGGTCGATACTCTGCGTGATCTTATAGATCACCTCAATGGTAAAAAGATTCTCTCGCCGGAGACGGAGAGCAATATCTGTCTTAAGCTCGGCGAGCGTGCCGACTGCGGAGATTTCTCCGAGGTAAGAGGTCAGCTTAAGGCTAAAAGAGCAATGGAGATAGCTGCCGCGGGAGGTCATAACGTGATTCTGATAGGACCTCCGGGCGCGGGAAAGTCGATGCTCGCGAAAAGACTTCCGTCAATTCTTCCCGATATGACGCTGGATGAGGCGATAGAAACTACTAAGATCCATTCGGTTGTCGGCGCATTGTCGAGCAATCTGGTTACCGAACGTCCTTTCCGCTCTCCTCATCATACCGTAACGTCTGTCGCTCTTGTCGGAGGAGGTACCAACCCCAAGCCCGGAGAGCTTTCGCTTGCTCATAACGGCGTCTTGTTCCTTGATGAGTTTCCGGAATTCCCCAAAAAGGTTACCGATGCCATGCGTCAGCCGATAGAGGATGCGAAAATAACGGTTACAAGAGCTGCTGCTAAGGTTACTTATCCCGCGAACTTTATGCTCGTCTGCGCGATGAACCCATGCAAGTGCGGATTCTTCGGTTCTGCGGATAGAATATGTACGTGTACTCCTTCGGCAAGAAAGCAGTATCTGGACAGAATAAGCGGTCCCATGCTTGACAGAATAGATATCGAGGTCGAGCTTCCGGCGGTATCCTACGATGAGATATCGGGGAAGACAAAAGCGGGTGAGCCTTCGAAAAGTATCCGTGAGCGTGTTAATTTTGCACGCAGTTTTGCTGCGAAAAGACTTGAAAAGCTCGGCGTGAAGAAAAACGTTTTGAACGGTGATCTTTCGGGTGAGATATTCCATAAGTGCTGTACGCCTAACGAGGAAGGACAGAATCTTATGAGAGAGGCGTTTGAAACACTCGGGCTTTCCGCAAGAGGGCACGACAGGGTGCTCAGAGTTGCCAGAACTATAGCGGATCTCGAAGGTGAAGAAATAATCAACGAGGATCATATCGCCGAAGCGATAATGTATCGCTCCCTTGACAGAAAGTATTGGAGAAAATGATTTTGATATTTAGCCGTCCTGCTTTTACTGCGTTTAAAGTCGAACGGTGTTTGCGTTTGAATTGAATAGGGAAGGTGCCGTCGGGATGATTTTTTCGTCGGCACTTTTCTTTTTTATTTCCGTTTTATTCTCGCAAGAGGCTCATCTGCTTGCATGCTTGGTTTCACGTTCGAATTTTCTACATTTTTCCGTTTGTGCTAAAAGTAGAATTTTATAGTCAAAATAACCAAAATAAAAAAAATCAATTGAAAGAATATAAAAATAATGTTATAATTGTGGCAGTCGAATGATTTTTGAGAATTTTTAAGGAGGAATTATGAAAAATACCAAAAAGCTTTTGATTCTATTCTCGGCGATTCTCGTATTGGTCGCAACTGTATTTTCCGCTGTGGTATCCGCAAGCACGGTTACTTCGGGAGCAGGAACGTCAATCGATGAATATACGTCGAAGAAAGTAACCGCGTACTTCAGTTTTGAAGACGATACTGCGGTTGAACTTGTCCGCGGTACCGGCGGTATTTACCCTACTAGCAATTCCAGACCCGCGTCGAATGATATCTATACTAAGGAATTTTCGATGCATTACTTCGGAATTGACTATTACAACAACTTCGGACCCAATTTCCACTCCTATGCCGAGCCTACGGTCGGTGACCTCGATAACGTCGAGGAAACTCCCGCTAACGGTTACGTTGCCGAGTTCGACGTTGCGTTCTTCAACAAAACAATAAACGACATAGTTATTGTTAAGGACAAAAAGCAGCTCGACGTGTCTTTCAACCGTCAAGATTATCTTTACGTTTATGCTCTTGATGAAAACGGAGAATATAAGCTTGACGAAAACGGTAAATACACGTTCGTTCAGGAAACGGATGCTGACGGAAATCTTGTGTTTGAGCCCATCTACGTACCGAAGACCGACGAAAAGAATAATGTTATTTACAAAGCAGTATTCAACGGCGATAAGATAGTAGATGCTGTTCCCGAGCTTACGGGTACTCAGGCGTTCTATGATGAAGATTCCTTGATTCTTTATGACGGTCCTCTTTACATAAAGAATACGGACGGAAGCTATCAGATGGTTTGCGATATTCCTTCTTTCCCTTTACAGGAAGTGGAAATAGATGGTGTTAAGGTAAAGCAGTACGTCAGAACCGTTAGCAAAAAAACAATTGATACAGCTCTTGCGGACAGCACGAACGTTGCCGGAGCAGCTGAAGATGGCGAAACTCCCAAGTATCTCTTGTACGTTCCCGTTTACAAAAAGCAGCTTGATGCAGAAGGAAATCCCATTAAGGTAAATAAGACGTTCCAGGGTGAGTTTGACGGTGTTGGCGGAGGCTTTTCTGTTCAGATGCAGAATGACCCGGCTACACAGAATAAGGGCGTTGTGAATTTGTTCAAATTTGATACGAACAAGACTGATAAAACAGTAGTGCTTTCTATCTCGGGAACTAACAAGGCTAATATTCCCGAGTCGGATAAGACGCACACGTTCGGCGCTAACCAGTGGCTCCACGTAACCGTTCAGTACGATGCTCAGACAATGCTTACTCATATTTACGTAGGTAAGGATGACAGCACGTTTATAAGCGGTAACGGTGAGGAACTCGTAGGTAGACGTCTTGTCGGAACTCTTGAAACGCAGGGTATAAACAAAGAAGCCGGTGATATAAAGATTCCTATTTATCCGCTTACCTTCCGTCTCGGTTCTTCCTCTCAGACGGGTGAGGTTGGTCTTGATAACTTCATCGGTTACCAGGGTACCACTGTTCATAACCCCACATATCTTACAAAGCTTGCTTCCTATCAGCAGTATCTCTACGTAGCAGATGCTCTTGCCAACGAAGAAAGCGTTGCAACCGACCGTTATCAGTCGTATTTGTTCCTCAAGTCCGATGCGAACATGCAGAAGGTATACACAGGTGCGCATTACGGTGTTGATGCTAACGGCGAAGAGATAAGAGCAGAGAATATCAGCGCTGAAGATAAAGCAAAGCTTGACGCTGCGAGAAGCACGTACAAGGCATTCTACAACGACGAAATGGATAAGTCTAAAGACGGCGTATACGACGCCCTGATCGTTTCGGTTAAAGCAAGAAACGTTGAAGCTTATAAAGAGTACGTTGATCTTGCCGTGGAAATTCCCAGACTTATCGATAACGTTGAAACAAGAAAACTCAGAGTATCTCTTGCAGAAAAGTTTGTTGCGGATGCAGGTAGCCTTATTGATACGGGTGATGCAGTGTTTATAGAGTGCCGTGCTAAGCTTGCCGCTATAAAGGCTACGCTTGACGGCGATGCTGCAGCTTACGAATTCGTAAGACTTATGAACATATTCGATAACAGCGTTGCCTACGGCGCATCGCTTTCGAGACTTCAAGCTCACTTCAATAACGCTTCATCTTACCGTGACAGTATTACCGATTACGCGGACCTTGAGGGTATTGAGGAATCCGCTGCCAGCTATAATGCGCTTAAGGCTGCTGTTGAATCTTATGATTCTGCCGCAAGCGTAATGGTTGATAAAACAAGAGAGATCAACAGCGTTCGTTTCGTTTCAATCATTAATATAATGAAACAGAAGACCACAGGTATGTGGGCTAATGACGGCGAAGAGGTAGAGGATCTTTGGTATAGAGCTTATCAGATTCTGGTAAGTGGCGAATATAATGAAGATCATGACGGATTCGCAAATGCGAAGGTTGTTTTTGATCTTGCGCATAACTACTTCTGGAACGCTCTTCAGGAAGAAAACATCGCTCTTCTTACATCAAAGCTTGATTCTTACAACGAGCTTCCTATCGACGATTATATCGGTAAAGCAGGTATTTGTACGTACGTTGACCGCTTCTTTGAGTTCAACGAGATAGATATTGACCTCGATAACGAGGATATCAAGAGCATTAAGGCAAGAAACGAATCATATAAGCTTCAGCTTGAAACTATCGTTGGAGACTATAAGAACCTCCTTGTACAGAATACAACTAAGTTCATTAACGTTATGCAGCTTGCTGCGCAGTACAGCACCTATGAGGAACTCAAGCCTCTGTTTGATGAAGCTACTTCATATTATTATACAATGAATATTTCAGGCGATGGCATCAATGAGTGCGTTGAGCAGTACAATGTTCTTGCTGCATCAATGAAGGCTATCGAAGCTGATTCGAGTATGTTCGTTGCAATAGTAAACGGTGAGATGGGTTACACATCTCTTGCAAGCATTACCGATAAAGCAGAGCTTTACAGATCTCTTACCGCATGCTATGCATGTCTTAGAAATCTCGATCTTACTTATGAGGGCGCAGCTGAGGCAAAGGCTATTTACGATGCTGAATACGCCGAGTACACCAACGAAATCAACGTTCTTAACAATCAGGTTGATGAAGCAGGAAACGTATCGTTTGCTGTTCGCGGAAACTGGGATATTGACAGTATCGTTGCATTCGTAAAAAATATTATTAATATGATAAAGGAGTAATGGAATGAAGAAAAAATCAATTAAACTGATTTCCTCTCTCCTCATTCTCGCTTTTCTCGTTTCCTGCTTCTCGGTGTTTGCTTTTGCGAGCACCGATGCGCAGGACGATTCGGAGAGCGTTACCGAGGATGACATCACCCTCCTTGTCAACAGAACGTATGACGAAGGATGGAACTATCTGAACGGATTTACATCCGGTATAGCTGATAATAAGTTCAGTATTGAATATGAAGAGACCGAAGATTTCGGCTATAACTACTTTTGCCGTATAGAATCTGTTAATGGCGCTAGTGGCTATATAAATCTCAAATACAATGGAAAACATTCACTTGAATATGGTAACACGGTGTTTGAGTTAGATCTTAAAACAGATGATATTTGTAAATTCACCAACGGTGCTAAAGATTCAAATTTATATCCTATTATTTACAGTAACGTTGCTTCGAAGACCGATATTCCTCTTGCGGGCATCGTAGACAATCATCTTGTTCTTCCCGCTGCAGGCTCGGTTGCAACAGATACTATTGTTTCTTTTGACGTAGGTTCTCTTGGCGATGAGTGGTTACATCTGGCTTACGTAGTTACTGCCGGTCAGAGAAAATGTACTGAGTGCGGTAAGGTTTACGACCTTGATGAAAATACAAATAAGAGCGCTCCTCTTTGCTGTCTTGTAACGGAAACAAAGAAGAACGAAGCTACCGGTAAGGATGAAGAGGTAGTTGTTGGCGGTATTGCACCCGCTGATATGACTAAGATCTTAACTATCAGAGTTTACTATGGATACTCCGATACGTTTGATCCCGCAAATGCAGCAGCATCTCCTAAGAAAACAAAAGATATCAATCTTGATGAAACTTACTACTATGATATCAGTATAGAGAATTATGATAAAATTCTCTCTATGTACGTAGGTACTCCTAAGAATTCCGCGATAAGAGGACAGAGCTATCTTATTGATAACGTAAAAGCGTATAACGGCTCCGCTATTCCCGGTGTTAAGGTAACGGGATACGGCGAAAAGGTTGATGAAACCGTAGCTAAGACTGAAACGATCATCAGTGCAGATTCCGGTATGACCGTTATGGAATATATCAATAACGGTATCGTTATGAAGGTCGGCAGCAACTATAACCTTATAAGAGGTAAAAAGGCTGCTATCTTCGAAGAAGAAGGCGCTGCATACGGAGCTCCCGTTAAGATTGACGGTGAGGTTTACGTTCCGCTTCAGGCTATACTTAACTGGGTAGGTTACCCTATGTATCAGCACGATGACGGTGTTTCATTCGATATTTCCACAGAGAGCGGATCGACGTTCATTACTATCGGACGTAGTACCGCAACTGCAAACGGACAGACTGTTGAGCTCAGTGCAGCTCCCAGAATCCTTAAGGATGCAGAAACCGAGCAGGAATTTGTTGTAGTTTCTAAGAATGATATTGAAATACTCGTACCCGGATACGCTATGACCTACGATGAGATGGGAATCATAGTTGTTTCCACCGGTGGCGAGCTCTTCAATAGAAGCTCCGACCTTGAGCTTATGCTCGATATAATGAAGAGCTTCATATTTGAGGATAAGAGCAGTAATGAGATATATGAAGACGCAAAGGTTCAGACAAATAACTTTGCTCATCCCTATCTCTTTGCAAATCAGGAAGAGTTTGACGCTTTGAATGCGGCTTATAAGCTTGCCGAGGGCGCTGAAGGATATGATGCAGATCTCAAGGGATACCTTGCATCGCTTGTTGCAGATGCGGCAGATGTATATGCAAAATATGCTAATACCGATGACGTTATCGCAGAAACAAATAAGTATCTTAAGGAAGAACTCGTTAACCCTTATGTTGGTGTTTCCGCAAAGCTTTCCAACAATGGTTATAACTTCTATACCGGCAGCAATGAAGAGCTTGTTGTTTACGCAGAAGAGATAAGACTTCTCGCTCTTGCATATCAGATCACAGGTGATCTTAAGTATGCGTCCATCGCATATGAAATGGCAGTAGATCTCAGCAACTGGTCTCACTGGGCTCCCGCTTACTTCCTCAACTGTGCAGACGCAACCGCTGCTTACGCAACTGCGTATGACTGGCTCTACAACGTATGGACATCCGAATCCTGCAACTTCGATATTACTCCTATTGAAACCGCTATTTATCAGAAGGGTATCTATAACGGTTACATCTTCACAACCGGCGGAACTATCAATGATGAAGTTAACAGCAACCAGGGCGTATTTGCTATCTATACCGAAAGAACTGACAACTGGAACGTTGTAGGTACTTCCGGCATGATGATCGCTTCTCTTGCAATTCTCGGCTCCGAGTTCGTAAGCTCTCCCGTAGGCTCGCCTGACACGGATGCTATGACTCATATTAAGACCATTTTGGACAGCAATATTAAGACTCTTACAGAAAAAGGTCTTGATGCTTATGCTCCCGACGGTTCATATATTCAGTCTGCTGAATATTGGAGCTACTCGACGGGCGCTCTTATGAGAATGATATGGGCTCTTGAAAATACAACGGGCAGCAGCCTCGGTCTTGCTAACCTTTGGGGTCTTGAAAATACCTTCTACTATGCATATCAGGTAGAGTATAAGGTCGCTCCTACGGAAACCAATACCACAGGATACGAATATTGGAATTATCACGAAGCTGCAAACGGTGTTCTTAATACCGATACGTTCTTCTATGCAGCAGAGCTTCTCGGCGATGACGTTATCGGCGCTATCCGTCACGATCAGCTTGCAACCAAAAAGGCATCTATGTGGGACGTTCTCGCTTACGATGCAAAATACGCAGACGTTGACGTAGCAAGCGCTAACATCTCGCGCGATTACTTCCTTGAGTCTTGCGAAGGCTTTATAAGCCGTTCCGATTTCTCGGATAAAGCTGTTTTAGTTGGTATGATGGGCGGTCCTAACGATGCTCCCAGCGGTCAGATTGACTCAGGTAACTTCATTTACGCAAGTGGTGGATTTACTTGGTTCGGTGATCTTGGTTCCGATAACAAGCTTCTCTATGAGTATCTTAACGATGACCATAGATACAATTACTACAGAATTACCGGTGAAGGTAACAACGTAGTACTTCTTAGCACCGCATCTCTTTCCGGCACGTTCACGTATGGACAGACGCTTGCTGCAGGCGGTGTATTCTCCAAGTATTACACTGACGAGTACGGTTTGTATGCTGTTCTTGATAACACTGATGTTTATACCGGTAAGGTTAGTAACGCATCTCGTGGAATCCTCTTTACAAATAATCGTTCGACGGTTGTTGTTCAGGATGACATCAGATTTAACGGTGCTCAGGCATGTACTTGGGTAGTTCACAGTGCTGCAGAGTCTATTGTTCTTTCCGAGGACGGAAGAACTGCTTATCTTACTCAGAAGGTAAACGGTATGGATTCTTATCTTAGAATCACACTTCTTGAGCCCGGTGATGCGCACGGACTTCGTTTCGAGAAGGTAAGCACAAAGCAGAATATCCTTTCGACAACGCATAAGGATTCTCACTCCACTCTTCTCGGATATGCTCCCGAGAATGACAGATCTGCTCTTACAAGACTCGTTATCAAGCAGGGTGAGCAGACATCCTTCCAGTGTGCTGTTGTAATAGAAAATATTGCAACGCTCACCTCTTCTAAGCCTGTTGAGTATGAATATACCGAGCTTAGCCTTTGGAATGAATCTATGATCAAGGAATCGTTTACGGCAGCAGAATCTAACGATGATTATCTTGAAACGCCTGAGGTTTCGAATATTGTAATGTATACCGAAGAGGCAAGAGGATATATCGACAACGAAAGAGCGTTCAGCATAAGATTTAGAGAATTCTACCGTGCAATGGTTCACGTTGCAAGTATTATCAAGACGTATGAGCCTACCGGTCAGATCAGTATCGTTGACGGTGGAGATGACGCTGTTGCTGAGTACAAAGAATATCTCGTTAAGTTCGATTATTTCAGAGGCGACATCAACGAGTACGTAACTAATACTCAGTCACTTAGTACTTATATCACAGGTTATACACCGTAATAACAGACGACTACGGTCGTCCAAAAACGCGAAAAACCGCTAAATAAAAATGGAGCTGACTCGAACGAAAGTTCTGAGTCAGCTCTTGCTTTTTAGTAAGTTTTTAAGCGCATTTGAATACTGAATGTAATCTTTGGTTTACTTAAATACAAAAAAACACCTGCATACGCAAGTCTTTCTTTTTATCAAAAGAAAAAAGTGTACCGTTTTCACGATACACGAATGGACAGGGGATTGAGCGAAGCGAAATCAAAATGTTACTATTAAAACAGTAAAACCTTACAGCTAAAAGACAAAACGATTAAGAATCGTTTTATCTTTGCGAAGTCCCAAGAGCGCGAGCGAACAGAGGCGAGCATGCGAAGGCGATAGTGCGCGACACGCGAATGGACAGGTCTCGAACCCAAAGCCAAGGGCTTTTGGCGGTTTTGACGCCCCTTATCCACTCCAAAAAATGAAAAAGCACCTGCTAGATGCAAGTGCTTTTCTTTGGAGCGGATTACG
>JAZONS010000039.1:0-7669 GCA_045654585.1 Eubacteriales bacterium
CCGTACTGGAAGGTAGATTGCTCACGCGTTACTCACCCGTCCGCCACTGTTGTATTGCTACAACCGTTCGACTTGAATGTGTTAAGCACGCCGCCAGCGTTCATCCTGAGCCAGGATCAAACTCTCTAAAAAATTCTATATCTAATGTCCTAAAGGACACCAAATACCTTTTTCAGAGCTATTTTGTCTTAGCTTCTTTTTTTACTTTGTAATGAGTTTTTCAAAGTTATTTTCGAGATTCCTTCGCACTTTTCAGTGCAATTCAGAAATTTCTTTGTTGTTCAATTTTCAAAGACCAAATGAATTCACCAATGTGAATTCTGCGCAATTTCCAGAGAAAACATACCTCTCTCGAAATGTGCTTAATCATTCTATCACAATTTTTATGGCTTGTCAACCCCTTTTTTAAATTTTTTTAACTTTTTTTGAATTTTTATTACACGGGTTACGAATAATGTTAAAAGAATTATTAATAAACTTATGCGGAGATTATTATGTCAAGTATTTTTTTCAGAACAGTGATAATATTTTTCCTACTCTCTGCCGCAATGAAATTCATGGGTAAGAGAGAGATCGGCGAGCTTGAAGTCGGTGAACTTATCACAACGCTTCTCGTTTCCGAGGTTTGCTCGATTCCTATTGATGATCCCGACATTCCGCTTATGAACGCTGTTATCCCTGTTCTATTTATCGTTTCGGTCGAGATCATCATTTCTCATTTGAAGAATAAATCTCAAAAGCTGAAAAGAATAGTTGACGGTCGCCCCACGTTTATTATAAAAAACGGAAAGCTCGAACAATCCGCTTTACGCAATAACAGAATATCCGTTGAAGAGTTTTTTACAGCCTTAAGGCAGAACGGCATCGGAAAGATCAATGAGGTCCAGCACTGTATACTTGAGCCTAATGGTAAAATATCCGTCTTAAGATACGATACCGAACTTTCTTATATTATTATCAGCGACGGAGAAATTAATCTTAACAACCTACGTTCTTTAGGTTTTGATGAAAAATGGCTTTTAAAAAAACTGGGAAATCTTTCCGCTGAGAAAGTTTTTATGATGACTTCCAATGCCGACGGTACTGTATATATAATAAGAAAGGAAGAAAACATTTGAAAACTGTAATTGTTTCTTATATTATTCTTGGCGTTGTTATCCTACTTGTTGTTATAAATTCTATAGTTATATCCAATAGCATTGACACAATACTTGAAAAATTAAGAGGTATACCCGGAGCAAGCTCCGCAAAAGAAGAATACCAAAGGGCATTTGATGATTATATGGCAGCTCAGCGTTTTTTTGGTATAACCGTAAGCCACGATGATCTTACCAATATCGAGGGAGAATTTTACGAAATAATCGGAGCTGCGGAAGCGGGAGATGACGAATCTCTTATAATAGCAAAAAACCGCCTGATCGGTGCTCTTACGCACCTCAGACGGCTTTGCGGTATAAATGCCGATAGCATTCTTTACAAAAATATAAATTTAATAGATTTATGAGAACAGCGTCATATTTTCTTTATATGCATTAGTTCGCATAATAGAGTATCTCTCCTCGAGAAGATTATCATCGGAGAGTATTCCGCATTTTTCTTTGAGAACTTTAATAACGTACTCCGGATTAAGAAACGCAGATGGATCTGCGGAGAGGATGCACGAAATCACAATTCTCTGCCCCGCAACACGTGCAGATGCGCTTTTTATAAGCGGCTTGATATTAACAAGCGTTTCTCCGCTCTTTGTCTTTTTCAAGATCGGAAGCTCTTCGCTCTCAAGTACCGAATTTATCTTTTCGGCAAGCTCGGATACGGCTTCTTTCGTTTCAAGCGTTATCTCGTATGCCAACCACTTAAGCGCAGTAAGCTTTTCGTCGGGATAATAAACCTCGGTTGCCTGCATCCATTCCGTCATATTCGCGTTCAGCCTTTCCTTCGCCAAGGCGGTAGATATCTTCTCGGTAAGTCGGATATCCATATATTCGCACATACTCTCGGTCCCTATGGAAAGAGGGGCGGCAAACGTGAGCTTAGGCTTTGGATTAAAGCCTTCCGTATACCAGAGAGGAAGCTTTGCTCTGACGATCACCTTCATCATTGTACGCACAAGGTCAAGATGAGAAATGTATTGCAAATTTCCTTTTTTGTAAAACTTCACACGGAGTACTATCGGTGTATTGTTATTTACTTGCACCATACGTTTTTACCTCCGAGCTTATTCGCGCCGCAACCGTTACAGTGCTCAGCGCAAGACGGCGTTGTTTCAGCGTCGTACGCTTTCTTCCTTTCGTGAAGAAGATAAGCCTTTGTTACGCCCGCATCTATAATATCCCAGGGTAGGATCTCATCCTCGGCATAACCGCGAGTAGTATAGAAATCTGTGTCTATACCGCTTCTCTCGAGAACACTCACCCAGCGATCATAATCAAAATACTCATCCCACGCATCAAAAATAGAGCCTTCATTTACAGCAAGAGCTATTGCTTTTGCAAGCTTTCTGTCTCCCCTTGCAAGAACACCCTCAATTCTTGATACTCTTGCATCGTGATAAGTATAACGAATACGTCTGTCGGTTATAGATTCCTTGAGAAGCTTCTGCTTTCTTTCAAGCTCCTCCAGACTGTCCTGCTTTTCCCACTGGAACGGAGTGAATGGCTTCGGAATAAAGCACGAAACACTTATAGTAACACTAACCCCGCCCTTGGGTCTATCAGGCTTAGGAAGCGCAAAGTAACAATCAACCACCGTTTTTGCAGTATCTGCAATTCCAACTATATCCTCATCTCTCTCGGTAGGAAGTCCACTCATAAAGTAAAGCTTTACATTGTTCTTTCCTCCGCGGAATGCGATTCCTATCGTACGCTTCAGGTCCTCTTCGGTAACATTTTTGTTAATAACGTCTCGCAATCTTTGAGTGCCCGCCTCGGGAGCAAATGTCAATCCTCCGGTTCTTACGCTAGTTATCTTCTCCATAAGCTCTTCGGAGAAGCTATCAAGCCTCAGCGACGGAAGCGAAAGACTTACGTGAGCATCATCTGTCCACTCAAGCAGACCGTCAGTAAGCTCACGGAGCCTTGAATAGTCACTTATAGAAAGAGAAATAAGAGATATTTCGTCATATCCTGTATTTTCATACAAACATTTTGCAGCTTTACATAACGTTTCCGGAGATTTCTCTCTTATTGGACGGTACACCATTCCAGCCTGGCAGAAACGGCAGCCTCGAATGCAGCCGCGGTACACCTCAAGCACTATTCTGTCATGAACAGTTTCTATATATGGCATAACAAGCTTTTCGGGATAACTGACCTTATCAAGGTCCGATATTATTCTCTTTTTAATTTTTGTAGGTATATCATTAAATATCGGACGATACTCTTTTATCGTTCCGTCATCATTATAGCTGACGTCATAAAATGCGGGAATATATACACCCTCGATAGTTGAAGCGGCTTTATGTAGAAATGCTTCTCTGCTGTAGCTTCCATCTTCCTTCATTTCTATATAAAGACGGGATATTTCAACCAAGACTTCCTCGCCTTCGCCAACGTTGATAAGATCGAAAAATTCTGCAACGGGCTCGGCGTTGTATACGCACGGACCACCTGCAATGATTATTGGATCTGACTCACATCTATCCTTCGCCCACATCGGAATACCAGAAAGCTTCAGCATTCTGAGCGCCGTTGTATAACAAAGCTCATACTGAAGAGAGACTCCGATAAGATCAAATTCACGGACAGGGTCCCCACTTTCCACAGAGGAAAGCAGAATACCGTATTGCTCCATTTTTTCTATCATATCAGGCCAGGGTGCATAAACACGCTCACACCAGATATCGCTCTCCTTATTTAACACATCGTAGAGTATACGAACGCCAAGATTGGACATTCCTATCTCGTAAGTATCCGGAAAGGCAAAAGCAAAGCGACACTTAATGTCAGATTTGTTTTTTATTATACTGTTGTACTCTCCTCCGATATATCTGCCCGGTTTGCTGACAGACTTAAGTATACCGGAAATATTATCATTCTTCTGCATTTTTATTTCCTTTTTCACGAGTTCTGAAGTTCTTTTTGCTCATTATAGCCAATGCTACAGTCCAACCAAGCTGCCATATTGCAAGAATAACGGTAGGTAGGCTCGCGGTCATATTGCCAAGAGCAATAAGAATTGCCAGAGCAGCTCCCGATGCTGCAGCGGTTATTTCGGTTACCGAAAGGAAGCTTTGGAATTTTGCGTAGCGTTTAGCAGTTAGTATCAGCTCAATCGCAGAGGTCTTATCTCCTCTTACCACAAGAGCAGAGTTTATCTTACCATAAACGGGCTTTTCCTTAACGGGTGAATACTTTTTCATAACTCGTATAACGTCGCTACCACCTGTAAGTATACGCATAAAATCATTATTAATATTAAAATCTCTCGTATAGACAAGAGGGATTATCTTTTCTTCCTTCATTGCGGAAAGTAAAAGAGCAAATTCCTCAGAGAAGGAATAATGCACGGTGAAGGTTGCGAAAAATTCTCTATCCGCCGCAGCATAAATAACACGCGTGCTACCCGTCTTAATATCGTTACCTGCAGGAATCTTAATCCCGTGGCGACGCATATATTCAGCCGTTCCCGCCATAACACGCTCACTCTCAACCGTTCCCTCTGCACCGTCATCCTCTATGATAACATCTCTTGCCGGGGAATACTTTTTATTAAGAGCACCTTCAAACACGCGATTTAGTGGCCCACCCAGAGCCGCAAAGAGCGATGCCATTTTTCTCATCGAGTCAAGATAATCACTACGCCTATCACTCGCACTCTTGAGCGTTACATCGTCGGGACCGAACACTTCGGTATCCTCGAACACAACAACATCTACATCGGAATAATCAATAAGCGCGCACTCGCCTATGATAGCGCCCTCATTGCCTGAGGCTTCTTTTTCGGCATCACAGAAAGGAAGCTTATGCGAGAGTATCGAGAAAGCGGGTATAGAAAGCGCAACAACAAGCGCAAAGGTTGAAAGCGCAGATATCGGACTGACACTTCCTTTTATAAAGAGCATTACTATGGCACCAACAAGAGCAACACCAAAGCTTACGGCAAGTATCAAAAGATTATTTTTCGTCTTCTCAGAATTTTTCTTGCTATTCGCATAAAATCCGGAAACAAAATTCGTGTCAAACACTCTTGCGCATCTAGACTTATATTCGTCAACAACACCGTCAAGCGCAATGTTTTCAAGCTCAAGCGTTCTCGTAAACGGCTTATCAATAATTGATTTATTTCCTTTTTCAGAAATAACCTTGAATGCGGAAAAATGCGCGTTGTGTAAACAATGCGTTGCAAAAACAGAGTTTACTGCCATAATAGCATAAATGGATGCGAGCAAAGGATAACTACCTCCGACAGGCGATACTATCGCCATAGAAAGAGCATATCCAAACACGACAACACCAACAAGCGCACACGACAACTCAGGACTGACGATACCGTATATAAGCTGCTTTACGGCACGTGCAGTTTCCGGCAGTGTGATAAGAAACAAGCTTGCAATAAGACAAGCGTCTATAACGGCAGGGGCACCGAAGTTGCCTGCTATTCCAAAGTATTCACATACCCTATCCTTGAATATATCAAATGCAAAGGTTGCAATACCCAAAAGCGCAACAACGATAAGTCTGATCCTTACCGCCATGATCGAATCAAGAAACCTGTCCTTGAACGATTCTCTCATTGAGAATGAATTATACTCGCTCGTATCACTCGCATCGGTGCGAGTTTCCTTTCCCTCATATCCTTCGGGAAGCACTTCGCTTTCCTCGGGCTTGATATCGGGAATGGTAAAGCTTTCATCTCTTTCTTCCTCATGATAGGAATCGGACGTAAAAATAAAGCCTTCTTCTTCGGGCTCTGGCTTTTCGTCTACCACCGACACGGACTCAGCCTTTACTATTTCAGCAGCAGGCTCCGGCTTCTCTTCCCATTTATGACCCGTAAGCCCCGTAATCTCACGACGCGCAAGCTCCTCGGGGGATATCTCCTCGGCAACATCAGCCTCCGCCTTTTCATCGGAGAACTTGAAAACATTTAAGCTATCCTTCGAAGTCGACGGCTTTCCTTGAATCTTAACAACGACTGCGTCGGGAATATGAGCGTCGATCTCCGCCGTGGGATCTGCGACATCAAATACACTAGACGGAGTATCTATCTTTTCTATTTTAATGCCCGAGCCTTCGACTTTAGTGATCTCGATAGATTCGGCCTTTGCTTCGGAATCTCTAAGCTCTGACTTGCGTCTTTCATCGGTCACTTCGGTAAATCTCGGCATATAGGGGCGCCAGATCGTTTCGACGTAAGGATCTGCGGGATTGGTTTCAATAGCGCTGTCCGCTATATCGAATACATCGGGAATAATGAACTCGACACCGTCATCACCGTCAGCTACATCCTCTGCATACTGCGACACCGAATCACCGTCGCGACTTGCGCTATCCGCCGCATCAGCGATATCAAAAACAGAAAAACTCTCTTCATCCGCTTTGGTATCGGTTACCTCATCAGCGGTTCCGTCATTATCCGGTGCTTCCGCATCATCCGTTTCAACAAAAACAAGTCCTGTTTTGGGGATAGGTACTCGGAAGTTGAACTCAACCGTGCCGTCGCCACTTTCGGTAACGCTTTCAACCGCGCCGCCGTCGGTAGAATCTGACTTCATTTTGTCAAGTATACTTTTCATATTGTCATTTTTAGCTTCCGACAAATTTTACACCTCCCTGTTTTTTTGCCTCGCTACTTCAGAAAGAATAACAGCAGCAGCGCATGAAACATTCATTGAATTAACCTTCCCGTACATCGGAATGGATATAACAAAATCGCATTTTTCTTTAACAAGACGGGATATTCCCTCACCCTCACTGCCGAGAACTATTCCAACAGCACCCGTAAGGTCTGCATTGTAAACCGGATCCCCATCCATATCTGCGGCATAGAACCAAAGCCCCTTTTCTTTGAGCTCGTCTATAGTTTGAGAGAGATTGGTCACCTTTGCCACACGCATATGCATCATAGCACCCGCAGATGCCTTTGCAACGGTTGCGGTAAGACCTACAGCTCTTCTCTTAGGGATTATTATACCGTGAGCTCCCATACATTCAGCGCTTCTTATTATCGCACCGAGATTATGGGGATCTACAACTCCGTCAAGAATTATCACAAAGGGCTTCTCACCGATACCTTCCGCATATTCAAGGATTTCTTCTACCGAGGAGTAATTCTGCTCCGATGCGATAGCTATAATTCCCTGGTGACGCGCTCCGCCGCACATTTTGTCAAGCTTTGTACGGTCAAGCTCAATAATCGGTATCTTTTTTTCAGACGCGATGCCGAGAAGAAGGTTTATCGAACCTTCGAGCTCACCCTTTTGAATATATATTTTTTCTACATCTCTGCCATCAGAGAGAAGCTCCTTGACTGCATTTCTGCCTATGATAAGCCCTTCGCGCTCGGGAGCATTAAGTTCCTCCTCGCTACGAATAGACTTACTGTCTCTTTTTCTTGCAAAATCGCCTTTTGCGCCCGTGGGCTTCTTGCTGTATGGCTTTTTCCCGTATTTATTTTCCATTATTTTCTGTCCTTTTTTGACATGCTTACAATTTTACAGTGTAATTATACC
>JAZONS010000040.1:0-9215 GCA_045654585.1 Eubacteriales bacterium
AAAGCACTAATCCAAAGGAGATTAAAACATCATGGAAAAGGTTTATACCAAAAGTATTCGAAACGTTGCACTACTCGGACATAGCGGAGGTGGAAAAACTTCTCTTGCAGAGTCAATGCTTTATATTTCAAGACTTACGGATCGTTTAGGAACTACTGCTGACGGTAATACCGTTTGCGACTATGATCCCGAAGAGATTAAGAGAGGTTATTCTGTTTCTGCAGCAATGGCACCTATGCTTTGGAGCGGAACGAAAATAAATTTACTAGATACTCCCGGTTTCTTTGATTTTGAAGGTGAGGTACGTCAGTGCGTAAGAGGTGCCGACGCAGCGATCATCGTTGTTGACGGTAAAGCAGGAATTGAGGTAGGAACAGAATCTGCTTGGAATCTTGCAACTGATGCAGGTGTTCCCAAGGCATTCTTCATTAACAGATTCGACGACGGTGAGGCAAGATTCTATAAGGTATTCGGTCAGATCAGAGATAAGTACGGTGTTACCGTATGTCCTATCCAGATCCCGATCATTGACGGTGATACCGTTGTCGGATTTGCAAACCTTATCGATATGAAGGTTTACACCTTTGAAAAAGCTACGGGTGAATACGTAACTTCCGCAATCCCTGAAAAGTTCGCTGACATTTGCGCTGAATATCACAATATGCTTCTTGAGGCTATCGCCCAGACTAGTGATGAGCTTATGGATAAATTCTTCAACGAAGAGCCCATTTCGAGAGAAGAGTCTCTCGAGGCTATTCACGAAGGTATCATCAGAGGAGAGATCGTTCCCGTATTCTGCGGTGCTGCTACCAAGAACTGGGGTATTAAGACTCTTCTTGATACTATCGCTAACTCCTTCCCGAGACCTACTGCTCGCGGTGTTGAACACATCGTTGAGTCCGACGGTTCTATCAAGGATATCGCTATCGACGTTGATAGTGCTGATACATCTGTATTCGTATTCAAAACCGTTGCGGACCCGTTCGTAGGTAAGATGTCGTTCTTCAAGGTAATGAACGGCGAAGTTAAGAAAGATATGGTCCTTCGTAATACAACTAACGGCACAAATGAAAAGTTCGGTAAGATCTTTATGATGCGCGGTAAAAAGCAAATCGACGTTGAAGAGCTTGCTTGCGGTGATATCGGTGTTGTTGCAAAGCTTTCCGCTACGGGAACAAACGATACACTCACTACTCTCGCAGCTAACATCAAATATGCTCCTATCAGCTTCCCGAAGCCTTATATGAGCATGGCAGTTGCTCCTGCTTCGAAGGGCGATGAGGATAAGATATCGGGCGGTATCGCAAGAATCCTTGAAGAGGATCTCACTGTTGCTTTCGTTAACAATTCGGAAACCAAGCAGCTTGTTCTTTCCGGTCTTGGTGATATTCACCTTGATATTATCGTATCTAAGCTCAAGGCACGTTTCGGTGCTAACGTAACTCTTTCCAAACCCAGAATAGCTTATAGAGAAACCATTAAAGGTAAATCCGACGTTGAAGGTAAGCATAAAAAGCAGTCCGGCGGTTCAGGTCAGTACGGTCACGTTAAGATCAGATTCTCTCCCGGAGAAGAAGAGGGTCTTACCTTTACCGAAAGCGTATTCGGCGGAGCAGTTCCCAAGAACTTCTTCCCGGCTGTAGAAGCAGGTCTTAGGGATTGTATGCAGAAGGGTATTCTTGCAGGCTATCCTGTAGTTAACCTTGCTGCTGAACTTTATGACGGCTCTTATCACGACGTTGACTCGAACGAAATCTCGTTCAAGCTCGCAGCCGCAATCGCATACCGCGAGGGTCTTCCCAAGGCTAAACCCGTTCTTCTCGAGCCCGTTGGCGCTCTCAAGATCTGCGTTCCCGATAACTACGTAGGTGACGTAATGGGCGATCTTCCCAAGCGTCGCGGCAGAGTTCTCGGTATCGAGCCTATCGAAGATGGCAGAGGATATCAGGCGGTTATCGCAGAAGCTCCTATGGGTGAGATGGCAGACTACGTTATATCTCTTCGCGCAATGACTCAGGGACGCGGTAGATTTGATATGGAATTTGTTCGTTACGAGGAAGTTCCCGGACCTATCGCCGAAAAGATTATTGCTGAATCCAAAAAAGATGCATAATCGTTTAAATTTAACTTAAACTCTTTAGACAGGAAAATTCGTATTAAGCGGATTTTCCTGTTTTTTTCGCAAAAATATGGTTTAAAAACAATATTTTTTATGAATGTTTACCCATTTTATTTAACAAAAAGTTTTTCTTGACTATTTTCTAATAATGTGGTAAAATAGTATATCATTAAAAATAAAAAGGATTTTCCTATGCCAGATAAAAGACTTGAACCTATCGTAGAGTATGATACCCCTGCGTATCAGCCTCGTAAACGCCGTTTTGGCGATAGAAAAGAGGGGCGAAGAGTTCGTTCTATTCCCGCAATGACTCAGTTCACGCCTTTCATTATGAAAACACGTAACGACTCAATGAATATGTTTGAGGACGTCGTTGATATTACTAACGTTGAAAAATATCTCGACCTTAAGCACGAGGAAGGTTATACTGATATGACCTTGCTGCACGTAATTCTTGCAGCTTACGTACGTATTGTTGCAGAAAGACCCGGAATTAACCGTTTTATTGCGGGTCAGAGAATTTTCGCCCGTAAGAACATCGAGTGCGTTATGACTATAAAAAAAGAAATGTCGCTCGAATCTCCCGATACCTGTATTAAAGTAGAGTTTGACCCGAGAGATGACATTTTTAACGTATATAAAAAGTTCCGCAGAGAGGTTAACCTTGCAATCTCCGAGGATACGGATTTTGATAACACTGCAGGCACTCTTGCAAAATTACCAAGATTCATACTCAGAGCCGCAATTTCCTTACTTAATTGGCTTGACTACAGAGGCTGGCTCCCCAAGGCACTCCTTAAGGTCAGTCCCTTCCATGGGTCTATGATAATTACTTCAATGGGCTCGCTGGGTATCCCCGCAATTTATCATCATCTTTACAATTTCGGTACTTTACCCGTTTTTGTTTCTTACGGTAACATATTTACCGCAGATGCGATTAAACGTGACGGTACCCGTGAAAGGCATCACTTTGTAACCCTTAAGGTAGTAACCGACGAAAGAATATGCGACGGTTATTATTATGCTTCAGCGTTCAAGCGTCTGAAACGTTATCTCCTTCATCCCGAGGTTCTTGATAAATCTCCGGAGAAGGTCGTCGAAGACGTAGATTGATTATAATAAAAATGGAGAAGTCGAATTGCTCGATTTCTCCATTTTTTTATAAGATTATCACTCTGTTATCAATATCCCTCTCGAGATCGTAAATGATATGTGCTATCGCGGATTCTTCAACGTTTACAGTTATTCTGTCGGCTATTCTTTTAACTTCATCAATAGCATTTCCGACGGCATAGCCAATATCGGCTTCTTCAATCATATCAAGGTCGTTTTCATAATCGCCGACGGCAACTACCAGCTTGCTACCTAAATGATTTGCAAGGCGTCTTATGGCTGCGCCTTTTGCATTGTCGCGCTTAAGTATTTCAAGAGAAAGCCCCCAGCTCCTTACGGCGATATAATTATAAAGCTCCATTTTGTTAGCTGCTTGAGCTCCTCTTGTTCCTGCATCGGTTGTTTCGGCTCTGAATAGTATCTTATATATCTTTTCTTTTTTTATTTCTTCCTTTTTCTGAAAGAAATCATCGATAGTATAAGTAACAGGTTCATTATCCTTGTCATTATAAATTCTGATTGTCGTATATTCAAGCTTTGCTTCAATAATATCATCAACTATATCAAACAAATGCTCGTCGCAAAAGCCTTTATATAAAATATCATTATTATCAAGATCGACAATATAAGCGCCATTATAACATATCGTATACGTATTGAAGGGAACAATATCCTTGAAACTTGCGAGAAAACCCGAATATCTTCCGCTGCAAACGGTAAATTTACCACCTTCTTCAACGAAATATTTTAAGGCCTTTATATTTTCGTCAAACAGCTTACCTTTATAAAAAGTCCCATCCCAGTCGGTAGCAAGCAATATTCCGTCAAATTTACCCATTTTTACTGTCGCAAACGATATCCGAAAGCTTTCCTCCTTGCATAATATCAAAATATGAAATTTCACCCTTCATTTTATCGGTATTATACTCGTCTTTCTGTATCACAAGCTTTCGTCCGTTCGCAAGCGTAAGCGTTGCTTTTTTAAAAGAGGGTATAGCTGTCACATAAGTGGGGTCGGAGGGAGCTATCTGATAAAGACCGAGAGAGGATAGGATATACCATGCAGACGTTGAGCCGTTATCCTCATCGCCGGGATAACCTTCAATTCCGCTATTAAAGAGATTCAAAAGCCGAGAGAGATGATATGAAGTTTTCGACGGCTTACCAAGAGCACTGTATATAAAGGGGATATGGAACGATGGTTGATTTGAAATCGCGCATTGACCGTAATTTGCCATTGAAACTTCTGCCATTTCATGAATTACTCTTCCGTACGAACCTATATAGTAGATAGGAGGAGCAGTCATGAGCTCGTCAATTTTCTCTTCAAGCTTTCCCTCATAAAGCTCGTTAAGTCCTTTTATATCGTGGTAGACTCCAAAAGCATTCTGCCATGCAGAGCCTTCGGTATAGTCACGTCCCCACATATAAGGATTAAATACTTCATCTCTGAAGTTACCGTTCTCATCCTTACCTCTGATAAATCCCGTTTCTTTATCAAACAAATTCCTATAATTCTTCGAGAGAACAAAATATTTTTCTGCTATTTCGGTGTATCCGAGCTTTTCTGCAGATTTTGCTATAGCATAATCCCCGTAGGAATTATCCAGAGTTTCGTTAACACTTTCTTTAACCATAGTATAAGGATAATAACCGTATTTACGGTACGTGTTGAGCATCACTCGTCCTTCACCGCGTATTTGTGACTCATACTCGCCATCCTTTAGCATAGCTTTAAATATTTTATCAGCAAGCTCGCCTGAGACGATTTCCTTGACGATAGCATCGCTCATAGTTGCTTCAATCAACATTCCCGGCATACAGTTAACGTTGTGAGGGCAAACCCATTTCGGAAGCCAACCCGTATCAACGAAATAATTATAAAAGCCTTCTGCCATTTCGGCATATAATTCGGTATCAAGAAGCGCATAGAGAGGATAGCAGGTTCTATAAGTATCCCAGAAGCCATTATCGGTATAGAGTACACCCTTGGTAATATCACCCGTCAGGGTATTAACGTGAAGGGAATTGCCTTTCCCGTCTACCTCGTAAAATTTCCGAGGCCATAAATTAAATCTGTAAAGGCAAGAATAGAAGGTTTTCTTTTTCTCTATATCATCATCGTCTATTTCGACCTTTGAAAGGCACCTCTCCCACTCGGCTTCAGTTTGGGCTTTAACCTGCTCAAAGCCGAGAGTACCAATCTCGCGATCAAGATTCAACTTTGCCTGATCAAATGATATATAAGAAGTTGCGATCTTGCACTCTACAAGAGAGGCTTCTGTTTCAAGAATAATCTTGCCGTTATTTTCCGTAACAGAGCAGGGAACGCTAGGCATTATAATCACATACTCGGAAATACTTGCAGGTTTATTTGCATCAAACCCCTTAAAAATAGAAGGTGCGTCGGAGTTTACAATATATATAATATTGTTTTTTAAATCATATTCATACGAAAGCTTTGAGGAAGTAAAAACAACATAATTCTTAGAATCATTTTGGTTAAATTTAAACCGTAAATACGCAGCACTGTTTGTCGGGGTCAGTTCAATTTCATAGTTATCGCGATTAATAGAAATATGAATATAAGCGGGTTCGATAATATTTCTTCTATTATCAAAGGATGACCAATAAGGGCGAGAATCGTTTAAGTATTCGCCCGAGCCTCCCCAAATTAAAAGCTTATTATAATCAGAAAGCCAAGGCGAAGGAAGATGAGTAAGCCTGACGCCTTCAAAGGACTTATCCATAGGAGAATAAAACCAATTATTTGCTCCATTTGTCTGAATAGTAAAGAAATTCATACCGTGAGGTACAGCGCAAACGGGGTAGCAATTACCGTTTGAATATCTCTCATGATTAAACGAACCCATTTTTGTATTTACATACTGATAATTACTCATTATATCTCTCCCACAAAAGGTTTAAAATAATTACCATTAATTATATCACATAAACATTTTAAAGTCAATAAACATAAAATTCAAAATAAATACTAAAAAAATATTAAACAACTACTTGACTTTTTGGAAAACATCTGCTATAATATGATAGTCTGTTGGAGAGATGGCCGAGTTGGTCTAAGGCGCACGACTGGAAATCGTGTATACCCTAACCGGTATCATGGGTTCGAATCCCATTCTCTCCGCCATAAAATCAGCACCTCGTAATGAGGTGCTGATTTTATTACAGAGAATGAGGAAGAGAACACATTTTCTTGCTCCTTGCAAGAAATGGGTTCGCATATCTTCGCAGCAGCGAAGATATCCGGCGTTTGCGTGGGAATACCTTCGCTTCGTACTAAAGCGGTACGTCTATCACAGATTTATCGCACGCTAGCCGTACCCCATTCTCGACATACCTCATTTTGAGGTGCTGATTTTATTACATAGAATGCTGTTTAGAACGTATTTTTTCAATTTGTCAATCTGTTTTTTCTATAAAATAAAATTTCTCTTGACAAATCATAACAATTTACATATAATATTAGTATATTTTTGTTTATTAAACGATGTTCAACATTTGACCTCATCATACGAGGAAGGGAATTTATAATGAGTCTTAAGGTTTTAAAATTCGGCGGTAGCTCACTTGCCGATGCAAATCAATTCAGAAGAGTCGCCGAAATAATTAAGAGCGAGCCCGAAAGAAGATATATCGTTGCTTCTGCGCCCGGTAAAAGAACAAGCGGTGATATTAAGGTTACCGACCTGCTTTATAAATGCTATGAACTTGCCATCAATGAAGAAGATATTACCGAAACATTTAACGAGATCAAGCAGAGATATCTCGATATAATCAATGAGCTTGAGATCAATATCGATCTTAACGATATATTCGAAAAAATCCAAATGTCAATGCTTCATAATTCGGGTAGAGATTATATTGCATCAAGAGGTGAATACCTCAACGGTATGATTCTTGCAAAATATCTTGATTTCAGTTTTATTGATGCAAAAAAGGTCATCTTCTTTAATGAAGACGGAACTTTTAACCCCGATAAAACAAACGATGTCATGTCAGAGTACCTATCAAAGCATCGTTACGCCGTAATTCCCGGATTCTACGGCTCGATGCCCAACGGAACCATAAAGACCTTCTCGAGAGGTGGTTCCGATATTACCGGCTCTATAGTAGCCAGAGCAGCAAGAGCAACCGTATATGAAAACTGGACAGATGTTTCCGGATTCCTTATGGCTGATCCGCGTTGCATCAGCAATCCGAAGCCTATAAATACAATAACCTACAAGGAGCTCCGTGAGCTTTCATATATGGGTGCAACTGTGCTTCACGAGGATGCTATTTTCCCCGTAAGATATTCAAAGATTCCGATCAACATCAAGAATACAAACAGACCCGAGGATAGAGGAACGTTTATTGTTCCCGAAACGGATGAAATAAACGAAGACGTTATTACAGGTATTGCAGGCAAGACAGGTTTCTCGACGATCACTATCGAGAAGGATATGATGAACGCCGAGCTTGGTTTTGGAAGAAGAGTACTTCAGGTTATCGAAGAAAACGAAGTATCCTTCGAGCATTTCCCATCCGGAATCGATACTATGACAGTTGTTGTTCCCACCAAGGACCTTCACGCAAAAAGAGCTGATATCATGGCTGGTATTTGCAAAGCCGTTGACCCTGAAAACATTTTCGTTGAAGAAAACCTTGCTCTCATCGCAATAGTTGGTCGCGGTATGGTTAAAGCAAAGGGAACTGCTGCCAAAATATTCACGGCTCTCGCAAATGCAAGCGTGAACATTCGTATGATTGACCAAGGTTCGTCAGAGCTTAATATTATAGTCGGTGTTGATTCAAACGACTATATAACCGCATTAAAGGCAATTTACAGAGAATTTGTTAAATGAATATAAAAATGGACTGAGTTTTCCTCAGTCCATTTTTATTTAGCAGAGAATTACTTCATTGCAGCTCTGATAGCCTTTACCCATTCTTTTACGGAATCCATCTCTTGATCAGTTACTTTCTTAAGGAACTTGAAGGGAAGACCGCCGTTTATGTAAAGAATATTGTCTTCGATAACGTTGGAATCATTTGTCTTTGCCATTTCTACTATCTTAGCGGCATTCTCGGGAGTGCCGTCAATAATAAAAGCAACGTTAGCGGTAAGGGTTTTCTTAAGCGAGCGAACGAAGCGTCCGAAGTAATCGGGCATATTAGGCTTTGCGGTTGCAACGATTACAACAAGTCTTTCACCGTCGCAAGGATAAGCCGCAGGAATAACGTCAGTAGCCTTGTCTGCCTCAATAAGCTTAGTTACTTCATCAGCAATAGTAAGAAGCTTACCTTTGTTTGTGTGAGTAAGAACTCTCATTCTCATAGGGATATATCCTCCAATTATTTTTCTTATATTATAACATATATAAATTGAAAAATCAATACGTAAGAGGACGATATTAATAAAAACGCAAAGGGAAGTCTTATCCTATGCTTTTATAATTTTAAATAGAGAACTCAAACAAAAAGAGAGCAGGGAATGAGAGAAAGCATTGATAAAATAATATAATAAAATTTTGAAGCAAAACAAGGTGTAAACATAATATAATTACATAAAAACAATTACACTTAAACTAAAGCAATTTGCAAAATTTGCCCGATGTTCTCTTTCCTCTTGAAAAAGAAAAAACTCCCTGTTAGAATAGTAAGCACCAAAGGTAACGAAACGAGAGAAGAGAGTAGCGCAGTATACCCGATTATACAAAATCAATATTTTGTATAATCAAGGGGACTTTAAAACCAATAAAAACGTTTTTTCTGCTTTAGATTAAATATCTATTTATTATCTAAGTCCAATCTAAGTCTAAATAACTACTATTTTGCTATTTTTTTATTAAGGTTTATTTTTCCCCATCCTATTTGCTTTTATCAGTTTTTATCTATTAAATATATCCCTAATAACGTATGATTTTAAATTATTGCTTATAATAAACTATATTATTTAAATAACATATTCAATAATAAT
>JAZONS010000041.1:0-43319 GCA_045654585.1 Eubacteriales bacterium
TATAAATTTATTTAGAAAAGGCCCACTGGAACCAGAAAACTTACCCAAAGCGTTCTTTTTATAGTGCGATACGGTATTCCGAGGGCTTCATACCCGTTATGGCGGTGAATACTCTGATAAAGGTTGGCAAAGAACCGAAACCTACTTTATAGCAAGCCTCTGTCACCGTAGCGCCCGCGGCTATGAGTGATTGGCTTTCGGATATTCTGCGTTGATGTATATAATCAATTACCGTAGTGCCAAAATGTTTTTTAAACGCTCTTGAAACGTACTCGCGGCTGTAAAAGAAATGCGCGGCAATTTCGCCCACCGATGAAACTTCCGAAAAATTGTTATCTATGTAATGCTTTATATTCAGAATACTTTGCGGTAGCTCGGGCGCGCTTTTTTGGGGAGTGGAATCTTTAGTGTTTAGCAAGCAGAAGAGCTGTAATATGTAGCTGAAGCATAACGCCTTATCGTAACCGGTAATATCCTTTTTACAGGTAGCCTTCAGTTCCTTGAGTATATTCAGAAAGAGCTCTTTTGTATTGTCCGAGATAAAGTTCAGGAGTACGCTATTCTCCGAATTGCCGAGAAAAGCAGAGAGGCATCCGTGCCCCATTATCTCGAAGGCCTCGGGATAAAAGTAAAAAACATGCCTTATATACCGTGTATGCGCGCTATTGAGCTTTGACATATGCAATGCGCGCGGTGGTATAAGAATAACGTCTGCGGATTTTGGGCGATAGACCGATGACTCGCATACGTAGCTTATATCACCATCCTCGAGGATAACAAGCTCGTAATAATCGTGATAATGCATATTCGACGGATATGTTTTGCAGTTATATTCCGTATCTCGGTAAGAATACAGCATAAGATCGTTGATCTGATTTTCGTGCCAGTTAATTATTTGGGAGTCACTTTTTGTATTCGATTGTAAGTAATGCGAAAAAAGCTTCATTTTAAAATTCCTATATCACAAAATGAAAATTAGTAGTCACAAAATCGAAAGAAATTTCAATTTGTGAGCTTTATACTATTATACAGGAAGATAAATAAAAAATCAAGAGGTGATTTAGTTGAATATATTCGATACTAAGAAAATACGTTTTATCGGTCACAGAGGATTTCAGCCGCTTGCTCCGGAGAATTCCATACCTTCATTCACTTACGCGGGAATGTTCGGTCATTGGGCAATCGAAACCGACGTTCGTACAACATCGGACGGAGAGCTTGTTTGTTGTCACAACGGAACAGTTGATGGTTTTTACAACGGATCGGGACGTATATCCGAAATGAGTATGAGTGAGCTTTCAAAGCTTTCGATCATAAAAGGAAACAGACTTGATTGTTTTGAAAAAGAGGATCTCAGAATGCCTAAGTTTTCCGAGTATCTTGAAATATGCAGACGTTTTGGAAGTGTACCGTTTATTGAGATAAAAACCAAAGATACGGAGCGCGTCATTGATGCCGTACGGCGTTCGGGCTTTTCCGACGGTGAAGTTGTTATGAGCTCGATTGAATTCGATCCGCTTGTCGAAACGCGTAAAATATCAAAGGATATGTTTATTCATTGGATATTTGCGGAGGAAAACAGGCTTCCTTTTCTGCGCGATCTCGGCAATGCCGGCTTTTCATGGAAAATATCCGATCCTTTTGAGTGCCCGAAGGAAAAAATTGAAGAAGCTCATAATATGGGGTTGAAGATATGCTTGCGTGCGGCTGACAGTGCGGATTACTTGAAGCGCATGCTATGGCTCGGGCTGGATTATCTACCCACTAATTGTATGCACGGAAAAATATAAAGGAGCAGCTTTGAAATGATAGAAGGACTTAAGACAAATGTACATAATACGGACATATGCGTAGTCGGTGGCGGTATCGGTGGTATGTTTACGGCGATCTCGGCGGCAAGACATGGCGCTAAGGTTGTCTTGATGCATGACAGGCCCGTTCTTGGTGGAAATGCGAGCAGCGAAATAAGAATGTGGATCTCGGGGGCGGGAACTCGAGTGAGAGATCTTCAGGAAACGGGTATAATGGAAGAGCTTCTGCTTGAAAATATGTACCGCAACCCGAAACGCAATTTCAGTATTTGGGACGCGCTTTTATATGAAATGGTGCGATTTGAAGATAATATAGAGCTTCTTCTTAACTGCACCTGCTGCGATGCGGTAACGGAGAATGGCAAAATAAAAAGCGTTAAGGGATTTCAGCTTACGACGTATACATGGCACGAGGTGAATGCAAAAATATTCGTTGATAGCTCGGGTGACAGTATACTTGCGCCGCTTACAGGTGCGGAGTATAAGGTCGGCAGAGAAGCAAAGGACGAGTATGGCGAGGAGTTCGGATTGGAAAAGGCAGACTCTCATACTATGGGAATGAGCATTCTTTTGCAGTGTCGCGAAACCGACCATAAAGTCAAGTATACGCCCCCGACGTGGGCTTACGATTTTCCCGATGACGATGCCATGAACAATAAGCCGCATAATATTTATGCGATAAATACCAATTTTTATTGGATAGAGCTCGGCGGTATGCAAAACAGTATAGATGATACAGAAGAGATAAAAGATGAGCTTCTTAAAATCGCGTTCGGAGTATGGGACCATATGAAAAATCACGGCGACCACGGAGCGGAGAACTGGGAGCTGGAATGGGTTGGTTTCCTACCGGGTAAAAGAGAGAGTCGCAGATACGTCGGCGATTACGTCCTGACTCAGTCAGACGTTGAAAACTGCCCGCGTTTTTGGGATACCGTAGCTTACGGCGGCTGGCAGATAGATAACCATCTTCCCGGCGGATTTCTTATGGATGCTAAGGGCGGAGCGCACCTGCAGAAGCGCCGTCTTTCCGAGCCATATTCAATTCCGCTCAGATCACTGTATTCGGTAAACGTAAATAACCTTATGTTTGCAGGCAGAAATATAAGCGCATCTCACATAGCCTTCAGCTCGACGAGAGTTATGGGCACTATCGGCGTGATAGGTCAGGCTGCAGGTACTGCGGCAGCTATTGCTGTTAAATGCGGTATGCTTCCGCGTGAGGCGGCAAAGAATAAGATAGAGCAGATACAGGCAGCTCTGCTTGACGATGATTGCTTCCTTCCGGGATTGCACCGTAAGCCATCGCCGTTAACTCTTCGGGCAACATTAAGCTGCGACTACGGTGATTGCTCGGCAATACTTAACGGTATCGACCGACGTATCTGGGGCGTGGATAACGGTTATTTCGGAAAAACAAATAAGGCAATCACTTATACCTTTGATGAAGCTGTTCAGATAAACGGTGTTCGTCTTGTATTTGACAGTGATCTCGACAGGGAATACACCGAGGGGAATCCTGACGGCTTGCATACATCCTCTGTACTTTTCTTCCCGTCGAGTCATAACAATACTTCCTTTGGTTTCCCGAAATGCCTTATAAAAAGCTATGCCGTTGAGGTGATGGATGAAAATGGCATATGGAAACGAATTATAGACGAAAAAGATAATCATCAAAGATTCGTGAAGCATAAAATAGATCAAAAGGCAAAAGCGGTAAGATTTATTCCTTTAAGCACTTATCACAGTGAAACGAAGACCGAAGATTACGGCAGTTCCACAGCGCATATTTTCAATTTTGAAGTTTTCTGATTCTTTGTACATAGGAAACGGAGTCAGAATAAAAAAGTTTAAAAAAACGGAGAAAATTTTTGTTTTTTTAGTTTAGTTCCTTTAAATTTGCACTTACCGGCAAGGTGTACTGTGTTTAGTTTAACAGTACACCTTGTTTTTTTATCGCTTCTGTTTAAATGGTGCAGGTCTTTAAATTTATTTATAATATTTTTTTGCAGATACTTGATTTTTGTCGTAATATGTGTTAAAATAAAGTCGCTAAATTTAATAACCTTATCAAGAGTGGCGGAGGGACTGGCCCTGTGAAGCCCGGCAACCTGTGTAAAATAAGGTGCCAATTCCTGTTAGATGAGTGTTTTGTAATCTCGGGAATGGCTTCTGCTCTCCGAGGTTTTTCTTTTGATACGGATGTTCAACGAAAGGAAAATTAAAATGTCAGAAATCAAAAAAATGCTTTTCACTTCGGAATCTGTTACCGAAGGTCACCCCGATAAGATATGTGACAAAATATCGGATGCTATCCTTGACGAGATTCTCCGTCAGGATCCTATGAGCCGAGTTGCGTGCGAGACCTTTGCAACTACAGGCATCGTAAACGTTATGGGTGAGATTACCACTAATGCTACTATCGATATTCAGAAGATAGTACGTGAAACCGTTTCGGAAATCGGTTACACGAGAGCAAAATACGGCTTTGACGCAAGCACCTGCGCGGTCCTCAGCTCTATTCATGCGCAGAGTCCCGATATTGCAATGGGTGTTGATAAGTGTATCGAAGCAAAGGACGGCGAGATGACCGACGAGCTTGATACGGGAGCGGGTGACCAGGGCCTCATGTTCGGCTATGCCTGCGATGAAACTCCCGAGCTTATGCCTCTTCCTATCTCTCTTTCGCATAAGCTTGCAAAGAAGCTTACAGAGGTAAGAAAGAACGGAACTCTTTCATATCTTCGTCCTGACGGTAAAACTCAGGTAACCGTTGAGTACGTTGACGGTAAGCCTACAAGAGTTGATACTATAGTTGTTTCTTCTCAGCACAGTGAGGAGATCTCTCACGATAAGATCAGAAAGGATATTATCGATAAGGTTATCCTTCCTGTAGTTCCTACCGAGCTTCTTGACGGTAAGGTAAATATTTTCGTTAACCCCACGGGAAGATTCGTTATCGGCGGTCCTGCGGGAGATACAGGTCTTACGGGAAGAAAGATCATAGTTGATACATACGGTGGATATTCCCGTCACGGCGGCGGGGCATTCTCCGGTAAAGACCCGACTAAGGTTGACAGAAGTGCATCTTATGCTGCAAGATACGTTGCGAAGAATATCGTAAAAGCAGGTCTTGCTACAAAGTGTGAGGTTCAGATAGCTTATGCTATCGGTGTTGCAAAGCCCGTTTCCGTAATGATCGATACCTTCGGTACTGCCGTATGCTCCGAAGCAAAGATCTCCGAGGCTGTTTCTTCGCTCATTGATCTCCGTCCCGCGGCGATCATTAATAAATTCGACTTAAGACGTCCTATTTATAAGGATCTTGCGGCGTACGGTCATATGGGAAGAGAAGAGCTTGGCGTTAAGTGGGAAGAGTGTGATATAGCCGATGAGCTTCGTAAGCTTTGCCTTTAATTAAAAATAGATTATTTTGCAAGCCTGAGGTATCTCGGGCTTGCTTTTAAAAACAAAAATTGAGTTTTGGAGGTGATAATTTGGCAAGTCGTGAAGAAATGAATGCGGATGAGGTTATTCGCGGTACAATCGAAAACGTGGTTTATTACAACGACGCCAACGATTATTCGGTTCTCGAGATAGAAACCGAAAATAATCTTATTATCACCGCAGTGGGTACCATGCCTATTCCGTTTGAAGGTGAGCGCGTGGTATTAAAGGGAAAATGGGGATACCATAAGGAGTTCGGAAGGCAATTTGTCATAGACAGCTTCGAAAAAACTCTCCCCGAGGAAACCGAAGGAATTTTACAGTACCTTTCATCGAGAACAATAAAAGGTGTCGGTCCCGCTACCGCAAGAAAAATCGTTGAAAGATTTGGTGAGGATACCTTCGAGGTAATAGAAACGCATCCGGAATGGCTTGCGGATATTCCCGGCATAACGATGAAAAAAGCCGCGCAGATATCCGAATCTTTTATGGAACAGAACGGATTGCGCGACGTAGTAATGTTTTGCAAGGACTATATGTCTGTCACCGAGGCAACAAAGGTATATAAGAAGCTCGGCGCGGGTGCCGTAGGACTTATAACGAAAAATCCTTATATCCTCTGCGAGGGGGAATACAGTATATCATTTAATCAAGCTGACGATATTGCAATGTCCCTGGGATTTGCGAGAGATAACAGCTTTAGAGTCAAAGCGGGAATAACTTATATCCTGAATTATAATTCTATCGTAAACGGGCATACCTGTCTTCCAAAAGGTAAACTTATTCCCGCATCTGCCGAAGCGCTCGGAATAGATGAGGAAACTCTGACGAAGAAACTTGAACGTTTTATAAAGCTCGGTGAGTTCTCGCAGTATAATTCGGATGGCTCCGAACTTATTATGACAGCGGATATCGCAGATACCGAGGATTATATAGCTAAAAGGCTTTTAAGTATAGATCGGTCTGCTCCCAGGTTTTCGGGAGCGGATATCGCATCTCTTGTAGAAAGCGTTGAGTCGAGAAACGGTATAGTGTACGAGCGGCTGCAAAAGCTGGCGATTTACGAAGCGCTGAACGGTGGAGTAACGATAATAACAGGCGGTCCGGGTACGGGCAAGACCACGATAGTAAAAGCGCTGCTTTCGATATTCTCGAGCCAAAGACTTAAGGTGGTGCTTTGCGCGCCTACGGGCAGAGCTGCAAAAAGAATGAGTGAAGCGACAAGCGAAGAAGCCAAGACCATTCACCGTATGCTTGAAATGGAGCGCGGAACCGATCTAAACATCAGATTTGGCAGAAATGCAGGTAATCCCATTGATGAAGACGTTTGTATAGTAGACGAAGCCTCTATGATAGATATTACGCTTATGCAGGCATTGGTAAGAGCACTCAGAAGAGGATCAAGACTAATTCTTATCGGCGACTCAAATCAGCTTCCTAGCGTAGGCGCCGGTAACGTACTTGAGGATCTTATCTCAAGCGGCGCTATAAGAACGGTTGCTCTGACGGAAATATTCCGTCAGTCGAAAGAAAGTCTGATTATAACAAACGCTCATAAAATTAATAACGGAGAACGTCCGAATCTTTCATCGGTCAGCGGTGACTTCTTCTTCGTCAGAAGGGATTTCGAGAGGGATATCCCGAAAACGATATCCTCGCTCATAACGGAAAGACTACCTGCTACCTACGGACGGAGCATCAAATCGCAGATACAGGTTATAACTCCCTCGAAAAAAGGCTCAGGCGGCGTTGAAGCGCTTAATGCAGAGCTTCAGTCGGTTATAAACCCTCCGATGCGAAATAAACGTGAAAAATCGGCTCATGGCACTCTTTTCAGAGAAGGCGACAAGGTAATGCAGACCGCTAACAATTACGAAATAGAGTGGAAAAAAGGTTCAACTGACGGTATAGGTATTTTTAACGGTGATATCGGAGTTATAGAATCGATAGATTTAAACGATTCACGTATGAGAATACGCTTTGATGATCGCGTAGCAAATTACGATTTCGAGCTTCTTGATGAGCTGGAGCTTGCATATGCGATCACGGTTCATAAGAGTCAGGGAAGTGAATATCCCGTTGTAATAGTTCCGATGTATTCGTGTCCGCCGATGCTTATGACGAGAAATCTTTTATATACTGCGGTTACCAGAGCGAAAAGAATGGTCATTATGGTAGGCAAAGCCGAAGTAGTTATGAAAATGGTGGAAAATAACAGCGAGATACTCAGATATACTACTTTAAAGGAACGTCTGATTGATTACAGCAATAATTGATTTTTAAGCTGACGGCGACAAATTTCAATAAATTTATAAATCTTTTCAATTATGCTTGAAATTTGCGTTTGAATAATGTATAATATATAAGCCAAATGATTTTTACTTTACAGAAAGGAGCGATATGGTCACTAAAATAGGGCTTGATCTTGGCTATGCCAATATCACTGTCAGCGATGCTTCGTTTGAAGTGGACAGAGAGCCGTCAATAGCTATAATAGATAAAAGCACCCGCCGCATCGTTTCTGTAGGTAAGGATGCGTTGTTACCCGAGAATGCATCTCTCGGTGTTCTGGTACGCCCATTCAAAAACGGCTTGTTGTATTCCGCTGATTTTACAAAGCAGATAATCAAGTCTGCAATGAGCGTTATCAATACTTCTGAGGATATACGTTGCATTGTTGGTGTTCCGTCTGAATTCAATCCCAAGCAAGAAAGCGAGCTTGCCTCGATGGTTCTTGATGCGGGAGTGAAAGAATGCTTCTTTGTGAAAAGGGGAGTTGCCGCTCTTATCGGAGCCGGATATGCTCCTACGATAAGCGCTGTTTCTGTAAACATCGGTGCGGCGAAAACAGAGATTGCAATCCTTTACCAAGGCGAGATCATTCATTCCGAAACAGCAGATATCGGCGGTGAGGCTTTTGATGAAGCTGTTCAGAGATACATACTTGAGCAGGGGGAACTGAATATATCTCTCGTTGATGCCAAAGCGATAAAGGAAGGCATCGGCGCGGTATGGGATGGCAGAAATGCAGATCCTATTACGATTACGGGAACTCTCGCTCTTACGGGAAACAAAATTAAAATGTCGGTATGCTCCGAGGATATTCTCGGTGTGTTCGAAAAGCCGTTGTTTACACTGCTTAATACGGTTGCAAATGCGGTGAAGGGAATTCCGATAGATTGCGTAGAGGAGATATTTGCCAACGGTATAGTTCTCAGCGGCGGTGGTGCTCAGCTCTACGGTCTTGATAAGATGATATCAAAGGTTCTTGGTGTTAGCGTCACTGTAGCAAATAATCCCGCTGATTGCGTTGTAAGAGGTCTTTCTCTTGTAAATACCTTCTTACCAATCAAAATGCGTAACAACGGAAAAAATATCACTGCTCAGCTTGTAAAGCATTATAGATCCAATAATAAGAAATAATAGAGGAGATTGAAATGAAAAAGGATAAGAAAGTTGAAAAAAAATCAATTCCGCTTTATGCAAGAATAATTGCCGGAGTAATGGCAGGATTCCTTCTTGCGGGTACTGTTTTCGGATTACTCCTCTCTCTTTGATACGTAGATAAAAAAATAAAAGCCCAATGAGTAAGCGCAGTAAAATACTGTCTGCCTCATAGGGCTTTTATTTTTGCTTAACAGCGACGTAAAGATGAAAATGGGTAAATATCGGTCTGTTTCTCAAATTGGCACAGCAAAGCGATTTTTGCGTGTCTTGGCGGTGTATAAACTCGAGGGTGCACGGAATCTTATGTTTTTCTGGATGCGACTTTATCCGAGCGATTTTTGACAGAACTTTTTTCAGGGAAGGGGATAGAGCGCAAAGCGGTAAAAAAGTTGAATGTTACGAAATAGAGTAATGCCGTACGATTCCGAGCAAAGCGTGACGAAGGTAACTCCAAATATAACGTTTTCTTACCCCGAAATTCAAAACTACACTTTTCCGTTTTAACACAAATTATCCGTGGAATGTTGTTGACAGAAAAAGTTATCCACAAATACTCAATTTTGGTATCCACACAAAATCTACATTATTCCGTGATTTTAAGGGTAAAAAGCATGTTTTGAACGTGAAAAATGTAAAAAAACACGCAAACACCGATTTCCACAATGTGGATAATACAAAAAAACACGCGTTAAAAAATAATATTTTTTTTAAAATATGGAAATCTCATGTACAATATAATGGAGAAGCTTCAATAAATGAAATATGCGATCGAAAAATAAAAGACTATTGTTACTTAAAGGAAAAATAACAGATTCCGAAAATGAAATTTGCGGTAAAAGCTTTTTTGTTAAGAAAGCGTTCTTGCGAATCTTCAAATACGGAATCTGTTATTTTTATTTAATTAGTTTTTCTTCTTCATTCTCTTAATGCAAGTGAAGAGCTGATCGTATTCCTGATAAGAATCTGCAGCACTCGAACTAGGTGTTGTTTCGGGTGCGGGATTCGGAGCGGATGCGGGTACCGGAGTCGGAACAACCTCTTCGTAATCCGGAGAAGTTTCGGTAATTGCGAAGGGATCGGTGGCAGCAATTGTCTTCGGAATAGTTGTATATTCGGGCTCATATGTAGGAGTATGAACGGGGGGAACAACTGTTCTTGCAACAGGTGCGGGGATCTCAAACGCTTCTGCTACAGCGCTAGCCTTTTCCTCTGCGTTCTTCTCATCCTTGCTTGCGATAGTTTCGTTCGAGTTGTTGAATCCGGTCGCAATTATAGTTATGCGGATCTCGTTATTCATACTTTCATCGAAGGATGTACCCCAAATGATATTTGCATCGGGATGTGCCTCTTCCTGAACCATTGTTGCGGCAAGGTCGATCTCGCTGAGCTGAATATCAGTGGATGCGGTGATGCTGATAAGCACGCCGGTAGCACCTGTGATACTTGTCGAAAGAAGGGAAGAATTGATAGCCATGGTAGCTGCAAGTCTTGCCTTATCCTCGCCCTTTGCATAGCCAACGCCCATGTGAGCTGCGCCTGCATTCTTCATAATGGTAGTAACGTCGGCAAAGTCGAGGTTAACAAATCCGGGGAAGTTGATAACGTCGGATACCGACTGAACGCCCTTGCGAAGAACATCGTCAGCAATTTCAAAAGCGGCATCTGCTCTGAGGTTTTCTTCACCCTCAAGCTGCTTAAGTCTTTCGTTTGGAATAACGATAAGAGAGTCTACGGACTTAGCGAGCTCTTCGATACCTGCCTGAGCCTGAGCCATTCTTCTTTTACCCTCGAAGTCGAAGGGGGTGGTTACGATACCAACCGTAAGAATACCCATTTCGCGGGAGAGCTTAGCAACTACGGGAGCAGCACCTGTTCCGGTTCCGCCGCCCATGCCTGCGGTTATAAAGAGCATGTCCGCGCCGGAAATAAGCTCCTTGATCTCCTCTTTGGATTCCTCTGCGCTCTGCTTACCTACGGCGGGGTTAGCACCTGCTCCCTTACCGCCCGTAGTTGTTTTACCTATAACGAGCTTCTTTGCGGCGCAAGACTCAATAAGAGCCTGGCGGTCTGTGTTTATAGCAATAAATTCAACACCTCTGATGTTTGTTTCTATCATGCGTTTAACGGCGTTGTTTCCGCCACCTCCAACGCCTACTACCTTTATTTTAACATTGCTTTCATAGCTTGTATCAAAATCAAATTCCATTGTGAAGCACTCCTTATTTTTAAGTCAATTATTATCATAGTTAAAGTTACATAAATATTTTATATTTTTTTATATATAAATGCAATACTTTTTTTAAAAAAAACGGAATGTTCACAAAAAGTTAACAAAATTTACAATCAAAATATCATCTTTGCCGGATTTTTTCAGCGATAAGTCTGACGATTTTTGTTTTGGGATCCTCATCATGCAATTCTTTTGATTTATCTCTCGATATTTGATGTGTACCGTTGGCGTAAAGAATCGAGATCACTGCATCCTTAAGCTTTTCGCAATTCAGCTCGCTTTCTTCGATAAGCAAGCCTGCACCGATATTCTGGTAATGCCTAGCGTTTTTAAGCTGATGATTTCCCGTAACGTTTGGAGAAGGTATCATTATCATAGGAACTTTCGCTTTCGATATTTCCGCAAGCGTCATAGCACCGCATCGTGTTATCACGATATCTGCGGAAGAAAGGTATGTTGGCATATCGTATATGAAGGGGAGGATTTGTATCTTGCCGTTGTTTTTGAAAATATCGGGTTCTTTTTCTTTGAGAGTATTATAATATCGATTTCCCGTGCTGTGAATAAGATGGAGCTCGGGGGCATCTTTGACGTAGGATTTTATAAAGTCAACAATAACATCATTAAGCATCCCCGCGCCGATGCTCCCGCCTACCGAAAGAATAACCTTTTCTCCTCCGGAAATACCGAGCTTTGATCTTGCTTTTTCTTTAGAAATTGCGCCGAATCGGTCGGATACGGGATTCCCGGTATAAACGGCGTTTTTATATTTCGTATTTATATCCGCGCCGAGAAAAAGATAATCGCATTTACCCGAAAGAAGCCTCGCGGTTAAACCGAGAGCTGCGTTTGATTCGTGAATTGCGGTAACCGTATTCAGCTTTTTTGCCGCGCAAATAACAGGTGCGCTTACGTATCCTCCCGTACCGATTACTGCGTCTGGCTTGAAATCTTTAATTATTTCGTAGGCTTCGCGCTTCGCTTTAAAGAAGCGAATTACAGTTTTGAAATTCTTCACCGAAAGACTTCGCGAAAAGCCTTGTATATCAATTTCATAAAGACGGTGTTTTTTATCGGTGATGAGCTTGTTTTCTTTTCCGTTTTTTCTGCCGACAAATGCTACCTTGCAGTCTTTATATTTTTTTATAAATTCATCGGCGATGGCTAAGGCGGGGGTGATATGACCTCCCGTACCACCTCCGCAAAAAAGAATTTTCATATAATTTCCTTTCGGTGTTTTAATGTTAATATGAGTTATTTAACGATTTTTGCATTACGCGAAAATGATAGAATCATTCCTATTTCGAAAAACAGCATCAGAAGAGACGAACCGCCATAACTGAAGAAAGGTAAAGATATACCCGTATTGGGTATTGTATTCGTAACCACGGCAACGTTTAGAAGTGTCTGAACGGCAATTTTTGTGCAAACGCCGAATATAACCAATCTTTCAAAAACGTTTGATACCGAAAGCGAGAGCTTATACCCCCTGGCTACCAGCATAGCAAAAAGAAATAGTGTAAGTATAGCTCCGAAGAAGCCGAGCTCCTCGCAAAGTATTGCAAAAATCATATCGTTTGCAGGCTCGGACACATAACAGAATTTTAAAAGAGAATTTCCGTAACCTAAGCCGAAAAGCCCGCCCGAGCCTATAGCCATAAGACCTTGAAGCGTTTGCCAACCGCCCGTTAGCTTATATTTTTCCGGAGCTTGCCAGACGGTTATTCTGTCTTTGGTATAATCGGTAAACAGCGCAAGACAAGTGACACCGACACCGCCGAGGGCGGTAAATCCGGCTATGTATTTTGTGTCGATGCCGGATACGGTAATAACTATCAGTCCTATTAATCCGAGAATGATTATGCAAGAAAGATGCTTTTGAAGCATAACGAGAACTATAGGTATACCCATTATAATGCAAGGTATGAGTGTTCCGTAAATAAATGCATTCTTTTTATTTTTTATATCGAGAGCTTTATTCTCCCATTTTGAAAAGTAATACGCAAGCATCATTACTATAGTCATTTTTGCGATTTCGGAGGGCTGTATTGTCAGAGGCCCGATGCTTATCCAACGTTGAGCTCCGTTACCGACGAAGCCTACAGCGAGCACCAAGAGTAAAAGTATGAGAGTCATACCGTAGAGAAAGGGGGTGATTTTCATATAAATCTCGGACTTGATCCTTGACGCAACGAGCATAATGATTATTCCGAAGATCAGCCATAAAAGCTGTCTTTTGGTAAAGAACAACGGATCTCCGTATCGGAACTCTGCATAGGCGCTTCCCGCAGAAAATACCATGAGGCTTCCGAAAACAGAAAGAAGTAATGATAGAATAAGAAACGGGATATCGAATAAAGGATATTTTCCCTTTAAAAATATCTCTTTGTCGGCAGAAAGGTGTGCAAATATTTTTTTCATTTATACAAATAAGAAGATTGCAGGAAGCGAGAAAACAAAGGTTATAATTATTGCCCATATTACAATTTTGTTTTCTGCCCATCCGCATTTCTCAAGATGGTGGTGAAATGGCGCCATTTTAAAAAGTCTTTTTTTGGTCAATTTAAAAAATAGAACTTGAAGAATGACAGAAAGACTTTCGATAAGATATACTCCGCCAACGAATAGAATAATGAGAGGATTACCAAGAGATGTGCAAGCTGCTGCGACAAGAGAACCCAAAAGCAACGATCCCGTATCGCCCATAAATATTTTTGCGGGATGAAGGTTAAATATCAGAAATGCAACAGCTATACCCATAACGGTAAAAGCTATGAATTCGACCTCGTAGTTCGTACCTGACGATAAAAAAGCAAGAGATATTCCAATCGCAAAAGCAACTCCCGACGCAATTCCGTCAACGCCGTCGGTCAGATTTGCGGAATTGACTGTTCCGAGAAGCATTATCAATGCGAGAGGATAATAGAAAACACCGAGGTCTATTGTACCGAAGCTGAAATAAATAGATGTTGATGATAAAAGTATTAATCTTCTCGCCAACAGGAAAAGAGTTGCAACTATTGCTTGAAGCAAAAGTTTTTGTATAGGTGTAAGACCTGCATTTTCTTTTTTTCTTATTTTTGCGTAGTCGTCAACTATTCCTATCAGAGCATTTGCAAGCGCAAAGAGTAAGGTGAGGAGAAGAGAAGTCGCAAAATAGTATTCGTGTTTTGCAAAAAGATATAGCGCGGAAATCAAAAATGAAACGGCTAAAGCCACGACGAACCCGATACCGCCCATTGTGGGTGTTCCTTGTTTCTTGAGATGCCATATTGGACCTTCTTCATATATCGGCTGTTCAGCACTCTTTTGAAGCTTAGGAATAAGACTTCTGACACTTACAGCTGTAACAAAAAAGGCAAGAACAAAAGTTAATAAATAAAATACTATGTTTTCATCAGTCATTTAATTTGCCTCGCTTAGTTTCACTTTTAGGATATCGATAATTCGTTCGAGCCTTAAATTGTGCGATGCCTTAAAAAGAATAATTTCGTTCGAAGAATTATTAATTATCTGTTTTGCGGTTGTTTCGGGAGCGTCGGTATCCGCGTTAACAAAAACCGTATCTTGAGTCATACCGTGTTTTACGGCACCTGTTTTTATCATTTCTGCGTTTTTTCCGAAAACGTAAAGCTTTGAAAGTCCGGCTTCTGCAGCGAGTTTGCCCAATTCGAGGTGTATTCTTTCTGTTTCGTTACCGAGTTCGAGAATATCTCCGAGAACAGCGCTTTTTCGTTTTTCTTTGTACAAATTAAGAGTTTCTAGCGCCATTTTTACCGATTCACGGGAAGAATTATAGGAATCGTCCAATATAGTTAAGCTGCCGAGTTTCAATACTTTTGATTTTTCCGTGAGTTCAAGCGCTGAAATGGAAGAATGCAATTCATCGTTTGTCATATTCAGCATCGATGCGATTGACAGAGCGAATGCAAGGCATTCGGGAATATGAGCAGAAGATTCTCTGATCTCTGCCGAACTCAGAGAATTGTATTTAGAAGTATAATCGAATACCGTTTTACCGAGTTCGGTACTTTTAACAGAGAGGGAAAAGTCAGCATCGGCGCCGTCAGCGGATACGGTTTTTGCAAAAGAGTATTTATCGAGTAGCTTTTCGCCGTGGGGAATTAAAGCGTAAGGCCTTTTCATACCGAGAAAAATTTCAGCTTTAGCTTTTGCAATATTCTCTCTGCTTCCGAGATTTCCTATGTGAGATGATCCGATTTTGGTAATTACCGATATATCGGGCTCGATACACCGTGAAAGCTTTTCGAGCTCACCCGGATGATTCATGCCCGTTTCGATAACGAGTATTTCGGTATCTTTCTTAGCGGACAAAAGAGTAAGAGGAACACCGATTTCATTATTATAATTCTTGTACGTACCGTGAACTTTGTATTTTTTTGAAAGCAAGCCTAAAGTCAGATCTTTTGTTGTGGTTTTTCCAACGCTACCCGTTATCGCAACGGTTGATTTTATCGAAAGTTTGTTTTTATAGTGATTCGCCAATGAGCTCAGTGCGGCTAACGTGTTGTTAACGTAATAGTCTGCGTTTTTGAATAGGGAGCTTACTGTATAAGCGCCTTTTCTTTTTGCTACATTAATAAAGTCCTCGCCGTTGAAATTATTTCCGGGTAAAGCAAAAAATAGGTCGTCTTTTTCGAGTTCTCTCGTATCTGTAGAAATATGATCTATTAAACCTTCCTTAGGTGTTCCGGATTTTATTGAAGGCAAAAAATCTGCTATTTCGTAGGAAGAGAGAGGTATATCAAGCTTTATTCGCATATTATTCCTCGCATTTACGAAGCTTTAAGGCGTCGGTTATTATTTCTTTTTCATCGAAATGATGATATCCGTCCCTGTCGATAATATACTTCTCGTGCCCCTTTCCCGCGATGAGCACGATGTCCCCGACGGAAGCGGTTTTGACAGCATAGGTTATCGCTTCAGCCCGATCCCTGATCACGGCATATCTTTTTTGAGTAAATCCCGATACAATATCATGGATTATCGCGCCCTCGTCTTCTCCTCTTGGATTGTCATTGGTAATTATGATCTTATCCGCGTATTTTTCCGCTATCTTTGCCATAAGGGGGCGTTTTGAAGGATCTCTTTCTCCGCCGCACCCGAAAACCAGAATCAAATTTTGCAAATAGTCTTTATCGGAGGTAATAGTTTTCAGTACACTTTCAAGCGCGAGAGGAGTGTGTGCATAGTCTATTATGACGGTTATTTCATCAAAAATACATTCGCATCTGCCGTCTATATGACCGATGTTTTCAAAAGCAAGCTTAATATCCTTAGGTGAAATATTAAGCTTGTATGCAGTATCGAATGCAAGCATTGAATTATAGATATTGTATAATCCCGGGATAGGAAGCTTAATTCGGGTAATAAAGTTTTTACCTTTGTAAATGTACCCTATTCCGCATAGTCCGTAGTTTTCGACTTCGGTAGCGCTTACGTCACTTCTCCAGACAACGCCGATACCGGTTGCCTTGTTTTCATATTTTTCATAAAGGCGCTTGCCCCACGGATCGTCAAAGTTTATTATTGCCAACTCGCACTTCTTTATCAGCTTTTCTTTCGCAAGGTAGTATTTTTCCATACTTCCGTGAAACTCAAGATGCTCGTGCGATAGTCCGGTAAATATACCGATTTTATAGTTTATGGGAGCAAGTTTTTCGAGTGCAAGCGCATGACTCGAAGCTTCCATTACGATTATTTCGCATCCGCGTAGCTGCATATCTTTTATGATAGGGTAGAGTTTATCGGGATCTGGAGAAGTCATCGAATAATAACTATCCATATATTTTTTGTCTTCAAATTCGATTTTACCCGTTCCGATAAACCCGACTCTTTTTCCGTTATATTCAAGGATCTTGCGGATCATTGTCGCTGTCGTTGTTTTTCCGTTAGTTCCCGTAACACCGATGAAAGTCAGTTTTTCATAATCTATTTCTGTTATTTTCGACATTGCGAATGCATAAGCTCGCCTTGCCGATTCTACTTCAATTATCGGAATCTTTGTTTTGGGAAACTTTCCCTTGTTTTCGGTTATTATCGCTGCGGCACCGCTTTTGAGATAATAGGGAATTAATTCGTATGTATCAAAGCTTACGCCCGGAAGTAAGAAAAGCAGAATGTTTTTACCGCTTTTTTTATAATTTGAAGTGCAACTGTATATTTCAAGGTCGGGAATGCATTGATTTTCTGTAAATTCGTTTTCGGGAATCAATTGCTTAATATTCATATCAGTCCTCAAAATCAAGATATAGTATTTCAAGCTCCAGCACTGTATTTTTCGGAACGACCGTTCCGTATGCCAGAGATTGAGCGCTTACAACGGCTCCGCCCGCAGCGGACGAGGATAAGCTCTTTATTTTTATATTTAACCCCGAATTAGTGATAAGCTTATTAGCTTCCGATATATCCATACCAATCACTTTCGGTACTACTGCATATAAGTCTGTATCCTTTTCGGTATAAAGGATGACCTTGGAATTTGAATAAATAATACTGTCATTTTCCGTTGGAGTCTGCTTCAGCACGGTTTTTCCGTTGCCTATAACTTCATATGATATACCGGATTTTTTTAGGCTCTTTGTGGCTTCGTTTATATCTTTCCCTACATAATTATCAATTGTAATATGTTTGATCTCGGTGTCGGATTTGTAATTTAGATAGGGAAGAGCCTTAGTTAAAAATGCAGATACATACGGTGCGGCTACAACACTTCCGTATTTAACTGCCGACGTGGGCTCGTCAACGACAATTATCATCGCTATACCGCCATCATCCGATATCGAATAAGCAACGGTTGATCCTATTCTCAGATAAGAGTTTCCGTTTTCATCAAGTATATCGAATTTCTGTGAAGTACCTGTTTTAGCAGCTATTTTGTAACCGTCAACACCTGCATTCTTAGCGCCGCCGTCTCCGCTGACGCCTTTTTCAAGAATGTCCGAAACAATACTTGCAATATCTGCCGATATCACACGTTCTTTCACTTTGGATTCGTGCTCACGAATAACGTTTCCTTCCGAGTCAACGATCTTTTCAACGAGGTATGGAGTTACGAGCTGACCGCCGTTAGCTACAGCGGCAATCGAAGTCAGCTGACGAATAATAGATACCTTAAAGCGTTGTCCGAATGAAGCTGTTGCGAGCTCGGTAGTTCCTATATTTTCGGGCTTATGGAATATTGTTCCTGCTTCGCTTGGAAGGTCTATTCCGGTTTTTTCGAAATATCCAAAGCGTTCAACGTATTCATAGAATTTTTCAGCTCCGAGTCTTTCCGCTACCGTCATCATTGTAGGGTTGCAGGACATCTGCAGTCCGTAAGCAAGATCAAAGCCTGAGCCGTGACCTCCCGCCTTATGGCATCTGATGTTCCAACCGCCTACACTCAGATAGCCGTGGCAGGAAAATCTGTCTGTAACTTTGGAGGTTCCCGCATCGAGTGCGGCGGAAACGGTGACGATTTTAAATGTTGATCCGGGTTCGTACGTTTCACTTACCGCCTTGTTTGCCCACATTTGTTCAAGAAGCTCTTTTTTTAACGATTTATATTCATCGGATCCCTCGTCAAAACCCGATTTTGTTAATTTGGCGTATGAGAGTGCATCAAGCTCATAAGGAGAATTAGGATCGAAAGGTGACGTTGTTGCCATAGCGAGTATCGCTCCGCTGGTTGTATCCATTACGATACCCGTGACTCGGTTTTCGACAGAATGATTTATTCTTACTGTTTCAAGCTGGTTTTCGAGCTCTTGCTGTAAATACGAATCGATAGTTGTAACAAGACTGTATCCGTCGGTCGGTGGAATGTATGTCGAATATTCAGAGGGGAGAGAATTACCGTTCGCGTCCTTTCCGTAAAGGTAATAGCCGTCCGTTCCCGATAAAACGTCATCGTATGAGTATTCGAGTCCGTAGAGTCCCTGCAGATCGCTTCCGACAAATCCGAGAACGTGAGCGGCAAGGGTATTTTCCGGATAATATCTTGAAGTTTGAGCTTCTGTAAATACCATTCCGTCGAGCGATTCATCGTTTATGAATTTAATAACCTCTTTGTATTCCTCTTCTGTTGCGTTTTTCTTCAGTGTAATATCCAGTACGTTGGAGTTGCTGATCTTTTTTAAAACCTTGTCGTATTCGATAGAAAGAATTGAGGAAAGCCCTGAGCTTATAATTTTTGAGTATTCTTTTTTCTGATATTTTTCCTGCTTTTTTATTTCACGGGAAGAAACAAAAATTCGCCAGACCGTCTTTTCGGTCGCGAGCAGATTCATATTTGAATCGTATATGTTTCCGCGCTTAGCTTTGAGAGCGGAGCTTGTTGTTATCTGATCGTAAACTTTATTTTTATAATAAGCGTAGTTGATAAATTGAAGAGAGAATAGATTATAAAATAAAAAAACAAGAAAAACACAAAAGGCAACAGCCGTTACTGTTATCCTTTTTCTCGTTTTTGAGTAAGATTTTGTTTTGCTTTGAGTGGAAATTTGCATAAAAAAACCCCGTAATACGATGTATCGGCAAAAGCCTCAATACATAATATTACGGGTTTTGTTTTTTTATGAGAATTTGTCCTTAATTGTTTTTGAAATCAGCAGTATACATTGCGGTTTCCTGAGTATCTTTTTCTGCAGACTCCTGTTCGTTTTCCGTAACGGTAACAATATTATCGTTTCCTGTAGCGGATTTTGAAAGTCCGAAGAAGCAGCAAGAAACAACAAGTGCGCAAACTACGAGCGCAGAGCAAAATGCTGTGAAGGAGGTACGGAAGGGGAAGGAACGGATCGTTTTATTGCGTACGGGTGCCTCTTTTACGGTAAGCTTATCATTTACGTACGAGAAAACGGTCGTTATAGCATTTGCTTTGTTGTCACGCGATACGGGGAGATTTGAATTTGCGGCGGCAACCATTTCGTTCTTTTTTGCTTTTGCTTTCATAAGCATAAAGTCGCCGAGGTTGTAATCTGTATTATCTTTTTCAACAGTGAATTTTTTCACCATGTTGTTGTAAAGCATTTCATATGTCATTGTCGAGTTCATACACGTTTTCTCCTTTTATTCCTGTTTATATCTTTTCAGCTACACGAAGCTTCGCGCTTCTCGAGCGTGGATTGTTCATTAGTTCTTCTTCCGAGGGAAGAATCGGTTTTTTGTTTGTTTCTTTTAAAGTCGGTTTCTTTCCGCATACGCATATAGGGAAGTCTCTCGGGCAGGTGCATCCGGATGCAAGCTCCTTGTACGAAAGCTTAACGAGCCTATCCTCGAGCGAATGGAAAGAAATAATTGCAATTTTGCCGCCTGATACCATATGCTTTGCAGCGCTTTGTATCATCGGGCGTATTGTATCAAGTTCAGAATTAACTTCTATTCTGATTGCCTGGAATGTTCTCTTTGAAGGGTGAGGACCGTCCGCTCTTGCCGAAGCGGGAATGGCACTCTTTATAACGTCGGTAAGTTCGAATGTTGTTTCAATAGGCTTGTCCATGCGCGCCTTGCATATTGCCGATGCAATTCGCGGTGCAAATCTTTCTTCGCCGTAGTCGTAAATGATTTTTCTGAGTGCCGATTCAGAATATTCGTTTACAACATTGTAAGCCGAAAGGGGAGCGTCTATCTGCATTCTCATATCCAGCTTTGCATTATGCATATAGCTGAATCCGCGCTCGGGGCAGTCGAACTGAAATGAGCTGCATCCGAGGTCGGCGAGAACGCCGCCTAAATTGGTGATACCGTACTCTTCAATAACTTTGTCGAGTTCAGAGAAATTACTATTTATAAACGTTATCTTATCAAGATGATCTTTAAGTCGCTCTTTAGCTGCTGTAATTGCATTCTCATCTCTGTCGAAGCATATCAGTCTTGAATTCGGACCGAGTCTGTTAGCGATTTCAAGGGAGTGGCCTCCACCGCCGGTAGTGCAGTCCACGTAGGTGTAACCGTCACGAATATCAAGTGCTTCGATGCATTCAGAGAGAAGCACCGATACATGAGAAAAGGGAATAGATGACATATCGAAGCTTCCTTTCTTGATGAGAATTATAAGCCGTACTTAATCATAAGGTTCTTGATGTTTTCAAGATCACGAGTGTTTTCACGTTCTGTCCAGAGCTCTTCAGCCCAGATCTTAATCTGTTTTCCAGCACCTACAAAAACGACGTTTTTATTTATTGAAGCATGCTTCAAAAGCTTTTCGTCTATTATGATTCGTCCGCTGCTGTCGGGGGTGCATTTTTGAGCAGATCCAAGAATGTATTCCTGAAGGTGATATGCTTCTGCTTCGGGGAGCGCGGATATTCTTGCTGAATATTCCTCCCAGTCCTGCGCAGTGTAAACAGAAAGGTAAGGGTCAAACTTTTTCGTTATATAAAACTCATTTCCCAGCTCTTCGCGGTACTTTGAAGGTATGAAAACACGCTTTTTTGCATCAAGTGAATGGGGAAATGAACCTACGAATGACACTATAACCTCTCCTTTCTCAGATTTTTTACACTTTTGAACTTGCTACTCCACTTCGGGAGTGTTTTATGGGGAAATTGCTACATCTTGCTCCACAACGCCCCACTTTGTAAATATTATAATACATATAAAGGGAAATGTCAATACTTTTTTTGCAAAAAAAAGAAAAAAATTAAAGTTTTTTTCGAGGTGGTGGGGGAAAGTGGGGAAAGTGGAGTTTTTGAGAAAAAATCAACAAAAAAACTATCAAAAAAATTATTTTTTGAACAAAAGTCTTCCATTTTTTCGCGTTTTATGTTAAAATAATAAAAAGAGATTTGTTTGTGGAGGCAATATGTCTTTTTTGAAGAAAATATTTGGCAAAAATAAATCTACGGATAGCTATGCGTTTAAGATAGAAAGAGCACGTGAGCTTCACGGTCAGCCGGTTAAATACGTCACCGAGCACAGAAACGGAAACGAGGACGTGGTAGGCAGAGGTGGAGCAATGTGTCTGAAGGGGGATGAATTTATTGTTGATTCCTCCGGAGACCGACTTTTTGTTACCGATGTCGCCGATCTTGAGGCTAATTACTTAATGAGCGGTGACGGTGTTATAATTAAGGGTAAAAACAAGCTTGAAGGCGGAAAAGAACGCACTATTACCGTTCATTTCGTCTATTACAGGAAGTGAAAAATGGAGAAAAACTATAAAAAAACCGCAGCAATTATTCTTGCAGCGGGTTCGGGAAGCCGAATGGGTGCCGAAAAGACCAAGCAAATGCTGGAAATCGACGGAAAAAGCATCTTGAAGCATACGCTTTTGGCGTTTGAAGCAGCAAAAAGTATTTCGGAAATAGTAGTTGTTTGCCGTGACGGAGAGCAAGATTTTGTAAACAATCAATTACAAAATGTTATCAAATTTGCCAAGGTTGTAACGGGTGGAAAATGCCGTGCGGAATCCGCATCGCTTGGATTTTACCAAATCTCCGATGATGTTGAGTATATAATGATACACGATGCCGCGCGTTGCCTTATAACACCTTATGAAATTGACCTTGTTGCAGAAGCGGTATATAAGCATAAAGCTGCGACTGCGTCGGTAGCGGTAAGCGATACCTTAAAGCGCTGTAACGGTCAAATGATCATAGAAACAGTTCCGAGAAAGGATTTGCGAGCTGTTCAGACACCGCAAGCATTTGAACGCGAGCTATATAGCCGTGCTCTCGCATTTTCTCCTGTACTTGATGAAACAATAACAGATGACAATATGTTGGTAGAGAATATAGGAATCGCTCCGTATTGCGTAGAAACGCTTCCTTCTAATATTAAAATAACAACAAGCTACGACCTTGAACTGGCAGAATTTATCCTATCAAAAAGGAAAGGAACATTATAATATGTCGGAATTCAGAATCGGACACGGCTATGACGTTCATAAGCTTGTACCCGAAAGAAAACTGATCCTCGGCGGAGTTGAGATTCCTCATACGCTGGGACTTCTTGGGCATTCGGATGCGGATGTACTTCTTCATGCTGTAATGGATGCCGTTATAGGCGCGTTAGGCCTGGGGGATATCGGAAAGCATTTTCCCGATAACGATGATAAATATAAGGGAATCAGCAGTATGCATCTTTTGACCTGCGTTAATAAAATGCTTATAGATGCAGGCGGAAAAATCATCAATATTGATGCGACCGTAATAGCAGAGAAGCCGAAACTGGCTCCGCATATCGAAAAAATGCGCGAAAATATCGCGTTTGCATTATCTTGCGATAAGGCAAGAATAAACGTTAAAGCAACAACCGAGGAGCATCTCGGTTTTACGGGTAGAGAAGAAGGAATTAGTGCACACGCGGTTGCAATGCTGCAGATAGAAAAATAGTTTACGGGCAGATTAAAGCTCTGCCCGCAATTGAATTTATTATTAGGTACATTGACGTTCTCGTTTACCTCTCGCACTTCCTTAACTTTGATGTCTGCGATAACGTATATACCGAACCTTGCCACTAATATTTTATGTAATAACTAATATTTAGATACTAATTATAAATAATATTATAATAGATAAGAATGAGAGAAATAATATGATAAAAATATCACCTTCTGTTTTAGCTTGCGATTTTACGAAGCTCGGAGAAGAGGTTTCGGATATCCAAAAATGCGGAGCCGACATGGTTCATCTTGACGTTATGGATGGAATGTTCGTTACGAATATTTCGTTTGGACTCCCGGTAATTGAAGCGTTGCGAAAAAAGAGCGATATGGTTTTTGACGTTCATCTTATGATAGAGTCGCCTTCTCGCTATGCTAAAAGGTTTATCGAAGCAGGTGCAGATATTCTTACCTTCCATCTTGAAGCCGAAGAAAAGCCTGCCGAGCTGCTTGAATTTATAAGAGCAAACGGAGCTAAAGCATCTATATCTATTAAACCCGGAACACCTGCAGAAGCCGTTTTTCCTTATCTCGAACTTTGTGATATGGTGCTTGTTATGTCCGTTGAACCCGGTTACGGCGGGCAGGCGCTTATACCCGAAACTCTTGATAAGGTAGCCGAAATTAAAGCTGAATTAGAAAAGAGAGGACTCTCGGTTGATATCCAGGTAGATGGCGGTATAACTCCTGTCAATGCAAAGAATGCAATATCCGCGGGTGCAAATGTATTGGTTGCGGGAAGCTCTGTGTTTAAAGCGGAGGATAGAAAATCCGCTATCGATGCTCTCAGAGTGTAGAATTCCTTCAAATACATAAAGAAAACTATTTATTAAATAAAAAAAGTCTCGGAAAAAAGCAAAATGCTTTCCGAGACTTTATTTTTTCTGCTCGATTTTAAATAGCGAATTTAAGTAATATCAGTTGCTACCCGGAATAAAAGGGATGCCAAGATGGTCATATGCAAGCTTGGTTGCGCATCTGCCTCTGGGTGTTCTCGAGAGAAATCCTATCTGCATAAGATAAGGTTCGTAAACGTCCTCAATCGTGATAGCTTCTTCGCCGATGGTTGCCGATAAAGTATCAAGTCCGACGGGACCTCCGCCGTAATATTTAATAATTGCTTCGAGCATTTTTCTGTCGGTATTGTCAAGACCGAGATCATCTATCTCGAGCGCCTCTAGCGCATATTTTGCAATCTCTGACGTTATAGTTCCGTTGCCCTTTACCAATGCAAAATCGCGGACTCTTTTGAGTAGTCTGTTTGCAATTCTCGGTGTTCCTCTTGAACGGGTAGCGATGCCAAGTGCACCGTCATCAGTAATTTCGATCTCAAGTATTCCCGCAGAACGCTTGACGATGCTTGCAAGCTCCTCCGGCGTATAAAGTTCAAGCTTGAGAAGCACTCCAAATCTGTCACGCAAAGGAGAGGTAAGTTGACCTGCTCTTGTTGTTGCGCCGATAAGAGTGAATTTTGGTATAGGTAGTCTTATAGAACGCGCGCTCGGTCCTTTTCCAATTATAATATCGAGAGAATAGTCTTCCATAGCGGGATAAAGTATTTCCTCGATAGCCTTTGACAAACGGTGTATCTCGTCTATAAAAAGAACGTCACCCTCACCGAGATTGGTGAGAATAGCTGCAAGGTCGCCCTGCTTTTCAATAGCGGGTCCTGAGGTTGTTCTGATATTAACGCCCATTTCTGCGGCTATAATTCCAGCAAGAGTTGTTTTACCGAGACCGGGAGGTCCGTAAAGAAGTGTGTGATCAAGTGGCTCTCCGCGTCGCTTTGCACTTTCGATATATACTTCAAGATTGGATTTTGCTTTCACCTGACCGATGTAATCGGTTAAGGTTTTTGGGCGAAGGGAATTTTCAACCTCATAATCCTGATTTGAGTCATATTCGTTTGAAACTATTCGGTTTTCAAAATCAAATTCATTTACTTCATCCATCATAAGCGGCTATCCCTCCTATCTTGCAAGCTTTTTAAGTGCCATTCTGATTATATCTCCAACGTCCATATTGGTATCTATATCTTTAAGAACGTTAAGAATAGTGCTTTTATCGTATCCAAGCACCATAAGTGCTTCGGTTGCTTCGGAAAGATTCTTTCCTCCTGTTTTCATTGCTGCAGAAGATCCGGCGTTAAGCATATCCGCATCGGGAATGGAAATATCTTTAGATATTTTGTCCTTAAGCTCAAGGATGATCCTTGCAGCGGTTTTTGCTCCGATACCGGAAGCCTTTGCTATTGCCTTGGTGTTTTCCGTACAAATAGCAACAGATAAGTCCGTTGGCGTCATAATAGAAAGAATACTCATTGCTGCTTTCGGACCAACTCCGCTTACCGATATAAGTCTGTTAAAACAGGAGCGCTCTTCATCGGATCCGAACCCGAAAAGCTCGATTCCGTCCTCTCTTACTGCAAGATATGTAAAGAGCTTCACCTTTTTTCCTACAGAGGATGCAAGTGACTCCGATGTTATCTGACTGACGGTAAGCTTATAGCCGACGCCTGTGCAATCAATAACGCAGGTGCTCAAATCTTTATATGCAAGCTCACCGCATAAATAATAAAACATTTAGTTTCCGTCCTTTTTGTTACTGTCTTCGCTCGGGATAACTTTTTTTATAGCTTTTTCGAGCGTTTCGCGAGGCATAGTCATATCTCTGCCGCAACCGCAGCATACGATCCTGACGTCGCTTCCCATTCTGAGTACCATAAAATTATGTGAGTCGCAAGGATGCTTCTTTTTTAAAACAAGAATATCACCGACCGAAAATTTTATAATCGCCATATCGCCCTCCAAAGTAAAAAAATATCCAATATATATATTAACACAAAATATTTTAAAAGTAAAGAATTTTTATATATTTTTATATTTTTTTGAGAAATGATTGACGGAAAGTTAAATTTATGGTATAATCATATGATAAAAAGTATTTAAAAGGGGGGAGTATATGATAATTCTTGGAATAGACCCTGGATTTGCTATCGTTGGATGGGCGGTTATCGAAAGCCATAGAGGAAATACGCGGCCGATCGCATACGGTGCCATAAAAACTCCCGCTCACACATTGTTTGAATCAAGGCTTGCTATGATAGAGAGTGATCTGTGTGAGATAATAAATAAATATAAGCCCGATGAAATGGCTATTGAAGAGCTCTTCTTCAATACTAACATCACAACGGGCATTGCGGTAGCCGAAGCAAGAGGAGTGATCCTTTGTACGGCATATAAGCACAATATAAAAATCAGCGAATATACTCCGCTTCAGGTAAAGCAAGCTGTTGTCGGATACGGAAAGGCAGAGAAGCATCAGGTGATAGCGATGGTCACCTCGATACTTAAGCTTCCGGGGCCGCCCAAGCCCGATGATACGGCAGACGCGGTTGCCATAGCACTTTGCCACGCGCAATGTGCGGGCTCAGCTATGGGAAAATATTTTAATAAGAGATAGGACTCGATATGTGGATTGCAGCTAATTGGAAAGACTATATAATACTTGACACCTCGTGTGGTGAGAAGCTTGAGCTTTGGGGTAAATACAGCCTGATTCGTCCCGACCCGCAGGTAATATGGAAAAGTGAAAAAAAGAATCCGTTGTGGAAACGTGCTGATGCAAGCTATCGAAGAAGCAATTCGGGCGGCGGCGCTTGGAATGAAAATAAGCTTCCCGAATCCTGGACGATCAATTATCGCGACTTAACTTTCCGCATAAAGCCTATGGGATTTAAGCATACGGGTCTTTTCCCCGAGCAAGCAACAAACTGGGATTGGATGCGCGAGCTTATTGAAAATGCGGGACGACCGATCAACGTATTGAACCTTTTTGCCTACACGGGCGGCGCAACTGTTGCCTGCGCAAAAGCAGGCGCTTCCGTATGTCACGTTGACGCATCTAAGGGGATGGTGGCGCAGGCTAAAGAGAATGCAAGACTTTCGGGGCTCGAGGATGCACCGATAAGATATATTGTTGACGATTGCAAAAAGTTTATCGAGCGAGAGATACGCAGAGGTAAAAAATACGATGCGATCATAATGGATCCCCCATCATACGGCAGAGGACCTACCGGTGAGGTATGGAAAATTGAGGAAAATATTGACGATTTTGTTAAATTAACCGCGAGTATTCTTTCGGATAAGCCTTTGTTCTTCCTTTTGAATTCCTATACTACAGGACTTTCTGCTTCAACGATGAAGTATATAACAAATATACGTTTGCTCGATCATCATAAAGGCTCAAGTACGGCGGATGAAATAGGAATTCCTGTTAAAGACAGCGGTTTGCATCTACCTTGCGGATCGAGTGTAAGAGTAGTATTTGATTAAGATAAGAATTGGATTTGAAATGGATAATTACAACATAAGAGCATTAAGATGTGAAAATCTGAGCTTCATATACGATGATGATGCAGAGCAGGAAAAGGTTATCCTTCCGCCGCCCGCTCTTGATAACGTCACCGTTTCAATAAACAGAGGCGAGTACATTGCGGTGCTCGGTCACAACGGCTCGGGAAAATCGACTTTTGCTAAGTTGCTGAATTTAATATTGCAGCCGACGTACGGCCGCATCTATATCAATGGCAAGGACATAACTTCCGAAGAACTGACCGAGGATGACGTTTTTGATATAAGAAGCAAGATCGGGATGGTTTTTCAAAATCCCGACAATCAACTCGTTGCTACCATTGTTGAGGAAGACGTTGCCTTTGGACCCGAAAATCTTGGAATTGAGCGCTCGGAAATAAGAAAAAGAGTAGACGAAGCGTTGAAAGTTGTCGATATGACCGACTACGCACGTCACGCGCCGCATAAGCTCTCGGGAGGTCAGAAGCAGAGAGTTGCTATCGCGGGTATCATCGCGATGCATCCGGAGGTCATAATATTCGATGAATCGACCGCAATGCTTGACCCCCTCGGCAGACGTGAGGTTATGAATATTATGGAGAAGCTTAACCGCGAGGAAAACATCACGGTTATCAATATAACTCACTATATGGAAGAGGCAGCAAGAGCAGATCGCGTTTTGATTATAAACGACGGTAAGCTTCTTGCCGACGGTACTGCAAAGCAAATATTCTCAAAAGTAGACCTTCTTCACAGCATAGGTCTTGAATCACCGCAGGGGACAGAGCTTTTGGCGGAATTATCAAAGCTTGGATATGACGTTCCATCGGATGCGATAACCGAGGATGAGTGCTTTGATGCATTAAAGGCTCTTCTCTCATCGAAGGGAGGTAGAGCGTAAAATGGCAAAGCTTGAAGTTAAAGGCGTGTCCTTCCTCTACGGCAAAGGAACTCCCTTTGAGAAATTAGCGCTCGATGACGTATCCGTTTCCTTTGAAAAAGGAAAAATAACAGGACTTATAGGGCATACGGGTTCGGGAAAATCAACTCTTGTAAACTTGCTTAACGGACTCTATAAGCCTGAAAAAGGTGAAGTTTTACTTGACGGAGTGAATATTTGGCAGAAGCCTTCGGAAATCAGTAAAATCAGATTCAGAGTTGGTCTTGTAATGCAGTATCCCGAGTATCAGCTCTTTGATGAAACGGTAAGACGTGATATTGAATTCGGACCGAGAAATCAAGGACTTTCCGATGAGGAAATAAACGAGCGCGTAAATGAAGCTATAAGATTTACGGGAATTACCGAGGATCTGCTTGAAAAATCTCCTTTTGAATTATCAGGCGGTCAGAAGCGCCGAGTAGCAATAGCGGGAATTCTTGCAATGCGTCCCGAGGTTCTCGTTCTTGACGAACCCGCTGCGGGACTTGATCCGAGAGGAAGAAGAGAAATACTTGGCGGACTCTCCGATTACGTTAAGGAAAGCGGTGTTACACTGATTTTGGTAAGTCATTCTATGGAGGATATGGCTTATTATTGCGATAACGTTATCGTTATGAGTGATTCAAAGGTATACAGATCAGGAACGGTGGATGAAATATTCTCCTCTGCCACCGAACTTGAAGCTATCGGCCTTGACGTCCCCGTTATTTCTAAAATTGCATCAAGACTTAAGGCGACCGGTATAGAGCTTGAAGGAAAGCTTTATACGGTTAACGGTGTTCGTGATGCGATAATAAACTATCTTGGAGGTAATGCAAAATGATTTCTGACATTACCTTAGGTCAGTATTTCCCGGGGGATTCATGCATTCATAAGCTTGACCCGAGAACAAAGATAATTCTGACGGTATTATTTATCGTTTCGGTATTTCTCGTAAATACGCCTATCGGATTCTTAGTAATACTTGCGTCGGTCATTTCTTTGATCTTACTTAGTAAGATTTCCATCAAAGTTATACTAAAAGGCGTAAAGCCAATAGTTTACGTTCTTATTTTTACAGCTCTGATCAATATTTTTATGACTAAAGGTGAAAGCCAACCTCTCGTTGATTTCTATTTTATAGAAATATACAAAGAGGGCATTATAAGAGCTGTATTTATGGCTTTGAGAGTCATTCTTCTTATAATCGGTACCAGCGTTCTTTTGACCTATACGACTTCACCTATATCATTAACGGATGGAATAGAGAGTTTGCTCTCGCCGTTGAAAAAGATAAAGATTCCCGTTCACGTTTTTGCTATGATGATGACGATCGCGTTGAGATTCATCCCGACTCTTATTGAGGAAACCGAAAAAATTATGAACGCTCAGAAATCAAGAGGCGCTGATTTTTCATCGGGATCTCTTATAAAGAGGGCGAAAGCATTGATTCCCATAATTATTCCGCTTTTTGTTTCTTCATTCAAGCGCGCAGATGAATTGGCGGTAGCTATGGAGTGCCGTTGCTACAGAGGTGATAAAAACAGAACAAAACTTGTTAAGCTTGAGTTTTGCGGCAGGGACTATGCTTGGTTTGGTATTAGTCTTGTATTCCTTGCTGCAGTTATAGCGCTCATGATAATCCCGTCGCATATTACGGGAATTTTACCCGAAACGGTCTATAACGTATTTTTCTACAAGATTTAAATCAATCGGGAGGGCTGTATGAAATATTTTGCAAAAATAAAATATCTCGGGACCGGCTTTCACGGTTTTCAGGTGCAGCCTGATAAGAGGACTGTTCAAGGGGAATTATGCACGGCTGTCGATGCAGTATTCGGAGTGCCGTGCCGTGTTACGGGATGTAGCAGAACCGATGGCGGAGTTCACGCAAATGAGTTTTGCCTGACTATCGAAAACGAAGGTGGAACAGTACCTGCTGATAAGCTTCCATTGGCAATCGCAAGATTTCTGCCCGAAGATATATCCTTGTTTTACGCAAAAACATGTGATGATAACTTTCATCCACGTTATGATGCTGTTGGAAAAGAGTATCTTTACAGAATACTCAATACGAAAGTGCAGAACCCGTTTGAGACCCACAGAGCATGGTTTTTGCCAAGACTCATATCGGATGATGGACTCGATCTTATGAGAGCGGGCGCGCAGTATATTTTGGGAAAGCATGATTTTTCTGCATTTATGGCGGCAGGCTCGGATACCGAGGATACCGTGCGAAACATTGACTATATCACAATTGACCGCAACGACGATATAATAGAACTACGCATTCATGCAGACGGTTTTCTTTACAATATGGTAAGAATAATCACGGGTACTCTTGCGGAGGTTGCGTTTGGCAGATTCAAACCCGAAGATATTAAAACCATTATTGATTCCCGTGACAGATCAAAAGCGGGAATGACTGCTCCGGCTGACGGACTTTATCTTAACCGTGTTGATTACGGTGATAAGTTATCATAATTCCCAAAGTTACCATAATATTTATATAATAAAAAGTTCTCCGTGTGGCAAGATTTTAAAAACCGCACGGAGTTTTTTTATGAAAAAAAGAAATAAAAAAATAATTGTTATTACTTGTATTTTACTATTATCAATTTCATTCACCGCGCTTGCGGCTTTCATTTTTACAGTAATTTATTCAAAAAAGAATATTGATTTAAAGAGTGACGAAATTATGTTTTCTCTTGCGAGGGGGAGCACTGTCACCGAGTATTATTGCGATAGGGGAGCGGATGCATATTCTTTGTCGGAATACGAGCCTGTTTTATATAAAAGCGTTGTTCTGGGCGAGAATAAAAAACGTTGGGTTGAATTAGAAACGGTTCCGCAAGATTTGATAAACGGTTTTTTAGCAATGGAAGACAGAAAGTTTTATTCGCATTCCGGTGTTGATATTATAAGAACGTTATACGCGCTTTTTAATTCGGTTTTTCACGTAAAGAATACTTTTGGAGCTTCTACTGTAACTCAGCAAGTTATTAAAAATATAAGTGGAGATAATGAAGTAACGCTGAAACGGAAGTTTAACGAAATAATCAGAGCATATAATATCGAGAAAACACACACGAAGGATGAAATCCTTGAGGTCTATTTAAATATTATACCATTCGGAGAAAACGTTACAGGTGTTTACTTTGCTGCAGAAAATTATTTCGGGAAAGCTTTAGAAGAGATAACTCTTTCGGAAGCGGCAATTCTCGTTGGAATAACCAATGCGCCGACTAAGTATAATCCGCGAATTAACCCCGAGGCTTGCTTGAAAAAAAGAAATGACGTTTTGTTTGCGATGCTCGATTTCGGTGTTATTGATGAAGAGCAATATAACAAAGCGATAAATGATAAACTTCAAATAACAGAAAAGAAGAAAGAGGATCAGGAATATAATTCGTGGTTTATTGAAACTGTAAATGATGACGTTATTGGTGCTATCTCAAAAAGATATAATATTTCACGTGCTTCCGCTGAGGCGTTGCTTATAAACGGTGGATTAAAGATATATACAACAGAAGATCCGATTGTTCAGGAAAAGCTCGAGGTCTTCTTTAAAAATAAAGAAAACTTTTCGAAAAAAACAGCTTATGGGCTTGATTATGCTATGGCTATCTGTGATTCAGTAACGGGAAATCTGGTTGGTATAGTGGGCTCGACTGGGCAAAAAAAGGGGGATTGCCTATTGAATCTTGCGACCTGTCCCCACACTCCGGGCTCTTCGCTTAAGCCTTTAGCCTTGTATGCTCCTTTAATAAACGAAAAGAGAATAAGTTGGGCTACGGTATTTGATGACGTACCCATTGAGTTTAGTAAAAAAGGAAATAGTTATGTAGAATACCCTAATAATTACCCCTCGGTTTACGACGGATTAACAACTGTAAACGATGCGCTCAGGTTATCGAAAAACACCATTGCTATAAGACTTTATAATATGCTTGGAGCGGAAAAAATATATAAAAGTCTTAAAAATGATTTCAATTTTGATACGCTGGCATTAAGTGCTTATGATAAAGACGGAAACAAATTGACCGATCTTGCAGCTGCGCCTCTTGCGCTTGGGCAACTAAGCTATGGTGTAAGTCTTAGGCGCATAACCGAGGCATATACTGTTTTTCCTCGCGAAGGATTGTTTACCGAAGGACGCAGCTTTATTGCGGTCTATGATTCGGAGGGAAATTTAATTATAGATAATTCTCCAAAAGAGAAAGAATTATTTACAAAAGAAGCGATGCGAGTAATGAATCAAATGCTTATGAACGTCACAGAAAGCGGTACAGCATCCAAAATCACCTTAAAAAACACGGTTGACACCGCAGGAAAAACGGGAACTTCGGGCAATGATAGGGACAAACTGTTTATAGGATACACTCCGTATTATACGGCGGGTATCTGGTGCGGATACAGGAACTCGGATAGTTCTGTTGGCAGTGTGTATCCGAGTCATCTGAAAATATGGGATGATATAATGAAGGATATTCACGAGAGTGCATTAAAGACTAAAAAAGATAGCGAAATCAAAAGCTTTTCCAAAAACGGATTAATCGAAAGAGATTTTTGCTGTGATTCGGGTAAAAACTTTACCGAAACGTGTAAAAAAGATCCGAGAGGAGATAGGTGCGGGTACGGATATTTTATAAAAGGAACCGAACCTAAAGGGGATTGCAAAAGGCATATTCTCTGCAAATACGATATTTTTGCGGAAGGTATAGCAAATGAAGGCTGTCCTGAGGAAGATATAAAGGATATAGCATTGCTTATGATAAACGACCGTCATTTCCCAAAGGAACTTATAATAAGCGATGCCGATTACGTCTTTATTGAAACCGACGGAAGTTTGCCAATGCCCGAGGGCTACGACGTGCCTTTCTATTATAATTATATTGAAGAAGGAGATTTTGTCGGCAGAGGAAAACGAAAAAAACAGTTTAATTCGTATTGCTATCTACACGGTGAATAATTTTTATTATAAGGGGTTTACAATAAATCGAACCTGTGATAAAATATGAGCAAATAATATTTTGGAGTTAATATGGACTACGAGGTAAGATATTCAAAACGTAAAAGTGTTGCTATAAAAATCGAAAATGGCTGCGTTATTGTAAAAGCTCCCATTAAAATGCCTAAACGCGAAATTAAAGCTATAGTTGAAAAGCACAAGGAATGGATAGAAAAGGCGCTTGTCAGAGAAAAGAGCAAGCGGGAAAAGTATGAAACCCTTAGTGATGCGCATATAAAACAGTTAAAAAAGCAAGCGCGAATATACTTCGAAGCTCTTTGCGAGCATTACGCCGCTATAATGAGATTGTCATATAACCGTATAACTATAACGTCTGCTAAAACAAGATTTGGCTCTTGTTCTTCTTCGAAAAATATAAGCTTTTCATATCTTTTGATGCTTTATCCCGAGGCGGCAAGAGAATACGTAGTAGTACACGAGCTTGCGCATCTTGTCGAAATGAATCATTCACCGAGCTTTTACGCAATTATAGAAAGATATCTACCCGATTACAAAGAGAGAAAGAAGCTGTTAAAAACGAAATAAAGAAAACTGCAGTTGAAGATTTTGTTTGTTCAACTGCAGTTTTTTATTCTATTATATATAATACGATAACCAATAATCAGAATTCAAGTGTGTGAGATATAAGCTTATCTCCGTTATATTCGAATTTTAGTGAGAAAAAGCGCCTTTCTTTTTCGAGAAGCTCAAGAAAGATCTTATCTCCCTCCCAGATAGGAAGCTTTGGGATATCGCTTTTCTTGACCCAGGACGGTACGCCCTCGGCGCAATTTTCGTCGGGAGTTCCCGAGAAATCGTTGCAATGAAAAAGATGCATATATTCTGTTCCGAATACATTGGAAACGAAAGTAATAAAGCCTGCGTAACGTAGCGAATTCAGAGTCAATCCAACCTCCTCGAACACCTCGCGCCTCACGCATTCAAAAGGGGATTCTCCCGCCTCAAGCTTACCGCCTATACCTATCCATTTATCTTTGTTTTCATCGGCTTCTTTTTTTATGCGATGCAGCATAAGATAGGAGTCATCTTTTTCTATGTAGCAAACAGTTGTATGTTTCATATTATCACCTCATGCCAATATTTTACCACATATTAATTAAAAATACAATAATTTGTATACATTTTATGAATTCTCTTGAAATTTATCGAAAATATGTTATACTGATTAAGTAGTTAATTATTAAACGGTTAAGTATTGGAGGGTAAAATGACGGATAATGAAATAATCACTGTAATAAGAAAAATGATATCAGTCAACAGAATGCATAAAAGAGCAATTGAAACTGTAATTGATGATATCGGTATTCATAGAAGTAAGCATCAGGTTCTTATGAAGCTCGCAAAACGCGAAAGCGTAAGATCTCAGAAGGAGATAGCAGATGAGCTTGGTATAACGCAAGCGGCAATGACTGTATCGTTATCAAAGCTTGAACGTGACGGTCTTATATTGAGAACAGCGGGCAAGGATAATCGGTATAACGAGATATCCATTACGGAAAAGGGGAGAGAGATAGTAGAGAAATCACGTGAGTATTTCACGGTAATCGACAGAAAGACCCTCGCGGGACTGACTGATGATGAGCTATCATGTCTATCCCGATGCTTTGAAAAAATACAAAACAATTTAAAAGAGCTTACTAAAAAGGAGGAAAAATAATGAAGAGATGGTTTAAATACGTAAAACCGTATCTGCCGTTCTTTATTCTTGGACCTCTTTGTATGGTCGTTGAAGTTTTGGGTGAGATTTTTATGCCAAAACTTCTCTCTATAGTTATAAATAACGGCGCTGACGGCATTGGTGTCGGTATCGGTGTTGGACTTGCTATGATACTTTGTGCCATTCTCATGATGTTAGGCGGAATCGGCGGCGCATATTTTGGTGCGAAGGCTTCAGTGAATTTTGCAACCGACGTCAGACGGGATGCATATAAATCAATTCAAAAGTATTCGTTTGCCAATATTGATAAGTTTTCTACGGGATCGCTTGTAACAAGATTGACCAATGATATTACTCAACTTCAGAATTTCGTTAATATGCTTCTCCGAATGGCACTGCGGTCACCGGGAATTATGATCGGTGCATTTATAATGGCAATAACGATAAATCCGCCTCTTTCGGTAGTTTTGGCAGTAACGATTCCGTTAATGTTAATATCGATACTCGGACTTATCATTTCTGCGCTGCCGAGATTTTCACGAGTTCAGATTAAGATAGATAAGTTAAATTCGACCGTTCAGGAAAACGTAACCAATGTAAGAGTAGTTAAGTCTTTCGTGCGCGAGGAGCGTGAAATAGAGAAGTTCAATGGGGCAAACTCTGATCTTAAGAGTGCATCTATGAGAGCAACAAAGCTTATGATAATGATGACTCCCATAATGAATCTATTTATGTATACGACTATCATTATCGTAGTTTGGTCGGGGCATGCGGACGTTCTTCGCGGCAGAATGGATATTGGAGATCTCAGCGCGTTTATTACATACGTGAACCAGATTCTTCATTCAATGGCAATGGTATCATTCCTCTTTACGAGCGCATCGAGAGCTATCGCTTCGGGAAGAAGAGTTGCCGAGGTGCTCGACGAAAAGATAGATATTACCGATGTTTACGCCAAAGCTCCCGATAAGAGAGTCGAAAACGGAAGGATAGAATTTAAAAACGTAGGCTTCCGTTATTATAAAAACAATGAGGAAGAGGTATTGAGTGATATCAGCTTCACCATAGAGGCAGGTAAAACCGTAGGAATAGTCGGCTCGACCGGATGCGGTAAAAGTACCTTGGTTTCGATGATACCGCGTCTATATGACGTTGACAGAGGGGAAGTTCTTATTGACGGTGAAAACGTTAAGAATTATACGTTGAAGAACTTGCGTGACGGCATCGGGATGGTACTTCAGAAAAATCTTTTGTTCTCAGGCACGGTAGCCGAGAATTTAAGATGGGGCGATATAGATGCAACAGACGAGGATTTAAAGACAGCCGCGGCGTATTCCGCATCGGATATCTTTATAGATTCGTTCAAGGACGGATATGATACGGTTCTTGACAAGGGGGGGAATAACCTTTCCGGCGGTCAGAAGCAAAGGCTTTGTATAGCAAGAGCGCTTATAAAGAAGCCTAAGATACTGATATTTGACGATTCAACAAGTGCGGTAGATACCGCAACCGAAAGACGCATAAAGAATGCGTTATACAACGAGCTTGAGGGATGTACAAAGATAATTATTGCTCAGAGAACGTCTTCTGTTCAGGATGCTGATATGATAATCGTTATGGATGACGGACGTATCACCGGAATCGGAACTCACAGCGAACTTCTTGATAAAAATAAAGAATATAGCGAGATATATTGGTCACAGAATGAAAAAGGGGAAGGAGAGGATAAATAATGGCAAGAACACTTGATGAACTCAGAAAAAGATATAACAGCTCGTCCTCTCATAGCGCAAAACGCGCAATGCCTATAAATCCGAGAGGACCGATGCGACGCGATCCTTCCATGAAGGGAAAGCCGAAGGAGCTGAAAAAGACAGTAAAAAGGCTCTTATCTTACGTAGGTCAGCATAAATTTAAGCTTGCTTTAGTGTTTATTTGTATGCTGGTAACAGCAATAACCTCTCTTATCGGCGGTTATATGATAGCTCCTATTATAGATAGAATTACAGTCGAGTTGTTTCCCGATGTGGAAATAAAAATGAGCGCGGCAGAGAAAACAGTTGATAAGATCATCGTTGCGATAACGGAGGTCGGCTTTGTTAAAGAGCTTCTTGAAAACAGATTTTCCGCTATAAGCTTCTACGTAATTATAGCTGTTTTTATACTTGCATTTATCTATATCTTATCAATTGCTTGCTCTTATATAGAAGCAAGATTGATGTTATCTGTATCGCAGAACTCTGTCGAAAAGATCAGAAACGATCTGTTTTGCAAGCTTCAAGATCTTCCGATCAAATACTTCGATTCCCACCCGACAGGTGAGATAATGAGCCGCTTTACAAACGATATCGATAATATTGACGTTATGCTGAATAATTCTTTAACTTCCGTCGTTTCGGGAAGCATCACGATCCTCGGTACTTTTGTTTTTATGCTGACAACAAACGTATGGCTTACTCTTGTTACCGTGCTATTTGTTCCGATCTTTATTAAAGGCGGAGCAATTATCGGAAAGCTTTCATCCAAGTATTACGGATCTCAGCAGGCTGCTATTGGCGCTGTAAACGGATATATCGAGGAAACCGTCAGTGGGCAGAAGATAGTAAAGGTATTTAATCACGAAGATACTTGTGTTGAAGAATTCGTAATACTCAATGAGGATCTGCGTGATAAACAGTTTAATGCTCAGTTCTGGGGCGGCGTTATGGGGCCTATTATGGGAAATATCGGTCAGATCAGCTACGGTATAACCGTAGGTCTTGGCGGAATTCTGATGTTCACTTCGGGACTAACGCCGGGATCTTTGACCGTTTTTGCAAACTATGCTAGGCATTTTTCTATGCCTATAAACAGAATCTCCAATCAGATGTCTGCTGTTTTTGCGGCGCTCGCCGGTGCGGAAAGAGTATTCGCTGTAATGGATAGTGATCGCGAGGCACTTGATGCGCTCGATGCTCATACGGATAAAATTGTCGGAGACGTTGTTCTTGAGGACGTTACCTTCGGGTACGTACCTGAAAAGACTGTGCTTAAAAATATTTCTCTTTATGCTCATCCCGGGCAGAAGATAGCTTTTGTCGGCTCGACTGGCGCGGGAAAAACCACTATCACAAACCTATTGAACAGATTTTATGATATCAATTCGGGTAAAATAACGATAGACGGTAAGGATATTAAGAGCTACAAGCGCGATTTCTTAAGGCAGAATATAGCAATGGTATTGCAGGATACGCATCTTTTCACGGGAACAGTAATGGAGAATATTCGTTACGGAAGGCTTGATGCAACGGATGATGAAGTTATTGAGGCTGCTAAAACTGCAAGCGCGCATAGCTTTATAATAAGACTTGAAAACAGTTATAACACAGTTATTGAAGGCGATGGAGCAAACCTTTCCCAAGGTCAGCGTCAGCTTTTAAATATTGCGAGGGCTGCTCTTTCAAAAGCGCCTATCCTTGTGCTTGACGAGGCTACCTCGTCAGTTGACACTAGAACAGAGCGTCATATAGAGGAGGGAATGGACAGACTTATGCAAAACCGTACTACCTTTGTAATAGCGCACAGACTTTCTACTGTAAGGAATTCAAATGCGATAATGGTGCTTGAAAAGGGCGAGATTATCGAAAGAGGTACTCACGATGACCTCGTAGCACTTGGTGGACGCTACTTCGAATTGCACAAGGGACTTAAAGAACTTGACTAAGGAGAAGAAAATGGAAAGAAAAGTATTTACATTTAAAAACAAAAGGATAGAGAAGTTTAATTATCTTTTGCATTTGCCCAAGCTTTCCAATAATGAAAAGCTTCCACTCATAGTAATGCTTCACGGAGCAGGAGAGCGCGGAGATGATTTTAATAAAATAGCAGTTCACGGCATAGCGAAATATATTGAAGCAGGCGAGAGAATAGATGCTATCGTTATAGCTCCGCAGTGTCCCGAGGACTTTATATGGAATCAGTTATCTGTAGAGTTGAAAGAGCTCATAGATCATGTAATAGTAGAGTATAACGTTGATTTAAACCGAGTTTCTATCACGGGACTTTCTATGGGCGGTTACGGTACTTGGGAAATGGGAATGGCTTATCCCGGTTTTTTCTCGGCGCTTGCTCCGATCTGCGGAGGCGGCGTATCGTGGAGAACATATCAAATCGGTAAGACACCCGTATGGGCATTCCACGGAGATGCTGACACCGTTGTACCAATAAATAATTCTTATGAAATGTGCGATAAATTAAAATCTAACGGCGGAAACGTTAAATTAACAGTTTTTCACGGAGTAGGGCATAATTCATGGGAATCTGCATATGAAGATACAAGGCTTATAGAATGGCTGATCTCATCGAACAAGGTTAATAAAGATTAATATAATAAAAAGGAAGAATGAAGGATCAAAACCAACATTCTTCCTTAATTATTTATTTAAAATAAATTTTATTTTTTATTGCTTCGAGCATTATTATTGCACTGCTGACGTTAGTGGCAAGCGGAATACTCTGAACGTCGCAAAGTCTTAAAAGCGCCGATACGTCAGGCTCATGAGGTTGAGCAGTAAGAGGATCACGCAAGAATACGATCAGATTGAGTTCTCCGTTTGCAAGCATAGCGCCGATCTGCTGATCTCCGCCGAGCGGTCCGCTTTTCATACGGTGAATAGGAAGTCCGGTCTCACCCATAATAAGTGTTCCCGTAGTTCCCGTTGCATACAGAGTGTGGTCTGCAAGAACGTCTTTGTATTTTTTTGCGAGCTCTATAATATCGTTCTTCTTTTTATCGTGAGCGATCAAAGCAATTTTCATAATTAGTCGATAGAACCTACAATGTAGGGAGCCATAGCAGCTCTTTCTTCCTCAAGTCTCTTAGCTTCTTCCTCTTCTTCAGCCTTCTTTGCAGCAAGTTCAGCAGCGCGAGCTTCTGCAGCAGCAGCCTTTTCTGCAGCTTCAGTGATAGCGCGGATGGAAAGGGAAAGCTTACGGTTTTCGTTATCGATATTGATTATCTTAACGTCAACAACATCACCAATGTTAAGAACGTCGGAGGGAGCAGCAATTCTCTGGGTAGAGATAGCGGAAATGTGGATAAGACCGTCAACGCCCTCGCTAACTTCAGCAAAAGCACCGAAGGGAGTGAGAGAAACTATCTTAGCGGGAACAATATCGCCAACCTCGTGAGCCTTAACGAACTGAGACCAAACGTCCATTTCCTCAGTCTTGTAGCCGAGAGAAATTCTTCTCTTTTCAACGTCGAGCTCTTTGATGAATACTTCGATTACCTGACCAACTGAAACAACCTGAGAAGGATGCTTGATCTTTCCCCAGGAAAGCTCGGAGTTGTGAACCATGCCGTCAACGCCGCCGATGTCAACAAATGCGCCGTAAGTGGTGAGATTCTTAACAGTACCGGTGTAGTTCTTGCCAACCTCAAGCGTTGCCCAAATAGCATCCTCGCGAGCCTGCTTTTCAGCATTGAGAACTACCTTGATAGAACCGAGAGCCTTTTTCTTTACGGTATCGAACTCGATGATCTTTACCTTCTGAGTTGTTCCAACAAGAACAGAGAAGTCTCCGCCCTTTGCAACACCTGTCTGAGATGCGGGAACGAAAATAGAGTTGTTAAGTGCGGATACTATAACACCGCCCTTATTTGCGGATACTACCTTACCCTCGAGAATATCGCCGTTATCGTGAGCGTCCTTGAGAACTACCCAGCTGTTATCAGCGTCAACTCTCTTCTTGGATACTGTAGCAAGGCCTGCCTTATCGTCAACTCTGATTACGAATACGGCAACCTCATCTCCAACCTTGAACATATCATGGAGATTTGCGGTGGGGTCATCGGTAATCTGTTCTTTGGTAAGAACGCCGGTAACTTTAACGCCAAGATCAAGCTTGATCTCGTTATCGCCGATAGTGCAAACTATACCGTTAACTGTATCTCCTGTATGTAAAGTTTTGAGTGTGTCTTCGAGAAGTGCCTCGAAGTCCAATTCTTTGTTTTCCATAACTTTCTTTTTAACCTCCGTTATTATACCGTCAGGTGTGGAAGCGCCTGCGGTTATTCCTACGCATTTTGCGGGGTCAGGAAAATCAGCTAACAAGTCCTTCGCAGATTCAATCCATACCGTTTGGGAGCATTCTTTTGCGCATAGCTCGTAGAGCTTACGCGTATTCGAACTTTCCTTTCCGCCTATGACTATCATCGCGTCGGAGTTTTTTGCAATTGTTATTGCTTCATTCTGACGATTTTCAGTGACACTACATATTGTATCAAAAAAAATTGCATTTGTACATAGTTTTTTAAAATTTTTTTTAATTTTTGCAAAAAGTTCTAAATTTTCTGTCGTTTGGGAACATAAAATGGGGATTTTTTCCGTAAAATCAATGGCTTCAAGTTCCTCAGGGGAGGAAATTGCATGTTTTTCGCCTTTTGCATAACTCATAATACCGATTGCTTCGGGGTGCTTCGGGTTGCAAAAGAGTATAAAACAGGTATTGTCCGAAGTATTCTCCGCGGCTATGCGATGGATCTTTTTTACGGAAGGACAGGTCATATCAACAATTTTAAAATTGCTGTATTTTTCGCTGAGCGAATCAAGATATTCATGCTCCTCTTTAGGAATGCCGTGAGTTCGGATAACAAGAGTATGCTTTGATTCAGGTTGTTCAATTATGCATTTTTCGACCTCATCAAAGGTTATGGTGCGAACCCCCATAGAAGAAAGCTCAGCGGTATAAATGCCGTTGTGTATGAGCTCGCCGAGCGTATAGATCATTTCGTTATCGGAGCGATTTTTTATAAGCTCTCTTACGGTTAGATCGGCCCTTTTCACACCGGGACAAAAGCCGGCGTTTTTTGATAAAACGATCATCAGCTTTGCTCACCTTCGGCAGAAGGAAGTGAAGTGTATCCGCCGAGCTCGCAGATTGCATCGAATACTTTGTTTGTTGCATCTTTGAATTCACCTACGCTGCCTCTTTCAAACCCAAGCTCGGAATATTTTATAGGCTTGCCGTAAATGACTTCAATCTTGCGCATAAAACGGTATTTAACACCATCGGTTTTGATACATACGGGTAGCATATCGGCATGCGAATGATATGCTATCATACCCGCACCGCTTTTTACAGGAGTTTCCTTTGGATTAATTCCGGCTTTTCTTGTTCCTTGCGGGAAGAGCGCTAATGTTTTGCCTTTTTTAGCGACAACAACGGCATTTTTTAAAGCGCCTACGTCCTTTCCGCCTCTGTCAAGCGGTATTGCTCCCCAGCCTCTCATAACAGAACTCATAATGGGAATTTTGAACCATTCTTTCTTCGATAGGAAGAAGAGCTGCCTCGGATAGGTTATTCCAATAAGAAATACGTCGCGAATCCCGATATGATTGGAACAGAGAACTACGCCGCCTTCCGTAGGAATATTCTCTTTTCCTGTTACTTTTATTCGCATAGTTAAACGCATGAAAGCTGTTATCAGAATTCTGCAAACTCTGTAAAAAGGATTGAACTTCTTTTTTCTCTGCTTGATTTCTTTGTTAACGATCTTTAAAACCGCATCTGTTGTTCCTTCGGCGGTAAGCTCGGAGTTATCAAGCATTACAGCATCGTCTGCTGGTACACAGGGAGCGAGAGCTCTTGTGGAATCATTTTTGTCACGTTCAACCATTTCGGTATATACTTTTTCGTAAGTTGTTTCGATTCCTTTTGCGGTAAGCTCGGCAAAGCGTCTTTTTGCTCTTGCTTCGGGACTTGCCGTCAGGAATATCTTAACCTCAGCGTAGGGGAGAATGACAGTACCGATATCACGGCCGTCCATTATTACGCTGTTGTTCTCGGCAATGTTTCTCTGAGTCATAAGAAGAAATTCTCTGACCGAGCCAAGAGCACTGACAGCGGAAGCTGCCATAGAAGCCTCGGGCGTTCTTATCTCGTCGCCGACAGCCTTACCGTTTAAAAGTATCACTTGGTTTTCGTTGAGGAATTTCAGCTCTAGCTTAAGATCGGGTAAATTTGCACTGACTTTTTCCTCATCGGAAGGGTCA